>JADZAS010000013.1 GCA_020852515.1 Phycisphaerales bacterium
ACGAGGGAGTAGGGGCCGGTGCTGCGAGCGTGGATCTTGTCGTCCACGAGGTGCAGCAGCTTGAGGATGTCCATGTAGCCGACGGTGACCTTCTCGTCGAAGGGCTCGCCGGTCTTGCCGCTGAAGAGCCTGACCTTGCCGGACGCCATGCGCCCTTCGGGACGCGAGGTGTCCACGTTCATCTTGATCGGCAGGTCGGTCGTGGTCGCCCAGCGCACCAGCGCCTCGTCCACGTCGGTCTCGGTGGCGCCGTCGAACACGGGCGTCGCCACCGGGTGTGGGTTGGGCGCATTGATCGGCGCACGCGGGTTGACGCCAACGGTGGCGTCGCCGTCCGCGAAGACGCCGTGGGCTGCCGCCCAGCCGAGATGGGTCTCGAGGATCTGGCCGATGTTCATGCGGCTCGGCACGCCGAGCGGGTTGAGCACAACGTCGACAGGGCGTCCGTCCTCGAGGAACGGCATGTCTTCCTCGGGCACGATCCTGGCCACGACACCTTTGTTGCCGTGGCGGCCGGCCATCTTGTCGCCGACCGACAATTGCCGCTTCGTGGCCAGATACACCTTGACCATTTCGAGCACGCCCGAGGGGAGCTCATCGCCGCGCTTCATGTGCGCCAGCTTGCGCTGCTTTTCCTGTTCGATGGCGTTGATGCGCTGGCGGAACTGGTTGTGGATGACCGCGCACTCTTCGCGGATCTCCTTGCCGCCCTTCACCCACTTGATGTCAAAGTCGCGAATCTGTTCGAGGATGACCGCGGCGATGTTCGATGCGCCCACCGTCTGCCGCGTGTTCGGGTCCACGATCGGCGAGCCGGTGATCTCGTTCATCTGCGCGATCATCTGGCGGAAGAGGTCGATGGCTTTTTCGTCCATCGCCTCGCTGTACGCGTTCATCTCGCGCTGCAACTGCTTCTTCTGCTCGTCGGTCATGTGCATGCGGCGGCTGAACCGCTTGGCGCCGATGACAATGCCCTCCGTGCCCGCCGGCACTTCGAGCGAATCGTTCTTCACGTCTTCGCCCGCCCGGCCGAAGATCGCATGCAGGAGTTTTTCTTCCGGGCTCAGTTCGCTCTTGCTCTTGGGCGACACCTTGCCCACGAGAATGTCGCCGGGCCTGACGCGGGCGCCGATGCGAATGACGCCGTTCTCGTCGAGGTTGCGCAGCATCTTCTCGCTGACGTTGGGAATGTCGCGCGTGAACTCCTCGCGGCCCAGTTTGGTCTCGCGGATTTCCACGTCGAACGCGTCAATGTGAATCGACGTGAACACGTCGTCCTTGAGCAGCCGCTCGTTGATCACGATCGCGTCTTCGAAGTTGTACCCGTCGAAGGTCATGAACCCGACCAGCGCGTTCTTGCCCAGCGACAGTTCGCCCATCTTCGTCGAAGCGCCGTCGGCGATGATCTGGCCCTTCTTCACCCGCTGGTCGAGCATGACCACCGGCTTCTGATTCTGGCACGTGCGCTCGTTGAGCCCCGCAAACTTGCGCAGCGGGTACTCGTCGGTGTTGTCAATCACGATCATCTCGGAATCGACAAACGTCACCACGCCGCCGTTGCGGGCGCGGATTACCATGCCGCTGTACTGGCCGACTTCCTTCTCAAGGCCGGTCGCCACCACGGGCGGATCGGTCTTGATGAGCGGCACCGCCTGGCGCTGCATGTTCGAACCCATCAGCGCGCGGTTCGCGTCGTCGTGCTCGAGGAACGGAATGAGCGCCGCCGACACGCCCACGATCTGCTTGGGCGTGATGTCGACGAAGTTCAGATCGCCCGAATCAACCTGCGCCAGATCGCCGTTCACGCGAGCCAGCACAAGCCCCTTCCTGATCTTGCCGTCGAGTTCGAGGACGTCGGCCGGGGCGAGGATGGCGCGCATCTCTTCATCGGCGCGGAGGTACTCGATTTCGCCCGTCGCCTTGCCCTTGGTCACCTTGCGATACGGCGTGAGCACGAAACCGTACTCGTCGATCATCGCGTAGATGCCCAGCGAGGCGATGAGGCCGATGTTCGTACCTTCAGGCGTCTCGATCGGGCAGATGCGACCATAGTGGCTGATGTGCACGTCGCGCACTTCAAAGCCCGCGCGCTTGCGGTTGAGGCCGCCCGGCCCCAGCGCCGAAAGACGCCGCTCGTGCGCCAGCATGCTCAGCGGATTCGTCTGGTCCACCACCTGCGACAGTTCGCTGCGACCGAAGAAGAACTCGATGCTGCTGCTGATGCTCTTGGTGTTCACCAGGTCGGCGATCTTCGACAGTTCGTCCGGGTCCTTGACGCTCATGCGCTCCTGCACCGTGCGCCGCAACTTCAGGAATCCCTTGCGAACTTCTTCGACGGCCAGCTCATCCAGCGTGCGCAGGCGGCGGTTGCCCAGGTGGTCGATGTCATCGACGTAGGCGTTGTTGCGAGCGCTGCGCAGATCGAGGATGTACTGGATCACGAGGCGGAAGTCCTCGCCGCGCAAACGCAGAATGTCCTCGGGCACGTCGAGGTCGAACTTGCGGTTGATGCGGAACCGGCCCACCCGGCCGAGCCGGTAGCGGTTGTCGTCGAAGAACTTCTCTTCGAAGAGCGTCTTGGCCTTGTTCACCTGCGGCGGGTTGCCCGGGCGCAGCCGCGTGTAGATCTTGAGCAGCGCCTGCTCATACTCGTTGCTCGTCAGTTCGCTGAAGATGTCCAGCCGCTCTTCGGCGATGGTGTTGAGAATGAGCGGATCGACGCTGCCGGTGATGACGCGCACCTTTTTGAGGTTCGACGCCTGGATCGCGCCCAGCGCCTCGCCGATCTGCCGCCCGACGCCGACGAGTTCCTCGCCGCTTTCGGTATCGACGATCGTCTCCGCGGCGTAGTGCTCCTCGCGCAGGTTCGCGACCGTCACTTCGCTCACGTCATAGAAGAGGTCGATGAGCTTGTCGGTGGTGGCGAGGTCCGGATCGAGCGAGCGAAGGAAGGTCGTCGCGGCGATCTTGGTGCTCTGGTCGATGCGCATCGCCAGAACATCCTTCTTGGTCACCTCGAGTTCGATCCACGAGCCGCGCTCGGGAATGATGCGCGCGCTGTGCAGCGGCCGGTCTGCCTCGGCCGACACCACGCCGAAGTCCACGCCCGGGCTGCGGTGCAACTGGCTGACGATGACGCGCTCGGCCCCGTTGACGATGAACTCGCCTCCGCCCATCATGATGGGCAGTTCGCCGAGGTAGATCTCCTCCTGGGCGATGTCGGGGTGATTCTCGCGCACCAGCCGCACCGCCACGCGGAACGGCCGCGCATAGGTCAGGCGCAGCTCGCGGCACTCGTCGGGCGTGTAGCGCGGATTGTCCAGCGTGTAGTAGAGGTATTCAAGCCGCATCGTGCCGTCGTACGACTCAATGGGAAAGACCTCGCGCAGCATCGCCTCGAGACCCAGCGCGGGGTCGCGGCTGTCGGCGTCCTTGTCCATCTGCAGAAACCGCTCGTAGGCGGCTTCCTGCACGGCGACAAGATTGGGCACGGGCATCGCATCGCCACGCTTGGAAAAATTGCGCACGTTCATCGTGGGCATGTACTACCCCTGATCAATGAAACTTGGCCGAACCGGGAACGGTCGGCCTTCACATCTGGGCTCTGAAAATTAAAACTCACCTCGGCTCGCGCACAGCCAAAAAGGATAGCCCGCCCGAAACTGCAAAACCAATCGCTGTCAAGTAAAAAGTGAAGAAAAATTCTTCCGCCGTAAATGTCTGCTTTCCAAATACTTGCGCCCAGCCAGGCCCCTGCCGACCCCCGCTGCACGCCCGGATTCGCCCAACCGGTGCCCCGAATCTGGCCCGCCGATTGCAGGTCCGCCCGCCATGAACCGCTTCCAGACCACGCCGCGCGGCCTGACCATTCGCCTAAAGGTTGTCCCCGGCGCCAGCCGTGACGCCATCTCCGGCTGGCTGGGTGATCGCCTCAAGGTCCGCGTCAGCGCCCCACCCGAGCATGGCAAGGCGAACGAGGCCGTGTGCCGCCTGCTCGCCAAAGCCCTCAACATCGACCGCCGCCGTATCCACGTGACCGCGGGCGCCACCTCGCCCGAGAAGACCATCGAGATCGAAGGCCTGACCGAACTCGACGCCGCCGCCCGCTTGCCTTGACGCAGCCCGGCAGACTGGTTCCGACACCAGGTGCTGCTATTGGAACTCCCACACGACCAACTGACTGATCGCGCACTCGTTCTGAACCACGGCCTGGAAGAGGATGGTCTGGCCGCGGGCGATGAGGGGGACGGTGCGGGTGATGGCGGCCACGCCGTTGGCGTCGGCGATGGCGCTGCCGATGATGGTCGGGCTATCCAATTGCAGCGCGTTCTGCTGGAGATCGCAGCCGGGGATGCGAGTCCCGCCGCCGCGACGGGAGTAGCAGAAGTAGACGCGCGAGCCGGGCGTGGCACCCGTCGCGCGCAGCCGGTTAGTTGTTCCGGCGCTGCCCGGTACGGGGCTCTGGAGTGACATCGTCGGGTTGACCGGCGTAAGCAGCAGAGCCCACGTGTCAGCAGGATTGGACGGCACGTCTGCGGTCGCCGGGATCTGCCCGAAGTCGTTGATGTCATTTACGCGCGTGATGCGCCAGCGTATGCGCAGCCTCGGAGGAACAAGATCATCCAGGAAGATCATGTCCTCACCTGGATTCAGAATGAACGCGCGTGGGCGAATCACGTTGTGGTTGTCGCCTACAACCTGGCCCAGGTTGTTGATCCCGCGCGCGGAACTGTTCAGGCCGATCGACGGCGTGTGGATGTCGATGATCTGCTGATCGGTCCATTTCACCGCGTGCGGGGCGCCATTTGCGGCTTCTGAAAGGCCGACGACGTCGCCAGCATCGTTGATCGCATACGCGCTGCTTCCGAATCCGGTGAGAGCACCGAGATCGATGGGCTGCTCATTGATCCAGAGCATCGCGCGCTTGGTACCCTCAATACTCAGTCCCGCGCCCACAATCTGACCGCGATCATTGACGCCCCAAACGTCGGAGGAATTGCGGTCTGGCCAGGGGTCATCCAACACCTGCATTTGACCGGCTTGCCAGACAAAGCCGACGTTTGAGTAGTTGCCGAACTCGTATTCAGATTCCCCCACGATCTGTCCCATGGCGTTTACGCCCGTCGCCACGCTGCTCTCACCACCGAGCGTCCCAAGATCGCTCATCTCACCGTCCCGCCATAGGAACGCGTGGCGAACGTAGATGCCGCTTCCCGGACGAAAGCCGGCCCAGCCGACGATCTCGCCGCGGTCGTTTATCGATGCGGCTGCGCTGTAGTCGCCGCCGAGAGTGCCGAGATCGACCACCCCACCGTCATGCGGCCAGAGAACAGCATGAATGTAGTTCGCATCGACTAAGGTGAAGCCGACCACATCCCCAATAGAGTTAATGCCGCCGGTCCCCGCCCACTGCTCCTGCGTCGTCAGACTTGGGAGTTCGAACACGGCGTACCGGTAGTCCTGGGCGACAGCCTGAGCCGCGCAGGCGAAGAGCAGTACGACACACGCTTTGATGTTCTGATTGAGAAGCATCGGCGCCTCCGAGTCGATCGGCCGGGCGAAGGAGACTTTCGTTGCCGTCGAGCCGACACGATCCGTCGTACCCGCCTGTTCAAGGTACCCCAGAATCACGACTCCCGCAAGCCCAAACGCGCATTCTCGAGCAGAAAGTGAAACTCGAGCCGCGTGACCGGCACCGCAGCGCCGCGTTGCCCCGGGCCAAAGCCACCCCCGCTATAATCCCCTTTCGTTTGCAGCGGCCTCAACGGGCAGGAGTGGTGATGGACGCATCTGAACGCATCGCGCAATTTCGCAACATGGCTGAGGCCGATCCGACCAATGAGATGGCCCACTTCAGCCTCGGCAACGCCTTGCTCCAGGCGGGGCAGGCGAAAGAGGCCGCCCAGTCGTTTCAGCGGTGCATCGAACTCCAGCCGGAGATGAGCAAGGCCTATCAACTCGCGGGCCAGGCGCTCGTCGCGGCCGGCGACTCCTCCGCCGCGGCCGGCATCCTCACCAGCGGCTACAAGGTCGCGGCCCGGCGCGGCGATCTCATGCCCCGCAACGCCATCGCCGAGTTGCTCCGCAAGATCGGCGCGCCCGTCCCCGTGGTCAAGGATGCCCCGCCCGAGCCCGAAATCCCGCAAGGAGCCTTCATCTGCCAGCGCACCGGCCGGCCAGGCACACAGATGGACAAGCCCCCCTTCCGCGGCCCGCTGGGCCAGCACATCTACGAGACCATCTCAAAGGAGACCTGGCAGCAGTGGGTCGGCCAGGGCACCAAGGTCATCAATGAACTGCGCCTCGATCTCTCGCGCGATGAGCACGCCAAGGTCTACGACCAGCACATGATCGAGTTCCTCGGCCTCGAGGAGTTCGTCGCCTCGCAGCGCCAGTAGGCTCGGGCGGAGCAGAATCCAAATCCCATTCAATCGCGCGACCGGCATCGCGGCGGGGGGACCCGGCTGGTACGATACCGCTCATCGCACGCGGCCCGATGAGCCGATGTGCGATCATGGAGGCTGCTGCATGAGGCTGCGATGGGTGGTGATGGGTCTGGCCGGCGCGGCGGTTGCAACCGGCCCGCAATCCACGGCCTGGGCCCAGGACACAGAGACGTTCGAGCGCCTCGAGCGCACGCTGCGCGACATCGAGATGTCGCGCCAGGCCGGCGCTGCGGACCTCGAGATCGCCGAGTCGGGCCGGCTGCTGCTGGGCGGCTACACCACCTTTGGATTCATCGCCAGCGACGACGCGAGCAGCAACACGCGGATCCTCCGCCAGAGCGACACCAAACTCTGGGCCGACTTCTCCATGGCCGGGCACCAGGCTTACGGCCGGCTGCGTTTCAACTACCTCGACTTCAACTCCGGCGACAGTTTCGACGGGCGCGGCGACAACCTCGAAGAGCCCATCGCCGACCGCTACTGGTACCGCTTCGACTACCGCACCGCGCGCATGGCCGACGCCGGCGAGCGGCCCGATGACAACTTCTGGTTCCAGGGCGGGCGGCAGTTCGTAAATTGGGGCTCGGGCCTGGCGCTGAGCGAAGTGCTCTACTCGGCGCAGGCGGGGCTCGAACTTCACAACCTCGAAGTCATGGGCCTGATCGGCCTCACGCCCTCCACCGGACCGATCGACTTTGACAGTTCGCGCCCGGGCTACGACACCGACGTCGATCGCAAGTTCATGGGCGTGATGTTCACCTACACCGGCCTGGACCGCCACCGGCCCTATCTCTTCTTCCTCGATCAGCAGGATCGCAACGAACGCGACAGCCGAACGATCCTGCTGCTGGGCACGCCCTTTCCGACGCGGTACCACTACGACTCGCGCTATCTCGGCGTGGGCAGCAGCGGCGAGATCACTTCTGAACTGTTCTACCAGGCGGAGTTCGTGTACGAATTCGGCCAGTCGCTCAGCAGCAGCATTTCGCCCTTCGCCGCGCCGGTGGCGCAGACGGAAGAGTCAATCCGCGCGTGGGCGGGCGATGCGCGGCTCATCTACGCGCCGCGCTGGGGCCGGCCCAACGGGGTGCGGCTCGACTGGGAAATCGTCGCGGCCTCCGGCGATGACGATCGCCAGCACACCTCCAACACCTTCGGCGGCAACCTGAGCGGCACCGACGATCGCGCCTTCAATTCGCTGGGCTACGCCAACACCGGACTCGTCCTCGGGCCCAACGTCTCCAACCTCCTGTCGATGCGCATGGGCGCCAGCGCCACGCCGTGGCGCGGCCAGGGTGTCTTCGACAAGATGCGCATCGGCGTGGACGGTTACCTGCTGCACAAACTCGACTCCGCAGCGCCCGTCAGTTTCACCACGACCGCCGGCGAGCGGTTTCTCGGCGCTGAACTCGACTTCTTCGTGGACTGGCAGATCTACAGCGACCTGTCGCTCGATCTGCGCTACGGCCTGTTCATTCCCGGCGACGCCATGCCCGCCGGCAGCGACGACGAGCGCCACTTCTTCTACGCGGGGTTGAACTATGCGTTCTGATCTGGCCAAAGCGCTGAGCGCGGCTGCGCTGGCATGCACGCTGCTGATCGGCGGCTGCACGCGCACGCTGCTTGAGGCCTCGGTCGCCGATGCGCACAGCGGGACGGATGCCACGGCCGAACTCGACTTCTGGGATGGCCTGGCGATGCAGCATGCCGCGAGCAATCGCGACGCCCTGCACGCGCTGCTGCTCACGTTCCATCTTCTGCCCGATGCCGCCGCGGAATCCGAGGATGAGGAGGGCGAGGCAGGCGACGCCGCCTCGCCCGCCGGATTCGAGGCCGAACTTCAGATCGCGCGCCAGCGGGGCTGGATCGCCGAAGATGAAGAGCCGATGCCCAATGAAACGGCCCAGGCCGGCTGGATCGCGCGGGCCATCTGCATCGAGGCCGGCATCGAAGGCGGGGTGAACATGCGGCTGTTTGGTCCGATACCCCGCTACGCCCTGCGCGAACTCGAGTGGGAAGGCCTCATGGACCGCAAATCGGAGAACCAGGCGCTCTCGGGAATCGAACTGATGGCGACGATCGGCCGCGTGCAGGACCGGCGCACGGGCCTCGTTTCCGTGCCGCGACAGGACTTCTGACCGGCGGATCGATGAAACGGATCATGATGATGCGCACCCAACTTCGACTCGCTCTGCTGTGCCTGCTCGTGTTCGCCATAGCCGCCGGTCGCGCCGGCGCGCAGGAGCAGCCACCTGCGGCGCCCGAAGCGCCCGAGTCGGCTGAGCAACCGCAGGTGCTCGACGATCAGCCGATCGCCTACACCATTCGCGAAGGCGACACATTTGAATCGATCGCGGAGAAGTGGTACGGCAACCGCGAATTCGCTTCCGCAATCGCCGAGGCCAATCCGGATGTCGACGCGCAGAACCTCGTCGTCGGCGCCGTGATCACTCTGCCGCGCATCGATCTTGGCGACCAGTTGGCCAGGATCGAGCCGCTGCCCGAGGGGGAAGTGAAGATCCTCCAGGCCGTCGTGATGAAGGTGGAGGGCACAGCCCAGTGGCGGCCGGATGTGCAGTCGCCGTGGAAGAACGCGGCGATCAATGACGTGATCGCCACGGGCAGTGAGATCCGCACCGGCTCCGATTCAACCCTCACCCTGCGCATCGGCATGAACGCCTCCATGCTCATCGACCGCATCTCGCGCATCACGCTGCCCGAGATGATCCAGGCCGGCGACACCCTGCGCACGCGAGTGACGATGCAGTACGGTCTGGCGGATGTCAAGGTCGATCACGTCGGCCTCTCCAACGACTTCGAAATCAAGACGCCCAGCGCTACGCTGGCCGTCAAAGGCACCGGCTGGCGCATCGTGTGGGACGGCATCGACGGCTTCCGTGCCTTCGGCGTGCCGACGAATCGCATCCGCGCCATCGAGATCGAGTACATCAACTCGATCAAGGTCGCGTTGACTGCCGACGACGCCTCGAGCGGGCAGCACCAACTCCCCTCGCTCAACGCATTCGCGCACACCTACTTCCTGCCCCTCGCGGGCGCCGTGTCGCCCGAGGAAGTGCCGTTCCTCACCATGGTCGTCTCGCACGGGCAGCATCTCATCCGCGATCTCGGTCTCGATGAGTCGTTCGGCCGCGAGGGCTTCGAAGGAACCCTGCAGGAATTCACCGAGCAAGGCCGCGGCGGCGGCTCCGGCTGCGGCTGCCAATTCGAAGGCAACTGACGGGCGCTGCCTCGACCGTCGGAGGATCGCTTGGCGTTCATGGCTCGACTGCTCGGTTCCGGCTCCGGACGCGGCTCGCTCATGCCGTGGCTGGTCGGCTCGCTGCTCGCCGCCGTCACGGCCTACATGCTCACCGTTCCCATGTGGAGCGACCGGGCAGAGGGCCTGGCGAGCGACTTCCTCTTCCGCTTCGGCCGCCTCAACCCGCCGCGCGCCAGCGACCGCATCGTCCACGTGGATATCGACGACAGTTCGCTCGAGTCCTTCGGCCGCTGGCCCTGGAAGCGCTCGCTCATCGGTAAAGCGATCACGACGATCGACTCGTACGGCCCGAGCGTCATCGCCCTCGATCTCCTCTTCGACGAGCGCACGCTCGACGAGCCCGAGCAGGATCGCGCCCTGGTCAACGCCATCCGCGAGGCCAGGGCACAGACGATTGTCGCGATCAAATTCCCCTCGGTTGGCGAGCAGATCGGGCCGCTGTGGCGCGGTCCGGAAGGCGCTGCAGCGCTGCGAGGCGTCATCGACGGCCTCAAGCAAAACATCTACATCGACCCGCCTTCGCTCATGGAGCGGGCCGGCCTCGACGAAATCCGCGCGCAGCGCGTCAACGACCGCTTCCAGTCCTTTCGCGAACTCGCCGTGGAGGAAGCGGCGCTCGAACTCACCGGCAGAGGGCCGCTGACGGTGGAAGCCGTGCTCGATCACATGGCTCCGCGCGACGCGCCGGGCGTGCGCGACCGCGGCCTCGAGCGCCTGATTCGCAAAGTCGTGGACCGCATTAACGTCACGCGCACCATCGCGCCGCAGATGCCCGAACTGGGAATCTCCGGCGTGGTGCGCCTTGCCGAGGCGATCGAAGTGCCCGTCATGGAGATCGCCACCGCCGCGACTCACCCGGGCTTCGTCACGACTGAGACCGATCGCGACGGGGCGGTGCGCCGCGTGCCGCCGGTCATCGGCTTCGGCGGCCGGCTGTATCCCCAACTCGGCGTGGCCGCGGCGATGGCGCACCAGCGCCTCACCGCCGAAGACATTCGCGTCGATGAATCGTCCATTCGCATCGGGCAGTCGGTTTTGCCAGTCAACGAGGGCCGCTCGCTCATCGCCTGGCCGCGCACCGAAGACGGCTCGCCGCCGCTCAACCTGCTATCGGGGCACATGGCGCACGCCTCGCAGAACGCGGCGCTGGGCCTGCTGCGCCAGGCCGAGACCGACCCACCGACGTTCGGCCACGTCGCCATAGGCGTGCTCATTGACCTCGACGAGAAACTCACCGCCATCAGGGCCAAGCGCGAAGAATACGAGTCCATCGCGCGCGAACTGGCCGACGCCTTTCTCGGCGTCGATCGCTTCGCTCCCGAAGACTGGACGCAAAGCGAGAAGCGAGCCGCCATCGACGCCGAACTGCTCGACCAGGTGCTGTTCGTGCTCGGTTCCACGCCCGAGGGCCGGCCCCGGCCGCCCGGACCCAGCGCCACGTCGGAGGAGATCGCCCTCTGGCGCTGGTACCAGATGCACGACAACATCGATCGCGAACAGCGCGAGCTGTTCTCCGCCCGCGATCGACTCACCCAAATGCTGCGCGGCAAGATTGTTTTCGTCGGCTGGGTGACCACCGGCTCGCTCAGCGACGTCTACCCGACCGCAGCCGGCCCGCTCACGCCCGGCGTCGTCGTCAACGCGATGATGGCCAACATGGTCCTCACGGGCGAGGCGTTCTCCGAGGCGCCGCTCTGGGTCGGCGCGCTGCTCACCTTCGCGCTCGGCTCGTTCGCCGCGTTCGTCGCGGGCATGCGCTCCATCCGGCCGCTGCTGGGCCTGCTGCTGGCGGCGGTGATCGCGCTGGGCTATCTCGTGGTCAACGCGTTTCTCTTCTTTGACGCGAGCCATCAGTTTGTGCCCCTGGCCACGCCGATGACGGGCATTGCCGTAGGCCTGTTCGGCTCCACGTTCTCGCGCGGGCTGAACGAGCGGCGCGAGCGGTCGCGCCTCACGCGGCAGTTCGGCAACCGCATCCACCGCCGCCTCTTTCAATACCTGCTCGAACATCCCGACGTCATCGACATGAGCGGTTCGCAGCGCGAAGTGACGTGCCTCTTTGGCGATCTGGCCGGCTTCACCAGTGTCTCGGAAACCATGGACTCGCGCTCCACCGTCGCGATCCTCAACAAGTACATGGGCAGCATGAACGCCCTGCTCACGGACCACGAGGCGTACGTGAACAAGTTCCTCGGCGACGGCCTCATGGCCTTCTGGGGCGCCTTCGAGGAAGACGCGTCGCACGCCGACCGCGCTGTGCGCGCTGCCATCGCCTGCGTGCAGCGCGTCGAAGAGCTGAACCTCGACGCCATGCGCAGCGGCGAGCCGCGCCTCACCATGCGCTTCGGCCTCTCGTCAGGGCTCGTCACCGTCGGCGACTGCGGCGCGCCGCCCGAGTTCAGCGACTTCACCGTCATCGGCGACTCCGTCAACCTCGCCGCCCGCCTCGAGTCGGCCAACAAGCAGTTCGGCACGTCCATTCTCATCAACGGCCGCACCAACGAGATGATCGGCCCGGACATCCTCCGCCGGCCCATCGGGCTCGTCACCGTGGTCGGCCAGTCCAAGCCCGTCGAACTCTTCGAAGTCCTCCCCGTCGAACCCGGCACCGACGACGAGGAACTCATCTCGCTCATCGAAGCGACCGCGCAGGCCGTGCGGCTCTACCGTGACCGCCGGCTCGACGAGGCCAGGTCTGCATGGGAGCAGCTCGTCGCCGAGCACGGCCAGTCGCGACTGTGCGCGCTCTATCTGCGGGAGATTGCCCGGTTTACGGCTAACGCGGAAGAACTCTTCGACGGCGTGATTCATCTCGAAAGCAAGTGATGGCCGATCTGGCATCGGGAGGTCCGCATGAACCCGATAGCCAGAGGCTCGATTGCTGAATTCGTCGGAGCGTTCGCACTGACCTTCGTCGGCGCGGGCGCGATCATCGTCAACCAGATCATCTCCGGCGGCGGGCTGCTGCCCATCGCCATCGCGCACGGCCTGACCCTGGCCGTCATGGTCTCCGCCACCATGCACATCTCGGGCGGCCAGATCAACCCTGCCGTCTCCATCGCCCTGGCGGTCATCGGCAAACAGGATCCCAGGCGGGCCGCAGCCTTCGTCGCCAGCCAGGTGCTCGGCGCCGTCATCGCGGCACTTCTGCTCAAAGCCGTGTTCACTCCGACACACGCCGACGCAGTCAATGCGGCCCGGCTCGGCGCCACGCTCGGCGGGCTGGGGATGAGTTCGGGCGCCATTCTCGTGCTCGAGATCGTCGCCACGTTCTTTCTCATGTTTGTCGTCATCGGCACGGCCGTGGACAGCCGCGGTGTGGGCAAGGGAGCGATGATCGGCGGATTCGGGATCGGCCTGACCATCGCCGCCGACATCCTCGCCTTCGGCCCCGCGACCGGCGCCTCAATGAACCCCGCGCGCAGTTTCGGCCCGGCGCTCATCGGCGGCTACTGGGACATCCACTGGGTCTACTGGCTCGGCCCCATCATTGGCGCCACCCTCGCCGCCCTCGTCTGGCAGTTCGGCATCGGACTCAAAGACGGGAAGTAATCACCTTCGAAACGGCGCCGCTGGCAGTAGAGCCCGGCGCAGCGCGCCTCGAAAGACTCAGCGATGTGATCTGCTTGCCCTTCGCCCCGGGTTCTCTCAGCGATCTCTGCGCTCTCCGCGGTAAGCAGGCTCTTCGACAGGGCTCAACCGGCCCCGGCGCCCGAGTCGCCCACGCGGCGCATCATGAGCCGGCGGGCGATCAAGCCGTACTTGGGCGAGCCCACCATGGCGGCAACGAAGATCAGCGACTGCACCAGTACGATGCACGCGCCCGTCTCTCCATTGAGAAAGTAGCTTACATATGTTCCCGCGACTGAACTCGCCACCGCGCTGCCGCCGGCGATGAGCAGCATCCGGTCGAAACGATCGCTGAGCAGGTGCGCGATGCAGCCGGGCGTAACGAGCATGGCCACGGTGAGGATGATGCCCACCGCCTGCAGCGCCGCCACCACCGTGCCGCTCAGCAGCGCCAGCAGAAGATAGTGAACGAACGTCGTATTCAGCCCGACCGCCCGCGCCTGGTTGGGGTCGAAGAGATACAGCACGAGGTCGCGCCGCTTGACCACGACGATGGCGAACGTCAGTCCCGCCGAAACGATGGCCTGGATGAGATCGTGGCGCTCAATGCCCAGCAGGCTGCCGAAGAGAATGTGGTTGAGATGCACGTCGGTGTGGATCTTGGTGAAGAGCACGATGCCCAGCGCAAACAGGCCGGTGAACACCACGCCCATGATGGTGTCTTCCTTGATACGGCTGTGGTTCTTGATCCAGCCCGTCGAAGCAGCGCAGACCATCCCCGCGGCAAACGCGCCCAGCCCCAGCGGCAGCCCGACGATGTACGCCAGCACCACGCCCGGCAGCACCGCGTGCGACACCGCGTCGCCCATGAGCGACCACCCCTTGAGCACGAGATAACACGACAGCACGGCGCACGCGGCGCCGATCAGCGCCGCCACGAGCATGGCCTGAACCATGAAGCCGTACTGAAAAGGTTCGAGCAGGTGGCTGAGGTTCATAGCGCATCGGCTCCTGCGGACAGTTCGCCGCCCGGCTGGCTCGCCAGAGTGGATTGCGCCGAAGCGCGGGCCTTCCATCGCCCCGCCAGCACGCCGTGGACCGGGGCAAAGACCAGCGCCGCCAGAAACAGCACCGTCTGCAGCACGACGATGCACCCACCCGTCGAGCCGTCGAGAAAGTAACTCGCATAGGCGCCGAGCATCGACGTCGTCACGCCCATCGCCGCGGCCAGGCCCATCATTCGCCCGAACCGATCCGTCAGCAGGTAGGCCGTCGCGCCTGGCGTCACGAGCATCGCCACGACCAGGCACGCCCCCACCGCCTGCAGCGCCGCCACCGCCGTGGCGGCAAGCAGCGTAAGCAGCATCACGTGCAGCAGGCCCGTGTTCAACCCGACCGCCTTGGCCTGCGCCGGGTCGAACACGAACAGCAGCAGGTCCTTCCATTTGACCGCCAGCACCACAAGCGTGGCCGCGGAGATCGCCAGCGACTGGATGATGTCGCGGTTGGCGATGCCGAGAATGTTGCCCAGGACAATCGTCTTCAGGCTGATGTTGCTGGGATACAGCGAGATGAGCAGCACCCCCGCCGCGAAATACGTCGTGAACACAATGCCGATGACCGCATCCTCGCGGATGCGCGTGCGCGACTTGATAAACCCCATCGTCCCCGCCGCGAGCAGGCCGCTGACAAACGCGCCGGCTGCGAACGGCAGGCCCGCGAGATACGCCAACACCACGCCGGGCACGATCGCGTGCGACAGCGCATCGCCCATGAGCGACCAGCCCTTGAGCGTGACGTAGCACGACAGCAGCGCGCACACGCCGCCGATGAATCCGCTGACCAGGATCGCCTTGACCATGTACTCGTAGTGCAGCGGCGTAAGCAGCGTCTCGATCATGGCCGCTGCTCCGCCGGTTCAGCCGCGTCAGTCGCCTCGGCGCCATCGGCGGCTTGCGACATCATCTGCCGCGCCGGTCGACCGCTTTCGTCAAAGACCAGCGCCGCTTCATCATCGGTCAGCACGCGCAGTTCATTGGCCAGCACGCCGGGCACATCGGTGTGATCGAAGCGAAGGTTGCGCAGCGCCCCGCCGAAAGCGAGCGCGAGGTTCTGCTCCGTGAACGTCGTCTCCATCGGTCCCGCAGCCAGCACCGTGCGGTTGATGATCACGACCCGGTCGCAGAACTCGGGGACCGAGCCGAGGTCATGCGTCGAGACGAAGACGATGTGCCCCTGGGCCCGCAGTTCGCGAAGCAGATCGACGATCGCGGCCTCCGTGCGGACATCGACGCCCGTAAACGGCTCGTCAAGCAGCACGATGCGCCCCTGCTGCGCCAGGGCCCGCGCGAGAAAGACTCGCTTCTTCTGGCCGCCCGAGAGTTCGCCGATCTGCCGGTGACGGAACTCCGCCATGCCGACGCGCTCGAGGCTCGCCATGGCGATCTCGCGATCCGCCCGCCGCGCGATGCGCATCATGTTCATGTGGCCGTAGCGGCCCATGAGCACGACGTCCCACACGCTCACCGGAAAGGCCCAGTCCACTTCCTCGGATTGCGGCACGTACGCGACGAGGTTGCGCCGATGCGCTTCGCGCACGCTCAGGGGGCCAATGCTCACGCTGCCGCGCACCGGCCGCACGAAACCCATGATGGCCTTGAAGAGCGTGGACTTGCCGCTGCCGTTGACGCCCACCAGCCCGCAGATCGTGCCCGGCGAAAGGGAGAACGTCGCATCGCGCAGCGCCACGTGCCCGTTGTTGTACGCCACGGTCACGTCACGCACGCTCAGGTCGACCTGGATATCGCGATCAGCGCTGTTCAGTGCCATGGCGGCTCGATCACTTGCCAAAGCCGGCGACGATCGTCTCGGCGTTGTAGGTGAGCATTTTGAGATACGTCGGCGCGACGCCGTCCTCACCCGTGAGTGAGTCCACGAAGAGCACGCCGCCGTACGCAGCGCCGGTTTCGCGGCAGACCTGCCGCATCGGCTTGTCGCTGATCGTACTCTCCGAAAATGCGACGGGGATCCGGTATTCGCGGATGGTGTCCACGACCTTCTGAATCTGCTGAGGGGTGCCCTCTTCATCCGCGTTGACCGGCCAGAGGCACAGCTCGCGCATGCCGTAGTCGCGGATGAGATACGAAAATGCCCCTTCCGACGTCACCAGCCAGCGCTGCTCGGCGGGAATGCTCGACAGCCGGTCGCGCAGGGGCCCGTCGATGGCACGGATCTGCTCGCTGTACGCCGCCGCGTTGGCCGTATACGTCGCTTCGTTGGCCGGATCGATTTCAATCAGCGCCTTGCGGATGTTCTCGACGTAGACAAGCGCGTTGCGCGGCGACATCCAGGAGTGCGGATTCGGCTTGCCGTTGTACGGCCCCTCGCCAATGCTGATCGGCTCGATGCCCTCGCTCAGATCGACGCTGGGCACATCGCGCACGCTGCCCATGAACTTCTCGAACCATCGCTCCAGCCCCAGCCCGTTGCGAAGCACGAGATCGGCCGACTGCGCCTTGACGATGTCCAGGGGCGTCGGCTGGTACTCGTGGATCTCGGCGCCGGGCTTGGTGATCGACTCGACGATCGCCTTGTCGCCGGCCACGTTCTGGGCCATGTCCTGCAGGATGGTGAACGTCGTCACCACGCGCGGCACATCCGGCCCGCCTGGGCCCGCAGGCGCCTCGCCGCCGCATCCCGCCAGAAGAAGAAGCCCCGCCGCAGCCGCAGCCGCAACCGCCAGCCCGAGCACCGCACCCGATCGCCGTTCGCCGGATACACGCCTGAACCGCTTCCTGAGCCCCAGCTCCATGTGACCTCCGTCCTGTTGCCCTGGCAATTTTGACTAATCAAAAATATTCTAGAGTCTCGTAGGCAGTTGTCAAATGGGCCGCAGGGGAAGTATAATTTGGCTGTCCAGACGCGGAGCCCCCATGCCCAGCAGCACCGTCGAGAACTACATCAAGCGGATCTACCTCGAGCAGCAGGCCGAGCCGGCCGGAGAGATCGTCTCGATGAAGAGCCTCGCCGGGGCCATGGGCGTCACCCCGGGCACCGCCACCTCCATGGCCAGGAGCCTCGCCGACTCCCGGCTTGTCGCCTACGAGCCCTACGGCGGCGTGAAGCTCACCGCCCGCGGCCGCACGCTCGCCCTGCGCGTCCTCCGGCGGCACCGGCTCATCGAGTGCTTTCTCGTCGATGCCCTTGGCCTGGACTGGTCCGAGGTGCACGATGAGGCCGAGAGCCTTGAGCACGCCATCTCCGACAAACTCCTCGACCGCATCGACGAGTTCCTCGGCTTCCCCAGCGTTGATCCGCATGGCGACCCGATACCGACCGCCGCGGGCGAGGTGCGGCAGGCGGCGCTCACCGCGCTGACTGAAGTCGAGCAAGGCGCCGAAGTGCGCATCGCGCGCGTGCTCGATCAGGATGAGCAGTTCCTGCGCTTTGTCGATCGCCACATGCTCCGCCCCGGCACGCGCGCCCGCGTGCTGGCGCACGACGACGCCGCTGATGCCGTCACCGTGCAGTCGGGCAAACTCCCGGCCGTCACCATGGGCCGCACCGCGGCTGCCAAGATCATGGTCGAGATCACCAAGGGCTGAGAAGCGACTCGCCGCGCCGCTGACCACCAAAGAAGAACCGTCGGCTCCCGCCGACGGCTATGGCCCGATCACCGGAATACCCTGCTGCCTCCATGCCTTGGCGCCTCAGCAACCAATGCCGGAGGAGGGACTTGAACCCTCACGCCTTTAGGGGGCGACGGATTTTGAATCCGTTGCGTCTGCCAATTCCGCCACTCCGGCTGAGTGCGCAGTCATGCGCAGCGTAGCGCGGTTTGGGCTTGTTTGCAAGGCTTTTGGGCCCCGGGCGCGGCGGGTGGCTTGCTTCTGTGGTCACGCATACGGCGCGGTGCTCCACGGCACGATCGTGATGCCGCGGCGCCGCCTGGAGGATGTCGAAGCGATCGATCCGCGCCTTGCGCATTCGCTCGTCGAGTGCCTCGCCGTCGCCTACGAGGCGTGAAGTTGCTCGAATCGATCCGTCACCCCGGCCAGCCCGAGCGGCTGCACCCGGCGCTCCCGCCCGGGCGCGCGGCCTGCGGATGGTTCGACGAGTCGGGAGGTAATGCCGTCGATGCACATCGGCGCAAGCGGCTGGGAACGAAGGGCCTCGGCGAAACCGATCAACTCCGACGTCTCGCCCTGCACCTCGATATGAATGCGCATGCCCCGGTTGAGGATGCACCCGGCCAGCCCGTGCTGCCGCAGGAGTTGAAACACGAAAGATCGAAAGTCGATCCCCCGCATCATTCCCTCCACCGTCAGTGCGCGCCGTTTCATGCTCGCGTACCCGCTTCCTGCCGCTTCGCATTCGCCCCGGCGGTCGCTCTCCGCCGAGGTTCCGAAGTTCTTCCACGCAGAAAATAGGGCGGCGCGCACCGGCTGCCGCACAGCCGCCTGCTGCCAGAGTGATAGGGGATCATCTACTTCCGCCAGCCACCGGTTCGCATCCGGCTCGGCGAGCCCAGCGAGGCCGCCGGATCAGTCGAGCGTGCGGAACCAGATGTTGCGAAATCGCATGGTGTTGCCGTGATCCTGCAGCATGAGGGGCCCGGGCTCGGGGCTTTCGTCACTCAGATTGCCGCCGGTGACGCCCTGCAGTTCGACGTGATCCTGCGTGAGCACGCCGTTGTGGAAGACGGTGATCGTGCCTGGCGCCACCTTGTTGCCGTTCTCATCAAACTGCGGCGCGTGGAAAATGACGTCGTACGTCTGCCATTCGCCAGGCTTGCGCGATGCATTCACCAGCGGCGGATACTGGCCGTAGATGGCGCTGCACTGGCCGTTGGGGTAGGTCTCGTTCTCGAAGGAATCGAGGATCTGCACTTCGTAGCGGCCCTGGATGTACATGCCGCTGTTGCCGCGCTCCTGGCCCTCGCCGTGCGCTGGCGGCGTGGCGAATTCGAGATGCACCTGCGCGCTGTTGAACTTCGGCTTGGACATGATCGAGCCCGAGCCGGGCTTGACGATCATCGCGTCGCCATCGATCGTCCACTGGGCCGCGCGGCCGTCGGTGTAGGTCCAGGCGGCGAGGCTTGAGCCATCAAAGAGCACGATGGCATCGGAGGGCGCGGACGAATGAGTTCCGGGCGTGATGACTGGCGGCGCGGCGATCAAGCGCTCGATCGCCGCATCCAGCGGCAACGCCGCTGCGGCCGCGAGAACCGCCGTGCTCAGCGCCGCAGCGCCGATGATCTGCCGATGGCCGATTCGTGTAACTCGTCGCGACGTCATGGTTCGTCTCCTTCATGTGCAGCCGCTGGATACCTTTGCTTTTTTGATAGCCGCTGGCGCAGATGCGCACTGTAGGCGGAATCCTACCCCTCGCGCTGCCTTGGAGAAGCGTGCATCGCCCGCCCAGGCACGAGAGCGGCGCGAATCGCGGCGGTTTTCTCTACCGGACCTACGGAATGAACCAGTAAACTCTGGTATGGCGAAACTGATCGCCCGGGAGCGCGAGCAAATGGTGGCGCGGCAGATCGCCTCGCGCGGCGTGAAGGATCCGCACGTCCTCGAAGCGATGCGCACCGTGCCGCGCGAAGTTTTCGTCGCCGGGTGGCTGCACGAATTCGCCTACGAAGACTCGCCGCTGCCCATCGAAGAAGGCCAGACCATCTCGCAGCCCTACATCGTGGCGCTGATGATCGAAGCGGCCGAGATTCAGCCCGGTCATCGCGTGCTTGAAGTTGGCTGCGGCTCGGGATACGCCTCGGCGATCCTCAGCCGAATCGCGCGGCAGATCTACGCCATCGAATGGCACGACGCGCTGGCGCGCCTCGCCAGGCAACGCCTCGGCGATCTGGGATACGACAACGTCGTCGTGAAACAGGGCGACGGCTCGCTCGGCTGGCCCGAGCAGGCGCCCTTCGATGCGATCATCGTCTCGGCCGGCGGGCCGGTCGTGCCGCCGAGCCTGCTCGAACAGCTGGTCATCGGCGGGCGGCTGGTCATCCCCGTCGGCGCCGAACCCCGTACGCAGACGCTGCTGCGCATCCGCCGGACCGGCGAGGATCAGTACGATCGCGAATCGCTCGGGCAGGTGCAGTTCGTGCCGCTGGTCGGAAGCGAAGGCTGGTCGGCCGACGGTCTGCCGATCGCGCCGCACCGGGCGCCCCGGCCGCTGCGCATCCCGCTGCCGCAGCGCGACCGCCTCAGCGCGCTCATCGCCGAATCGTGCGAGATCATCACCGACCTCGAAACGGCGCCGCTCGACGGCCTGCTCGACCGCATCGGCGCGGCGCGCATCGTGCTCATCGGCGAGGCGACGCACGGCACGAGCGAGTTCTACCGCATGCGGGCTCGTATCACGCGCGAGCTGATTCTGCGAAAGGGCTTCGACGCCGTCGCGATCGAAGGCGACTGGCCCGACGTGAGCGCCCTGGACCGCCGTGTCCGCCCGCGGCCGGCGCCGCCGCTGCGCGATGCCCCTTTCTCGCGTTTCCCCAGCTGGATGTGGCGCAACCGCGAGATGCGCGAATTCGTCGATTGGCTTGCAGCGCACAATGAAACCGTCCAGAGCCGCGAGGGCAAAGTCGGCCTCTACGGCCTCGATCTCTACAGCCTGAACAACTCCATCGGCGCCGTGCTCGACTTCCTCGACAAGGTGGATCCGCAGGCCGCGCAGACGGCGCGCGTGCGCTACGGCTGCTTTTCGCCGTGGGAAACCGATCCAGCGACCTATGGCCGGGCCGCGGTCAGCGGCCGCCTGCCGGGCTGCGAGCGGGAAGCCGTCTCAACGCTGATGAGCCTGCTCGTGCATCGCATCGAGTACTTGAAGAGCGACGGGGATCTCTTCTTCGACGCCCAGCGCAACGCCACGGTGGTGCGCGAAGCGGAGAAGTACTACCGCGCGATGTACTACGGCTCGCGCGAGTCGTGGAACCTGCGCGACGAGCACATGTTCGACACCCTTCAGGCGGTGCTCGCCCATCGCGGGCTCGAGAGCCGCGCCGTCGTCTGGGCCCACAACTCGCACGTCGGCAACGCCGCCGCCACCGAGATGGGAGCGCGCGGCGAGCTCAACATCGGCCAGTTGGCGCGCGACGCCTACGGCACTGGCGCGTATCTCATCGGCTTGGGCACTGACCACGGCACCGTCGCCGCCGCGTCCAACTGGGATGAGCCGATGCAGGTCATGAACGTCCGCCCGGCTCACGAGGACAGTTACGAACGGCTCTGCCACGAATCAGGCGTGAGCGCGTTCCTGCTGCCGCTGCGGCACTCGATTGAAACGGAGTTGCGCGAAGCATTGCTCACGCCGCGTCTCGAGCGGGCCATCGGAGTCATCTACCGGCCGCAGACTGAACTGCCAAGCCACTACTTCCAGGCGGCTTTGCCCGCCCAGTTCGACGAGTACATCTGGTTTGACGAGACCGCCGCCGTGCGGGCCATCGAGACGCGCGAATCCGAACTCGCGCCGGAGACCTACCCATTTGGCCTGTAAGGTGCGATCGGGGGGCGCCAAGCGCTCGTGGCGCCTCGCGCCCCCCTTGGATTCAAATCACACGGCCGCTTCGACGGCCGCCAGGTTCAGATCTTCGGCGATGCGCGTCAGTTCCGCATCGGCGTTGCGCTCGTCGGCAAGCGAGCGCTGCAGTTCGTCTGCCGCGTCGTGCATCCCCAGCAGGCTGGCCCATGTCTTGGCGCAACCATAGCCGGCGATGACATCGTGCTTGACGTGCTGGGCCACGGCGATGATCGCCGCATCGCGCACGTGCGCTTCGGCGTTGTCCATCGCGGCCAGCCTGAGGCAGTCTTCGAGCAGGCCTCTCATCCCGCGCGCTTCAGCCTTGCGCGGCCTGAGGTCCATCTCCGCGAAGATCGGCTCAAGACGGCTGACGTGCTCCCTGGACAACCGCTGGTAACTCTCGATGGCGTCGCGCAGGCGATGGGAGTTCACAGCCCGCGCGAGTTTGGGCATGACCTGGATGATGTGCCTCTCGCCGGCGAGCAGTTCATCGAGCTGCTGCGCCAGCAGGTCTTTCATGGTTTTCAGTGGCATGGTGTTTTCCTTTCTCGAACGGGCGAGCCCTGCAGCGCGCAGCGGCGCTACGGCCGCGGCGCGCCGTCGCGGGCGGCTCAGGCGCCAAGCGGCACCTTCCGGCCCGATGGCTTGATGTCCACGTGCCGCGGCTTCATGCCCGGCTTCTTGGGCACGTGCACGGTCACCACGCCGTTCTCCGCGTCCGCCGTGATCTTGTCCGCGTCGATCGTTTCGGGCAGATCGACGCTGCGCCGGAAGGAACCGAAGCGGCGCTCGCACTGGTAGTAGTTCTCGCCCTTCTGTTCCTTCTTCTCTTCCTTCTTCCCCGCAATGCTGAGCGTGTTGCCGAGGATGTTGATGTCCAGATCCTTGGTCTCGACGCCCGGCATCTCCGCGCGCACCGTCACCTCCGCATCGTTCTCGCTCACGTCGACGGCGGGCAGCCATCCTTCGGAGCGGAACTTCGGCTCAATCGCGCCCCACGGGTCGTTGAAGAAGCGATTGAACATGTTGTCCACCTCGTGGCGGAACCGTACGAGGTCTCCATCAGCGGGGTTCCGCCGATTCCATGGGATGAGGTTCATCGCTGCGTCCTTTCTCCAGACACGGCTGGTTCTTGATCACGCGGCGATCGCGCGATCGCCGCGCGCAGGTATCTCCATCAGATGTATATCGCGCACGCCCGCCGGCGTGGAGCGGGATTTCACCCTCATTCGCGCGCAGTCTCGAAGGCCGCAAAGACGCATCAAAGACGCATCAGCGCAGCGGCAATTGCCAGCGTCGCGCGCGCCGCCGGCAGACGGTTCGCATTCCGCCAGCCAATCAGCGGTCGTAAAAGCGCCAGTTGGTGGTGTAATCCCGCGTGAGGGGCACATCCTCGAGTCGAGCGCGAATCATTTCCACCGGAATGCGGTTCATCTTCAGAATCGCGTCGTGGAAGTCGCGGTCGGGCATCTCGCCGGTCTCGACCAGTTCGCGGTGCAGCGCGCGAAACTGCAGTCCGCCGAGCATGTACGCACACTGGTACAGCGGGCTGTACAGGCCCCCGACGCTGCGCCGCACCTCCGCCGCCGCGTTGTCGCGCTCGTGACCGACGCGGTCCACGAGGAAGTCAACGCACTCCTGAGGCGTCATCGTTTCAAGGTGAAAGCTCAGCGAGAAAATGATCCGCGCGCAGCGGTGACTCCGCCAGAACAGCATGCCGATGCGCTCTTCGGGCGTGCGGCCAAAGCCCTTGTCCCACAGCAGCATCTCCCAGTAGAGCGCCCAGCCCTCGGTCCAGAACGGCGTGCCGAGCATCTCGCGATACGTCGCATGGCGGCTCGTCATGTATCCCTGCAGGTGATGGCCGGGAATGAGTTCGTGGTGCACCGTCGCGCGCGAAAAATACCGGTTGTTGCCGCGCATGCTCATCATCTTCTGCTCGTGCGTCATCCCCGCGGTGGGAAACGCCACGCTGATCACCTCGCCGCCCGTGAAGAACGGCGTGATCAACTGCCGCTGCGGCGACATCATCTCAATCCGCCACAAGTCTTTGCAGAACTCCGGCACCGTCACCAGATTCCGGCTCTCGACAAACTCCGTCGCCTCCATCGCCAGTTCGCGAATCAACTCCGGCTGCGCGCCCGGCTCGACGTGCTGCGTCTTCACGAACTCCAGCGCCGCGCGCCAGTCGTCGCCATAGCCCAGTTCGCGGCTGGCCTTGAGCATTTCCGCCTCGCACCATGCAAACTCCTGGTTGGCGATGTCCACCAGTTCCTCGGGCGTGTACGGGATCATCTCCATGCGCAGATCGCTCAGCAGCGCCTCGCGGCCGATCGGATCGCCGATGATCGACGACTCATCGTCCGGATTCACCCCCACCAACTGCCGGCGCAGAAAGTTGGCGTATTCATCGAGCGCCTGGTCCGCCGCCTTGTACGGCTCCTGCATCCACCAGTTGAAGATCGGGTCATAGCCACTGTAGAAGCCGTTCCACTCGCGCAGCGTCCGCCGCAGGCTGTCCACCTCTGCCGCGGCCCGGTTCGCCACGGTCTTCTTGACCACGATCGGCCCCGGCTCATCATCGCCGCCTTCGCCCGCGTCGCTCGTCTCACTCTTGCTCCGCAGCCCCTCTTCGACGCGCTGGCGCACGTCGCCCACCTGCTTCACGAGATCGTTGAGCGCGGCCGCCGCGCCCGGTGAATCGACGTTCTTCATCTCCAGCCGCGCATCATCGAGGCTCGTGACGATCGATGCAAACGAAAGCAGGTCCGCCATGTCGCTGCGATATCCCGCGTCGATTTCGATCTGTCGCCGCTGGTAGTCGAGATGATTGCGAAAGAGGATGTAGTCGATCCGGCCGTCCTGGCTGAGCGAATCAAAGTCCACCTCTTCGAGCCGCTGCTTCCAGTCGTCGTAGAACGCCGTAAACCGAGCCACGCTCACCGGCGACAGGTCCGAGCCGTTGAGCCGCTGCATCGCCCGGCGGTCTGTGTTATAGCGCTCGAGCATCCCCACCAGCGCGCTGGGCTGAGGCGCGATGAGTTCGCCCATCGGCGGCGGGTCATAGTTGACGCGGTCGCCCTCCTGCGCCGCCGCCCACGGCGCCAGCAGAAGAACGCATCCACACACCACCACGCCCCGGCACACCATTCGATCCAGCATGACGTTCCCTCGAAGGCCTCGATTTACAGGTCCAGGCAATACGCGGACATCGTAGCGAGCACCCCGGCGCGAGTGCCGCGGACGCTTTGCAGATACCAGGGCGTACGTGTTCGCCGCAGTGGAAACGGGCCCCCCCTCCAGGTGCGCCACCCACGCCTCCTGCACCGCGTCATCGCGGTCCAGCGCAGGGACAAAGCGCAACTCGATTACGAGCCGCGCAGGGTCATCCAGAGGTGGAAGCACATGGTCCATCCGTCAGGTACGGACGGATGAAACGCTCAGAGATTGCGGATGGGGAGGGGCATAGTACGGCGGCCGGTGGATCGCGACCGTCTTGTTTTTGGAGGGCCAGAGCCCTCCCCCGCACGTTGTCGGTCCGAGGGCGACATCGGGTTCGCCGGGATCGCTGACGTCGAACTACAGCCCTCAGGGCAACTCAGAGAGCTTGATCCGCCGCCGTGGCGCGCCCGCGTGATGTGGTCATTCCCGCGCAGCGCCTGCCCCGCCCTTGCGGTTTCGCGCCATCTGCAGGTTTATCGGCCGCGCCGCCCCTTTCCCCGATTCTCCAGACCGCGAATCACACGCGCCCACGCGGCGCCGCCGGCCCACCTCGTGCAAGCGCCCGCCGCAGAACGCCGATGTGGTCAAGGGCCTTTCCGCCCTCGGAGCCAACCATGCTGTTGTGCGGAACGAGAGATCTCAGGCCGGGAATGACCGTCGGCGTACCGGTCTTTCGATCCGGTCCCTTCCCCGGCGAGTTCCTCGCCGCGGGCACCGTCCTCGACGACGGCCTCATCGCCGAAGCCCAGCGCACCGGCGTGCGCGAAGCCTGGGTTGTGCATCCCGCCACCAGTGATCTGGACGAGGCGCCCCTCGCGGGGCTCAACGCCACCGTGCAGCAAATGGCCCGCCGGCTGCACGAGCAGTTTGCCGCATCGTCCGCTCAGCGCATGACCGCAACGGAAGCGCTCGAGGCCCGGTCCGATATCGTCTCGCTCGTGTGCGACATCATGCCCCAGCGGCGCTTTATCCGCCCCATCGCGCGGTCGATGGATCCGAAGTACCGCGTCTTCGAGCACAGCCTCAATGTCGCAACGCTCAGCCTCTTCATCGGAATCGAACTTGAAGCCTATATCGTGCGCGAGCGTCCGCGGCTCTCACCGGCGGAAGCTCGCGACATGGTCTCTCTCGTCTTCGGCGCCGTGTTCCACGACGCGGGCAAACTCGCTCTCTCTGAACAAGTGCAGGCTCACCACAGTGTCTACGAGATCATCCGAGCCTCGATTGCACCACCGGACTATCAGCGGCACACGTCGCTTGGCTACGACCTGCTGCGCGACACCGGCATCGCCGCCTCGGCGCGCCAGGTCACCCTCAACCATCACCAGCGCTTCAACGGCTCGGGATGGCCCAACATGGCCCCGCTGACCAACGGCCGCCACCGCGGGCCGCAGCGCGGCCGCGAGATACACATCTTCAACCGCATCGTCGCCGTCGCCGACGCCCTCGATGCGCTGATGGTCGACGAAGCGGGCAATCCCCGCCCGGCGATCGCCGCCATGCGCGACCTCTCCGATGAGCGCCTCGAGCCGTGGTTCGACCCCATCGTGCGCGAAGTTGCTCTGCGCCGGCTGCCCGTGTTTCCGATCGGCTCGCTTGTGCGCACTTCCGACGGCCGCTACGGCGCGGTGGTGCGGCGTAATTCGCTCCAGCCTTGCCGCCCGACGGTGCGCATGCTCGACATGGACTGCCGGCATTGGGACATCCACCAGACCATCGACCAGTGCGAAGTCGTCGACCTCGCCTACCGGCACGACCTGCACGTGGTCCGCTGCGCCGGCGAGCACGTGGAGCACTATCTCTTCGACCTCGCCCAACCCAAGCCACACAGCGGCGCCATCGAAGCCGACGGTTCCACCTCCACCCTCACCCTCGCCGAGGCAGGCTAAGCGAGCCCGTCAACGGATTGCGAGCGCCCGACCACGACGCGTCATTCGCGCCTCATACCTTGATCCGCATCCAGCCGCCGTGCAGGAAGCGGGCGGTGAACATGAGGCAGCGGATCGTCAGTTCGCACACCATCACCAGCCACAGCGGGTAGAGGCCCTTTTCGGGAAAGAGAAGCGCCGCGATGAGGCATCCGGGCACGCGGATCGCGTAGATGCCGATGCTTGTGATGATCATGGCCATCCGCGTGTCGCCTGCGCCGCGCAGCCCGCCGCGCAGCACAAGCAGAATGGCGAACGGGACCTGGATGTATCCCGCCAGGCGCAGCAGATCGGGCACCACCTGCCTGTGCATCTCCTGGTCGGACATGACCGACACCATCGCCACGGGGTGGAAGATGAAGAAGTAACTGAAGATCGACATGACCACCGCCGCCACGCCGGCGCAGACGAGCGCCGCGCGGGCGGCCATGCGCGGGTTGCCGGCGCCGAGGTACTGTCCCATCAGCGTCGCCGCCGCCGTGCCCATCGCAAAGCCCGGCAGGAAACTGAACGACTCAAGCCGGATGGTGATCTGGTGCGCGCCGATGAGCCCGGGCGCGCCCGCCGCGGCAGCGAGCACCTGGCCGATGACGAGGATGATGAAGAAATTGCCCATCCACATGCCCAGCGATTCCCACAGGTTCGGCAGGCCGACGTTCATCAGGCGCTTCATTGACGACAGGCGCGGCTTCATGCGGTGCCAGTGCAGGCGCATCACGTCTTCGCCGCGCCACAGCAGCCAGAGCACAATGACCGCGCCCACGCACCGCGCGATGCACGTCGCCACGCCCACGCCCGCGATGCCGATGGCGATCGATGGAATGCCGGGCCAGTCGATGGTTCGGCCCATGACGGTGAAGTGCAGCGCCACGCCGGAGAGCAGCCCGTTGAGCGGCAGGTTGATGATGTTCTCGATCATCATGATCCACAGCGGGCTGCGCGATTCGCCCGCGCCGCGCAGGCACGCTACGCCCACGTTGGTCACGACCATCGCGGGCATCGACGCCGCGATCGGCCAAAGGTACTGCGCCATCAGTTTCGCCGCAACCGGATCGAGTCCGCAAGGGCGGCCGAGGAACGGCGCGGCGATCGCCATCACGATTCCCGCAGCCACGCCGATGATGATCGCCAGCGTCATCGACTGACCGAGCACGTCGTTGGCGCGGCTGCGGTGGCCGCTGCCCACGGCGCGGCTGATCAGCGCGGTGGCGCCGATCGCCACCGACATCGTGATCACGCCCGTGAACCACATGATGTACGTCGAGAGTCCGACAGCATCGGTCTCTTCGACGCCCAGGCGAGCTGCGACCGCCGTGTCCACCGTGCCCAGCAGCGCATCGAGGAACGACTGCGCCATGATCGGCCACGACAGCACCCAGATCGCCATGCCCAGCGACAAGCCTGCGAGTTTGCCGGTGCGGATCCGCCCGTCGCCGCGCGGGTCAGAGCGCGGCGTGACCGGCGATTCGAGACGGTCGGAGGCATGCGCTACGCCCGCCCGGCGCCGAGGCGCGTCGCCGCGGCGCGACTCAACCCCGGCGTGCGGCTCTGGCGCCACCGCCTCGTCCTGTTGATCCACCGCCGGGCTGTTCAAGACATGCTCCTCGCGCCCCGGCCGCTACGGGCCGGTGAGAAAAACGATCCTCAAGAATACGCCGGGCCCCCGGAGGAGCCAGCACCGCAGTATCCACCAGTTTCGGGCCCGCCGCTCAGAACGGACACGGCGATACGAGAACCAGCCGCGTCCCGCTCGCCGGGTGGTCAATGCACAGCGAGGTCGCATGCAGCAGCAGCCGGGAACTCATCGCGCACACTTCGGCCGGCGCATACAGGTCATCGCCGAGAATGGCGTGCCCCGCCGACGCCAGGTGCACCCGCAACTGGTGCGAGCGGCCGGTCTGGGGCGCGAGTTGAACGCGCGTCGTCGCCTCAGTGCGGTCGAGCACCTCGTAGCGCGTCAGGGACGGCTTGCCGTGCTCGCGATCGACGATCTGCCTCGGCCGGTGCTCGATGTCGGCGCGGATGGGCAGGTCGATCTCCCCGCGCTCACCCTCGATCCGGCCGTGCGCAATCGCTTCGTATCGCTTGCTCACCGTGCGCTCGCGGAACTGCCGGCACAGCGCGCGGTGGCTTTCAGGGTTGAGCGCGACGACCATCAGGCCGCTGGTATCCATATCGAGCCGATGCACCTCGCGAGCCCAGCCGAACATCGCGATCAACCGGTTCACGACACAATCGCTCCCCTGAGGCCCCTTGCCGGGCACACTGAGCATCCCCGATGGCTTTTCGACGCAGACCAGGTGTTCATCGCGATGTACAAGTGCAAGCGTGTGCATGGGTTCCGTCACTTCCGCCGCCCGTCCGACCTCGTCGCAGACCAGGCGGCGCGAGCCCGATCAGGGTCATTTCCCTGATCAGACCTGCGGGCCTTTGAGCAGATCAATGCAATGATTGTCTGAGACTATACTGGTGCTGATACGCCCTCTTTCAGGAAGGTGCAACATGGCTGCGAATGGATCGGTAGTGGCTGCCTCGCGCAAAGCAAACCTCAGCGGGATTTCACGTCTGGCCGGAGCCGCTTTGGCCCTGGCCGCTTCCGCCGCATTCGGCCAGAACGTCGGCGGCCCGCCTCCATCGGCTGGGAGCGAAGCCGGTCCAAACTGGCGCGTGGCTGAAAAGGGCATTCTGGCCGACCACGTCCAACTCACCTTCGACGAAGACTTTTTCAAGGCCGGCGAAGCGTACTTCAGCGGCGACAACCAGTGGGTCATCTACCAGGCGGTCGCCAAACCCGCCGAGGGCGAGGAGCCCGCGCCGTTCTACGCCATGTACGTGGCCAAACTCAACTGGGAAGACGATCGCCTCACCGGAGCCGGCCGGCCAATTCTCGTCAGCCCGCCCGGGTCGGCCAATACTTGCGGCTGGTTCGACCCCAACGACCCCTCGCGCATCTACTTCGGCTCGACGATCACGGCTCCCACGGAGAGCGAAGCGCCCGGCTTTCAGCGCGACGGCTCGAAATACAAGTGGATGTTTCCGACGGAGACCGAGATCATCACCATGATCGTGCCCGAAATCTGGCGCATCCAGCACCCCGGCACGCCGCTGCCGACGCCGACTGAGAGCGGCATCCGCAAACTCACCCACAACAGCACCTACGACGCGGAAGGCTCGCTCGAGAGCACCGGCCGCTTCATGGTGTACTGCTCGCTCGACGGCGCGCCGCGCCTGGGCGATCTTCACATCATGGACCTGACCACGGGCCTTTCCAACCTCATCGTCGGCGGCAACGGCTACGACGGCGGGCCGTTCTTCAGCCCCGAGGGCAAGCGCATCACCTACCGCTCCGACCGGCATGGCAACAACCTCCTCCAACTCTTCGTCGCCGATCTCAAGTTCAACGAGCAGGGCGTGCCCGTCGGCATCGAGCGCGAGCATCAGCTCACCGACAACGCCGACGTCAACTGGTGCCCCTTCTGGCATCCCGCCGGCCGGCACCTCGTCTACGCCACCAGCGCCATCGGCCACTTCAACTACGAAGTCTTCATCACCACCGCCGACCCCGGCAACCTGCCCGGCTCGACCGGCCCTGAGCGCTACGGCCTGCAGACGCGGCGGGTGACGCACGCCGGCGGCTTCGATGGCCTGCCCGTGTTCAATTCCGACGGCTCGTACATGATGTGGACCAGCCAGCGGACCATGGACCCGAGGCAGAAGGGCTCGAGCCAGTTGTGGGCCGCCCGCTTCACCATGGAACTTGACCCCGTCGCTGAGACGCCGGCTGATCCCACTGCGGGTCACTGAGCCGCTGAGACCGCACGGCATCGAGGCATCGCGCAGCAGCAAACAACCGTCGGCGGAAGCCGACGGTTGTTTTATATCGCACCGTGGCCGAATCACCTGCAGGTGAGCCGGAAGGCTCAGTTGGACGATTGAAAACGGGGGGGCACGCGGTGCGGGGGTGCGGACCGTACTATTGACTGCGGCTGATGCCGCCTGCCAGCACAGGATTCTGCGATTGCCTTGCCGAACAGGGAGATTGTCCTCCGATGATTCTTCAGAGACCCGGCCGATTCGGTCTGCTCGTCTGCACCTGCTGCGCCGCACTGGCCGTGTGCGGCTGTTCGAATTCGCGCAGCGGCGCCGAAGACGGCAGCCAGGCCCGGACGCCAACTGCGGCCCACTCGAACCCGCCAGCCAACGGCGGCGCGCGGTCCAAGGCGGCTGTGACCCTTCCCGTTCCGCCCGGCATCGACGCCCAGCGGCTGATGCCGCGCGAGGCGGGCGACGCGAAAGCCTCGCTGGCGCTGGAGGAGGCTTTAGGCCAGTTGGCCTCGGGCGAATTCATGCCCCAGCCGCGCTCGGCAGCGCCGCCTTCTGAGGATGTGCTGCGCGAAACGATGCGGCTGTACCTGGCGGCGCGCGAGATGACGCTCGACGGCCGCTACTTTGACTCGATCCGCTCCCTTGAGCAGGCGCTCAAGCTCGATCCCGGAGCCGTGTCGTGCATGCGCCTCATGGCGGAAAACTACCTTTCGACCATCGGCCCGGCGCGGGCCCTGCGCCTCTATGAGGACATACTGTCTCTCGAACCCGACGACCTCGAAGCGCTGCTGCGGCTGGGCTCGGCGGCGTGGCAGCGGCGCGATGTGAACAAAGCCGCAGGACTGCTGGGCCGCGCTTACGCGCTGCTGAAAGACGAGCAGGCGGCGGCGAGCCACGCGGACATCTGGTTCCTGGTCGCACATGATCTCGGCCAGGTGCTGCTGGCCGAAGGATACGATCGCGCGGGTGTTTCAGTGTGGCGCGCATTGATTCAGCGCCTGCCGCAGTACCCGCCGGAGTCGGCGCATTTCCAGGCGGAGATCGACCGTCTCTATCGCGTGGCGCCGGAGATGTGGCGCGACCTGGGCGACGCGTACTGCCGGCTGCAGCGCTACGACGAGGCGGTCGAAGTGTACAGCCAGGCGCTGGGCGCCGCGCGCGTGAGCGATCAGGACATGCTGCCGCGCCTCATCTGGGCGCTGAGCCAGGCGGGGCGCACGCCTGAAGCGATCGATGCGCTGCTCAAGGCGATCGACGATCCCAAGATGGCCGGGGCGCTCGAACTGGTCGCGCTCTTCCGCGACTCGCCGCAAGCTGAAGCGCTGGCGACGGCGCTGCGCGGGCGGCTGGCCGAGCAGCCGGGCGAACTGCGATACGTGCAGGCGATCGCGGGGCTCCTGCCGCCGGAGCGCAGCGACGAAGTGATTCTCGAATTCCTCGGCGAGCACGGCGGCGACGCGGCGGTGCTGCGCGACCTGCTGCCCTGGGCCGTGCAGCGCCTGGCGCCGTCGCAGCCCGTGCGGCTGATCATCACGCTGGCGCAGGAGAGCGGCGACATCCCCGATTCGCTTCTCGATGAACTCGTCGCGCTCACGGACGATCCGCGCCGCTTTCTGGAGGGCTGGGACCAACTGCCAAAGGCGATGCGCGACTCGCTCGAAGGGCAACTCGTGCGTGTCGGGCTGCTGCTGCGCGATTACCAGTATGACCAGACCCGCACGGCGCTCGATGCGCTATTGGCCAGGCATCCACGATCGACGGCAGGCCTGCTGAGCAAGGCGACCGTGCTGTTGGTGCTCAACCTGAGCGACGAGGCGATTGACGTGCTCAAAGCGACGCCGGGGCAGCAGAGCGATTCGGCCGAACTCGGCTATGACCGCGCCATGTTGCTGGCGCAGGTGGGTGAGGTTGATGCGGGGCTGGCGCTGCTGGACGAGTTGCAGGCGAAGCGCGGCGAGTCGATCGACGAAGCCGAACACCTTCGGCGCAAGGCTCGACTGCTGACCAGCGCGGGCCGAGCGAGGGAGGCGGCCGCGGCACTGCGCGGCGCGCTGGAGGTCGAGCCGGGCGACGCCGCGACGTATGGCGCGCTCATCCGCCTCTACGGCTACGGCGGCCCGCTGCAGGACAGCACGGAGTATGGCAGCGTGGTGCGAGCGCTCTATGCGGCCGCGCCGCAGAGCCGCGAGTTCCGCATGCTGCGCGCCGAACAGGATGCGGGGCGCGGGCGATTCGATGACGCCATCGCCGCTTACCAGGCGCTACTGGCCGAGGACATCACAGATTCGGTCGCGCTGGAAGGGCTGGTGAAGATCTGGCTCGCGGCCGGCCGCGCTTCGGAAGCGTCGCCGTGGATCGCCACGCAGCGCATCAACCGGCCCGGCGACCGACGGCTTCGAGACGCATGGCTGCGGACGCTCATCGCCGACCAGCGCGGGGGCGAAGCAGTGGAGGTGCTTCGCGCTGCCGTGGCGAAGCGGCCGCAGGATTTCGCGTCTTACATCCAACTCGAATCAGCTCTCAAGAGTGTCGGCCGCGAGGACGAGGCGCGGCAGGTGATCGCCCAGCGCTGGAGCCACCAGCCCGAGTCGGTCACGCGCAGCCTGGCGCTGGCTCAGCTCGACATCGAGCAGGACCTTGGCGAGAGCGCGCTGGCGAACCTGCGCCACGCGCTCGAACTGGCCTCCGAGCACCTCGACCGGCACGTGGAGAACATCACCGCACTTGCCTCGCGCCTCGCCAGCGAGGCGCTGCGCGCGCAGGCGCTGGAACTGGTCGAATCCATCGGCCGGCAGGCGATCGCCAAACAGGTTTCGGCGCCGCCCGCGGTGTTCATCGCCTCGGCGACGGCGATGGTGGAACTGGACCGGCCGCTGCAGGGCATCATTGCTTTCATCGAGGCGGTGAGTCAGATCGATCCGAAGATCGAGTTCGACCTGACTGCGGTGTGCGCCGTGAGCCTTGGACAGCACGATCGTCTCGATGATGGCTGCGCGCTGAGCGATCGGTGGCTGGGTGAACAAGGTCCGATCCGCAGGCGCGAAGCCGGCCTGGCGCAGTGGCGGCTGGTGCAGTGCGCCATCCGCGACGAGCCGCAGCGGGCGATCAATCTGGTGCGGAGGGCGCACGAGCCCGACGGCGACGGGTCAAGGGCATACGAATCGATGCAGATCCTCGACTCGCGGTCGACGGCGGGCGAGAGGGACGGCCAGTCCCCGGCGCAGCTGCTGGCGCAGTCACTGTATCTCCTTGCGGGGGCGTTCTCGTCGGAAGGGCACGACGCCTCGCAGGAGATGCTGCTCGAGGAAGCGCTGGCGGTCGATCCCGATCACGCCATGGCCAACAACGACCTGGGCTACTCGCTGGCGGACCGCAACGTGCGGCTCGAAGAAGCCGAGCAGATGCTCGTCAAGGCGACCAAGGCGGAAGGAAACAACTCGGCCGTGCTCGATTCGCTCGGCTGGGTGCGTTACAAGCTCGGCAAACTCGAGAATCCCGATGATGAGTCGCGTGAGATCTTCGAAAATGCCGCCATTCCGTTGCTCGAAGAGGCGGTGCGGCTGCGGCTCGAAGACCGGAGCGAGATCGACACGACCGTGATCCTCGACCATCTCGGCGACGCCTACTGGCGCGCCGGGCAAGAGCAGCGCGCGATGGAAATCTGGCAGAGATCGGTGCGGACCTACGACGAGATCATGCAGTTGAACGCGGCGACCGTGCAGCAAGACGACGCCAACGCGACGATCGAGTTCTACCGCAAGTACTTCGGCGAGACAATTGAGATGACGCGCACAAAGATCGAGGCGGCCAAAGCAGGGAAAAAGCCCCCGGTTGCGGCCTCGCCGGGACTGGACAAGAATTGACGCTGTCGATCAGGTTCGGGCAATCAGTCAGGGAGCACTCGCGTCATGGCCGGGCATAGCAAATGGGCCAACATCAAGCATCGCAAGGCGAGGCAGGACAAGGCGCGGGGCAAGATGTGGTCCAAGTGCAGCCGCGCCATCATCGTGGCGGCGCGCCAGGGCGGCGGCGATCCGGACATGAACCTCACGCTCCGCTACGCCATTGACGACGCCAAAGCCGTCAACATGCCCAAGGACACAATCGAAAAGGCGATCAAAAAGGGCGCGGGCGGGGCCGACGACGGCGTGCAGTACACCCCCATGCGCTTCGAAGGCTACGGCCCGGGCGGGGCGGCGATCATCATCGACTGCCTGACCGACAACGTGAACCGCACGGCGCCGGAAGTCCGCATGATCTTTGACAAATTCCACGGCAAACTGGGCGTGAGCGGCTCGGTCGCGTTCGGCTTCACGCAGCGCGGCTATCTCACCGTCGCCGCCGCGGGCGTGGCCGAGGAGACGATCTTCGAGAAGGCGATCGAAGCGGGCGCGGAAGACGTGCAGGCCGTTGACGAGTTGTGGGAAGTCTTCACCGCGCCCAACGATCTGCACGCGGTCAAGGAAGCGATCGAGGCGGCGGGCATGACGGTCGAGACGTCGGAAGTGACCATGCTGCCCAACACCACCGTGCAGTGCGCCGGCGAGAACGCCGAGCGGGTGATGCGGATCATCGAAGCGTTTGAAGATCTCGACGACGTGCAGAAGGTCTACACGAACGCCCAAATCGCCGATGAGGATCTCGCGCGCCTCAGTTGACCACCAGCGTCGTGGTCCAGCGCAGCGGGCCGATGTTCCGGTACGAACTAGGCTCCAGATCGACGCGGTAGATGACTTCGATCTCGCAGCGCGGCGACGAATCGGGCGGCGCGTGCAGGCCCAACACGTGAAACTCGACGCGCGTCGCGTACCAGCCGATGTCAGACTGCGAATCGGCGGCCTCCTCCAGCGTGAACTCCTGGGACTCGCCGTTCACGCGGATTTCGGTAATCTCCAGCCGGTTCACTCGGTACGGTACGTTGTCGATGCGCTGCCATTCGCGGCCGAACACAGCGGTGATGGAGATCGACGACGGCGACTGGCGCGTGTCGGCGTTGGCGAGGAACATCGGCGGCGGCACGAGATTGAGCCAGCGGGCCAGCTGTTCATCGCTCAGGCGCGCCTGCTCCATCTGGATGGTGAACCAGCGCTCGCTTTGGCGCGAATTGTCAAAGAGACGGCGATGCGTTTCATCGAGCCACCAGTCGGCATCGAGCAGCGCATCGGTGATGCCTGACGCCGTGTCCATCGGCAGCGTGTGCTGCGCGGCGCGGTCGGCGAGCGTGCGCAGGGCGATGCGGCCGTACCACGGGCTGGCCACATCCAGGGTAAGCAGGGCCGCGGGCATCTGGCGGGGAAAGCCGTCGGCCCGCGTCATGCCAAGGTGGATACCAGCGGCGCACGCGCTGCAGGCGATGGTCATGATGGCCGGGCGGCGGATCGAGCCGGTGATCCACCCTGAAGCGCGGCCGCGCGCTCGCTGCGCGAGATGCACGCCGACAGCGACCAGCAGCCACAGCGCGCTGAGCGCTGCGGCGGACGCGAGGATAAAGACCAGCAGCCACATCGGATGAGATTAGGCCGCCCCGCGCGGCTCGGCGTGCGCGGCCGGCTCAAGCGCTCCAGCAGGCGCCGCGGCCACGGGGGCTCGCGCGAGCATGGCGAGCACGAGCGCGACCGATGGCACGAGCGCGAGCCACTCCAGGCCGCCAACCAGAAAGCTCAGCGCCGCAAAGGGAGTGAGGACCGCCACGGCCAGTGCGAGGACGGCCTGGTGCGCCGCCGGCTGCCCGAGGCGGCGACGAACCATGACCAGCGCGACATATGCCGGGAAGATCAGGCCCGTGAAGAGGAACCACCAGCGGTAATCGACGATCGGCAGCATCGCCAGCAGCCATGAAATGCCGAGCACGGGCCCGGTCCACCGCCCCACTGCTTCGCCGGCGGACGTCGCCGCGCGAGCGTCGAGTTCCTTGAAATGCACCGTCATGGTGAACCACGACTGCACGAGGATGTGCACGATTACCGGCCAGCGGAAACCCGCAAGGCTGTAGTAGAAGGTGAACAGCAGCATCATGCTGAACACGACGCCGAAGAGCGCAAAGGTGGTCTTGCCGGGGCCGCGCCCTCCAACAGCCTTGAATGCACGGTGAAAGGTGAGATCGAGATAGGGGCACAGGAGAAAGCCGATGACGAGCGCCGGCGCCAGAAACACGACGCCCGATTCGGGTCGCGCGGCCCAGACGGGTTCTCGCAGGCCATAGGCGGCTCCCGCGCTGGTCATGAAGTACATCAGCGCCCACGACAGCACGTACACCCCCGCGGCGAGGCGCACGAGCGAGCGATCCGACAGCCGGCGCGTCAGCCACGCGGCTGCGACAACCGGCAGGGGCACAAGAGACGTCAGCAGCGCCGAAGCGTGCGGAAACTCGTAGCCCCACACCGCGGCGAGGAAGTAGACGTGAAACGCGATAGTGATGAGCGAGAACCAGAGCATCGCGCCGCGGTTGCCGGCGATCATCGCCCTGCTCCGCGCAGCCGTGCCGACGCCCAAACCGAAGAGCACCACGCCGGCGACATTGGGAATGGCGAACGCCACGACGCCCGGCCAGCGGTAATGATCGAGAAGCACCACCGGCAGGTACATGCCGATGCACCACGTCCACGAGCAGGCGAGGTAGACGGCCCAGCCGAGCAGGCGCAGGAAGTACTGCGGTTCGGCTTCGGGGATGGCGGTCATCTGGACTTGCGGCGCCGGCGGCGCCGGCTCAGGCCGCGATTGCCTTCCGGGCCCTTGGGCGCGCAGTGGAAGGTCACCTCGCAGCGGCCGACGCGCGGGTGCTTCTTCCTGCCGCTGACCTGCTGGAGAATTTCGAGCGTGAGATCGATGTTGAACTCGACGCCGGCGTTGAGCAGGGCCTTGACGTCATGGCGCGGATCGACCTTGTAAATGGCCGGTCCAAGGCAGGGGCGCAGAAAGCGGTAACTGATGTTTTTGCAGACCACGGTCCATTTGCCGCCGAGTTCGCCGAAGAGATACATGCCCGCGGCGATTTCGGAATTGGCCACCAGCGCCGCCCCCGCCATGGCGTCGTAGAAGTTGCGGTTGAAGCGGCGGAACGGCAGCACGTAGGTAAACGTGTGCGGGTCCAGCTTCTTCATCGTCAGGCCGCTGTGAAACGCGATGGGCAGGTAGAGCCGCGAGGTGATCTTGCGGATGAACTTGTACCTGTGCGCGAGCCGTTCGACCCACGCTTCGAACCGGGGCCAGCCGCGCAGTTCGGAGTCGCGCTTGCGAGCGACTTCGATATCGGCCGAACCCTCGCGCGGGGCGCCTTTGTCATCGGGCTGACCGCCGATCGCCACCACCTGCGGCGCCACTTCGATGTCGCTCAGTTCCGATTCGCACAGCTCGTACGATCCGAGTTCGTCGGCGCCGGATTCAACGCAGAATTCCGGATCGGGCGCCTCATCAATGGGCGTCGATTCGGCGGTTGCGGCCCCGCCGCGTGGCTGGGTCTCGTCGGCGAGTCGGGTTTCAATATCGGGCCGGTTCACGCAGGTCGCATCCACCGCCAGCAGCTGTCAAAGATCGGCGTCACAGTGGTCGGGCGAGCGCCGTGGGGCGCTGCTCGTGCGGCGTCGCAATCCCACCGGCCGCACGGCGGGCCGGAGGACGCACTGGATTGTGCACCGCTCAATGGCAAAGGTTATTCGACTCGGACCCGGGCGGCCACAGCGCGGCGTGCAGAGAACACGTCCGGCCGACGCGGCCGGCCGACCCGGGCTGGAAAGGCCGATTCGTGCCGGCAGGCAGAGCAAATCCTCGACAGTCATCGACTGACCCCCGCTCGCGGCGGTCGAGGCGGCTGCGCTGGATCAGCCGCGCCCGAACGCTCGCCGTGCTCGCAGCGCTGGTCGCCCTGAGCGCCGCCGACCGGGCGGGCTGGCTGCTGGCCGACCGGCCCGATGGCGAGTTGTACCACCTCATCTCCGCCCGCGTGCTCCGCGTCATCGACGGCGACACGATCGAAGTAGAGATCGCCGATCACATCTACCAAACGGCGACGACGCGCGTCCGGCTGATCGGAGTGGACTGCCCCGAGACGGCGCATCCCTCGTTCTCCAACCAACCGGCTCAGCCGCTGGCGGAGGAAGCCGCGGCGCTGACGCGCGAACTGGTGGACGGCCGGGTCGTCCGACTCCGCCTCGAGCCGCAGGGCACGCGCGATCTCTACGGCCGGTTGCTGGCCCACGTCGATCTCCCGGACGGCGCCAGCCTGGCCGAACGGCTGCTCGCGGAGGGTCTGGCGCGGCGCGAAGACCGATGGAACCACTCGATGCTCATGCGCTACCGCCAACTCGAACTCGCCGCGAGGCGGGCACGGCGCGGCGTGTGGCAGTGATCGCCTGCCCACGCGCCATGCGGCCGATACCATGCCCGCTATGAAAGTGGACATGCTTGGAAGCCATCTCTCCGTCGCCGGCGGCTACGTGAACGCTCTCCTCGAAGCCGAACGCCTTGAGATGCAGACGGTGCAGATCTTCACCAAGAACCAGCGTCAGTGGAAGGCTAAACCGATCGAACCCGCCGCCGTGCGCGACTGGCTCACGGAGCTGCACCGGCTCAAGTGGACGCAAACGGTGAGCCACGCGAGTTATCTCATCAATCTTGCCACGCCCGCCGACGAACACTTCCGCCAGTCCGTGGATTCGATGTCGGATGAAATGGAGCGCGCCGAGGCGCTGGAGGTGGCGTACGTGGTGGTGCACCCCGGCTCATCGCTGCAGTCGTCGCTCGATGACGGCCTGGCGCGGGTCGTCCGGGCGCTCGATGAGGTCACGCGGCGAACTCTGGGCTTCAAGTCGATCATCTGCCTCGAAACCACCGTCGGCGGCGGCAACCAGATCGGCGGCAAGTTCGAGCACCTCGCCGCGATCCGCCAGGCCGTCGCTCAGCCCGAGCGCATCGGCACGTGCTTTGACACCTGCCACGTGACGGCGGCGGGCTACGACATGTCCACGGCCAAAGCGGTGAAGGACGTGTTCAGCGAGTACGATCGCATCGTCGGGCTCGAGCACCTGCAGTGCTTTCACCTCAACGACTCGAAGTTCGGCTGCGGCAGCCACCGCGACCGGCACGAGCACATCGGCCTGGGCGACGTGGGAGAGGCGTGTTTTGAGCACATCATGCGGTCGCGGGCCTTCGCCAAGCGGCCGAAGATCCTCGAAACCGAGAAGGCACTGACGGCCGACGGCACGCCGTGGGATACCATAAACCTCAGACGATTGAGGGCTCTTGCCGAAAAGGGAACGAGCGCTGCCCGCCGGCCGCGGCGGGGCGCCGCCCGGCCGAGTTCGAGTCCGGCACGATCAACACGCACGCCGTCGCAGCCTCGGCGATCACGGAAAGCCACATGATGCCCCACGCCAACGCCCTTCGCCGCCTATCAAACCGCTGGACGTGGCCCGGCCGTGCTGCCGCCTGCCTGAGCCTGTGCGGGGCAGCCTGTCTGCTCATGTCGTGCGAACTGTTCGTGCAGCGTCCGCCATCGGCCGTTCCCAAGGGGCCCGTCACGCCCGTGGACATGGCTGCAGCGGACGACTACGTCGCCGAGGCGGAGGCGGCTCTGAACACCGGCGACAAGGACGCGGCCCTGGCGGCCTTTGCTGCGGCGATTGAAGAAAACCCGCGCATCGTCCGTGCCCACATGGGCATGGCGGAGATCTACAAGGAGCGCCAACAGTGGCCCGAGGCGGAGGTCGCTTCGCGCAAGTGGGTGGAACTCGAGCCGCGCAGTTATGATGCCCGTTACCTGCACGGATTTGTGCTGCACCAGTTGAACCGGCTGCTCGAAGCCATCCGCGAGTACCGCCAGGCGCTGATCATCGAACCCAACAGCCACGAGGCGAATCTGAATATCGCCACGGCCTACCTGCAGTTGAGTCAGGCCGTGGAGGCCCTGCCGTTCGCCGAGCGGGCGGTGCAGGTGCAGCCCAACCACGGCCCGAGCCGGGCGAATCTCGGCGTCATCTACGCTGCCGTTGGCAATCACGCCAAGGCGGTCGAGAACTACCAGGCGGCGCTGGAACTGATGGAGCCCTCGCCCGAACTTATGCTCAACATGGTTGAGAGCCTGCGCAAACTGCAGCGCTATCCCGAAATGGTTAACACGCTCGAAGCGCTGATCCGCATGCAGCCTTCGGCCGACGCGTACGAGCGGCTCGGCTATGCGACGTTCAAGATGCGCGAATACGAGCGGAGCGAATCGTCGTACCGCTCAGCGCTGCAACTCGATAAGAATTACTACCCGGCGATGAACGGGCTGGCGGTGAACCTGCTCAACGATTACATCCGCTCGAACCGCACGGACAACGAAGCGCGACAGGAAGCGCTCGACCTGCTCCGCCGCAGCCTGCAACTCAACCAGGACCAGCCCAAGATCGTAGAGCTGCTCAGTCGCTACGGCCGGTGATGCCCTGCTCAGACAGAGCGCCAGTGCAGCGGCACGCCGCCGTGCTCGGCGCGAATGCGCGAGCGGATGCCGCCGCGCCCCTTCCAGTCGGTGATGACCTGCAGCCACGTCGGCTTCATCAGTTCGGCGAGATCATCGCGGATGCGGTTCGTCACCGCCTCGTAGTAGATGCCTTCATTGCGAAAGGACTGGTAGTAGAGCTTGAGGCTCTTGAGTTCGACGCACACGCCGCGCGGCGCCGGCTCGTAGCGCAGCGTAATCATGCCGAAATCCGGATGCCCCGTCTTCGGGCACACGCTCGTGAACTCCTCGCTCACGTGCTCAATGACAAACGGCGACTCCGTCGGCGCGGGAAAAGTCTCAAGAAGCGAGCGATCTGGCATGGGGGATGGTACCGATCCGCCTTCGCTCCGCCAGTCGGCCTTGGCCACGGTTGTCGGCCGGGCGCCGCGCTGGGGAATCGGCCTGAACGCTCGCCCGTCACCACCCCACCGTCGTTGACCCATGCGCGCGACCGGTCACTCTCCCGCGTGTGGTTCGTCGCCGAGCACGCCAAGGCGCTTGTGCACGTAGCGGTACATCAACGCGGCCCATCTGGAGTAGAGCGCGAACGCCGGGTCGTCGCGGTTGAGCGTCATCTGCGGAATGCGGATGCGCTTTATTTCGATGGGCGCCTTCCAGAGCGTGAAGTAGGGATCGACCGTCACGCCGGGCGCCAGATGAATGAGCAGTTCGCACAGCCTCTCGGCGTTGACCATGTCTGACAATCCGCGCTGATCGCCGAGCACCTGGAAGCCGAACTTATCGGCGTCGATCTGCAGGACGCGGCCGTCGCGCAGGTGCAGGTCGATCTTGTGGGTGACCCGCGTCTCCGTCTCCGCCGCCTGCGATAACGCTTCCTGACTGCGCATCCACGAGTAAATGCCTGCGGCCAAGCCATACGAGCCGAGCACCCCGTAGAGTCCGACGGTGGGCGTGCCGAAAAACGACGGCTGAGGCTCGGCATCGCGCACTTTGACTTCGCTCGTGCGGCCGCGGATGATGACTTCGATCTCGGCGGGCTCGATCGACGTGGACTCGTGGCGCCACAACTCAAGCAGCAACCGGCCATCGCTCACGCGCATGTCGCGGATCTTGATCGTCGGCCCGAGCCACTCGATCTCGGCCAGTGTCGGCGCGAAGGCGATGCCGCCGGTTTTTTCGATAGCCCGGGCAGCGCGCTGGGCCAGGTGATCTTCGAACATCGCCACGATCATCGGCGGGCGCGTTCCCAGGCGCACCTTCGTCGTCGCGAACTCCAGGCCGGTCGCGTCGGCGACAAGGCGGGCGTTGTCATCGCGGCTGGCGCCGTCGGGCCAGGCAATGACAGACAGCAGCGCGCCGCCGCCCGAGCCGCGACTGGATGGACCGCCGCCCGCGCTCACGGCCGGGCTTTAGCGCGCCAGCGGCGAATGAGATCGCCGGGCGTGTGCTTCTTGAAATCGCGGAACTCGCCGGCGTCGAAGTAGGCGCCGCCGCACGTGCTGCACTGCTCGTACCAGATGTGCGGCTGGTCGTGATCGACCATGCGGATCATGTGTGCCCGGCAGCGCGGGCAGGTGATGTCGCCCGTGGCGTTGCCCGCGCGGCCGGCGGCGCGCTCACCGGTATCGATCGTCTCGCTGCCGCGCCGTTGTTTCAATTCCTCGTGCTCGCGCAAGTCAAACCACAGGCCGCCGCAGGACGTACAGCGATCGACTTCGATGTCTTCGAAGTTGACGGCTTCCATCGCGGCGTTGCATTTCGGACAGTTCATGACAGCCTCCACTGGGGCTGGTTCGCGCACTGTAGCCGGTCAGCCCTTATCCGGCTCGGGGATGATCTCGCTGCGGCCGGCGTAGAACGGCCGCGCCGTGTCGCCGTTCTCGCGCACCTTGCCGAGCACGCTGGGCAGTTCGACGCCGGCCTGTCTGGCGAGTTCGTGCATCGCCGGCAGCGAACCGATGAGACTCGACAGGAAATCGGCCGTCGAGCCGTTCTGGCCGTGGCCGTTGCGGCCGCTGTCCCAGACGGTGATCTTGTCGATCTTGAGATTCTGAATGGCCTTGACCTGCTCGGCGACGATGGCGGGCAACTGCTCGATCATGAGCAATGTCGGCGCGACCTGCGGGTTCTCGGCGCACGCGGCGACGAGTTTGCGATAACCCTCGGCCTTTGCTTCGAGCACCTTCTGAATGCCCTCGGCCTCGGCCATATACTTGGCAAGGATCGCGTCCGCGTTGCCGCGCGCCTCGCGGCGCAACTTTTCGGCTTCGGCCTCGGCGGCGATCTCAATGCGCTTCTTTTCGATCTCCTGAGGCGCGAGTTCGACCTTAGCCAGGCGCGCCAGTTCCTGCTCGCGCTCGGCGATGAGCACCGCTTCGAGCGCCTTGGCCGCCGCGACTTCGGCGCGCCGCTTGGCTTCGGCCCGAATCTCGGCGAGCCGCGCGTTCGATTCGGCGATCTTTGCGTTTGCCGTATTCTCGCCGTCAACTGCCAGCGACTCGGCGTCGGCGACGCGGATGCGCTGCTCCTGCTCGGCCGTCTTGGTGGCGGCCACCGTTTCCGCCATGCGCTGGGCCGTGGCGATCTCCTGGTCGCGCTTCGACTCCACTTCGCCCGTCACCGACGCGGCTTCGAGTTTGGCCAGCGTCACGCGCTGACGCCGCTCGGCTTCCTTCTTGCCTTCCGCGGCCGAGGCGCTTTCGCGGGCCACGTTGACCATCTTCTCGCGCACCGCGATGGCTTCGCCCGTGGCGCCTTCGCGCTCCTGCTGCGCGACTTCGACCTTGGCGCGGTTCACGGCTTCGGCGGCGGCTCGCTTGCCGATGGCCTCGATGTAACCGCTCTCGTCGGTGATGTCGCGGATATTCACGTTGATCAGTTCGAGGCCGATCTTGTTGATCTCCTGCTCAACGTTTTCGTTGATCAGGGCCATGAACTTCTCGCGGTCCTTGTTGATCTCTTCGATCGACAGCGTCGCGATGACGAGGCGCAACTGGCCGAGGATGATGTCCTGGGCCTGCTCCCGGATCTTGCGATCATCGAGCATGAGCAGACGCTCGGCGGCATTGTTCATCAGGACCGGATCAGTCGAGATGCCGACCGTAAACGTCGCGGGGACGTTCACGCGGATGTTGTTGTACGACAGCGCGCCTTCTAACGGGATTTCGATGACCAGCGGCTCAAGGGAGAGATACGCGTAGTCCTGGGCAAGCGGCCAGACAAACGTGCCGCCACCGTGCAGACACTTGGCGGCCCGGCTGCCTCCGACCTTGCCGTAGACGACGAGAATGCGGTTGCTCGGACAGCGGCGGTACCTCGACGCGACAAACCACACCATGCCCAGAAAGACCACCGTTGCGGCGGCAGGAAAGCCGATGAGGAAGATCGGGTTGACCTGAGCAAGCGTCTCAAGTACGTCGTGTGCCATGTCGGCCCCCTTCTGATGACGAGCGCGTTGCCGTCAGTTTCCACTCCCGCGATGGATCATGAATCGTCGCGTGCGATTGTCACGGTGTTGTCACGGTTGACCATCACCACTTTGACGCGCGTATTGCGCGGCAGTTCTTCGCCGCTGCTGACGGCGTTGAAGATGCGGGCGCGGTTGTTGACGACCAGGCGGACCTTGCCCTTGCCTTCGTTGCGCGCCGGCACGCCGACGTAGACGGAACCGGTGCAGCCGACCGCGTCTTGAATGGCGATGTTGCCGCTCGCGTGCAGCAGGCCGATGGACTTGAAGATCATGGCGAGGATCCAGACGATGAGCGCGCCGCCGGCGACGGCCGCGAGCAGGCTCATCTCGACGTCCCAGCCCAGGCCGCGATACGCGCCCAGGCCGCCCCAGCCAAAGCCCATGATGAAGCCGGCGATGGACTGGATGGAGAGGACTTTGAAAGAATCGGTCGAGTCATCGTGGTGGTGGCTGGCGCCGTCGCCGGCATCGGCCCCGGCGCCGATGTCGTGCCCGCCCATGTCGTGCCCGCCGGCGTCGCCGTCGATGCCGGCCCCGGCGATCATCATGATGAAGCGGAGCAGAAAGAAGAACGACCCGGCGATCGCGGGGATCGCAAAGAGCGGACCGTACTCGGTGGTCATCTGTTCAAACACCACGCACCTCCTTCGCAGGCCGCCGCCGGCCCACCGGTGGACACTGCATTATGACCTGTTAATGGGAGGCGGACCTGTCCCCATGCCGGAGAATCGGGACGAGTGAGGGGCGGGGACAGAACGCGGCGCAAGCCGGGGCAGAGGTTCTGCGCCGCCGCGGATTGGGGCACCCCGGTCAATTGACCCGCCCGGTCTGCGAGACGATAATCTCCGACGAAGTCTGTTGCCGGAGAGGTGGCCGAGCGGCTGAAGGCAACGGTTTGCTAAACCGTCGTACGGGTTATTACCTGTACCGCGGGTTCGAATCCCGCCCTCTCCGCTTTTTTTCTGCGCCGGGTTTCCCGGGCGTGCTCGCACCGGCGGGAGACCGCGAGTGTGCGGACGCGCTCGATCGCCCTTCGAGGCCGAAGGCGCGGCACTCAAGAGAACCTGGACTTGCCCGCGTGTGCGCCGATGCCTGCCCTCGCGAGCATCACGATGTTCGTCAGCCGCGCCACTTCTCGATGACCGTTCCATCGCGCATGCGGACGAACGTCAGCACCTGCGGCAGGGTCGGCTTGTCATCGTCGCCGAGCACATTGACGACGGAGGTGTTGAAGCCCCTCTCGCGGTAGACCCACTTCCAGACCTCGGTGCCGTCTTCGAGTTCGGAGACGACCGTCGGCTCGCCGAGCAGGGCAATGACCCAGTCCTCGGTTGTCTCGCCGACCTTGATCCGCTCAAAGAGCGCATCGCTGATGTACATGCCCTCGAAGACCATCATCGGGCCTTCGACGCGAATGGGTTCGGACAGGTGCATGCGCATGGTGAGGTCGTGCTGGTTCGAGCAGGCACTCAGCGCCAGCAGCGCCAAGGCCGAAGCGCCGGCGATGGATCGGCGGCCGCGCGTCATATCGCGCGCTCGCGGGCGCGCGGGGTTGCCTGGCGCGGCCGCTCGGTGCGACCGTTGCCGCGGTGCTCATCGGTGCGCTGCTCGTCCGCGTGCTTGAGCGAACTGGCCACGGCGCCGGCGCTGACAATCGCCGCCGCAGTCCGCAGCACCGAAATGGTTCGGCGGATGCCCACGAGGCTGGCGGCGGCGAACAGGCCGCTGGCGATGAGTTTGGGATGCGAGGTGATGATCGAGACCGCCTGCTCACCGAGGCCGGGCTTGCCCTTGTCGGCGCCGGGCTTGGATTCCTCCGGCGTAATCGCTTCGCGGAAGCGCCAGCGCGCCTCGGCAGCCCGTTTTTCAGATCGCTCGACGGCACGCCGGGCTCTCGCGTACACCACGGCACCGACCGTCGCTGCGGCCAACACCACGACGCCCGAGACGAACATCAGCGCCCAGGTCATGCCCATCGCCGGCGCCAGAGCCCAGACAATGCTGAGCAGAAATGCGCAGACCGCCGCGCCCGCCACGCAACCGGCCATGACGAGCGCGGCGATGAGCAGTCCGGTCTGGACTGCCCTGCTGCGGATGAATGCGAACTGGGCTTCCAAGGCGACCCAGCCGCTTTCGCTGATTTGGCGCAAGCGCTCCATCATCTCAGGTGCCTTCACTATCTGTGGGGCAGGAGGCGTGAAATCACCGCGCCCACTCCGAGTGCGATCAGGATTGACGTCGTCGGGTTCTCCGAAACGTACTCGCAGAACCGCTCGTACGAATCGCGCCCGGTTTCGCTGACCTTGTGACCCGCCTCGATGGCGCGGTCCCTGCCGGCCCGGGCATATTCGCGACCGGCCTCGGCAACGTCCGAGACAGTCCGCGAGGCGTCATCCTTGAGCCGGGTCAGGTCGTTCTTGATGTCACGAGCGGCGGACTGACCTTGCTCACGGGTCTGATCGAGTCTGGTGGATGAAGATGTCATCGTTCATGCTCCTCTGTAGCTGAGGTTGAAGTTGGTCAAAAAGGGGGCGGGCCGACGGCTGGGTCAATGCGAACAAGTCGCCTCTATTGAGTCTGACATGGTCGATGCGGCTTCATCCCCCTGTTCATCTCGCGGCGCGGCTCACACCTTGCCGGGCCCGCTGAATGTTTGATCGTCGCCGACAACGTGCGGCGGCTTTTTCTCTGACTGCACTTCACTTTACCGATCCATGATGAATCGCGGCTGAGATCGGTGTTAAATTCCACTTAGGCGGCGGCGGGCGCGATCGCGCCTGAAGAACGACGGCAGGATCAGCCTGAGCCGGGCCGTGTCTCGCCTGCGGCTTCGTCGTCCTTCGCCTCCTCCTCCGCGGCTCGCGGCAGGTCCACCACAAAAACGCAGCCGTGCGGGCGGCAGTTGTGCACCTCGATCCCGCCGCCGTGCATCCGGGCCACACTCATGGCGATCGCCAGCCCGAGGCCCATGCCGCCCGCGGAGCCGTCATTGCCGGGCACCTGCACAAACCGGTCGAAGATGCGATGGCGGAACTCCTCGGGCACACCGGGGCCGGCGTCCTGCACGCTGATCCGGGTCCGCCCGTTCGCGTGGCTCGTGGCAATGCGCACCGATTCGCCCGCGGGCGAGTGCCGCACGGCGTTGCGCAGGAGATTGACGAGCATGGTGCGCAGCAGATCAGGATCGCCGCGCACGACAGCGTCTTCACCGCGGGATTCGTTGGCTTCGAGGCGCGTGAGCAGCCGCACGTGCTGCCGCGCGGCCTCGATGTCGCACTCTGACACGGCCTCCACGACGAGGTCGTTGAGGGCGACGTCGGTCATGCGCGCCAGCGCCTCTCCCTGATCGGCGCGTGCCAGCGTGAGAAAGCCCTCGACCATTCCGCCAAGGCGCTGCATTTCGTCGATCATGCTCTCGCGGTAGTCGTTGATCTCCTCGCGCGAGGCTGTCCGCGGCTTCCAGACCTGCGACTCGGCCAGCATGACGGAGATGGGCGTCTTGAGATCGTGCGCCACGTTGCTGATGAATCGCTCCTGCGCGCGGTAGCCCTCCTCGATGCGCGACAGCGCTTCGTTGAGTTCGGTTTGCAGGCGCTCGACTTCAGGATCGGGGGATTCCACGGCGATGCGGTCCTGCACGTGGTCGGGATCCAGCCGCTTGGCCGCTTCGCCGATCTGCCTGAGCGGCGTGACCGCCCGGCCGGCGATCACCCAGGACGCGACGGCAGCGGCGAGTAGCGCGCCCAGCGCGCCCACGAGCAGCACATCGTACAGAAACGCGCTCTCGGCCGCGCCCAAGTCCGTTAGATTGGCGAGATCGAGGTAGCGCACCTCGCCAGCCGGCGTGCGGTAGCGGTAGGTGATCATGACCGTTTCGAGCGGTCGGCCGAGCAGGCGGCTGGCGCGCTCCCCGCTGAGGCGGTGAAACGCGATGCGCCGGGTATTCGCCGGCGCATCGAGGGCGGGCAGGACTTCGGTGTCCACTCGCCAGCGCGAGGCGATGACCCCGCCCGAACCATCGCGCACGGCGAGAATGGCGAAGGTGCGATCCACGGGTTGAAACGGCACCAGCCCGACGGCGCCGAGGCGCGCATCCGCGTCGCGCAAGTCGCCGGCAACGCCTTCCGCAAGCCCCTCGAGATGGGTTTCAATCGCTTCGCGGCCGGTGCGGCGGTGCATCTGCCACACGGCGGCGAGCAGAGCCAGAAACACCACGGCGAAGATCACGAGGAACCACAGTGTGAGTTTCAGTCGAAGTGTGGCTTTGTAGGCGGACATGGCGGCGGCCGCACGGGGCTGCTACTTTCCCGCGACGGGTTCATCATCCATGATCCCGAACCGGTACCCTGCTCCGATCACCGTGTGAATCAGCGGGCGGTCGAAATCACGGTCCATCTTGCGCCGCAAAGCGGAGATGAACACGTCAATCACGTTGCTGGACGGCTCGTAATTCATGTCCCAGACCTTTTCTGAGATCGACTGGCGCGTCAGCACGCGATCAGGATTGCGCATGAGGTACTCAAGCAGCGCGAACTCCTTGGCTGAGAGTTTGATCTTTTCCCCGGCACGCGTGGCGGAGCGCTGGTCGAGATCGAGTTCGATGTCATGGAATTTGAGGATGCGCGACTCGGAGGCCTGACCGCGGCGGAGCAGGGCGCGAATCCGCGCGATCAGTTCATCAAACTCGAACGGCTTGGCGAGGTAGTCGTCGGCGCCGGCGTCGAGCCCCGACACTTTCTGGTTGGTGCCCGAAAGTGCGGTGAGAAGGAGGATCGGCGTCGCGATATGCCGCTTGCGCAGGTTGCGGCAGACGTCGATGCCATCGCGGTCGGGCAGCATGCGGTCGAGGACGATGACGTCGTACTCGTTGGCCACGGCTTCGTCTTCACCCTCGTAGCCGCGGTGACGCACCTCGACCACGTAGTTGTGCTCGACGAGCCCTTTACGAATGGCCTCCGCCATCTTCGGGTTGTCTTCGATGACCAGGACCCGCATCGCGGCGCTCACTCCATTCTCAGTGCCCGCTGGCGGGCTGGGTTGTCGGAGCCGGACACTCGCAGCACGATCTGCGAGTGAACGGAATTTCACTGGCTTTTCAGTAGTGGCTCATTTCGTCCCTGTAGAACTCTACTGTCGACCGAACGCATGGTCCTGAAGGTCATGTGGGCGGTTCTGAGAAACACGGGTGGAGGAACGAAGACTGGACGTATGCGGAAATCCTAGCCATCGCTTGTGCGATCCGGTTAAGTGATTTCCCGATGGCGTCGGGGACAACAATCTTCGCCTTGCGCACGCGCCGGCCCCTCGACGGCGCCGTTTGCCGGCGAAGCCAATGCAGTCTCCGGACCGAAGGGTTCGGGACTGCCCTTTCAAGGTGTGGCGGCATCGCGCCGCCCGGATCAATGGTCTTCCAAGGGAGCTCATCATGAACTGGCAACAGGTCGAAGGCAAATGGCAGCAGTATCGCGGCAAGGTCAAGGAGCGCTGGGGACGCCTGACCAATGATGATCTCGACGTCATCGACGGCCGCCGCGACCAGCTTGAAGGCCGCCTGCGCGAGCGGTACGGCAAGACCGAAGAGCAACTTCAAAAGGAAGTTGACGAGTTCTGCGACCGGCTGGACTGACCGCCGCTCAATGATCTGGAACGGGGGCGGCCGGCCGCGGCCGCCGGAGCAGATCCGGCGCGCTGCCACGCGAAAGGAAAGTCACGATGCTTGGCTGGGTTATTCTCATCGTTCTCGTTCTGCTGCTGCTGGGTTCGTTGCCGGTGTACCCCTACAGCCGGCGCTGGGGGTACTACCCCACCGGCGCCATCACCATTCTGGTGATCGTGCTGCTGGTGTTGATCCTGGCGGACTACATCTGATGGCGGACGACATCATCTGAACCACTCCGGGTCGCGCCCCGCGCGGCTGCAAGGGAGCCGCATGGACATCCTGCGAATCATCATCGCGATCCTGATCCCGCCGCTGGGAGTATTCCTGCAGGTGGGGCTGGGCATGCACTTCTGGCTCAACATTCTGCTCACGATTCTCGGCTACATCTCGGGCATGGTGCACGCGGTTTGGATCATCGCCACGCGATAAGCGCACGCCCGCGCGATTCAACAACGGCGGTGCTGAATGGAATCGGAAGCGGCGATGATCGGCCAGCAGCGCCCCGACGCGCGCATCGGCTTCTCTCTGCACACTGCTCCGGCTAAGCAGCGGCCTGACATGGTGCGCGGCAGACTGCCCAGGCGGCGCGGGATCAGATCGGCCCGCCTGTGATGGGCAGAACGATGCCGTTGACGTAACTCGAGTCCGCGTTCGACGCGAGGTAGACGTAGGCCGGGGCGATCTCCTCGGGCTGGGCGGGCCGGTTCATCTTCGACGACCCGGTTTCCTTGCCGAAGTTCGATACATCCTCGGCTGACAGGCCGGTGTCCGCGGGATTCAGCGGCGTCCAGACCGGGCCGGGCGCGACGCAGTTGACGCGTATCTGCTTGTCGATAAGTTCCTCGGCGAGCGACTTGGTAATGGCGTGGATCGCACCTTTCGAAGCGCCGTAATCGCTCAGCCGCGCCGAGCCGCTCAGGCCGACGATCGAGCCGGTCGCAATGATGGACGAACCCGGCTTGAGATGCGGCACGGCGATGCGCGCCAAGCGCAGATACGCGTACACGTTGACTTTGAGCGTGCGGTCCAGGTCCTTCTCGCTCAGTTCGGTGATGGCCTTGCGGTTCTGCCACGCGGCATTGTGCACGAGGATGTCGAGCCGGCCAAAGCGGGCCAGCGTGGCTTCGACGACCTGCTCGCAAAACGCCTCGGCGGCGAGATTGCCGATGCAGATTTCGCAGTGGCGGCCGAGGCTCTCAATCGCCTCTTGCACTTCGGCGGCGTCCTCTTTTTCATCGGGTGTGGCGGTGATAGTGACATCGGCGCCTTCGCGCGCGAAAAGATACGCGACCGCGCGGCCGATGCCGGAATCACCGCCGGTGACGATCGCCACCTGCCCGCGCAGTTTGTCCGCAGCACGGTATCTCTCGGCGCGCCAGCGCGGCGCTGGATCGAGGCGCGACTCCACGCCCGGCGGTGACTGGTGCTGGGCGGGGAACGGCGGTGTGGGTTCGGACATCGGGCGCGCGGTGTCGGGAGTTTTGATCATGAGTGGAGATTCCTCTGGCCACCTGACAGTGCGGGCGGCCGGCTGGCACCTTCATCGTCAGAGGAAAGCAGAGACCGGCGCAAGGCCGGTCCCTGCCTGGTGCGGGGCTGGCTTACCGGTTCCGCTCGCCGGTCTTCTGACGATTCGTCTGGCGCGAAGTGGTTTCCTCTGCGCGCTCGCTGTCCTTGTTTTCCGGCTGCTGCTCCGGATGCTCACGATCGCGATCGCGATCGCGATCGCGATTCTCATCCTGCTGGCGATCACGGCGAGTCTTATCTTCACGAGTCATGGCAAGTCCTCCTGTTAAAGGAAACTGAAACAACATTTGATTCATAGAGCATGCTAACGTGCGTGGTGTCTGTCGCTGCTGAGGCGCGTCGCGATGCGGCACAGCGCCTCTTCCGTGTCCTCCTCCTCCGCGAGGTTTTCTTCGAGCAGGTCGGCAACGTCATCGCGGCGCAGTTCGCGAGCCCACTCGATCGCTTCCGAATAGGCCACAATTTGGTAGTGCACGCAGTGGCGCCCGGCGGTGGCGAGCACCACATCGCGCGCTTCCCGCTCGCCGTCCTGCCGAATGAGGTCTTCGGCCTCGCGCACAATGCCGACGGCGGCCTTCGACACTCCGCGCGGATGCTCCTGGCACATCAGCCGGAAGCACTCTTCCAGGCGCTGGATCTGCACGCTGGTCGCATCGCGGTGCTGCCTGAAAGTGTCGGCAAGCGCTTCGTCGTCCGCTGCATCCGCCAGCCTGCCAAGGCTCCCGCGAAACTCCTCTTCCGCACTGAGCAAATCGGTCATGACGCGGCACAACGCATCCTCCAGACTCCGGATGACCATTACGGTTCCTTCCACCACCCACCGCCGACTCCATGGCGACCTTCTACCGCTGCTGCGTCCCGGCGCCCGGCCCGCCGCGCTCGTCTTCCGATTGCGTCTGAACGCGCAAGCAGTTCTCCACGTGCTCGATCGTCACTGCGTCCTGGGCGAGTCCTTCGATGCATCGCTTCATCCGATGATCCGGCACGGAACCCCGGAGCGTGACCTCCCGACCGTGCACGTCGATCTCTACGTCGCTGGCGTCGATCGAGGGCTCGCGCATGATGTGTTCGGCGATGTCTTCGCAGACGCGCGCCTCTGAGCGCTGGTAGTTCCTGGGGCACTTGCCAAAAGTCCGGTGCTGCGGTGCGCGCTTCGCCCACTGCGTCCACCGCCCAGCGCCGCTCTCGGGCGATCGGGACTGCTGCCGATAGGGCGCCTCTTCGGGGTAGCGAGGCGACTGGCCGGCGGTGGGCGACGTGCGTTGGCCTTGCGGCTCGTACCCCTCGGCGACCCCGTATGAATAGAAGCCTTCCGGCTCCCCCGGTGCCTGATTGCCCTGATGCCACCGCCGCTCCTCGTGGCCCTGCCGAGCGTCGTTGCGCCGGCCTGGGTGCTCCTCGTGCGACCCGACTCTCATCTCGTGTGGATACGGGTTGATGTCATCGTGAGCATACTGCGGCGGCCGTCCGGCAAACGGGCGTTGGGTGAAATCGCTCATTTCCTAGCCTCCTTGCGGGTCCTCGTCGCGTCAGATGTAATATACGATTGCAGGGTGAACCCGGTCTGAAGCGGGAGTGAAAAGCGCATCATGAACGCGGTTCAAAAGCGTTCAAGCGACGAACCACGACAACAAAAAGACGATCGCTGCCCCACCGCTTTTGCAGCGGGACAGCGATGCGTGGGGGGCCGGATATGCCCGCGCGGCCTTGGGCCGCCGAGCAACGATTACGGCTTGTTGTATTCCTGGTTGTTGCGGTGGTTGTCCATGTCCTTGCCCTCCTCGGCCTTGCGGAGAAGGTCGCGGAATTCGCCGACTTCCTGCTCGCTCGAGCGGGTGTAAATGGCCTGATAGACCACGTTGGCCGGGAGCGGTTCATTGGCATTGAACTCGCGGTCCGGCGTCTGGGTCGGGTTGGTCCGCGGATTGGTCTGCCCCGGCGTGGTGGACGGGCGAATGGCAGGAGTCTCAGTTCCCGGCACATCGCCTGCGTACATCGTCACGCGATGCTGATCGTCCGAGATGATCTCCACCACGACCCGGACGTTTTCGCCGAATGGGCTAGTGTTGCCGTAAAGTTCGCGGCTGCGCGTGGTAGCAGGCTCGCGCTCGAAGCCGCCGGAATTGTCCTCATTGAGACCCCGATCCTTGTCGATGCCCGGCGTGTCGTCTTCGTTGAGGTCGCGCTCGCGATTGCCCGGCGTAATGCGCGTGGGCGTCCGATCGAGCATCGTGGGCTGGTGATCCTCGAAGACGATCTTGCGAGCGGCCACGTCGTAGCGACCCGTGCGGTAATGAATCTCACCATCGCGGTCACTCATGAAAACCGCCGTATAGGCGTCGTGCTGAGGATCAAACGCAAAGAACGAGAGGGACTGAATGGAGCGTTCATTGCCGACAATGCGGTTCGGATTCGGCTGCGGATCCGTCTGCGGAGTCCGGTCCGGATTCGTACCCGGAGTCGTGTCGCCGGGGGTCGTGCTCGGCCTGTTCGGATCCGTCGCAGGGGCGTGGTCGGCGATGAGGTAGGTCTGTTCGCCGAGGATCTGGTCGTTGAGGATCATGCGCGCCTCGGCCATGCCTCGGAACTTGCGCGGAGAGTCGTCGATCATGCCGTCGCCGGGCCGACGATTGGGATCCTGGGCATTGGGCCCGCCCGTGTTCTCGCGCCGGAACGAGTCGTTCTGCCCGTTCCGGTCCAGCGCGTTCTTGATCCTGTCCCAGTAGAGCGGGTTGACGCGCGCCTCGACTTTCCAGACTCCTTCCATGCGATGAAGGATCGACGGCGCAGCGTCGTCGCGGTTCACCGGCTGACGGTTCACCGTCGTCGGCTGCCGATTCGCCGGATCCTGCGCCACGTTGGCGCCGCCGAGCGGGGCGAGCGATGCGAGCATCGCGGCACTGCACAAAAAGCACACGTGAGATTTCATGGAAACACACCTTTCGTGTATCGAATGCAATGGTCAAAGCAACATCCACATGCTACCGCAGCACGATGAGACTGCCCTGAATCCTGCCTGAAGTCGTGTTAATAGAACTTGGCGTCGCAACTCGCACCGATGAACGGGCGGCACAGGGTTCACTTTGGCCTGATGTGCCCCCGCCTTCTCGGCCGGAGACCCGATCATCAAGGATTCACCTCGGCGCGAGTCGGCGCACTCAGCATTGAGGCGAGTAGCCCACAAGGAATATCCTGCACGGCGTTAAGGGAGCATCGCGGCGCTCCATGGAATCCAGAGCGTCTGGCGATGGTGCATGCGCAGCATCTCGAGGCGCATATCCATGGACGTGTGCGCAGACGCCGGAGCGAATGGCGGCTGCTGTCTGGCCTCCTGTTCGCGGCCGCCTGACGACTCGCGGCGGCTCTCGCGCGACCCGTGCCGATGGTGCTCGTGGCCGCGGGATCCTGGCGTCGGCTCGCGTCAGTCCGCGGTTCGTTGACTTGTGCTTCGCCTTCCGGACCATGACATCGCTTGCGCTGTGTTCATCGTTTCGAGTGTGACTTCGACCGCGTCGTCGAATGTTCCGCCCAGACGCGCCGCCAGCGCTCGCTTGTCCCCCAGCACCTGCCGGCAGATCTGCTCACTGCGCCCATCGCCGGCGCGCCGCGCAAAGCGAAGCAGCAGTTCGTATCCCCCGATCTGCAGATGGAGAAACGCGAAAGCGAACGCGGCCATCTTGGCGGGTCGGTCCGTCTGCACCTGGAAGAACACGCCCCAGTTGAATCCACCGAAGGCCATCGCGGCGTCGAGCACGTTCGAAGCGTCCGACCCCGCGTGTTCGCGCGCTTCGCTGAGCATGTTGCGGCAAGCCTGGTCGAAATTGGCGCCCTGGGGCGACATGTGCCGGGCCCGCTCGAGCAGTTTGTTGGCCTGCATCTCCAGTGCGTGGGCCTCCTTGAGGTGCTTGCGCAACTGATCGCCGAATTCATCGGGCGCCGTATCGCCATGCGAGGCCTGCTCGGCCCGATCAAAGCACGCTTCGAGGCGCTCCATCATCGTGTGCTCCTGCGCGGCGATCTCGTGCGCTACGTGCTCAACCTGCGCGTCTTCAGCTTGCGCGGCCAGTCGCTTGAGCATCTCGTAACCCGCCCACTCCATCGCCTCGTACGAATAGGAGTGGGCGACAAGGCGGCCGGGCGTCTCGGGCAGCGCGCGCGCAAAGAGCAGAAACGATTTGCCGCCCGTGCGCATGATGGCGTCCTTCAGCGCCGAGGGCTCGCCACCGCGCGCTTCGAGCAGTTCGTGCACGAGCGCCGCCTGCTGGCGCGTCTCGGCGTAATGGAGTCGAAACTGTTCCGCAATGAAATCATCACCCGCCATTTCGGGCGCCGAAACCAGTTGCGCCAGCGCCTGCAGTTCGACCGAGTACATGTCGCTGAGGAAGTGGACAAGCTCTTCGGCTGGAGTGCGTGTCATGGCAATCCTCCGCGGATGTGTCTTGTGCCATGAGACTAATCGGCGCCGATTAATCGCGCGTTAACAGCCTGTGAAAAGCTGCTCAGCGGCCATCGTGCGTCACGGCCTGCGCGGATGCAGCCGGCGACCGCGGCGCCGAAGGGGCAGAGCCATCGCGTTGTACGCCCGCCTCATCGAGCACGCCAAAGCGATACCCCGCACCGATGACGGTGTGAATCAGCGGCGTGTCGAACTGCCGATCGGCCTTGCGCCGCAGGTTGGAAATGACCACGTCAATCACGTTGCTCGACGGCTCGTATTGGGCGTCCCAGACGCGCTCGGAGATCGCGTGCCGCGTCAGGACGCGGTTGGGATTGCGGATGAGGAACTCGAGCAGGGCAAACTCGCGGGCGGACAGCCTGATGTGCTCGCCGGCGCGGACGGCGCTGCGCTTATCGAGGTTCAGTTCGAGATCGTGGTACTTGAGAACGCGTGACTCGGTGGCCTGCCCCCGGCGCAGCAGAGCGCGGACCCGGGCGATGAGCTCGTCAAACTCAAAGGGCTTGGTGAGGTAGTCATCCGCCCCGGCGTCGAGCCCCAGCACCTTTTCGTTGGTGTCGGCAAGTGCGGTAAGCATCAGGATCGGCGTCCGCACCTCGCGCCGGCGCAGGCTGCGGCAGACCTCCACGCCATCGCGGTCGGGCAGCATGCGGTCGAGCACGATGATGTCGAATTCGTCCGAGGCCGCTCGACGCTCGCCGGCGGCGGCGCAATCGCAGGTTTCCGACACGTAGCCGTGCTCGACCAGACCTCGGCGGATGCCTTCGGCCATTCGCGGATTGTCTTCAATCACCAGCACACGCACCGGCATTCTCTCCCACTGCCCGAAGAGGACGGCGCTGTCCCGCTTCGGGCATGATACCCGCTTCTACTGAAGGAAAGGCGCGCCGCCGCGATTGGCGCGTGCGGAGGCGGCTGGATGAGCGCATTTTAACCAGGAACTCAGAAAAGTTTCACGCCGCGTAAGTACCGTCACAATGGAGCGGCATCACGTTCATGCATTGATCCACGGGCCATTCTGTGGCCCCGACACCGAAAAGGGAGAAAACCGATGAGACCCATTCTTCTTACAGCCATGATCGGAACGCTGGCTTGCGCCGGAACTGTGACGGCACAATCGCCCGAGCGAGACCAGCCAAACAGGAACCAGCCGCGCGAGCGGACCCAGGACGAAAGACAGGATCAGAATCGCGATCAGTACGCGCGAAATCAAAGTCTCAAAGAGAGCTTCACGACCTGCGACACGCTGCTTGATGCGTCGATCAAGAGTGAGCGGGACACCGAGCACGAGGCCGAGGTGGACGAACTGATCATGGATACCCGCAACGGCCGTATCCTGTACGCCATCGTGGATACCAACGAGATTCTCGGCAGCGAGGACAAGATCGTGGCGCTGCCCTACGGCGCGCTGGCGTGGGACGCGGCAACGAAGACTTATCGCATCAACGCCAGCACCGCCCAACTTGCGGCTCTGCCCAACTTCGACGAGGACAACTGGAAGAACCTCCAGAGCGACTCGTGGTGGAGTTCGCTTCGTGGCGCCTTCGGCGATCGCAGCGAATTCCGGGACGCCCGGGACCAGAAGGGCGATGAGTACACCATGTTCTTCCATGATGGACGCGCCGAGACCATGAAGGGGCACGTGGTGTCCGTCGATCGCCAGATGCCCTCGACCCGCGATTCGAAATACTGCGCCGTGGTGCTTAGTTCGCCCGAGGATAATCAGCGCCACGTCGTGCTGTTGGCGCCGGTCGAATACCTCGACCAGCAGTCGGTCGCCTTGCCCAAGGAAGGCAGCGAGATCAACGTCACGACCATCAAGGGCTACAACGCCAAAGGCGAGCCGATCCGCGTGGCGCAGCGCGTCACCATCGACGGCAAGACCGTCGAGTTGCGCGATGACAAGGGCGTTCCCAAGTGGAAGGCAGTCAACGACCGCGGCCCGTTTTACCTCGAGCGTGTGAGCGCCCTGACGGACGGCTCGCTCATGATCGAGGGCGAAGAGTTCGGCGACGTGAACCAGGTCATCTTCGAGCCGCAGAGCGGTCAACTGGCGTTCTACATCATCTCGGTCGGCGGCGTGCTGGGCATTGATGACACGCTGTACCCCGTGCCGGACGATGCGGTAACCATCGGCCAGGAGGACAACCTGTACATCGACATGTCCAAGTCGAAGTTCCGCCTCGCGCCCAAGCTCTCGGGCAAGGGAACCGACGACCTCAACGTCGCCGCGTTCGCCTCGAGCGTCTACGACTACTACGGCGCGAAACGGCCCGACTTCGACCTGAAGCGCTCCGAGAAGTGGTGCGACGAAGACGAGAAGGCGCGGGACAAGGACGAAGATCACAACGAACACCCCGATCGCTGATTGATCACGATTACGCCGCACCGGAGCCTTATCGGTCGCCCCCTCGTCTCGAAAGCTCCGGCGCGGTATTTGAGCGTCTTGCCGCCTGACCGCGGCAGGACGCCTTCGGATGAAAGAAGTAGGTTTCAGTCGGCGCCACCCCGGCGCTGACTGGCAGTGTGGCGCCTGGATGACAACGAACCTGCTGGAAGGAGGACGTGAGGACGTCATGAGACGTTGCGCAGTGAACACAATGGCTGGCGCTCATCGCAGCCGCCGCGCACCTCATCCTGCTGGCCGGCTGCAACACGATCCACGGCGTTGGCGAAGACGTCGAAGCCGCAGGCGACGCCCTGCAGGATGCGGCAGATTGAACCCCGCAGTCATCCCAACTGAGCGAAGCGAGCATGACTTTCACTGCTTGAGGCCGTACTGGATGGAGACGGGCGCCTCACCGGCGATGCGCTCGATGCGAGCGCCGGAACATCCGAGGGAGGGTGAGTCAGCCTGCTGACTTGCCCATGAAATGGGCCGTACGGTGCCGGCCAGTCGGTGCCGCTCCGGCCGATCGAGTCCCGCTCAGTGATCATCCGGGCGGGATTCTTTTTGCGCAGGAGCGAAGCGACAGGAGCCGGAAGAAATGTGCAATGTTATCCACAATCATGCGGAGATAAGGCGAATTTCATCCGGCGTTTAAGTGGCATTCATACGTGCCGGTTACTGTCTTGGCGTTGACTCGGGCGAGTCGGCAAACCGGTCCACCACCTCCGCGCGGCGAGTCGTCCTCGCAGCCTCGAACTCGCCATTGAGCGGAGCCCATCGCGTTTCGTCGCCTCTAAGGCGGCGAAATGCTTTTTTCTGCTTCCGCGTCACGCCTCGGGCGGCTCCCTTCGCCGCGGCAAAAGGCCGTGGAGCACGTCCCGGCGAACTGCCGGTCCAGCGCGCGGCCTATCCTTGTCCGACGCCCGGGCTCCTCGACAGGGGCAAAACCGCCGATAATCTCCAATCACATGTCCACGTTCTTCGATTTTCTGCTTCTGCTGCTTGGCTTCAGCCTCGTGATCTTTGTGCACGAGCTGGGCCACTTTGCCGTCGCCAAGTGGGTCGGCATCAAAGTCGAGCAGTTCGCCATCGGCATGGGCCCGGCGGCACTGTCATGGCGCAAGGGCATCGGCTTCCGCTCGGGCAGCACGCAAGGGGCCTACGACGCGGCCCTGCGCAAGGGCGTACCCGCGTCGGAGTTGGGAGAGACGGAATACCGCCTGAACTACCTGCCTCTGGGCGGATACGTCAAGATGCTCGGCCAGGAAGATCTCGACATGGCCGCCATCGTCGATGATCCGCGCTCGTACAGCAGCCGGCCGGTGTGGGCCCGGATGTGCGTGGTCTCGGCGGGCGTGGTGATGAACCTCATCTTCGCAATGGTGCTGTTTGTCATCTGCTTCATGTGGGGCATCAAGACACCGCCGCCGATCGTCGGAGGCGTTCAGCCCGAGAGTCTCGCCGCCGTCACGATGCCGCAGAATGCGCAGGACCACGGCATCGTCACGCCGGGCATCCAGCCGGGGGACCGGGTGGTTTCGATCAACGGCGAGCCGGTCAAAACCTGGGAACAGGTGCTCATGTCGGCAGCGCTCGCCAAGCCCGGGCAGTCGTTGCGCGTCGTCGTCGATCGCGGCGGCGTGGAGTTGACCTTCGATCTCATGCCCCGCGAAGACCAGCAGACGCAGTTTCTCGCGCTGGGGCTGACGACCACGCAGAGCAACCGGATCATCGACTTCAAGCCCGGCTCGGAGTCGGCAGAAGTTGTGAGCGCGACCTTCAAGCGTGCCGGCCTCGACGACGTGCGCGTCGAGCCGGGCATGGTGCTGAGCGAAGTGAACGGCAGGCCGGTCGACGCTGTCTGGCAATTGAGCCAGGCCATCGACGAGTCGAACGGGCAAGACATTGGACTGACGTTTACGAGCACCGGCGGTGACGGCTCGCAGCACGCGTCGCTCCGGCCCGATCCTGATTTCATGATCGCCCAGGTGCAGCACGATTCGGCGTGGTACGCGCTGCGGCACGTGCTGGGGCTCGTGCCCGCACCGAGCATCATGGCCGCGGCGCCCGAGCGCGAAGGGAAGGCCGGCCCGCGCGCCGGCGACATCATCAAGCGCATCGGCGACATTCGCTGGCCGCGCGTTGACGAGGTCGGGCAGGTGCTCGTGCCTCATGCCGTGGCGCCGATGGTGGTGCTGCGCGGCGGCGAAGAAGTCACCTTCGAAGTCAGCGTGCGCCGCAATGGCGCTGTGGGCTTTCAGTCCAGTGACATGCCCGCCACGTCGCCTCCGATCGTGGCCGACACGCTGAGCACCCTCCCCGCCGGCGAGGGCGAGGCCGTGTCGGCTGCCCCCGCGGCGGCGCTCAATCTCATGCCCGGCACGCGGCTGGTATCGATCGATGGCGCCACGGTGCCAACCTGGCGCGACCTGTTCATTGCCCTGCGCGCCGCCGTCGATCCGGATGAGCCGACGACGATTTCGCTCACGTACGAGCTGCCCGTACCCGGCTCGCCGATCGAATCGACGAAGTGGACCATCAGCCCCGAGGCGGCGCGGTCGCTGTTGGCGCTGCAGTGGCACAGCCAACTCGCGGTGAACGTCTTCGAACCGATGCAGGAAGTGCAGAAGGCCGCCAACCCGATCGAAGCCGTGCAGATGGGCTTCGATCGAACGTGGAGCATGATCGTCACGACCTACCAGACGCTCGATCGGCTCGTGCGCGGCACGGTGGATGTGAAACAACTCAAAGGCCCGGTGGGGATTGCCGAGATCGGCACACAGTTCGCCGGACAGGGTTTACCTTACCTGTTGCTCTTCCTGGGAATCATCAACGTCAATCTCGCGGTGCTCAATTTCCTGCCCATCCCCATCGTCGACGGCGGGCTGATGGTCTTTCTGATCATCGAGAAGCTGAAAGGCTCGCCCGTCAGCGTGCAGGTGCAGAACGCGGCGACGGTGGTCGGCCTGCTGCTCATCGGCAGCTTGTTCCTCGTCACGTTCTACAACGACGTGCTGAACCTGATCGGGAACCTGGCAAGCTAATTAGAGCAGGCAGCAAGGCGGCGAGGCATCGAGGGGCACTTGCGGCCCTTGTGTGCCCGAGCGCGGCCCGGCTTATGGTCCAAGCACAGCGCCCCGCGATGGGGGTCGCGGGGCGCTGGCGTTGAGATTCAGTCAGTCGCGGTCGCGGTTACGGGATCTGACCGACGTTGCTGGTCGTGCACGGGTTGGCATCCACGACGACGAGTTGGAGGTAGCCGCCGCAGGCGCTGGTGCCAACGTTGCCGCTGACCGTGCCCATGCCGCTGCCGGTTGACATGGTGCGGACGAGTTGCAACTGCATTGTGCCCAGGCCGAGCATGGTGCCGGCGCACGGCCCGCCGCCGACGGTGAACGAGCCGGTGTTGAGGGCGAAGACGATGCCCATGGTGCTGCTGGGCGTGGCGTTGGACCAGTCGAGGTTGATCGTGCCCGGGCAGGCGCCCGAGACGCGAAGCCGGAACGAGCCACTGGCGCCCATGACATAGTTGAGGGCGTTGGCCATCATGACGGCGCCGTCGGTGTTCGCGTCCCAGAAGTCGCTGCGTGAGAGACTCGACGGGGCGTAAAAGTTCAGCCCGACGATCCCTGCCGCAAAGCCGGGCATCTCGACGACCAGCGGCCGACCGTTAGACCAGTCGGCGATGAGAATGGCGCCTGAGGAGATGCCGCCGGTGTTGTGGTAACTCGAAGTTCCGCCTGAGAAGTTCGACACGCCGGCCATAACGTCGTGGCTGGGGTCGTGCACGGTCCCGAGGGTGAGCGGCGTGCCTTGAGACTGGCTCGCGGTCTGCAGCGGCGAATAGCCGCCCGAGAACCATCGCCCGCCGGGACCGACGTTCCATGAGAACGTGGTCTGCACCACGCCGCCGCCAGAGTCCACGAAGTCAGCCAGAGCGTTGCCCCACGCGGTGGGGTCGATCGGACTGGCGTCGGTGAACGAGAGCACCGCGTCGTAGGCCGAAAGATCAGGCGTGCCGGTCGTGAGATTGAACACATCGACATTCTGCCCGCCGAGCAGGCCCGTAGCGACAATCGTGCTGCGGACCTCGTCGATCCACGTGCCGTTTGCAGCGCCGGCGATGAGAATGTCCGCCTGCGCGCCGCCTGCGCATGCCAGAACCGCGGCGCAGAAAGTTCCAAATCGAAGTGATGCCATGCTGGTCTCTCCTCTTCTTGCTCTGTTGGAGCGTTTTCGTCTCCCTCGCCGCCGACCTTCGACGGCGAACCACCTCTCAAGTCCACGCGGCGGCACACGGCGCCGAGTGGGGTGCAATCCCGCGGATTGCGGATGCGGGAACATCATACCAGAATCCTGCCCCGTTTTTGGGCACAACGAGGAGATTCGCAGGCGATAGAACGGATTGCCCGGCGTCCAGCGGGGCACCTGAGCGGAACCGGTGGGCGGTCGAAATGTCGCCCCAGGCCAGTTTCGGGACCTGCCGGAGCCGGGGGCCTGCCGTACCGTAATAGAAGCGGAGCCTTCCGACCTGAAGGCCGGAGGTCCGAGAACGGCGAGATCGTCGGGTCATCGGGTCACATTCGCAGCAGCGAGAAGGAGAGACATCATGTGGCAACGGATCGCAACGGGGTTCGTCGCGCTCGCGTCAAGCACCAGCATCGTTCTTTCCCAGCCACCTGATGCGGCTACGGGGGACGCGCGAGTGCAATGGCAGCGCATGATCGAGTATCTCGAGAGCCTTCCTGCGTATACATTCGATCTCACCTCGCGCAACGTCACGACTGCCGATGGGCTGCTCATGGACTACTCCATGCGCTACGCCGTCTCGATCGAGCGGCCGGGCCGCTACGCGCTGCGCTGGACGGGAGGGATGAAGGGTCCCGAGTACATCAGCGACGGCGCGAACCTCACGATCCACCTGCCGGTGGCCCAGCAGTACCAGGTGATCGACGCGCCGCCGAACGCCATCGACGCGCTCGATCCCGATCGGCTCGGATACCTCGGGGAGTTCTACGGCTCGTTCCTCGCCGACGCGCCGGGGATGCGCACGCTGCTGAGCGAGCTTCCAGCGGAATCAGCCGCGGCTCTCGCGGAGCAACTCGTCTACGTCGGCCTCGAGGCGATTGATGGCGTCGATGCCCATCACCTTCGAGTCGACAACTCAGCGCGGGCCCACGACGTGTGGATCGCTGCGGGCGATCCGCCGCGACCCGTGCGCTTCTCATTTGAGCCCGAGTCGCCGATGTGGGATGCATCGGACTACTGGGAAGAGCCGAAGAACGTGACCAGCATCACGCTGACCAACTGGAACGGTTCGCCGGTCCTCACGGATGAGTTGTTCGCGTTCGCGGCGCCGGAGGGAAGCGAGCAGGTGGACGATCTTTCGGAGGCGATGTTCAACATGGACATGGGTGAAACCGCAGGAGGCGAGGCCGAGCTGCTCGGCACGCCCGCGCCGGAATTCGAGCTCGAGTCGCTCGAAGGCACGAAGGTGCAGCTCGCCGGCCTGCGCGAGGGCGGCCGTATTGTCGTGCTCGATTTCTGGGCGACGTGGTGCCCGCCGTGTCGCGAGGGTCTGCCCGTCATCACCGAGACCATGGCGAACTACCCCGAGGACAAAGCCGTCTTCTACGCCATCAACGTCATGGAAGACGCCAAGACGGTCCGCACCTTCCTCGACGACCAGAAGCTCGATATCCACGTCCTGCTCGACAGCGAAGGCACGGTCGGCGACCTGTACGGCGTGACGGGCATTCCACAGACCGTCGTCATCGGCGCGGACGGCACCATCCAGTCGATCCACGTCGGTTTCATGCCGGGCGTGGGCGATCAACTCAAGGAAGAGATCGATACGCTGCTGGCGGGTGAATCACTCGTGGAAGCACGTGAGCGCCGCAGCGCCGAAGCGCTGGAGCTGGCGGACATGGAACAACTCTGGAGCGTGCCGGGCAACTGGCAGAGCGTGGCGGCAGATCCATCGGGCGTCGAGGTTGCGGTGGGATTCAAAGGCAATCGGCTGGCGAAGGTCAGCGCAGATGGCAAGGTGCTTTCCGAGGTGCCGGCTCAGTGCAGCGCGGGCGTGCTCCGCCTGGCCCGGCTTGTGCCCGGAGCAGTGGACCCGGCGGCAGTCGTGTTCAGCCAATGGGGTCAGACCGTCGAAGCGGTTGCCGCCGACGGCTCGTCGCTGTGGGACTACAACCTCGGCGACGGCGTGGATGACGTGTGGGCCGCCGATCTCGACGGCGACGACCTCGACGAAGTCATCATCGGCTACAACGGCTTCACCGGGCTGCACGTCCTCTCGAACGAAGGAGAACTCCGCTGGAAGAACACCAGCATCGGCAACGTATGGCACGTGACCGCTGCGGATGTGGACGGCGACGGACTGCCCGAAGTCATCACCACCTCGGCGGAGGGCAAGGTGCACATCTTCGACAAGGACGGCAAGCGCATGAAGAACTTCTCGCCCGGCGTCTACGCGAACATGGTCCGGGCCGTATCGCCGGGAAATGGCGCAGGCGGCGCCATTTATGTGGGCGGCTCGGCCCGGAATGGATCGGAGGCGGTCGTAAAGATGTCCATTGACGGGCAGCGGATGTGGTCGGTGGATCTGCCGGGAGAAACCTCGGCGTCGATCGACGCGATGGCCGTCAACGGCTCGGCGGCTCTGCTCGCGGTCACGACGCGAAGCGGGTCTCTTTACCTGCTCGACACGGACGCGGGAGAAATCCTGGCGCAGTATCCGGGCGTCGAACCGCTCAGCCAGATCGCGTGGATCAATGGCGACGGATCGCGGCCGACGCTGCTGCTGACATCGAGAACGGGGTTGACGGCGATCGCACGCAGCGTCGACGAGTGATCAGCCTCTTCGCCCGCGAATGCGATCTCCGCTGCCGCCGCCGAGGAAGCCGGAGTAGTTGCGCATGAGCAGGTTCGCCTCGATCCGCTGGACGAAGTCGAGCCCGACGCTCACGACGATGAGCAGGCCCGTACCGCCGAGGAAGCTCGAGACGACAAAGGGGATCTGCATCGAACTCGCCACGACCGAAGGGATGACGGCGATGATCGCAAGGAACCCGGCGCCGACGTAGGTGACGCGCTCGAGCACGGTTTCGAGGTACTCAGCCGTGCGCGGACCGGGTCGCAGGCCGGGGATGAACGAGCCGTGATCGCGCAGCTGCTCGCTCATCTCCTTGGGGTTGAACTGGACGGTGGTCCAGAAGTAACTGAAGAAGTAGATGAGGATGATCTCGCAGACGACGTAGGGGAACTTGCCCATCGTCATCGAGTCACCCAGGAATCGCGTGAAATTGATCCACCACGTCTGTTCGCTGCCCGAAGACATGTTGGCCAGGCTCGAGAAGCCCACCGAGGGGAAGATCATCAGCGACTGGGCGAAGATGATGGGCATGACGCCGCCGTGGTTGATGCGCAAGGGCAGGAAGGCCTTTTGCCCGCCGTACACCTTGCGGCCGCGGGTGTGCTTGGCCTGCTGTATGGGGATGCGGCGCTGGGCCACGGTGATGACGATGGCGCCGGCGGTGACCGCCATGAACGAACAGATGAGAAAGACGACCGCGAGCGGGCCGTAGCGGGCGTCGCTGGTGGCGTCGAGGCTGAAGTCCTGGGCGACGAGGTTCACCGCGGTGGGCATCTGCGCCAGGATGCCGGCCGTAATGATGAGCGACACGCCGTTGCCCAGGCCGTATTTGTCGATCTGCTCGCCGAGCCACATGAGAAAAGTCGTGCCCGCAACCAGCGCCAGCACGCCTTGGATGCGGAACGACCAGAGCAACCCGGTGTTGTTGGCGATCGTGGGATAGATGAACCCCTGCGACTGCATGTAGGTCATCCACGCGAAGCCCTGGACGACGCACAGCGCAATGGTGGCGTAGCGCGTCCACTCGGTGATCTTCTGGCGACCGGTGGGGCCTTCCTTCTGAAGATCCTGCAGCGGCTTCCACGCCGAGGCGAGGAGCTGGAAAATGATGGAGGCGGAGATGTAGGGCATCACGCCCAGGCCGAAGATCGTGGATTGGCCGAGGTCGCCGCCGGTGAACGTAGAAATGTAGAGAGCCAGCTTGGTCGCCGCGTTGCTGTCGGATTCCCTCTGACTGAAGAACTGCTCGAGTTGCGACTGATCCACGCCAGAGAGAGGAATCCAGAAACCGATCCGGTAGATCGCGAGCATCGCGATCGTGAAGAGCAGTTTGTTCCTCAGCTCGGGGATGCGAAAGACATTGATGAAGGCCTGGAACATGGTGAGCAAGCCAATCTGCGAGTCAATCCTGATCGGTCAGCAGAGCCGCCCGTCGGGCCCGGCGGCACGCGAGGCGCGAGCGAGGCGATTACTTCTTCTTCGACTTGGCGCCGGCGGCCGGCCGCTTCCACGTGGTCTTCATACTCAGTTCGATGCTGCCACCGGCCTGCTCGATCTTGGCGCGGGCCGTCTCGGAGACTTTGCCGGCCGAGATCGACAGCTTTTTGGTCAGATCACCGCTGCCGAGCACTTTCACGGGAAGTTCGGTGTCGCGAATGAGCCCCTTGGCGATGAGTGAATCGGCGTTGACGGTTTCGCCGGCGCTGAAGTGCTTCTCCAGGTCACGGACGTTGACGACGTAGAACGTCGTGGCGAAGGCCTTATTGGAGAAACCGCGCTTGGGGATTCGCCGGAAGTAGGCGAGTTGTCCGCCTTCGCGGGCGAGTTTTTCGCTCCAGCCGCTGCGGGACTTGGCGCCCTTGTGTCCGCGTCCGGAGGTCTTGCCGTGCCCCGAGCCACGACCGCGCCCGATGCGCTTGCGTGCTTTGTAGGGTTCGACGAGGCTTGTGATCTCGTGGATCATCATGATGCGAACTCTCTTTCGAACAGCCGGTCGCCATCGCGGCGGCCGCGTTGATCATTCCTGTTGCTCCGCGCGGATCGCGGAGCGAATTCAGCCTGCGGGCTGCTCGGTCTGGCCGCCGCCGTCGGTCGAGCCGGTGCCGGAAGACCGGCCGCGGCGCGGTCGGCCGCGACCTCCGCCATCTCCTCCGCCGCGCCGTCCGCCTCGGCCGCCGCCCTGTTGCTCGGTCTGCTTGGGTTCCTTGCGGACGTATTCGACTTCGGGTGCGTTGGCGGTGAATTCTTCGACGTGGGTGGTTTCGATGCTCACGCCGCGCAGTTCTTCGATCTTCTTCTTGGAGCGGAGTTGCTTGAGGCCTTCCATCGTGGCCTTGACGAGATTCTTCTTGTTGGTTGAGCCGTAGCACTTGGTCAGGCAGTCGCGCACGCCGGCAAGTTCCAGGACGGCGCGGACGGTGCCGCCGGCCACAACGCCGGTGCCGGGGCTGGCCGGCAGCATGCGCACTTCGCTGGCGCCGTAGCGGCCCAGAACGGTGTGCGGGATGGTGCCCTTGATGAGTTCGACCTTGGTCAGGCTGCGGCGGGCGTCCTTCTCGGCCTTCTCGATCGCCGGGGGCACTTCCTTGCCCTTGGCGTAGCCGTAGCCGACCCGGCCGCGCCGATCGCCGACCACGACGAGCGCGCCGAAACTGAAGCGGCGACCGCCCTTGACCGTGGCGGCCGTGCGGAACACGCCCACGGTGTTGGACTCAAAGCCTTGTGATTCGCTGGATTCGTCAATCATGTTCGTTGATCCGATTCTCTCAGCCGCGTGCGTCGCGGCGATTGGTTGCTTTCCTGTCCAGGCCGATCAGAACTGAAGCCCCGCTTCACGGGCGGCGTCGGCCAGGGCCTTGACCCGGCCATGGTAGCGAAGCCCGTTGCGATCGAACTGCACCTGCTTGACGCCGGCCTGGCCGGCGCGCTGCGCCAGCAGGGCGCCGACGGTCTTGGCCGCGTTGATGTCGCCAGTCGATTCACCCTTAAACTCGGCGTCGCGCGAGGAGGCGGCGGCGATGGTGCGGCCGGCCACGTCGTCGATCACCTGGGCGTAGAGGTAGCGCAGCGAGCGGTAGACCGAAAGGCGGGGCCGATCGGGCGTGCCGAAGATCCGCTTGCGCATGCCGCGCCTGCGGCGCTGGCGGCGGAGAACTCGATCCGATGTGCGACTCATGTCCGTATCCTCCCGGGACCTGGCCCGAGTGTGTCAACTCAGCCGTCGGCATCAGCGGCCGACGACGGTCTTGCCTTCCTTGCGGATGATCTGTTCATCCGTGTACTTCACTCCCTTGCCGTTGTACGGCTCGGGCTTGCGCTTGGCGCGGACGGTGGCGGCGAACTGGCCGACCAGTTGCTTGTCAGCCGACGAGAGCGTGATGATCTGCCGCTCAACACCGACCTTGAGCCCGGCGGGCACAGGCACTTCAACCGGCTTGGAGTAGCCGAGGTTGAGGACGAGTTTGTTGCCTTGCAGGTTGGCGTTCCAGCCCACGCCGACCACTTCGAGCTTCTTCTCGTAGCCCTTGGTCACGCCTTTGACCATGTTCTGGATGAGCGAGCGCGTGGTGCCCCAGTAGGCCTTGTAGGCCTGGTCGCGCATCCGGTTTTCCGGAATCGTGCAGACGACTTCGCGCTTGGTCGAATCCCACTCCACCGCGACTTCGGGGCGGTGGGTGAAACTGAGCTTTTTGTCGCCCTTTTCGATGGTGACGTCTCGATTGTTGATCGTGACGTTCACACCGGCGGGGACGGCGACTGGTTTTTTTCCGACTCGAGACATGATTCAGACTCCTGCTGGGCTTGGCCGTAACTGCAGCGCGCCAGGCGCTCTCTCCGGCGGCGCGGGTCAATCGACCGTGGCCAGCAATTCGCCTCCGACTTTGAATTCACGACACTTTCGATCGCTGAGCACGCCGCGGCTGGTGGACACGATGGAGATGCCCAGGCCGTCGAGCGGCCGCTTGAGGTTGTCCACTCCGGTGTAGACGCGCTTTCCGGGTTTGCTCTCGCGGCGGATGTTGTGCAGGATCGTCTCGCCGCGCGGGCCGTACTTCAGGTGCACGCGGATCAGGCCGCCAAGGCCGTTGTCGATCACGTCGTAACTCTGGATGTAGCCCTCGTCGCGCAGCACATCGCACACACCCCGGCAGACGCGGCTGTTGACGCAGTTGACGGTCGTCGATTGGTTGCGCAGACCGTTGCGGATGCGAGTGAGCAGATCGGAAACCGGGTCGTTGAATGACATCAGTCAAACCCTCGTGTAGTCGTTCCATCAGGGGCCGCCGCGCGCGCCTGGGCGCTCGGAAGCGGCCGGTGTGTATTACCAACTGGCCTTGCGCATGCCGGGAATGAGCCCCTGGTGCGCGAGTTCGCGCAGCATGATGCGACTCACTCGAAACTTACGGTACACCCCGCGCGCGCGGCCGGTGATTTCGCACCGCCGCACCTTGCGCGTTGAGAACTTCGGGGGCCGCTTCAGTCTTGCCATTTGCGCTTTGGTTGCCATCGTCGATTCCTTCGCGGTCGCAGCCGCGTGCGTTGCGGATACGGATCCTGTTTATGACTCTTCCCGCTTGAACGGCCAGCCGAGTTCGGCCAGAACGAATCGGCTGATCTCGGGCGTCGAGTTGCGGAAGGAGATGTTGATGTGCATGCCGTGCGAGAAGTTCACCTTGCCCATGTCGATCTCGGGAAAGACGGCCTGCTCGTTGAAGCCGAAAGAATAATTGCCTTGCCGGTCGAAGGACGTGTCCTTGAGGCCGCGGAAGTCCTTGACGCGAGGGATCGCCAGGTGAATGAGCCGCGAGAGCAGGCCCCACATCCGCTCGCGCCGCAGCGTGACCATGGCCGCCGAGGTCGCGCCCTCGCGCACCTTGAAGTTCGCCACCGACTTCTTGGCGGTGAGCAGCACGGCCTTCTGGCCGGAGATGGTCGAGAGCGTCGAGAGCACGGTGTCGCGCACTTCCGGCTTGAGTTTGTTGTTTTCGAGTTGTTTGCCGACGCCGGTGTTGATGACGACCTTCTCGATGCGCGGCAGCGCCATGGGATTGGTGATGCCGAACTTCTCGCTCACCTTGGGGAGAACTTCGCTTTCGAACTTCTCCTGCAGGGCGGTCTTTTTCGTCGCCGGGGCTGTTGCTGCTGGACTCATGGCGTGATTCCGATTCTCGATCAGGTGCGGGCGAACGACGGTCCGCCGCGATCAGTTATTTCTTGGCCGTCTTCTTCTTGCTCGTCCGAGTCGAGGCTTTCTTGGCGGGCTTAGCCGGCGCCTTCTTTGCGCTCTTGCCCGCGACCTTCTTCTTTGTCGTCTTCTTCTTGGTGGTCTTCTTGCTCTGCGCGGCTCGCGCCGGCTTGGCGACTGCTCCGTTACGCGGGCCGTGCACGGCGCCGAGTTCCTGCCCGCCGCGGGCTGCCACGCGCACCTTCGAGCCGTCGGGCTTGACGGCGAAGCGGACGCGGGTGGCGCGGCCATCGACGACGGGGCTCACGTTGGAGATGTGAATAGGCATCTCCTTGGTGATCACGCCGCCCTGCGGATTGGTCTGCGAGGGCTTGAGGTGCTTGGTGCGGGTGTTGAGGCCCTGCACGACGACCTGGCTCTTCTTGGGGATGACCTTGAGCACGGTGCCGGTGCGGCCCTTGTCGGACCCGGCCGTGACGATCACGGTGTCACCGCTGCGGACATGGGCTGGCATCAGAGCACCTCCGTGGCGAGCGAGACGATCTTGAGGTAGTTCTTCTCGCGCAGTTCGCGAGCGACGGCGCCGAAGATGCGCGTGCCCTTGGGATTGCCGTCGTCGTTGATGAGCACGACCGCGGTGTTGTCAAAGCGGATGACCGATCCGTCGGGGCGGCGGGTCGGATAGGCGGTGCGCACGACGACGGCCTTGACCTTGTCGCCGGCCTTGACGTCCCCGCCGGGCAGCGCCTTCTTGACCGAGCAGATGACGCGATCGCCCACGCCGGCGGTGCGGCGGGTAAAGCGACCCTTGGAGGTTGAGCCGCCGAGCACGCGGATCACGTAGGCGATCTTCGCGCCCGTGTTGTCCGCCACCTCGACTCGTGATTCCTGCTGTATCATGACTTGATCCGTTCACCTCTGGTCCGCGCCGGCCGGGGCCCCGCGGCAACGTGTGTCTGCTTCAGGCGACCGACGCCGGGCTCTCGTCGTGCAGCCGGACTTCTCCGACGGCCTTGGCGAGCACCTGAACCACCTTCCACTGCTTGGTCTTGCTGACCGGCCGGCAGGGCATGATCTGCACCTGGTCGCCCACGCCGCTGACGTTGTTCTCGTCGTGCACGGTCAGGTACGAGCGGCGCTTGATGAACTTGCCGTACTTGGGATGCCGCACCTGGAACTCGATGCGCACGCGGCGGGTCTTGTCGGTCGAAGCGCGATCGACGATGCCCACTTCAACGCGGCGGTTGCGCTGGCGCGGCTGACTGGTCGCTTGCGTGCTCATGCCTGGTTCTGCCTTTCGATCTCGCGGCGGCGGCGCTCCGTGAGCAGCCGGGCCACGTCCTTGCGGGTCTTGCCGAATTGCGATGAATCTTCGATCTTCTCGGTGACGGCCTGCGTGCGCAGGTCGAAGAGATGCCGGCGAATGCGGCTGACTTCGACATCCACTTCTTCGTCGCTGAGTTTGTGTACTTCTTTGGCCTTCATTTCATCATCCCATCTGCGGGCGGCCCGGAGCCGGACGCCGCGACTCGTTCATCAGACGCTCAGTCGCCTCGTGATCATGCGGCAGCGCACGGGCATCTTCATCGCCACGCGGGCCAGGGCGCCCTGGGCCGCGGCGTGCGGCACGCCGGCGATCTCGAAGAGCACCGTCCCGGGCTTGACGCGCGCTGCCCAGTAGTCCGTTTCCGCCTTGCCCTTACCCATTCGCGTTTCAATAGGCTTCTTTGAAATCGGCTTGTCGGGGAAGACGCGGATGAAGACCTTGCCTTCGCGCTGCAGGTAGTGAGCGCAGGCGACGCGGCCGGCCTCGAGCTGGCGAGCGCTCACCCACGCGGTCTCGAGCGCCTGCAGGCCGTAGTCGCCGTAGGCGACGTAGTTGCCCACCGTCGCGTTGCCGCGCATGCGGCCGCGCTGCTGCTTGCGGAACTTCATTCTCTTGGGCATCCGAGGCATCGGAATTCATCCTCTCGTTGCGACCCGCGACCCAGTGGCCGCGGCGAAACCACTCACGTCATCTGCCAACCAACTCAACGGCGTCCTCTGGCGCGGGCCCGTCCGCCGGCCGCGGTGGACTCGGCTTCTTCACCCGCTTCGTAGAGGCCCTTGTAGACCCACACCTTGACGCCGATCGTGCCGGATTTGGTGAAACTCGGTGCGAAGCCATACTCGACGTTGGCCTGCAGCGTCTGCAGCGGAATCGAGCCGAGGCTCACGGTGAGGCTGCGGCTCATTTCAGCGCCGCCCAGGCGACCGGAGACACTGATCTTCACGCCCTTGGCGCCGGCCTGCATCGCACCTTCGGCGCGCATCTTGAGGATGCGGCGGAAACTGGCGCGCTTCTTGAGCTGTTCAGCGATGCCCTCGGCAATCAGCTTCGCGTTCGTGTCGGGGCTCTTGATTTCGACGATTTTGATCGACACCTGCCGGCCAGTCATCGTCTGCAGGTCCTGCTGCAGCTTTTCGACTTCGGCGCCGCGCGGCCCGATGACCAGGCCCGGGCGAGCCGTCTTGAGCACGATCGAGAGTTCCTGGCGCGTGCGTTCGATGTGAATCTCGGAGACGGCGGCGAACGGCGGCGTGCGGTTAAGGCGCTTATCGACGTACTCGCGGATGCGGTAGTCTTCGACGAGCAGCTCGCCGTACAGCGCCTTGGGCGCGTACCACCGGCTGCGGTGCGGCTCGGTGATGCCGACGCGGAATCCAAGTGGATGAGTCTTCTGTCCCATGGTTACGCCACCTCCACCGCCACGCGAACGTGGCTGGATCGTTTCATAATCGGGTGCGCCCGCCCGCGGTCCTTGGGCTGGAAGCGCTTCATCGTCGGGCCTTCATCGACGCGCGACTCGCTCACGACCAGGCGGCTGATGTCCGCCTCGTTCTCTTCCGCACAAGCGATGGCCGACTCGAGCGCCTTGCGGACGAACACGGCGGCCCGCTTCTTGCTGAACTTGAGCATCGTCAGCGCCGTGTCGATGTCGCGGCCGCGGATGAGATCAGACACGAGCCTGATCTTGCGCGGCGAGATGCGGGCCCACTTGTGCGCGCCGTCGAAGCACACGATGTCGCTGACGGGCACGTTGAGCGCGGCGGCAAGCGATCGGAGGTCTTCGCGCCTGGGCGCGGGCTTGAAGTTGCCCTTGCTCCAGTTGCGCAGCGCCGAGGTCGCGTTGATGCCGGGCCGCTTGATCTCGGAGGCGAGATCTTCGGGCTTCATACCGGCCGCCTTGATCCGGGCATTGAACTTGGATGCATTGAGATTCATGGTGCGTCAACCTCTTGGCAAACCGCGGTGCGCGGGGTGCTCACCTCTTGGCGCCTGCCGAGATGCCTTCCTTCTTATTGGTGTGGCCGCGGAACATGCGCGTCGGGCTGAACTCACCCAATTTGTGTCCCACCATGTCCTCAGTGACGAACACGTCGAGGAACGAACGGCCGTTGTGCACCTTGAACGTGTGACCGACGAACTCGGGCACGATGGTGCAGCGGCGGGCCCAGGTCTTGATCGGCTCGCGCCGGCCGGTCTGGGACATCCGCTGAACTTTGACGAAGAGGTGCTCTTCGACGAACGGACCTTTTTTCAATGATCGGGCCATGATCAAAATCCTCAGAGAGTCAACTGGCCGTAACGCTTGCTGCGGCGACGGCGGATGATGCGCTTGTTGCTGGCGAGTTTGCGCTTGCGGGTGCGGCCGCCCTTGGCGAACACGCCGGTCTTGCCCGCCGGGGCGCGGCCGCCCTTGGACTTGCCTTCGCCGCCGCCCAGCGGATGGTCGTAGTGGTTGCGGACCATGCCGCGCGTCTTGGGCTTGCGCCCGCGGTGACGGCTGCGGCCGGCCTTGCCCAGGCGAATCTGCTGGTGGTCGGCATTGCCCACTTCGCCGATGGTGGCGCGGCACTCGACCGACACCTGCCGGATTTCGCCCGAAGGCATCACCAGCGTCGCCCACTTGTCTTCACGGTTGGTCAGGCGGGCTGACATGCCCGCGGCGCGACAGAACTGGCCGCCCTTGCCCGGCACCATCTCGACGCAATGCACGTTGAGACCGGTGGGGATGTACTTGAAGGGCATGCAGTTGCCGACCTTGGGCTCCACCCGGCCGCGACCGCTCATGAGCACGTCGCCGTCCTTGATGCCCTTGGGCGCGATGATGTAGCGTCGCTCGCCGTTTTCGTATTCGAGCAGCGCCAGGTGTGCAGACCGGTTCGGGTCGTACTCGACGCCGATGACCTTCGCGGAAATGTCATCGAGGTTGCGCTTCCAGTCGATGGCGCGATAGCGGCGCTTGTGCCCGCCGCCGCGACCCCAGACGGTGATCTTGCCCTGGTTGTTGCGCCCTGCCTTCTTGCTGTAAGGGCGCAGCAGCGTCTTCTCCGGGGCGGTCTTGGTTACCTCGGCGTGGATGTTGACGGAGGAGTTCCTCCGCCCCGCGCTCGTTCTCTTGTATACTCGAATCGGCATGATTCAATCCTCGCAGTCCGGACGCCGGCCGGGGGCCGACGCGCTCATTCAGAACAGTTCGATCCGATCGTCAGGATGCACGCGAACAACGGCCTTTCGCAGGTCGGGTGTTTGCGTGTAGCCGAACCGCGTGCGGCGGATCTTGCCGATGCGATTGCTCGTGTTGACGCTGATGACGCGCACCTTGTAGAGATCCTCGATGGCGCGCTTGATGTCGGGCTTGCTGGCGCGGCGATCGACTTCGAAGGCGTAGCGGTTCTGTTCGGCCGCAGCCGTGTTCTTCTCGGTGACCAGCGGCCGGCGGATGACGGTGGCGGATTCCATTTAGCGGCCTCCCTTGCTGCCCGCGGCGGCGCCGTTGCCGCCCGTGCAATGCTGACTGTCGATGAAGGCCTGGAGGTTGGCCTTTTCGATCACCAGGTAACGGTGGTTGAGCAGTTCGAACGCGTTCAACTGGTCCCAGCGGATCGTGTCCACGCTGTCGAGGTTGCGGGCCGAGAGGCGGGCGTTGACGTTGCCCGAGTCCAGCGCAACCAGACAGGTGCGATCGACGCCGACCTTGTCGAGCATCGTCTTGAACTCGCTGGTGCGGGGCGTCTTGAAGTCGATCTTGTCGATGACCTTGATTTCCTGGTCAACGGCCTTGGCCAGCAGCGCGTTGCGATTGGCCAGGCGGCGCATCTTGCGGGGCATGTCCTGGCGGAAGTCGGCACCCGTGCGGCGCTTGGCGAAAGCCACGCCGCCGCCCTTCATGATGTTGGTGCGCACGGGACCGCGGCGGGCGTTGCCCGTGCCTTTTTGCTTGAAGAGCTTTCTAGTGGAGCCTTCGACGGCGGCGCGATTTCTGGTGCGGGCCGAACCCTGGCGCCGGTTCGCGTGCGAGCGAACGTAGGCCTGCTTGAGCAGTGCGGGGCGGATCTCGCCGCCGAGGAGCGCTTCGTCGACTTTGAACGTGTCGACCTGCTTGCCTGTTGAATCGTAAATGGGCAGTTCAATCATGGTGCGTTTACCTTTCGCCTATCCTCCGCCGCCGTCTGTCAATGCTCTGGCGTGGCAGGAATCGACTCGGTTCTCTGATGCAGCGCCTGGCCGCACTCCTGAATCTGTCGTCGCCGGGCAGTTCCCATTGGAACGTCGGGCTTTCCCGGCCGAGGGGGCGGTTCGCCCCGCTCGCGTGTCTCCGTATCAACTCACCTCGTTGGGGTTATTTCTTCTTACTGCTGGCCGCGAGTTGCTTGGACCGGCCCAGCCGCGTCGAAGTGCGGACGAAGAGTAGGCCGCCGTTCGGGCCCGGGACAGCGCCTTTGACCAACAAAATGCTCTTCTCGGAAAGCACCTCGATCACGTCGAGGTTGCGGACGGTGACCTGCTCGTTGCCCATCTGGCCCGCCATGCGCTTGCCCTTCTTGGGCTTGGGGCCGGTGCCGCGGTTGGTGGCGTGCCCGGCGATGGAGCCCGGCGAGCGGTGCTTGCGTTCGGTACCGTGGCTGGCGGTGAGGCCCTTGAAGTTGTGCCGCTTCATGGTTCCCTGAAAGCCCTTGCCCTTACTGATGCCGATGACATCCACAAACTTCGTCTCGGCAAAGACTTCGACGGTCAGTTCCTGACCGGGGGCGAAGTCCTTGCCATCGTCCTCGAGCCGAACCTCGCGATGAAACTTCTTGGGTGAAACGCCGGCTTTGGCGTCGTGGCCGATGAGCGGCATGGTGGTGCGGCCGGCCTCGACGTCCTCAAAGCCGATCTGGATAGCGCTATAGCCGTGCGCATCCTTGTTCTTGACCTGCGTGACGAAGCAAGGTCCAGCCTGGATCACCGTTACGGGCACATTCTTGCCCTCTTCGGTGAAGTAGCGTGTCATGCCGATCTTGCGGCCCAGCAGTGCGGTGGTCATGGCGACTTGCTCCGTTCATGGTCAGAGGTCATCGGGGCGTGTCGGTGAACGTTCACCGCCGGTCTCCCGCGACGTGGCCGTTGCGAATCCTTGTTTTCAGGGACCTTTGGCGACCGGCATTCCGATCGCAGCCCCCACCAATGCAAACGGCCGCCCTTTCAGGTGGCCGCTACAAACTCTATCTCACTACGCCTTGATCTTAACGAACACGCCCGCGGGGACGACGAGGCGGTTGAGCGCTTCGACGGTGCGGGCGTTGGGTTCCTGGATGTCGATGATGCGTTTGTGGGTGCGGATTTCGAACTGCTCGCGCGACTTCTTGTCGATGTGCGGCCCGCGCAGCACCGTATAGCGCTCGATGCGGGTCGGCAGCGGGATCGGGCCGGACACGCGGGCGCCGGTGCGCTTGGCGTGATCAACGATCTCGCGGGCCGAGGCGTCCAGCGCCTGGTGGTCGTAGGCTTCCATTCGAATGCGGATCTTGGCTTCGGTCATTGAGTCACCTGGATCAGTTCAATCGTTCAATTGCGACACCCGAAACGACACGGTTTGTGCCGTCCCGCGGCCGCTGGCATGTACACCTGCTTGGCCCACCACCGACTTGTGTCGCCCGCCGCGTGGCGAGCGCGCGATGAAAAGCCCGTCAGTATATGGTTGGTCCTGAGCCGGTCAACTCAGGCAAAGTCCCGCTCGAGGCTCCCGGCGCTGCGTCGCTCCATTCAGGGCTCCAGCGGCAAGCCACATTCCGGGCACCGGCCGGGCGAGGCGGCGCCCTGGGGCGGCGCCACCGCGTAGCCGCACTGCGGACAGCCGGTGGGCGGCATGGCGACCACCCACGCGGCCAGGCGGCGCGACAGCGCCGCCAGCACGCCGCCGACGAGCATCATGGCAATCCCGCGGTACATCGATTGCTCTTCGCCGGTGCTCTGCCATGTCTGGAAGATCAACTGGAGGTCGAAGTTGTTGCCAACCCCGAGCGCCAGGCGCTTGAGTGAGAGATACGCGCCCGTCGCGATGAGAATCAGCGCCGCGGCGCGAATGGTCCAGGTGACGATGCCGCGCACCGCGTTGACCTGCTGCGTCGAAAGTCTGCTCACGAACATCGGACCTCCGCAGATTGGGCCGCTCGCACGGGAGCGGCGCCGCCGTCGGCCGGACAGCTTGCTGGATGAAGCGGGCCGACAGTTGTGTCTCGAAACGGTAAGATGCCAGCGACCATCGCTCGCACCGGAGGCCCACCATGCGTTCCAGGATCATCCTCGTTGCGTCCCTGCTGCTGGCCGTCGGATGTGCAGGCGACTCAGCCCAATGGTACAAGGGCAACACCCACACGCACACGCTCTGGAGCGATGGCGACGGCGCGCCCGAACTCGTCGCCCAGTGGTACGTCGAGCACGGCTACCACTTCCTCGTCCTTTCCGATCACAACGTCCTCTCGAACGCCGAGAAGTGGTTCCCCGTCATCGATGCGCCCAACAGCAGCCTGACAACCGAGCGCGTCGATGACCTCGTCGCCCGCTACGGCGCTGACCACGTCGAGACGCGCGACGTGGACGGCAAGCGACAGATGCGCCTGCACACGCTTGACGAACTTCGCGCCCGCTACGAGCAGCCCGGCGCCTTCATCTTCATCCAGGGCGAAGAGATCACCGACCAGTTCAACCGGCTGCCGGTGCACATCAACGGCATGAATCTCGTGGATCTCGTCAAGCCCCGCAGCGGAAAGAGCGTGCGCGAGGTGATGCAGAACAACATCGACGCCGTGATCGAGCACGGCCACGAGCACGACCGCCCCACTCTCGCCCACATCAATCATCCAAACTTCGGCTGGGGCCTGAGCGTCGAGGACATCGCCCACCTGCGCGGCGAGAACTTCTTCGAGGTCTACAACGGCCATCGCAGCGTGAACAACTACGGCGACACGACCCATCCCGGCACCGAGCAGATGTGGGACGCCGCGCTCACACAGCGACTGACTGATCTCGATCTCGGCCCGCTCTACGGCCTGGCCACCGACGATGCGCATAACTACCACCAGGCGCCCGAAGGCCACTCGAATCCCGGGCGAGGTTGGATCATGGTTCGCGCCAAATCGCTCGACGCCGAGTCGATCATCGACGCCATGCATCGCGGCGACTTCTACGCCAGCAGCGGCGTGATGATCGACCGCATCGAAAGCGGCAAGAAGAAACTAACGATCCACATCCGCGCCGAACCCGGCGTGGCGTACACGACGCGCTTCCTCGGCACGCGCTGGATGCCCGATGCGGACGGCGACGGGCAGCGCGAAGTGGGCCCGGCCGGCGAGGTGCTCGACCAGACCATGGACACCCCGGCGACGTACACGTTCACTGGCGATGAGGTCTATGTGCGGGCGGTGATCATCTCGTCAAAGCCGCATCCAAACCCGTTTGCGAAGGGCGATCTCGAAATGGCATGGGGCCAGCCGGTGGTGCCGGAAAAAGGGAAGTGAACAGAAGTCAGGTCGATGAGAGTGCTTGCTCAGGCAGCGGCGTCGAGTACTTCCCGGCGAGCCAGAGCATCAGTGCTGCCGCCCAGGCTACCAGCAGGAGTTCGGTCCACCCGGACGCATTGGGAGGTAGGAATCGAGGAGACCATAGAGCGACGCGAATGAACGCTGCTGGCGCTCTCACTCAGGTCATAGCCGCATCTAGCGCACTATGCGCGTGGACCGCAGGTTGGATCCGTGAGAGTCGCATCCGCTCCCTGACTGTCCATGAGCATCATCTCCCGGGCGTGACGGTATGTTATGCTGGTGCCCGCTCACTGCGCTCGGAGCGAGGATGCCTCGAAGCGTCTTTCATGCAGGCGAACTAAGCGAATCTTGCGATGGCCTGAGAGCTGCACCAAAACGGGGAGGAATCCCCGTGGTGCTCTGGTGCGCTCATCCCGCGGGGTTTACGTATTCTCCTGTTGGCGAGTGGGCGCGGCGTTGTGCGCGTAAATCGGACATCAAATGAACCACCATGGAGCCCGACATGCTCTACACCAGGGAATCCACGCGAACCGTCAAAGAAACCGGGGAGCGCATCGCCGCCGCGGCTGCAGACCACAAGTTCGGCGTACTCGGCGTCCACGATCTGCGCCAGAAGATGGCTGACAAAGGCGTCAGGTACGATCACGAGTGTCTCGTCTACGAAGTCTGCAGTCCGCAGCAGGCCAAGAAGGTGCTCGACGCCGAGCCATCGATCTCCACCGCTCTGCCCTGCCGCATCAGCGTCTACGAAGAGAACGGCAAGGTGCTGGTGGCAACGCTCAAACCGACCATGCTGTTGGAGATGTTCGGGCAGCCGTCGCTGGCGCCGGTGGCGCAGGAAGTCGAACAGGCGATTGAATCGATCATCGATACCGCCTGCGAGTGAAGCGCCGATTTCTTACGTGATGAAAGAAGCAGGCTCCCGGCACAGTCGTGCCGGGAGCCTGCAGAACTCAGTCGAACCTGATCTCGCGAGATCAGGGGATGTTGTCCACGTTACTCGTGTTGCACGAGCCGACTTCAACGAGTTGGAGATAATGGCCGCACGCGGCGGTGCCGGCGTTGCCGTTCCCCGAGCCGCTGCCGCCTCCGGTGCCGATGGTGTTGACGAGTTGCACGCCGCCCTGTACGCCCAGTTGGGTGCCGGCGCATGGTCCGCCGGGGATGATCGTCGTGCCTTGGTTCTGGCCGAAGACGATGCCTTGCTGGACGCTGGGCGTGGCGCCGCTCCACTGGACGGTGACGGTGCCGGGGCATGTGCCGCTGACACTCAGGCGATAGCCGCCGACGGCCTCGAAGCGGACGTCGTCCATGATGGTGATGTAGCCGTTCTCGACATCCATCAGGCGCATGTAGCCGATGCCGCCGGAGGCTTCGTAGCCGACGAACACCGCCTGCGCGCCGCCGGGCATCTGCACCTGGCCGGAGTCGATGAGGTTGTTCGACGGGCCGTAGATCTCGACGGTCCAGGTCGTCTGCACGCCGGTGGATAGCAGCATGCCCACTCGATTCGGATTGCCCGCGCCGGTGAGGTCATACTTCAGGTCCGACATGCCCCAACTGTCGGCCAGCGCGCGGCCCAGCGAGGCGCCGGGGATGTTGCTGAAATAGCTGCTCCAGTCGATGTTGCCGCGCCACCCGCCGAACCCGGTGCCGCCGCCGCTGTCGGTGACGGTAATGCCGCTGCCGATGTTGGCGGTGGGATGGCCGAGCGTCGTCATGTCCGTGGCATTGAAGTTGATGACGGTCTCGTTGCCCGAGAAGTCACCGATGCCAATAAACCCGTCGGCGAGAGCCGCCCCCGACAGCGCCAACACCGACGCACCTGCAAAAACAAACTGCTTCATCATTGCTCCCTCTCTTCCTTTCCTGCCTGTCCTTGCGGACCACGTTGGGCTTGAGCCGGTCGAAAAGCGACGGGACCCTCAGGATCGGCGACCGGCTCAGATCAGGCCGAACCCGCGGTGCGGACAGTCTACCACGTTTCGCCGCGCTGGCGGGGCAAAACCTCGCAAGTGCTGCACAAAAAACATCGGATTCACGCGCGCGGCATCAGAACGGCGCGAAAAAGTCCCATGGCGCCTGCCAGTCTTCCCCCTTGCGGAAGTAACGGTCCTGATGCTGGCGCAATCTCAGTCCGCGCGAGCGGCCGCGCAAAAGGCGGCCCAGCAGACGGGTGCGCCCGAGCCGGCCGTAGTTCACCGGCAGTCCGGCGTCGATCTCCTCGTACTTGCGGTGCGACTGCACGAAGCCGATGGTCTTGTCCACTCCCGCCATGCCGCAATCGTTGAAACCGACCACCCCGCCTACGGGCATCATCCGGTCGAGGTACCAGAAGTCGAGTAGCGCGTGGTCGAAGGTGTGCCAGCCGTCGATGTAGCCGAAATCGACGCGGAGTCCCAGGCGCAGCAGCGGCGGCAGGGCGAGGTAGTCGGGCTCGGCAATGAGTTCGTGATGCTCGCCGTAGCCGGCGCGTTCGACGGCGGCGCAACCCGCGCCGCGCCACTTCTCCTTCTGTTTGGGATCAATCGAGATGAGTTTGCCGCCCCCCGCCGCCTCGAGTCCGGCCAGAATTGCCAGAGCCGACGTGCCCAGCGCCATGCCGATTTCCACGCAGACCGCTGGCTTGAAACGGGCAACGGTGCGAAACAGCGCTTCGGCGTAGGCGGCGGGCAAGTGCGAGTGGATGGCCATCGGCGCGCCGTCCGCAGCCGTGGTTTCGCCGGCTTCGTACATCTTTGCCAGCACGGGGCAGGCCTGCAGGACGGTGGTCACGACATCTCCCCATTGCGGTCGCGAAGCGAAGTTCATGCTATCCGCGCCGCCTGCTCGCGCGAACAGATCCTCGGTGGGCTTCTTCGCTTCGGCACCGAAGCCTCGCCTCCTACCATTGGCCAGGGCTTCGCCGGAATCGCGCTGGGTCAGCGAACGATCGCGACGGGTAATCGTCACTGCGGTGATAATCGCAGTGCTCATGGTCGTGCTGGCGCTGGCCTGGTGGATGGTGGCCGCGCGAACCGGGTCGCCGCGGCAGGGTTTTTTTGACAAGGCTCCGGCGAGACTGGCCTCTGCGCCCGCAAGAGCGCCCCGCCTCTGGCCGATAAGACGCGAATCTCGCAGACTGATTGTAAGCGACAAGGAGAAGGGTGATGGGCAGATTTGAACCGATGATGCGTTGCGCCGCCGGTGCGGTCATGGCCGCGGTCATCTGCGGCGCGGCGGCGCAGAGCCGCGGGCAGGATCCCAAGCCGGCCGAGCCGGTGACCACGCTGAGCAGCACAATCTACGACGAAGAGAGCGTCGGCCTGACCATGCGCCTGCCCGAAGGCGTACGCCTGACGCGCAACCCGCAATCGACGCAGCGCGTGCTGGTCGAGACGTTTGACATGTCCTGGGTGGGAACGCTCGAGGTGATCCAGACCCGCGATGAGAACGAGACGATCAAGTCCGTCACCGACCGCGCCATCGAGGCGAACAAAGGGTCAACCGATCCCGAAAAGAGCCGCGTCAAGGAGTTCAAACTCGCCAGCCGCGAATCGCTCACCATCAACGGCCAGGCGGCCGAACAGTTCGTGATCGACATGACCTTTGAGACGCGCGGCGGGCTCATGCGCGAGGTGCGCATCTATACGATCTTCAAGCCGCTGCCCGGGACGTTTGTCATCTACAGCGTGCGCGGCGACGGCACGCAAAGCGAGGCGATCATCAAGGCGACCAAAGCCAGCGTGGACACGTTCACCTTTCGTGATCCCGCGGTCGTGGCGCGGGAAATCCAGGAAGGCATCGACGCCACGAACAAAGCGCTGTCGCGCCTCAGTGCCGATGCCTACAAGAAGATGCTCGTGACGGACGCATGGTACCGCGTCTACGGGAAAGGCGATGTTGCCGAGCGCGAGATCGCGTACTACCGGATCCAGGAAGACACCGGCCCGCGCGGCGCGCTGAGTTCGAGCCGCGATTCATCGAAGTTTTCCGCGGCCGAATCGGAGGAAGGCCTGCTCGTGAGCCAGTCGGCGCGGTTCATTGCGCCTTCGGAGACGTCGGCCGACGAGTTTATCTCCGAAGTCGAGAGCCTGGCGTGGATGGCCTTTGATCGCAAGACGGAGGTGTGGACCACGCAGCAGGTGACGTATCAGAAGACCCCTCGCGGCTATCGCGTGGCATCCCGCTCGTCCATCAGCGGCACGCGCGAGAACGGGCGCATCAATGTCATCGTGACCGTGGACGGCGCCAATGTCGCCACGCCATCGTTCGCCACGCCCGATGCGTACCTCTCGCAGGCAGAGCAGCACCTGATCTACCGCATCCTCAATCCCGGGCAAGCCGGATCGTACGAAATGTACCTCTTCCGGCCGCAGTCTTCGGACGTGAAGCGGCGCAGCGAGATCATCAAGGCCACGGAGAATCCGGATCGGTTCGCCGTCGAGTCGCGCCAGGACCCCTCGCAGCCGGCAACGATCAAGACGATCACCGCCAAGGGGGAGATCCTGCGCATGGTTTCGCCGGAGGGCCAGATCACCGAGCAGAGCAACCCCGCCGACCTGCAGCAACTCTGGCGCGCCAAGGGTCTGCCAACGGGACCAATCCGGCCCATAGTCGAACCCGCCCGGCCCGGCGGCTGAGCCGCAGGAGGCGTTACGGCCGCTCTGACTTCATTGTTTCGTCCGCATCGCCGCCGGGCGCATCATGCGCGATCTGGATCGGACCCGAAGTGGGCCGCCGCTGCCGGAGCTGCTGCTCGAACGAGCGCGCCAGCGCCGGCGTTCGGACGACCAGTTCGGTCGGCAGGACATCGGGCATGGCGGGCAGCGCGAACGAGGCACGGCCGATTTCGTCGATGGCGCCGGTGAGCTGGACGCTGACCCTTGCCGAGTAACGCGCCGCCAGGCCGCGCTGACGGTCGCCGGGCAGCACCTGCTGCCATGGTCCGATTTCAACGTCGAGCGCTGGCGATCCCTCCAGCGAGATCGCGCCGGGCTCCTCGCAGCGCTGATCGATGTAGGTCAGAATCAGTTCACGGTGCTCGCCCGGCTCGAGGTCGAGGCTCATCGCCGAGAGCGAAAGTTCGCGGCTGATGATCACGAATGCGCCGAGCAGGTACTGCGTCTGCTGCCCGGTTGACCAGTGCACGGTAACAAGAGTGGAGAACTGGCCGGATGCGTGGAGATTGGCGGTCGCTTCGAGCCAGCCGGTCTGGCCGGGCTCGAGGGTGCGGATCGGCGCTTCGATGGCCGTGCAGCCGCACGCGGGTTTGATGGCGGTGATTTCGATCGTCTGGTCGGTGTCGTTGATGTATTCGAAGCGGTGCTTGAGTTCGCCGGGCAGCATGACGAGTGTCTCGCCGGCGTCGAATCGCTGCTCGACGGCGTAACTCGGCGCCGGCGTCCCGCTGCGCTGGGTCATAAGGATGCACGTTCCCGCCAGCAGCGCCAGTGCTGCGACAGCGCCGAGTGTCTTCGTGAGTTGCTTCATCGATTCTCTCCCGTATGCCTGATCTGCCGCGCCGCTTCGACGCGGCGCCTCTCGCATGTCAACGGCGCGCCAAGTGCGCGCGAATTGCAAGTGCGGCCGCGCTTCCCGCGGCTGCAGGTGCTTGAGTTGTTCAGACCACCCTCGGGCGAACAGCCCGTTGAATTACCGCCCGCCAAAGCGGTGGCGGAAGAAGAGCACCGCCGCGCCCACGGCCCCGGCGGCGACCATGACATACCCCGTCAGGCGCATCCAGTCGCTAAGCGTCTTGGAGCCCGGCGTCTTTGAATCAGCCAGCGCGGGTTCGACGATCGGCGTCGCGCCCAGAGTGGCCTCGACGTACCGAGACGGGGCGATCGGCTCCTCGATGACGTGCGGAAGTTGATAGAGACGGCCGCCCATCAATACCACGTCTTCGCCCAGCCGGTAGGTGCCGCCCCAGCGGGCGTCGGCGATCTGGCTGTGAGGCGGAAGCGATGCAAGATCGACCGTGAAATCGGAGTCGGACCACTCCGGGTTCAGCTGGATCGAGGTGATGAGTGTCACCATGTTGAAGTCTTCCGAGTCGCTTTGGCCCGGTCGGAACGTGCTGTGGTTATCGAACCGGCCAGGCATCCACACCCCGTCCACCTGCGTGAACTCCGACGCCGTGATCCGCGAACGGAACAGCTGCGGCCCCTGTTCGAGCGGCTGGCCCTCGATAATGGTGTGGCCGAAGGTGTCGCGCTCGAGCAGCAGCCATTGCCGCGCGGGGTCGTACTTGAATACGAGAATGGCGGACGGCACAAACTCCGGCCCGACAATCTCCACTTCGACAACCGGTGTCCCGTCGAGCGTTGCATGACGGACTTCGGCATTGATGTCCGGATCAGCCAGGAGTTCGCCGACGGTGGACTGAGTCCGCCAGCAGCGGATGCCCAGGGATGGCCCGAGTTCGTCCGTCTCATCGAGAGGCGGGTACTGGTCGCTGACAACGACGTTCTGGCGATGCGTCGGCGGCGCGTCAGCGAAGACGAACTTCTGATACGCATTCTCCCCATCCCAGGTGTCGATCTGCACGACGCGCTGGGTCTCTCCGGCCGAAGGTGGCCGGGTCGTTTCCTGGTAGTATCGGCCGCGACCGTCCGCCAGGCGCCACACGTAGGTCCGCTGCGCCTCAGCCGGGCGCTGTCCGGCGCGGAACATCGGCTCATAGTCAACGCGAAGGCAGGCCCGCAACGCCTCGGCCTCGCGCAGAGCGCGTCCGACCTCGGACCGGCTGAGTTCCTGCCCGCGGGCTGATGCCCCGATCGCGGCAACAACCATCGCCAAGAGAATCGAACCGGTTCGGCCCTGCGTCATGATGTGCTCCCACTGAAGGCGAGGTGCGGGCGCGGAACCTCCGGCGCCGCTCCCCCATCATCGGCTCAAGACCGACGCCGCATTTTACGGCAATTCACGGATTGCCACCACCGCAATTGAGAATGCGGCACTTGTCGGGACTGGAAATGTCGCCGAAGCAGTACTGCGAGACGCAGATCCCGACGATCTTGGGGCCGCAATCGAACGGGATCTCGCTGTCGGGCGTGCAGGTAAAGTCCGTCCGCCGCACGCAGTTGGCCCTCCCCAGCACCGTGTAGGGGCAGCGGAAGCAGGACGTACCGTCTGGCTCGTTGTAGCACTGCGGGTAGTAGTTCACATTGCAGATGCGGTTGGTCGCAAACCAGCAGTCGTAGTCCTCGAGCGCTACCGGTGGCCTGGCTTGCGAACGGCCGGACACGGCGAGCAGTCCTGCCCCAACGAGCACGAGCATGGCCAGACCATAGCGGGTCAGCGGTCGTCTCTTCACGTTCGACATCAGTATCTCCCCCATCCCCTCCCGTTCCGGAGGGCGTCCGACAGACCGCACGCGCAGCCATGGCGCCCCGAAGTCACAATGCGGGGGTCAAGAGCGGTATCGCACCTTGACGTAAGGCGCTGCGCCAGATTCGCCGCAGCACCCGCGCCCGCCGCAAGTTGGCGGACGACGAATATGCAACAAGATACACCCGCTCGCGCGAATGTGAAGCCGCGATTTCGAAAATAGCATCAAATATCACCCTGGTCACTGGCCCGGTTCAGGTTATAGCGCATGCTGTATGCTGCGTCGGCGCCGCTGCGCCGCCGGATGGTCCGAGGCGCTTTCATGCGACACCACCACTCTCATATGCGTGCGTTCTCGCTGATCGAGTTATTGGTCGCGTTGTGCATAACCATGATGCTCGTCGGCCTGCTGCTGCCCGCCCTGGCCACCACGCGCGACGCCTCAATTGCAACCACATGCGCATCAAACCAGCATCAGATCGGACTCGCCGTTACCCAGTTTGCCGGCGATCACTTTGACCTGCTGCCGCGCGAGGGCATCTCTCCCTGGGCCGGCTCTCTTGCCGAGAGTAAATATATACCCTGGGTTAACGCAATACAATCTTATATCGCTCACCCCGGGGGCCGGACCGACCTCGCTTCGCCCATCCTGCTCGACCCCGCACATCCGAACCCGAACCACCAGATCCAATACGTGGTCAACGGCATTGGCTTTCCCAACCTGCCGCGCGGTCTCGACGTCGTCGGCTCCGATCGCCGCCCCGCGTCGCCGCTCTCGCTCCTGCACCGGCCGACCGAGATGATGTACCTGACGGCGTTTACAGAAGACGCCGATAACAGCATCGCACTCAACGCCCTGACCGGCGATCTCAACCAGGACGCCGGGCTCTATGACGTGTGGAATCTCGCGCACCTGCTCGGCCCGGACCATGGCTCCGACTCGATCGCGCGCAGCGTGCGGCGCGTCGGAATCAACCGGCACGGAAACGGCAACAACGTCCTCTTTGCCGACGGGCACGTGGACGCCCGGCCAACGGAGTTCATCCAGCGGCCGCACGAATGGTACGACGGCCTGACCTGGACGCCCGACGCGCCTTGAGCACCGCGTCCGCGCGGGACTGTTGCACAAGGTGCATCAGCACCGTCATGCCTGCGCAGGCAGGCATCCACGAGCGTGCAGGCGGGTGCGATTGGCGTCTGGTTGCGAATGATGCATCGTGGATTTCCGCCGCGGCCTTCGCTCGAGGCAAGCTCTGCGCGGGAATGACGGTTTGAGCAACAGACCCGCGCCGCTACGGCTCCTGCACTTCTTCGATGTCGATCGGCGGGGCGTCGTGCGCATCGCGCGCCGGCGGCGGCTCAGCCGGCGTTTCGGCCGGCATTTCGTCTTCCTCGTCAAGCCACTCGTCGAGTTCCACGTCCGCTTCATCATCCTGAAGATAACTCGGAAGCGGGAAGCGCTGCGGGTCAATCTTATAGAGTTCTTCGTCAAGTTGGCGCGTGCGCGACGCCATGCCGGGAATGATGTACCAGCGTTCACGATATTGAGTCGTTTCGCCGGGCGGGATTTCGGTGATCGGGCCGAGCATGGCCGCTTCGTGGCGCAACATGCCGAAGTTAACAGCCACTTCGACCGGTCCGTGGCCGGCTTCGGTCAGCGTCGTATCCGCCTCGGCGGTCCACGGCTCGCCGATGCGCACGAGCCAATAGCCGCGCCGGTGGATCGCAATGACCCGGTCCGAGGGAATCGTCGCCTTGAACGTGCCGCCCTTGCCCATCCAGTTGTAATAGCGCTTGGTCCGGATGAGCGTCCAGCGGCTGCGGGTGCGCGTGATGTTGTCCCACACCTCTTGCGCACCGGGGTGCGTGCTGAGCTTGATATCGCGATCGCCTTCGGGCGTGAGCACCGCGATGACGGAGCCGGGGATGGCGGCGGTGCTCAGCCAGACGCCGCCCCACTGCGGCTGATCAGTGGTGTTCTTCAGACCGTTGGTGATGAGTCCCCGCGGGCCGTAGGAATCCCGGCCGAGCTGAACGCTCTTGATCTCCTGCAGGCCGGACTCGAGGACGGGCCCGACCGCCTCGAACTCGTTGAGCCCGTGCAGCGTGGCGAGCGTCGGGCCGGCGTCCATGGCGACGGGCGGCGGCCACGGCTGGGCCTGGCCCTGCTCATCGGTCCACGCGCTTTGCGGGCTGACCCAGGAGTACATTCCGCCGAAGTAGGTGTAATCGTCTCCCTCCGCGGGCGCTTCATCGAGGTCGCGGACCCAAAGGAGATTGAAAATGGCCCGCGGCCCGAACCGCACCAGACGGTCGTGCGTCGTGTCGTACTCGGCGACCAGGCCCGAGCCGACGATGCGCTGGTTGATGCGCGGCTTGTACGGCCCGTAACAGCCTGCGGCGGTCAGCGCCAGCGCGGCGGTTGCGGCCAGTTTCACGGCGCGGCAATACGTCCTGCGAGACCCCTTCACGCTCGACTCCTCCCGCGATCGGCGCGCCGCGGCTGCGTCGGCAGCGTGGGCGGCGCCTTCGATTCAGTCTAGCACGCCGGGACAGGTTTCGGCGCAGGTCATCCCGCTTCGGTCGGCGCGGCGGCTTCTTCCGGATCCAGCGCCGGCACCCGAGCCGCCCCGGCCGGCTCGACGGCTTCCTCCTCCTCGAGGGGGCGGCCGGACATGGCGTCGATGCGCTCGCGCAGGTCGCCCACATAGGAGATGCGGATGCCGAAATTCTCAGTGATCTTCACCGCCGATCCCACGCCGATGGGCACGTTGTTGACGAGCAGCTCGAGTTCCTCGTCGGCGTTCTTGCCCATCTCGATGATCATGCCCGGCACCCACTGGACGACCTCATCCACGTGCATGGCCCGTTCGGCAATGCGGACAATCAGTGGGACCTCGAGCTTGAGAATGGACCGGATGTCGGACTTCATGGCTCTGTCTCTATCGGATAACCGGCCGCGGTACGCGAAGAAAAGGGGGGAGGCAAAAGCACCGAAGCGAGGGAGCAAGGCATCGAGGCTCAAGGCACCAAGGCTTGAGGCCGTAGCGTAGACGTCGGCGGAAGCCGACAGTTTCAGCAGGAGCCACCCAGCGCGACTCGCTACTGTCCATCGACACATACCTTCGCCGCGGGCTGCGAACCGGCTGATGGCTGAAAAGTTCGACATCATCGTCATCGGAGTGGGCAGCATGGGGGCGGCGGCGTGCTATGAGCTGCTGCGACGCGAGCCTTCGCTGCGCGTGCTCGGGCTGGAGCAGTTCGAGATTCCCAACGCCCGCGGGAGCCACCATGGTCATTGCCGCGCGTTTCGCACGGCGTACTTCGAGCACCCGGATTACGTGGCACTGCTGCGCCGCGCGCTTGAACTCTGGCGCGAGTTCGAGGCGGAGGCCGGGGCGAGCCTGCTGCATCTCACCGGCGGGCTGTACATGGGTCGGCCGGACAGCGCCCTGGTCCGTGATTCCATCAGTGCGGCCAGGCTGCACCACGTGCCGCACACGCTGCTCAGCCTCGCTGAACTCGCGGCCAGGTTTCCGCAGTTCTCCGTTGATGATGACGCCGTGGGCTTCTTCGAAGAGCACGCCGGGTACGTGCGGTGCGAGAAGGCCGTGCAGGCGTATGCGACCGCCGCGCGGCAGCGCGGGGCCGAACTTCACGAACGCGAGTGCGTGCAGTCGTGGAGGGCCGGATCGTCGGGAGTCTCGGTCAGCACCGATCGCGCCAACTACGACGCGGATCACTTGATCATCGCGGCCGGACCCTGGGCCGGGCGGATGGTGGCCGGCCTCGGCGTGGAACTCAAGGTGACAAGGCAGGTCGCAGGGTGGTTTCGGCCCGTCGCCGCCGAGCCGTTCGCGAGCGAGCGCTTTCCCGTCTGGAGCATCGATCCCGGCGTCGACGGTCGGCCCTGCGGAATCTGGTACGGCTTTCCGCCCGTGCCTGAGCGTCCGGGCCTGAAGATCGCCCACCACTGGCCCGGCGAGTTGTGCGATCCGGACACGGTCGATCGCAGTGTAACGCCTCAGGAGACAACCACGTTGCGCGAGGCGATGGGCCGCTACCTGCCGCAGGGCCGTGGCGAACTCCTCGCGGCGCAGGTGTGCCTCTACACGAACAGCCCCGACGGGCACTTCATCATCGACAGGCACCCGGATCCGGCGCTGCACCATCGGGTGACGATCGCGTGCGGCTTCAGCGGGCACGGGTTCAAGTTCGTCAGTGTCATCGGAAAGGCGCTCGCCGGACTGGCGCTGGAAGGCAAATCAAACGAGCCGATCGACTTCCTGGGGCTGGGGAGGTTCGGCGTCGGCGGCGATGCACGCCCCGCCGCTGAGCACACAGGGCGTTGATACACTCTGCCGGTGTCCCTGCTGAGCCCTTTCACAGCGCTGCTGGTGGCCGGGGTGGCTGTTCCCGCCCTGCTGCTGCTCTATTTTCTCAAACTGCGCCGCAAAGAAGTCTGGATCGGCTCGACGATGCTGTGGAGCAAGGTCGTCGAGGACCTGCAGGCGAACACCCCCTTCCAGCGGCTGCGGGCGTCCTGGCTGCTGTTTCTGCAATTGCTGCTGCTGCTGGCGCTTCTACTGGCCCTGGCCCGGCCCATCTTCGGCACCCGGCAAGGCGAGGGCGGCCAGCGCATCATTCTGCTCATCGACGTCAGTGCTTCGATGGGAGCGCGTGATGCGAAGGCTCAGGCAGCCTCTGCGGCGAACGACAACGCGGGCGGCCAATCGGCAACAAGACTGGATCGCGCCAAGGCAAGCGCGAACGAGATGCTCGACCGACTCAGGCGCAGCGGCGACGAAGTGCAGGTGATGGTCGTCGCATTCGCCACGCGGGCGCGGATCGCTCAAACCTTCACTTCGGACCTGCGCTTCGCCCGGGCGGCGATCGATGCGCTCGATGTCCTTGAAGAGCCGGGTCTTCTCGGGCCGGCGCTGCGTCTGGCCGAAACGTACGCGGGACCGGAGCAGGCTGGCGGCGGCGCAGCGCCGGTGCGAACCGTGCTGCTGGGCGACGGCCGCTTCGGCGATGACCAGACGCCCTCCTATGCGGCCGGCGAGGTCGAATTCATCTCCGTCGCCGCGCCAGGCGATGATTCCCCCGACCCTGACAACGTCGGAATCACGTTCCTCGCAGCGCGGCGCGACCTTCTCGACCCGTCGCAGGTCGATGTCCTCTGCGGCCTGCTCAGCACCGCCGCGCCCCTCAAGACGGTCCAGGTCGAGTTCGCGCTGGACGGCGAGCCGCTCGACACCCAGGCCATCGCGCTCGAAGCGCGCGATCCCAGGCGGCCGGCCGAGGGACTGGCTCGCCTGCGCTTCACCAACCTCGCCGGCGGCGTGCTGCGCATCAGCATTGCGCGCAGCGACGACTTGGCGACTGACAACACGGTCGGCCTGCTGCTGGCGCCGCCGACGACGGCGACGCTGCTCGTGGTCTACCCCATCAGTGACAGCGGGCCCGACGAGTATCTCATGAGCGTCGTGAACGAGTTGCCGCTCTACGAGGTAGAGACGTGGCCCGCTGATCGGTTCGAGGCGGCGCTCGCCGGCGGCGCGGTGCGGTCCGGCGATGAGCACGAGTTCAGCGCGATCATCTTTGATCGCGTGTCACCCGGCGCTGTGCCCGAAGCGCCCAGCCTGTCAATCGGTGCGCGGCCGCCGATGCCGGGCCTGAGCCTCGCGCCGTCGGAAGTGGAGAACCCGAGCCGGCGCGTGCTCAGCTGGAGCCGGCAGCACCCGATCATGGCCAGCGTGGGACTGGACACGATCGCCGTCGCCGATGGGCGGCGCATTTCGTTGCCGGATGAACACAGCGAAGCCCTCGCGCTGGCGGAGGGTGGACCGATCATCGGCGTGGTGGAGCCGCGGCGCGGGCGGCGGCACCTCATCGTGAGTTTCGATCTGCGGCAGAGCAATTGGCCGTTGCACGTGAGTTTCGCCATCTTCATCCAGAACGCCGTGGATTACCTCACGCAGCGCGGCAGCGCCGAAGCCGGGCAGATGATCCGCACGGGCGCGACGATGACGCTGCGCGCCGAGCCCGGCGCGTCGCAGGTAAGACTGACGGGGCCCGACGAGCGGACCATTCCGGTGCGCGAAGACGGCACGGTGACGATCGGGCCGCTCGATCGCGCGGGCGTCTATGAAGCGCAGGGACTGCCCGCCGAGAGCGAGCCGATCATCGCCAATCTGCTGAGCGAAACCGAGTCGAACCTGCTGCCGGTCGATGAAGTCGCGATCGGACATGACGCGGCGCCGGCGCAGGCGCTCGACCGCTCAACGCCGCGCGAATTGTGGCCGTGGCTCGTTGCGCTGGCGTTGGCCATTCTGGGCATCGAGTGGGCCGTGTATCTGCTGCGCGCGAGATGGCGGTGAGGGCTCATGGCCTCGCGCCGCGCAGACGGTCCTCCCACACGCACAGCAGCCCGTGGTCGGTGAGATCGAAATGCAGCGGAGTGATGGTGATGTTGCCGGCGAGCATGGCTTCGACGTCGCTGCCTGTGGCCGTGTCCGAGAAGTCCATGCCGTCGCCGACGCACCAGTAGTAAATCTGCCCGTTGGGCGCCACGCGACGTTCGTAGCGGTCGGTCATGCCGCCGAGGTTCATCGGCACGACCTTGATCGGCGGCAGCGGGCCATCGCTCGTCGTTGACGGGATGTTAATATTGAGAACCGATCGCGGCTGAAGCGGGCCGTGTTCAAGGCAGCGCTCGATCGCCTGGCGCGCGTGGCGGGCGGCCACGTCCCAGCGCACCTTCTCGTACGCGCGGCGGTTCAGTTCGCTCTCGACGAACAGACTCACCGCAATCGACGGCAGGCCCAGGAACGCCGCCTCGATCGCGGCGCCGACGGTGCCGGAGTAGATGACGTGAATGCCCACGTTGCAGCCCATGTTCATGCCCGACACGACGAGGTCGGGGCGCGGGTGGCCCGGGTGATGCTCGGGCCAGACGTTCTCGATGGCGAGCTTGACGCAGTCGGCGGGCCGGCCGTCGATGGCGAAGCCGGTCATGCGATCGTTGATGCGCATCTGCCGACCCATGAGCGGCACGTTGAACGTTACACTGTGGCTGGTGGCGGACTGCACCTGAAGCGGCGCAACGGTGAACACCTCGCCGAGGTGGAGCAGTTCGGCGTGCAGCGCCTCGATGCCCGGAGCCTGCAGGCCGTCGTCGTTGGTCAGAAGGATGCGCATGGGCCGCGATTCTAGCGCGATGCAGCGCCCGGCAGTCTGCTGAGACCTGGCGCAGAGGGGCGAGGCGCGCTATGGTGTCGCGCCGGCTGTGCACCGTCGCGCCGGTCAGGGAGGATCGCATGTCTGTCTACCAGCGTCTGGCCGAACTCGGCCTCGAACTGCCACCGGCGCCCAAGCCGGTGGCGGCGTACATCCCGTGGGTGCGCACGGGCAATCTCATCTATACGAGCGGGCAGGTGCCGCTGGTCGATGGCAAGCCACTGTGCGTGGGCGTCGTGCCCACCGAGATCCCGCCGGATAAGGCACAGGCCGCGGCAAGATTGTGCGCGCTCAACACGCTCGCCGTACTCCACGCCGCCACGGACGCGGCGCTCGACCGCGTCACGCGGGTCGTGCGCCTGGGCGTGTTCGTGGCGTCGAGCCCGGGATTCACGGGTCATGCGCAGGTCGCCAACGGAGCGAGCGAACTGATGGTCTCGGTGTTCGGCGAGGAGATCGGCCGGCACGCCCGCTCGACGGTCGGCTGCAGCAGCCTGCCGCTGGGGGTGCCCGTCGAGGTGGAGGGGCTCTTTGAGATCCGCTGATCGGGGCGGATTGCTGAATTGGCCCGGCCGGGATTGCCCGCGCGGCGCAGCCGTTTACAATGGGCGCGACTGTCAGCCATCGGTCCCGGCAAGGCCGCCCGAGCCGAACGAAACGCACGCCAACCGCGGAGAGTGCATCCCATGACTCATATCGTCGCCGAGCCCTGCATCAAGTGCAAGTACACCGACTGCGTGGATGTCTGCCCGGTGGACTGCTTCCACGAGGGCGTCAACTTCCTCGTCATCGATCCGGATGTTTGCATCGACTGCGGCCTGTGCGTTCCTGAATGCCCGACGCAGGCGATCTTCCCCGAAGAGGACCTGCCAGAGAAGTGGGCTGAGTACGTCGAGATCAACGCGCGGCTGGCGCCGGACTGGCCGGAGATCACCGCCAAGAAGGACGCCCTGCCCGAGGCGGAGGAGTTCAAGAGCGTCGAGAACAAGCGCAACCTGCTTGACGAGAGCGCCGGCGGCTGAGGCCGGCCCGACACAACCTGTGACCTGCTGATCGATTGCTCCGGGGAGGATGATCGTCCGTTCTGACCGCGCTGTGCGCCAGGAGATGACCATCATGACCAGCAGTCCCGCCGCTCCGCCGCGAATCCTCACCGACCAGGATCGGGCTCAACTCAACACCATCGCCAGGTGGCAGAAGTTCCTGCTGTGGGGCGTGCTGCTCAATCTTGCCACAATCGCACTGACGATGGCGGTGGACCCTGTGTTCGGACTCGTCAACCTTCTGGTCGGACTCGCGCTGATCGTATTGGTGGCCAATCTGGGAGCAGCCTTGGGCGATAACATAGTCTCCCGGATTCTCTACTGCATCGGCCTGCTCTTGCCGCTCATCAGCCTCATCATCCTCGTGGTTCTGAACCAGCGGGCCACGAGCATTCTCAAGGCGCACGGCATCCCCGTCGGCCTCATGGGCGCGAGGATTCCCAGAACTGCGGCGTGAAAAAACCCGCGCCCAATTGAGCGCGGGGCTGGCACTTCTCGAGTCTGTTTCAATCGATGGGCCCGGCGGGGTTACTTGATCCCGTCCTTGCCGGCCATGTACTTGATCATGTCGATGAGGCGATTGCAGTAGCCGACCTCATTGTCGTACCACGACACGATCTTGAAGAAGCGGTCGTTGAGTTCGATGCCGGCGCCGGCGTCGAAGATCGACGAACGCGGATCGCCGATGAAATCGCTCGACACGACTTCTTCCTCCGTGTAGCCCAGCACGCCCTTCATCGAGCCCTCGGCGGCCTCTTTCATCGCCGCGTTGATCGCCGCGAGCGAGGTGGACTTGCTCGTGCGGAAGGTGAGATCGACGGCGGAGACATCAGCCGTGGGCACGCGGAAACTCATGCCCGTCAGCCGCCCCTTGAGCGCGGGAATGCACAGCGTCACGGCTTTGGCCGCGCCGGTGCTCGCGGGGATGATGTTCATGTAGGCGTTGCGCCCGCCGCGCCAGTCCTTCTTGCTCGGGCCGTCCTGCGTCGGCTGCGTCGCGGTGACGGCGTGGATCGTGGTCATCAGGCCCTCTTCGAGCCCGAATGTCTCGTGAATGACCTTTGCCACCGGCGCCAGGCAGTTGGTCGTGCACGAGGCGTTGGAAATGACCTTGTCCTTGGCCGGGTCGTAGGTTTCGTGGTTGACCTTGTACGCCAGCGTCTTCACCTTGTCGGGCGACTTGGTCGGCGCGGAGATGATCACGCGCTTGGCGCCCGCGGAGAGGTGCTTGGCGGCGCTCTCGGCGTCGGTGAACAGCCCGGTCGATTCGACGACATAGTCGCAGCCCACGCTGCTCCACGGCAGGCTGGCCGGGTCGCGCTCGGCAAAGCACCTGGTGACCTTGCCGTTGACGGTGAACTGGCCCTCACCGGCCTGGACCGTGCCGTCGAAGCGGCCGTGCACCGTGTCGTGGCGCAGCAGGTAGGAGAGGTTGTCGGACGGGACGAGGTCGTTGACCGCGACGAACTCGATGCCCCCCTGCCGCAGCCCCGCGCGGAACATCAGGCGACCGATGCGACCGAACCCGTTGATGCCGACGCGAATGGCCATGTGGATACCTCCGATGGCGGCTGAGACTTTGAAGCGGAGGACCGGCGGGAAATCGCCGCCCAAGACCGGCCCGGGTACAACAGTAGGCGGCTGAGGAAACGTAACGGAGCAGGCTCAAACCGTCAATACAGGACTGTGCCGGATATCAAGCCGCGCATACGCTCTTGCCCATGCAACTGTCCGCTCGCGTCAACCGGCTCAAGCCCTCCAGCACGCTGGCAGTGAGCGCCCTGGCCAAGGAGCTGGCCTCGCGGGGCATCGACGTCATCGGCTTCGGCGCCGGCGAGCCCGACTTCACCACGCCGGGGCACATCCGCGACGCGGCGAAGCGCGCCCTCGACGCCGGGATGACGCACTACGGCCCCGTTCCCGGCGACCCGGCCGCGCGCGCCGCCGTCGCCCGCAAACTGGTCCGCGACAATCAACTCAACCACATCACGCCCGAGCACGTGCTCATCTCCGCAGGCGGAAAGCACTCGCTCTATCTGCTCACGCATTGCCTCTTCGACACCGGCTGCGGCCTCGAGATGATCCTGCCCACGCCGGCGTGGGTGAGTTATCGCCCCATCGCGGAGATGGCCGGCGCCAGCGTCGTCGAAATCCCGACGCGCGTCGAAGACGACTTCAAGATGACGCCGGCCATGCTCGCGGCAGCCCTCTCGCCGCGCTCGCGCCTGCTGCTGGTCAACTCGCCGAGCAACCCCTGCGGCACGATGTATAGCCCCGATGAACTCAAGGCCCTTGCCGCCGTCGTCACCGAGCACAACGCCGCAGGCGGCAACCTGCTCGTGGCCAGCGATGACATCTACGAGAAGATCGTCTACGCCGACACCCCGTTCGCCAGCATCTGCCGTTTTCTCGATCCGAAATGGTCGGTCACCCTCAACGGCCTGAGCAAGGCCTACGCGATGACGGGCTGGCGCATCGGCTACGCCGCGGGGCCGCTGGAACTCATCAAGGCCATGAGCAAGTTGCAGGGGCAGATGATCACCTGCATCGCCTCGTTCTGCTTTCCAGCGATCGTCGAAGCGCTCGACGCGGGCGAAGGCGACGTCGCCGAGATGCGCGAGCACTACCGCAGGCGGGCGGCGCTCATGCACGAGCACGTCAGCGCCTGGCCAGGCGTCCGCTGCCCCAGGCCCACCGGCGCGTTCTATCTCTTTCCCGACATTTCGGCGTGGTTCGGCCGCACGACCGCGGGCGGCGCGCTGCTCCGCACCAGTCTGGATGTGACCACCGCCCTGATCAACGAAGCCCACGTGGCCGTCGTGCCCGGCGACGAGTTCGGCGGCTGCGGGCCGCGGCACATCCGCATGAGTTTCGCCTGTTCCACCGAGCAGATCGAGACCGGGATGAGCCGAATGGCCTCGTTCGTCCGCGGCCTGTCGTGAATTCTCGCACTCGGCCGCCAGATGTTGCACCCAATCGCTCCCAGCTTGCGTCTTTTCTGGTAGACTGACTCGAGATCGAGAAGCGCCGGCCCGAGACGGTGCGGGAAGGAACTGCGATGAAGCGATGGCTGCTGGCAAGCCTGGCGATCGTCATTCTCATGCTCGTCGCGCTCGTGTTCGTGGTGCGGGCGTTCATCGAGACGCCGCCGCCCGCCGTCGAGGTTCTGTCCGATGCGCGCCTGGCGCTGCACATCAACGAGATCGATCTCGCAACGTCGGGCGTGATTCTCGTCAGCATCGACAACCTGACCCAGCGCGACATCGACATCAACGCGATGCAACTGGGCAGGGCAATCTCCCGCTCGCTGCGCCTGTTCGACCCGACTGGCAACGAATACCACTGGGTGGACAGCAAGGGCCGGGTCGTGCGCGACGCCATCGCTTCAGACGAATCGTGGCAGTGGACCTGGGGCGGGTCTTCAGGCGACCGCACGCGCATTGAGGCCGGCCGCACGGAGAACTTCACCCTGGTCGTAAATCCCGAGAACGGTCTCGCGGCGAGCGAGTGGGTAGCACGCCTTCGCCGCACCCCGCCCTGGCTCACCTACGTCATCGACTGCGAGATCCCCACGGTCGATCCGCAGACGGGCCAACCGGAGAACATCCGCACCACAGCCACCGGCGAAACCACCTACCTGCCCCGGCCGTAGCGGGCCGGCGAGGCGGTGATGCGTTGCAACCCCGCGGGCGATTGAGTCGAATACGCTGTCGGGCTCGCGACGGCATACTTCGACACGTCGCTGGCGACGGGAGGCTTGCATGCGAACACGGGCGCGACACTGGCTGGCGGTGCTGGTTGCGGCGGCGGCGGCGTGGGCGGCGTCGCCGGCGATGGGCGATGGCAAGTACTTCCGCACGCAGGTCGTGGCGCGCGACCCTTCGATCCCCCACCAGGCGGCGCTGATCTCGTACCGGGACGGCATTGAGACGCTCGTCGTGCAGTCCGCCGTGCAGGCCGAGGGCGAGCATGTCGCGTGGGTGCTGCCGCTGCCGGCGCAGCCGACGGCCATCGAAGCGGCAAGCCCGGGCACGATTGCGACGCTTCAACAACTCGTCCAGCCGCGGCTCGTGCTCGAGCGCAACGTGACGCCGTGGATATTTGTGGCGCTGGCGGCGCTGGCCTGCTGCGGCATGATGCTGGTGGTGTCGCGGGCGCTGAGCAAGCACTCGGCTTGGGCACGCATTCTCATCTACGTGATTGCGTTCCCTTGCGTGCTGCTGGCCACTTCAGTGGGCGTACTTTTTCCGACCCTCGTGGCGAAGCCGCGCAGCATGGCGGCGGCCAATGCACAGCCGCAGCGCGGCGTTTCGATTCTCACGGATGAAACCGTCGGCTCGTACACCGTGACCGTGATCGCCGCCGAGGCGGGCTCTGAAGTGCGCGACTGGCTCAGTGAGAACGGGTTTGCATGCGATGATGCTGCCGGCGTGGTCATCGATCGGTACGTCGCCGAGGGCTGGTGCTTTGCGACGGCGAAGATCCGCTGGTCGCCGGGGCAGACGCTCTCGCCGCACCCGCTCAAAGTCGTGTTTCCCGTCGACGAGGCCGTGTACCCGATGCGGCTGACGGGGGCAGGCGCCACGCAGCCGCTGGCGCTGGACCTGTTCATCATCGGCAGCGAGATGGCGGCAGCCCGCGATCTGAAGCAGTGGCGCTGCGAACGGCTCGTGCGCGATGCGGCTGCGAAGAACTGGTTTGACGAGGACGCGATCGTGTACGAAGGCGACCTAACGCAACTGCGCATCGGGCATCCGGTCATCGCGGCCTCGCTATGGGATGGCGCGACACTGACGCACTTGAGCGGGATGCTCTCACCGGCGCAGATGGCTCGCGATGATGTGCAACTTCGATGGGAGCCGGCTCGGCCCTACCACCGCACTTTCTTCATCGGCCAAGCTGCGACCCTGCTCGGGGGCGTGGTGGGGATCGGCTTGGCGGCGCTGGCGTTTCTCGCCGCATCGCTGGCGGCGCTGCGCACGTCCTGGCGATTTGGAGGCGTCTGCAGATGGACGCTCGCACCTGGCTTAGCCGTGGCGGCGTTTTGCGCCCCGGCGTTCGCGTTACTCGCGCCGTCGGTTGAGACGGCGACGGAGCCGCACCATCCCATCGATCGGAAGATGGCGCAAAATCACGTGATGTATGAGTGGGACGATCTGCGCGAGCGCGGGGCTCTTGAGCGCGAGCAGTTCATTGCCCGGCTCCGAACAGAGTGGCCCGAGCACCTCCCGCGTGGCGATGTGCCCATGGGCCTGGACATCCGCGAGGACGATTCAGGTTGGGACCTCATCTTCCACGACCGCGATGCAACGCCGACGGTGATGCGTCTCGACAGAGAACCGCCCGGCTGAACCGAACGGTTCGTGGTGCGCCCGGCACATCTTGGCGCAGAACGACTCGATGCACATCAAGCACCCGGGGCGGAGCAACGGGCTCATGCACCCCTTACGCTTTGGCCGACAATGCACGGGCGCGCGTATCATCGACTGGCGCGGCACCATGAACTATCGGACCGCCAGACACTGACAACAGTCCCACCTCGGGGAGGATGGCTCGAGATGACCTTCAATCCGTTCCGCAGTGCCTTCAATCCTGATCAGTTCGACCCGGCTCATCCGGCGTCGAGCGATCCGCAGATCGCCGCAGCGGCCGTGCAGGCCCTGCCGCACCTGACCAACTCCGTGCACTACCAGCGCACGCGCGAGATGACGATCGATGAACTGCTGCTCGAAAACCGCGTGGTCTTTCTCATCGGCGAGATCAACTACAGCAGCGCGGCCCGCGTCATGATGCAGATGCTCTATCTGGACAACCAGAAAAAGGGCCAGGACATCAACCTCTACGTCAACAGCCACGGCGGAACCGTGGATGACACCCTGGCGATCTACGACACCATGCAGTTCCTCTCGGCTGACGTGGCGACCTACTGCATCGGCCGGGCCTACTCGGGCGGGTCGATCATCCTCGCAGCCGGCACCAAGGACAAGCGCTACATCCTCCCCCACGCCAAGGTGATGATCCATCAGCCGCTGGGCGGCGTGGGCGGCCAGGCCGAGGATATCAAGATCCAGGCGGAGCAGATCATCAAGAGCAAGCGCATGCTCGCCGAAGTGCTCGCGAGCCACACCGGCCAGAGCGTCGAGCAGGTGCTCGCCGACTCGGAGCGCGACAAGTACTTCAGCGCCGAAGAGGCGAAGAACTACGGCCTCGTCGATGAAGTGCTCGCATTCGAACTCGACAAGGGCAAGAAGAAGGCGGCGTCGAGCTGACCGTCGCCGCGCGATCTCTCCCGCTTCACTGACCCACCCGCGGCAGCGCCCGCCGCGCCGCGATCACGCAAGGACCTGAACATGCCCAATCTCATTCCGATCGTCGTCGAACAGACCGGCCGCGGCGAACGCGCCTACGACATCTACTCGCGACTGCTCAAGGACCGCATCATCTTCCTCGGCGGAGGCGTCGATGACGAGGAAGCGAACGTGATCGTCGCGCAACTGCTCTTTCTCGCCAACGAAGACGCCAAGGCCGACATCCAGTTCTACATCAACTCGCCGGGCGGCAGCGTGACGGCGGGCCTGGGCATCCTCGACACGATGAACTACATCCCCTGCGACGTAGCGACGTACTGCGTCGGCCAGGCGGCGTCGATGGGCGCCGTGCTGCTCGCGGGCGGCACGCCGGGCAAGCGCTACTGCCTGCCCTCCAGCCGCGTGCTGCTCCACCAGCCGCTCATCGGCGGCGTCATGGAGGGCCAGGCAACGGACCTCGAGATCGAAGCTCGCGAGATGCTCCGGCTGCGCGAGATGCTCTACAAGGGACTGGCCAGAGCTACGGGTAAGAGTTTCGAGCAGATCGAAGCAGACTGCGACCGCAACAAGTGGCTCAGCGCCGACGAAGCAAAGCAGTACGGCCTGATCGACTCCGTGCTCACGCACACCGACATGGTGGGGACGAAGAAGGGCGAATGACTCGAGTCGGCGCCGCGCCTGATCGCACGGCGCACCTTCCGGCTCCGCGTGAGATGGTTTTCCTGCCGCACGATCGGCTCTGGCGGCCGAGGTGATCCACGATATACTTGCCGCATGGCGTGGACGGCTGGCAGGAATCGGGTGGCGTTCGGTGTGCGGCGCGCGGCGGCGCTGGCGGCAGCGGTGAGCGCGTGCGTCGCGATAACTTCGCTCACCACCGGCTGCACCAAGCCTCTGTTCCCCGATAATTACTCCCGGACCCAGTTCGACCAGTACGACCGCCTGCGCGGCGACTACGTCGAAGCGCGTCAGACGGACATGTACGGCAAGCCCGTGCCGGCGCTGAGGCAGCGGCTGCGACCGTAATCGCACCGGCGGCGGGAGCGAAGGTCCGATGAAACGGCGGGTTTGCCCGTGCGGCGCAAAATGGCCGGACCTTTCGCATTTTCGGAAAATCACAAAGTTTTTTCGTCGGCGGCGACGATAGTTCCTTGGCGACCTGCACTGGTGGGGTACACTGAACGTGTCCATGATTCCGACGAGCCGTTTCGACTTCGCATCCCGGCCGCACCGCCGCGCGCTGACGGTGTGGGCATCGTTCGTCGCGACCATGACGGTGCTCGGCGGCGTGCTGCTGCTCACCGATCAGGGCCCCCTGCCGCGCCTGGGTTCGAGCCAGCCGGCCTTGGGCGTCAACCTCGGCGCCCGCGCCATCGGCAGCGTGCTCGACACCGCGGCCCCGCTCAAGCAGGATCAGTGGCTCGAAATCGTGATCCACGATTCAGGCAGCCAGCACGGCTCGGTCGAGAGCCTCGCCCGCCAGGCCCGATCGCTCGGACTCAAGGGCCTGGGCTACCACTTCGTCATCGGCAACGGCAACGGCATGGGCGACGGCGAGCTGCACGTCGGCTACCGCTGGAACGAGCAGTTGGCTGGGGCTCACGTCGCCGGCCCCGATGCGGCGTGGCACAACGTGCACAGCGTGGCCATCTGCCTCGTGGGCAACGGGGAAGCCTCTCAATTCACCGACCGGCAGATGGCGCGTCTGGTCGATCTGGTGCGCGGTCTGCAGGAGCGGCTGAACATCGATCTCGACCATGTCCTGCTCAACTCGGCGATCACGGGCCAGTCCAGCCCCGGCCGACATTTCCCCGAGCAGCGATTTCGCGACCAACTTCGCTTGAACGGCTGAGAATCGTCGCCTCGATCACCGTATAATCGGCTGCGTGGTGAGAGAAAGGCGATCCCCCGGCACAGGGTCTACGCCCCGTAGAGGTTTGGCATCAAGTCGTACCCGGATGGGACCGATCCCAAGGGATGGGCGTGGAAGTATCAGTGTCGGCAGGCTTGACCGGGAAAGCAGTGCGGCGTTAATGCCCCAAGCAGGACTGAGACGTGAGTCAATCAGCGGTACAGCGAGAGTACACTGTGGCGCCCGGTACTGAGATTGCAGGCTTTCGCGTCCTCAAGGAACTCGGCACCGGCGCCGCCTCGTTCCTGTACCTCGTCCAGGACCCTCGCTCCAAGCAGATCTGGGCCCTCAAGCACGTCCGCAAAGAGACAGAGAAAGACCAGCGCTTCCTCGATCAAACCGAGATCGAGTACTCGGTCGGCACGCAGCTGCGCCACCCGCACATCCGCCGGATCGAGCGCCTCATCAAGAACCGCCGCGTCCTTCGCGTCAGCGAGATGTTCCTGCTTCTCGAACTCGTCGATGGCATCGCGCTCGACAAACAGCCGCCGACGACCTTCATCGAGGCCGCCGACATCTTCACGCAGGTGGCCGACGGCCTGCTCTACATGCACAGCCGCGGCTTCGTGCACGCGGACATGAAGCCCAACAACGTCATCGTCACCGACGCCGGGCAGGCGAAGATCATCGACTTGGGCCAGTCGTGCGCCGTGGGCACGATCAAAGATCGCATCCAGGGCACCATGGACTACATCGCGCCCGAGCAGGTCCACCGCCGCGCCATCACGCCCGCCACCGACGTGTACAACCTCGGCGCCACGATGTACTGGTGCGTGTGCGGCCGACACATCCCCACCGCCATGACCGATCGCACCGGTCTGGGCGTGGCCAAGGACGATCACCAGATCGACCGGCCGATTCCGCCCATCGAGATCAAGCCGAACATCAGCCAGGAGTTCAGCGATCTCATTCTCGACTGCGTCGATCCCGATCCGGATCGCCGTCCGACGATGGAAGCCGTGCGCAACCGGCTGCAGGTGATTCACCTCCGCCTCGAGACGGCCGAACGCCGGGCCAACGGGCTCATGCCGCCGACCGCAGACTGATCCGAAGCACCGTTCGATTGAAGTGATGTCGAAAGCCGATGGTCTCCCACCCTCTGCACACGACTCGCGGTCAATGCGCGTTCGGATGTCGGAATCCACGCAGGGCGGTCAGCCAGAGTATGCGCAGGTCGAACAGGACGGACCAGTTGCGGATGTAGTACAGGTCGTACTGGAGCCGCTTGCGGAGGCTCGTGTTGCCGCGCAGCCCGTTGACCTGGGCCCAGCCGGTCATGCCGGCCTTCACGTTCTGGCGGAGCATGTAGCCGCGCCAGTCTTCGCGGAAGTGTTCGAGCAGATCGAGCCGCTCGGGCCGGGGTCCGACGAGCGACATGTCGCTGCGAATGACGTTGAAGAGTTGTGGCAGCTCGTCGAGACTGGTATGGCGGAGCCAGGCGCCGATGCGCGTGATGCGCGCGTCGTCGCGCCGGGTCCACTCCTGCGTGCCGCGGCCGTTGACCGGCTCGACCGCGCCTGGCTGCATGGTCCGGAACTTGTAGATGCCAAAGGGACGCCCGCCCATGCTCGCGCGGTCCTGGCGGAAGAGCACCGGCCCGCCGTCTTCGAGCTTGACCAGCGCCGCGATGAGCAGCATGAGCGGCGCGAAGATGATCAGGGCCGCGAAGCCGATTCCCAGATCGACCAGCCGCTTGGCGACCGCCCCGTAGCCGCTCAGCGGGCTCTGGCGCACGCTGAGCACCGGCATGCCTTCGAGTTCTGAAATGGCCAGATTGATGGGCATGTAGCGCGGGCTGACGTCGGGGATGATCCTCACCTCGACCGGAAAGCGCGACAGTTTCATCAGCACGCTGGGCAGCAGGTGCGAGCGGCTCTGGGGCAGGGCGATGATCACACCGTCCACCGGCCGCTGCTCGAGTATCGATTCAAGCGCATCGAGCCCGCCGCGCACCGGCCGCTCGAGGCACTTCTCGCGTCGGGTGGTGTCGTGATGGCTGATGAAGTAGGCGCAACTGATGCCGGTCCAACTGTTGCGCAGGAACGTGTGGCAGGCGATCTGGCCAAGCCGGCCGGTGCCGATGATGGCCATGTGCCGCCGGTTCCAGCCGTGTTCGCGAAACGTCCGCAGCACGAGCCGGAACGAATAGCGGTGCACGGTCAGGCACGCCATGAGACACAGCGGCAGGGCGATGATCTCCAGCGTCGCCGTGTCGGCCTTGGCGTACGCGGGCAGGACGAGATTCCAGGCAAGAATGGTCAGCCCCCAGCCGACGAGCACGGCCTTGCCGATGTCAAGCAGTTCGCTGTCGAAACTGCGATCCCGACGCGGACGGTAAAGCCCGAACGCGGCCATGCACGCGAGCAGGATCGGCACGCCCGCCGTCAGCGCCAAGATCGACTGGCGGGAGAAGACGAGCACATGATCGCCCGACACCATCTTCCGGGCCAGCACGTGCGCGAGCGTGAAGCCGGCCACGAGGACGATAGTGTCAATCGCGCTGAGCAGTGAGACGAAGACGCGATGGCGTTCTTTGAGCATGTCTCTCCAACCCTGTCATCGGCGCGAGCGGCGCTCGGCGGCCAATGTTCGCCCTGCTGGGCTTGCGCGGATGCGCTCCGACGGCCCGGCTCGGATTGCACCTGGTTCTGCGGCCGAACGTGGCGCTCCGCAGGCGGCAAGCGTGCGGAGGTGCGGCCGGGGCGGGAAGGGGCGGCTGCCCACTCTCCCGTCTCAACAGCGCCGACTCGGTCGGCACTGCCGTGGCGAGGATAGCCCGCGGCGCCGCATCACTCCACCGACCGGTGATCAGGGAAAGCAACCTGAAGAAACGTTAATCTCCTCCTCCGGCAAGACATCGCGTCTAGACTGCATCGAACCGCGGCCGCCGCGAGCCTTCCAGCAAGACTGCGGCGGACTGCAAGTGAAAGAGATACGGGGAGAATGACATGGCGGCAATCCAAATCTGCTCGCGCGCGGCGCGAGCCATCGGGACACTTCTGCGCGACCGTCTCACGCCCGCTACCGCATGCGCGGCCCTGCTGGCGGCGACGGGTTCGGCGGCGGGGCAACTCTTTGTCGGCCTGGAGGGCTCCGCGCCGCCGACCCGCTCGACCGATCTCTCCGGCTTTCCAAATGTGGTGTGGGACGACCACTTCGCCTTTGACGTGAGCGGCGCCGCCGCGTCGCCCGATGGCACGCTCTACCTGTGCAACGGCGCCTTCACGACGAAGTTGTACACCTCGACCCTGAACGGGCCGCCGGTGCTCCGCGCCACGCTCGATACCGACATGCACGCCCTGGCCTTCGGCCGCGGCCGGCTTTATGGCTACTCCAACTTCGCCGCGATCAAGGGCATCTACGAAATCGACATCAACACGGGTGTCTGCACGCTGGTGCTCGACGTCTACACGAACACCGGCTTCCGGTACTTCGGCCTCGACTACAACCCCGCTGATGATCTTTTCTACGGCTACACCGAGTACGGCGACAGCGGGTTGTATTCGATCAACATCGACACGGGCGCACAGACGAAAGTCGTCGGACCGATCCCGGCGTCCAACTCGCAGGGCCGCGGCCTCGCCGTGGGCCGCAACACCGTTTACATCACCGCCACGCGCGGCGACGACGGCATCCCGCAATACGCCTACGACCTTTCGCAAGGGCCCAACGGCACCTGGGTCGCATTCACACAGCCGTACCCGAACGACCACGCCACAGGCGGCGCGGCGTATATCCCGCGAGCCGGGTACGACATCGCGCTGCATCTGACGGGCGAGTGCCCCGGCCAGTTGCGCGCCGCCGTCACCGGCGCCACGCCCGGCGGGCGCGTCGCGTTCATCTACGCGCGCGGAGCGGGCTCAGTGCGCATTCCGAACGGGCCCTGCACCGGCACGCAGCTGGGTCTCGATGCCAGCGCGACACTCGCGGCGCTGCTGACGGCCGATGGTGGCGGAAACGCGGCGCTGATGCGCAGCGTGGGGGCAAATCTCTGCGGCGGGGCCGTGCTGCTTCAGACGTTGGATGCCACTACCTGCACACCGTCGAACGTGGCGGCCACGCCGTAGCGCCTCGCGCGGCTACTGAGTGACTTCGATGGTGTGAGTGAGATCGACGGGGATGACGCGGATTTCATCGCCGGGCAGCACCGGCGTGTCATCGGCCTTCCAGTCCAGCGTGTATCCGAAACCGCTGGCGCTGGGCCGGATGACGATGAACGCCGTGAAGTGAATCGTGTGCCGGCCGGGCTTGTCCCACTTGAGAATCGCAACCGGCGGCACGCGGTCGTTCTGCGGGATGCCGACCAGACGGTCGCGCACCAGATAGCCGCGTATCCGCGTATCAAACTCGGTGTCCATCCTCCACTTGCCTTCCATTCCGTGGAAGGTCTCATGATCATCGGTGCGAAAGCCTGCGACGGCCACTTCGGCGCGCCACGACGACTTGCCGCTCAACCGGCGTGCGCCCTCGACGGCCACCGTGCACTCCTCGCCGACTCTTGCGCTTTCTGGCCCGTCGAGTCGAAGGGCCAGCGCTTCTCTGAAGAAGCGCTCCGTAAGTTCAGCCGGTAGGGTTCCGGCGCTGATCTGGCTTTCGATCCACGCCGCGCCGTCAGTGGCGGAGAAATACGACACTTCGAGCCGTTGATCGAGAAGCAACTCGGCCAGGCGGTCGCGCTGCTCGGGCGCCAGCGTGCGGTTGCCGAGTTCGACCCAGTCAGCGGCGCCGCCTGCGGTTGATGAGCCGAGGGTGGCAATCAGCGCTGAGGTTGGGGTCGCGCTCGCGAACCACGCGGATATCGGTCCGGTCTGCGAGGCCTGGAATCCGGACATTCCCAGCACGAGCAGGATGGCGCCGGCGACGAGCAGCGGCGGCTTGGAGGAGATCGTGCCGCGCACGGTTCCACCCGGGGCATTCCACGCAGCACCGCATTCAGGGCACAAGGATGTCGCGCTTTCCTGCGACACCGCCCGTTCGTACTCGCACCGGGCGCAGTGAGGCTCGCTTCCGCGGCGTTGCTTGCCGCCCAGCGCGAGGCAGATCGCGCCAGTGGCGACTATCCACATGAACGGCGCAAAGCGCAGCGCTTCCAGTCGATAAGAAGGGATCACCAGCGCCAGCACGCCGCAATACACCAGGGTCATCAGCAACGGCACAGTGGTAAAGGCAAGTACAGGATGGCGCTGGATCCACTCACGGTGCCGTCCCATGACGTCCCAACGCCGGCGCTCATGTCGTCGCCGTTGCTCGGCCAGCGTTCGCCACGAGGCCATGCGCGCGAGGCCGAATTGCTCCCAGAACTGCCGAAGTTCAGTGCGGGGCCAGACGGCGTGTCCCTTCGGGCATTGCACGTTGTCACCGCCTGCGTGCTCCATCGTGCTCAGGCACTTCGGGCACACCATGGCGTCGAACTCGGGCACGCGATGGAGAATCCGCCACTCGCGAAGCGCCTGTCGAATTGAAAAGATCGCGATTGCTCCGTTGAGCGCCACCGGGACGATCACCGACCATCGGATGGCTGAGAACATCCTGGATACGTCGCGCGGCTGCCCAGAGACGCCTGGCAACGAGTCCATCATGCGCGACGTCATGATGATCAGGAAGGCGACGAACAGGACGAGTGCGACGGTCAGCGCCGCCATGATCCAGGCGAGGCGCTTCTGCTTCTTGACCCACAAATTGTCCGTCCGGTCCCAGGCCATCGACCAACTGTAGAACGCCACTCCCGCCCGGCGTGGCTCGACGGCACCTAACATGGGACACATGGCCGATCGCCCTGCGCTGCAATCCTCTTCGCCGAACCTGCGCCAGCCGTGCCCGCATTGTGGCTACGACATTCCGCCGGGCGCGATGTTCTGCCCGCACTGCACGCGGCGGGTGCTGGCCTACGAGTATTGCTCGGAGTGCCGAGAGCCGGTGTCGATCGACGCGAAGTACTGCCCCTACTGCAGCCAGCGCATTCGCCACGCCCGACCCGATTCCGCCGCGCCGACCATCGATGCGAACATCGAAATCCGCGCTTCGCGCCTCGGGTGCTTTCTCACGACGGGGAGTCTGACGGCCCTGTTTCATCCGCCGGTCATTCACGCGGCCGGCGATCGCGTGCGGATGACGAGTTGGTCGATGCTCGGCCTGCGCATCCACGACCAGGAAATCCGCATCGAGCGCATCGCCTCGGTGCGCACGACCAAGGGCATCTTCTGGGATGCGCTGATCATCGAAACCTTCGGCGGCACGCTGGATGAGATCGGCCAGCGCGGCCTGCGCAAGAGCGACGCGAGGCGCTTGGCCTCCATCATCAAGGCCGCACTTACTGACGGAAGCAAGTAGTCATGCGAAACGAACACGTGTGTAATGCGACTCCTCGTGCCTCGGTGATCGCCATGGCGCTGAGCGCATCGACCATCGCAGCGCCCCCGCAGCGCGCGGAGACCACGCGCGGGCCGGTCGTATTGGCCGCCACGGAACTCTCGTCCCCGGCAGGTCCCGGCGCCATGGCCCCGCACGTCGCGGAAGATCCCGCCGGGGGAATCTGGCTCACCTGGCTCGAACCCATCGCCGCGCCGCCACCCGGGGAACCCGGCAGCGCCAAGCCTGAAGCAGCACCGGAACCTCAGCGGCTGTGGTCCCTGCGGACCGCCCACCTCGATGCGCACTCGAACTGGTCGCCGGCGTCAACCATCGCCGCGGGCAGCGAGTTTTTCGCCAACTGGGCCGACACGCCCGGCGTCACGCCCGCCCCCGGCGGCGCGCTCTACGCCCACTTCCTCGAACGCATCGACAGCAGTTCGCCCTACGCCTATGGCGTCGTCCTGATTCGCAGCGACGATCGCGGCGGCTCGTGGCTTCGCCTCGGAACGGCTCACACCGATCACCGCCCCGTCGAGCACGGTTTTGTCTCGACTCTCTCCGGCCCGGATCGGCTTTCCATGGTGTGGCTCGACGGCCGCGCCATGACGGGAGATGGACACGGCGAGGAGGCGGCCGGCGACATGGCGCTCATGGCGCGCACCATTGTGCCGGGGCAGGAACACCTCGTGGATGAAGTCCCCCTCGATCCGCGCACCTGCGAATGCTGCAACACCGGCATGGCGATGACCTCGCGCGGCCCCATCGTCGTCTACCGCGATCGCGGCGATGACGAGCGGCGCGACATCTCCTGCGTGCGCCTGGTTGACGGCAAGTGGACCGAACCGCGCGATGTCGCGCGCGATGGGTGGATTCTGCCAGGCTGCCCGGTCAACGGCCCGGCCGTCGCCGCCTCAGGCGGAACGGTCCTCGTGGCCTGGTACACGGCGGCCGACGGGGGAGCTCTCATCAAGGCGGCCCTCTCGACCGACTGCGGCGAGACGTTCCGCGAGCCGATCGTGATAGCGGATGAACTCGGAGCCGAGCGCCGTACGCCGCACGGCCGCGTCGCCGCGGTCATCGATCCCGATCGCCGCGCGGCGTATGTCCTGTGGCTCGGCGATGCGGGTCCTGACGAGGCGGCGGATCTGCCTCTGGCTGCGACACGCGATGCCGCGGAGCCGGGTTACGCGAAGACGCCAGCCGGGGCGCTGCGACTGACCGGCATCGACCTCGATACGCAGGCCGTCGGATCGTCGCGGACGATCGCGCTGGCCGACGCCTCGCGCAGCGGCGGCTTCCCGCGCATCGCCCGACTTGACTGGGACCGTTTGTTCACCGCGTGGACGGACACCACCTCGGGGCGCCAGGTGCGCACCGCCATAGTTTCTCTGGACGACTGATTCAGCACGATCGCCTTCGACTACGATTTACCGCATGAAACTCTACACCCGCACCGGCGACGATGGATCGACAGGGCTGCACGGCGGCGCCCGCGTGCCCAAGACCGACTCCCGCGTCGAGGCGTACGGGCAATGCGATGAACTCAATGCAGCGCTTGGCCTGGCGCGAAGCGCCGCTGATGCGATGCATTTCGGGTTGATCGTCGAGTGTCTCGAGGAGTTGCAGCGGCTGCTCTTTGAGATCGGCGCTGATCTCGCTACGCCCTGCGATTCATCAGCGCGGCGAAAGGTGAGCCCGGTCACCGATGCGGACATCACAAAGCTCGAGCGGTGGATCGATGCGGCCAGCGAGCAGTGCGAGCCGCAGAAGACGTTCGTCCTGCCCGGCGGAACCGAACTGGCGGCCCGGCTGCACCTCGCACGAACGATCTGCAGGCGCGTCGAGCGGCGCGTCATCGCGCTCGATGAAGCTCGCGGGGATCGGCCGGCGCCGGATCAGAACGTGATCTACCTCAACCGCGCGGGCGATCTCCTGTTCGCGCTGGCGCGGCTGGCGAACCACCTTGCGGGCGTTTCGGATGTGCCGTGGCATCCTCGCGGGAAGTAGCGGGTGTGACGGAACGCACCGCTCCGGGCGCGGTGTCTCCACTCGCACGCCGTGTCAGACACCGCCGAGTTCGGCAAGGCGATTGATGCGATCGGGCTCACTCTCGGCGAGCCAGGGTTCTTTCGAGAGTTCTGTGTGGGCTCTGGCGAACCACGGCTTGGCCTCTTCGGCGCGGCCGAGTTCGAGCAGACACTCGCCGAGTTCTTCGAAGACGTAGCCGCTGGTCGTGCCGCGCTGTTCCTGCTCGCGAAGCAGTTCGCGCTGGATGTTGAGCGCCTCATCGAGACGGCGCATGGAGCGCAGACAGCGCGCGACGCACCATCGGGCGATGCCGATCTGCTCCTCGTCCCGCTGTTCGATCCGAGCCGCCAAGGCTGCTTCAAAGTGAGCCAGAGCCTCGTCGTAACGACCCATGGGGTGGAGCGTCCAGCCGAGGTTGTTGTGCAGCGACCCGGCCCAGCGGCGAGCCCGGGAACAGGACGACGCCTCGGCCATGGCCAGAGCCTTGAGGTTCCACTGCATCGCCTCGTCGCCGTCGCAGGTGATCGCCACCATGTGCGCTGCATCCACCGCGAGATCGTCTTCATCATGGCGCGCGGCGAGTTCGCACGCCTGTTCGAAGAGTGGCCGGGCCCCTTCGCGCTTGCCCGATGAATTGAGCACCCGGCCGCGCTCGAGCAGCAAGCGCACGCGCACGAATGCCGGCAGGTCGCCCATCGCTTCGACTTCGTCGAGCGTCGCGTTGGCGTCATCAAAGCGGCGCTGCAGGCCCCGGGCTCGGGCGATCTGTGTCAGGAGCTCAGCCCGCGCGTGCGGGCTGGTCAGTCTGGTCAATTCCTCGACGAATCGCTGCTCGCTTGCTGCCGGATCGCCGAAGTTCCACATCGGCCGCCAGTCGCGCGAGAACGGGGCATGGTGCTGGTCGGTCATGATCAACTCGCCCGATTACGATCGTGAAGCGGCGCGCATTGGAACAGACACGAGCCGGACGGGGCATTCTACCCGTCCGGCTCGTGTGCCGGGTCTGCTCTCGCGCCGTATGGGCGGGATCATTCCGACTTCGGATCCATGATCTGCTGGGCGCGATCGACGAGTTGCACGAACTGCTGGCGATAGCCCTGCTTGTCGGCGCCTTCGCCGGCGCGGGCCCAGTCCATGACGGCGTTGAACGTCGCGCTGCCCTTGTACGCCGAGTCGCGCAGGATCATGCCGTAGGCCGCGACGGCCGCGGCGAACTTGAAGTCACCGCTGGCCGCATCCCACGATTTGCCTTGGTCGGCCACGGGAAACTCGACGAGCGTGCTCGTGTCGCCGTCGGGCTGCTTGTAGCGGAGTTTGACGGTCAGCAGCTCGCCGCTCGATGTCGCCAGATCGGTGAGCACCGCCGGCGCCTGGTAGCGCAGAGGATCGATTGTGGACTCCGCGTGGTCGGGCTGCTCAGCCTCCTGCTGCGCCGCGGCGCCGGCGCCCTCGGCGCTCTCCAGAGCGTGATCGGCGCCGCCGCGCGACGGCTCGGCCGGCGCGGCCAGCCCCGGCTCAGCCAGTGCCAGCGTTGCCGCTGGTTCAATCTCGTAGAGCGCCGTCACGCTGTGACCCGCGCCGATCTCGCCGGCGTCCTTGGTGTCATCATTGAAATCCTGCGCCGCCAGCGCGCGGTTCTCGTAGCCGAGCAGGCGGTACGACTTGACCACGGCCGGGTTGAACTCGACCTGGATCTTCACGTCCTTGGCGATGGTCACGAGCGAGCCGGACATCTGGTCGATCAGAACCTTCTGCGCCTCTTCGATGGTGTCGATGTAAGCGCACATGCCGTTGCCCTTGTCGGCGAGTTGCTCGAGCATGGCGTCGTTGAGGTTGCCCATGCCGAACCCGAGCGTGGTGAGGAACACGCCTGACTTGGCCTTGTCTTCGATGAGGCGGATGAGATCACCCTGGCTCGTGACGCCGACGTTGAAGTCGCCGTCGGTGGCGAGAATGACGCGGTTGACGCCGTCCTTGATGAAATGCTCCTGCGCCACCTGGTAGGCCAGTTCGATGCCGGCCCCGCCGTTGGTCGAGCCGCCGGCGCTGAGTCGATCGAGCGCGCCGAGGATGGTGTCCCGTTCGGAGACAAACGTCGAATCGAGCACCAGGCCCGACGCCCCGGCGTAGACGACGATCGCCACGCGATCATCGACGGTGAGGTTGTCAACGAGGCGCATCAGGCCTTGCTTGACCAGCGGCAACTTGCTCGGCTCGTTCATCGAGCCGGACACATCGAGCAGGAAGACGAGATTCGTCGCCGGCCGATCGTCGCGGGGAATCTCCATGCCCTTGATGCCGATGCGCACGAGGCGGTGCTCCGGCTGCCAGGGGCACGCGGCCACTTCGACGTTGGCGCGGAACGGGTGATCATCGCCCGGCGAAGGCGCCTCGTAGTCGTAGTCGAAGTAGTTGATCAACTCTTCGAGGCGCACCGAATCGGGCGAAGGCCGGCGGCCCTCGCGCAGCTGTCGCCGGACCATCGAGTAGGACGCCGTGTCCACGTCGATGGAGAAGGTGGAAAGCGGCGCATCGATCGGGGCGAGGAAGGTGTTCTCGACGATGGGATTGAAGCGGTCGCGCGAGGCGAGATCGCCGTCGAAGAAGTCTCGCTCGCCCTCCTGAACAGTGCGGCCATAGTAGAGCTGTTGAGACTCGTCATCATCTTCGCCCGCAAACCTTGCAGGCGCGAGGTTTTGAGTAAGACGTCGTTGGCGCACCTGCGCACGGCTCGTGCTATCGAGCAGCGAGATCGAGTTGGTCGATGGGCGCAGCGGCTGGTCGCGATTCAGATCACTCCATCGTTGCAGATCCTCAAGTTCCTCCCTCGCTTCAACATACCCGGCAATGTACAGCGCATCGTCCTTGGCCTTCTTGAGTTCGGAATCGGGCGCGCCGGCCTGCCAGGGAAACGCAGTCTCAGCCGGCGCATCGGTTGGCTTCACCTCGTCAACGATGGCGTGCAGTTCTTCGCTCTCGCGGCGGGCGGCCTCCAGTTGCGTACCAAGTTCATTGGACAGGTCGGGCCCCCGACTGTCGCCTGCCGCGCTCGTCGGCTCCGTCGGCGCGAGCGCATTGTCGCGCGACTCGATGGCGAGTTCGCCGCTGCGACCCCGGCCGCGCATCATCATCGGCAGGGCCACGCCAAGCAGCAGCACGGCCGCAGCGCCGCTCACGCCGGCGCGCCACCACCACGCGGCGGGCCGGAACGTGCGATCGTCTTCGCCCACGAGCCGCAACGATGGCGCATCCTGCGCCCTGGCCCGGATCGCATCGCGCTGCTTGCCCGAGAGCGCCGGGGCCGGCTCACTCATGAGTTCTTCGTGCAATTCGCCCGCGAGGCTGCGGATCGCATCCACCTCAGCGCGCAGGTCCTGGCGATCGGCTAGGAGCGACTCAAACTCCGCTCGCTCGGCGTCATCGAGTTCGCCAAGGGCATAAGCGGTCAGTCGCGGGTCGTTGTTGGTCATGTCGTTCATGGGAGAGTTCCTCAGAGCAGAGGCACAAGGCACTTGGGACTAGGCATTAGGGATAGAGGCGCTGCGCTTGGGGTCCGTCGAGCCCGTCATCCGCTGCCGAAGCGTTTGGATGCCGGTGTGAATGAGCACTCCGACGTGGCTCACCGTGAGGTCCATGATCTCGGCGATCTCGCGGTAACTCAGGTCGCCCTGGAACTTCAGACGCAGCACCTCGCGCTGCCGCTCGGGCAGGTCGGCCACCATCACCAGCAGACGCGATCGCGCCTCGGGCTGCTGCGCCTGCTCGCCGGGCTCTTCGCGGGCGCCGTCATCCGAGGCATGTCCGAGCCGGCCGTTGCGATCTGGTGCGTCAGGCAGTGAGGTCTGCATGCGTTGCTCCTTGCGTATCCGATCCAGCGCCCGGTTGCGGCACACCCGGTAGAGCCACGGCGCCAGATGCCCCTGTACCGACGATCGCTCCTGCTGGATGAGCCGGACGAAGGCGTCCTGCACGACGTCGCGGGCGGCTTCGAGGTCGCCGTTGAGCAGCCGCACGGTGTAGCGCAGCAGCGGACCTTCATACCGCTCCAGTGCGTCGCACACCCACTGCTTCTGAGCCGTCGCCGGACTGGAAGAGTCCATCGAGCCTCCGTTCGCCGCCGGGATCGGGCGGGGCGGGTCGTTTCGCCTCGCCGTGAGTAGAGACGCACGAGCCGCGCGGGTCTTAGTGCTTTCTGCAATTTCCCCGGCCCGGCAGCAGCGAATCGCATGGCGAGGGCGAGTGGGACCGAAAAAAACGCAGGCCCGGACACGCGTCCGGGCCTGCGGGAATCCTCATTGGCTCAAGACCTGATGCCTTTGAGCCGTCTTACTCGACATCCTTGCCTTCCATGACATCCTCGAGCGGCGGCGCCTTGTGCGGCCCCTCCATCTCGCCTCGCGCCATGCGGCCGAAGTAGTCCTTGAACGCCCGCATCGCCTGGTAGCCCATCGCCACAATGATCGGCACGTTGGCCAGCAGCATGACCCCGGTTCCGAGGTCGGCCAGGACGCCCAGTTGGGCATCGGTCTTGATGAACGCGGGTATGCTCGCTACGACCGCGAGGAGACAGAAGATGACCTTATACGTCAGCACCGCCCAGGTGCCAAAGAGAAACACCACGCCCTGCTCGCCGTAGTATGACCACGAAATCATCGTCGACAGCGCAAAGAGCCAGCAGGTCAGCGTAACGAGCCACTTGCCAAGGCCAGGGATTGCGCGATCAAAGGCATTGCCCGTCAGCGAAGCGCCGACAAGATCGCGATAAATACCGGTGCTGACCAGTCGCACTTCCGTGCCGTCAGGGGTAACCGGTTCACTCCAGTCCTTCGGGTTTAGCGTCAGACTTGACCACGACACGTAGAGATCATCCGTCTTGATCCCGGCTGCCTCGAGACTTTCCTTGAGTTCCCGATGCAAGCGTGCCTGCTTGGGCTTAAGGTCGGCCGGCGCCTCGCTGAAATCATCCTCGGTTGCCTTCTTGATCTCTCCACCGATGCGAATCCGATTCTGATGCGTGCTCTTGTTCTGGTTGTTCGGCACTTCCGCAAGCAGGAACAGTCGATTCCCCGGGAGCCAGGCGTCCGGCGCCGGCAGTACGGGAATCTGGTCGAGCCTCGGGGAGGCCTGAACGGTCCACTCCAGTTGCGTCTTGGCTTCACCGGCGTCGTCCAGCACTGGCTGGTCGTCGTCATCGAGCACGGGCGACACGGCCCTGATGAGTGAGAGGTCGCCGGCGTACTCGCCTTCCGCTTCACGATTCCAGGTGTTGGTCGAGAGAATGACCAGCGCGGTGAGTGTGCAGACCATGCAGGTATCAACGAAGGGCTCCAGTCCCGCCACGACGCCTTCGCGCACCGGCTCATCCGTCTTCGCAGCCGAGTGGGCGATAGGCGACGAACCCTGACCGGCTTCATTCGAGAACAGGGCGCGTCGCAGGCCGGTCGTCAGTCCAAACCACGCGGAAGCACCGAGGAACGCGCCGCCAGCCTCGGTCGGGCTGAAGGCGTCCTGCACGATAAAGAGGAGCATGCTCGGGACGTTCTTGCCCTGCATGAAGAGCACCACGATGCCCGCGATGATGTACATGCCGCACATGAACGGCACGAGTTTGCCGGCCACCGCGCCGATGCGCTTGATGCCGCCGATGATGACCATGGCTGTCAAACTCGCCAGAACGATCCCGGTCGCGATCTGCGGAATGCCGAAATACTGATTGGTGATATTGGCCACATTCCAGACCTGGAACATGTTGCCGCCGGTGACGGTCGAGATGAGCAGCGTCACGCAGAAGATCGCGCCGATGATCCACGCAATCGGCTTGGCCGCTCCGCCCACCCGGTCACCGAACCCGCGCTTGATGACCCACATCGCCCCGCCGTGCGGATTGTCCGGATCACTCGTATCCCGGTACAGCATCGCCAGCGTCACCTCGACGCTCTTGATCGCCATGCCCAGGAAGCCCACGACCCACATCCAGAAAACCGCGCCTGGCCCGCCGACGGCCACCGCCACGGCCACGCCGCCGATGTTGCCCAGTCCGACAGTCGCGGAAAGCGCCGCCGACAGAGCCTGAAAGTGGTTGATGGCGCCCGGATCGTTCTTGTCGTCGTACTTGCCGCGGATCACGGACACGCCGTGCGTGAGGGCCCGGAACTGGATGAACTTGCTCCAGATCGTGAACAGCAGGCCGACTCCCAGCAGCACCACAAACGTGTGCTGGCCCCAGAGAATCTCGTCCACGAAAGTCGGCACGTACCTGTTGTACAGATCGAGAAACGCCTGCAGTGGATTCATGCGATACTCCTTGACGACACGGACGCCTCAGGGACACGGGGGCGGTGTAGGGACACGGGGCGGTGTATGGTCTCCGACCCGCGCGGCCGAGTCAATCCCGATCGCCATTTGCAAAGCCCGACACGCCGCCTTGGCCGATACGCTTATAGTGCCGCCCAGCCCCGATCACGGCGCCTAATTCATCGTTCATCCATCGCGAGGAGTCAGCACGACATGGCAGAATCACGTGGCCAGTGGGGATCTCGATTCGGCTTCGTCCTCGCCGCCGCCGGCTCGGCCGTCGGGCTCGGGAACATCTGGAAGTTCCCCTACATCACCGGCGAAAACGGCGGCGGACTCTTCGTCCTCATCTACCTCATCTGCATCGCGCTGGTTGGCATACCCATCATGATGGCCGAAATCATGATCGGCCGGGCCGCGCAAAAGCAGCCCGTCGCCGCGTTCCATACGCTCCAGGGCGGCCGCAGCGCCTGGGCGGGCGTGGGCTGGCTGGGCCTGCTCGCCGGTTTCATCATCCTGTCCTACTACATCGTCGTCGCAGGCTGGGCGATGGACTTCACCCTCAAGGCCGCCGCCAACTTCACCCAGCCCATCAGCGAGGTCGCCAACCTCGAGGCGACCAGGTACCGCGTCGACACGCCCGTCGCTGAAATGCGCGACACGCTTGTGCAGCGCCGCGCGGCCGATCTCTCACGCGACCCCATCAGGACCATCCAGGCGGAACTCAGGCCTTCCGTATGGAAGACCTACGGCCTCTTCGAAGCCGTCGTCAAAGGGTCCGGCGATCCAGAGGCGGCTCGCGCGATCCTCCTCGAAGAGCCCGAATTCCGCGCGGCCGTCCGGGCGGTGGAGGAACTCAGCCCGGCAATTGACGAAGTCGAAAAGAAAGCCGAGCAGAGCGCGATCGATGAATACGCCGGCTCGACTGACACGCAGATCCGTGATCAAGCCGAGACCGTCAAACGCCGCGCCGTCGTCTTCGATCGGGTGCAGGCGGCGTTTCTCGACGTGGCGCAGGACGGCTGGACCAGCATGTTTTGGGCCGCCATCTTCATGCTCATCACCATCCTCATCGTCGCCGCCGGCGTCAGCGACGGCATCGAACGATCCTGCATGATCATGATGCCCGCCTTGCTGCTGCTCATCCTCGCCATGGTCCTCTACGGCATGACGACCGACGGGTTCGGCCAGGCCGTGAGCTTCATCTTCAAGCCCGACATTCACAAGCTCAAGCCCAGCGGCATCCTCGAAGCGCTCGGCCACTCCTTCTTCACTCTCTCGCTGGGCATGGGCGCCATGATCACTTACGGCTCATACCAGAGGACCAAAGGAGGACTGCTCGGTCAGTCCGTCGCCATTGCCGGCTTCGATACTCTCGTCGCCCTGCTTGCCTGCCTGATGATCTTCCCAATCACCTTTGCCTACGGCCAGGAGCCCAGCGCGGGACCCGGCCTGGTCTTCATGAGCATGCCACTGGCGTTTGCCGAGATCGGGCGCGGCGGCATGCTGCTGGCCATCATGTTCTTCTCGCTGCTCACCTTCGCCGCCCTCACCTCTTCCATCTCGCTGCTCGAAGTCGTCGCATCCTACTTCATCGACGAGCATGGCTGGAAGCGCCACCGTGCTGCGTGGACACTGGGCATCGTCATCTTTGCCTTCGGCGTGCCCTCTGCGTTTGCCATGTCTTCCAGCTTCCCCATGCACGGCTGGCAGCCGAGTTTCGGCAAGAACTTCTTCGACACCATGGATTACCTTGCGTCCAACTGGATGCTGCCCCTCGGCGGCCTGTTCATCGCCCTCTACGCAGGCTGGGTCATGCCCGCGCGATTGCGCGACGCGGAACTCACTGGTATGTCGACTGCCCTCGCCATGGGCTGGCTCATGCTCATCCGTGTGGTCGCCCCGCTGCTTGTCATCATCGTGCTCATGCAGAAAGTCGGCCTCCTCGACGCGGATGAGTTCTTTTACGGACTCGTGCATTGACGGCGAAGTGAACCGCTGTCAAGTCGGAAGACGACAAGGCCCCGGCACGGTGTGTCGGGGCTTTGGGCGGGTGTCGAACTCTGAATCGGCGCGCAATCGTCAGTTGAACGTGAAATCAACCAAGTTGCTCACCTTGCAACTCGACTGCTCAACCGCCTGCAGAAGCACGCGCCGACCGCTCGCGGCGGGCGGGACGAAGCGGGTGAGATCCGTGTCGCCGAACACGTCGGCCACTTGGCTGCCGGCGATGATCGGAGCGTTCATTCCCACGGTCACCCCTGGGCAGCCGGGAACGTTGGTCGATCCGCTTCGCAGCCCATAGATGAAGTGCACCCGCGCGCCCGGCGTGGCGCCGTGGGCTGAGAAGACGTTGTTCACCCCGGCCGTTCCCGGCGACGGTGCATCAAGCGCAAAAGTCCCAAGCCGGACTGTCACGGTGTCAATCAGGATGTACACCACATCATCGCCGCTGGGCCCGGCGGAAAGGAGCAGTTCATCGAACTCGGCTCCGCCCAGCGAAAGAAGATTGTGTCGCACGAATCCTCCCGTCGAAAGCGTCACAGTGTCGCTGGCGACGAGTTGGCCGCCGAGAAACGCTTCCAGCGTGAGGGTGCGGTTGTTGTGCAGGTTGCCGAAGTCGTACACGTGAATGCTCGCGGTGTCGGCGCGCCCGGAGACGGGTTCGATGTGCAGCGAACCGAACTGCCCGAATGACGCGGCGTTACCCGGCACCCACCCGCCGAACGCCAGCGCATTTGGAGCGCTGAAGCCCGGCTGACCCGCAAGCGTTCCGTCGGCACGGTCAGCCATCATCATGCTCGGCGGGGGCTCGCTGCGATTGTCGTACTCGAAGAACCGCATTCCCGCTTCGACGAACTCTTCGCCACCCGCCCCTTCCGGATAAGCATCAAACGTGGCGGTCTGTCCCATTGCGGCTGCAGAGCCCAGCAGCAGGGCTGCTGCAATCGAGATTCCCGACTTCATCCTGTTCCCCTTTCTCTGACGGAGGTGCGCCCGCGGCGAGGTCGCATCAAGCAAGTGTGCGCTCCAGAACTGGTTTCAACAACGGGGAAACGGCCGCGATTGCGCGAATCGAAAAGCCCCGGCACTCCGTGCCGGGGCTTTGGATCGATACCGAAATCTGAGCGGACCGGCGGCGTCAGTTGAACGTGAAATCAACCAGGTTGCTCACCGTGCAGCTCGACTGCTCCACCGCCTGGATCAGCACGCGCCGGCCGCTGGCGCCGCCGGGCACGAACTTGACGAGCACTGCATCTCCAGTGTTGCTCGCGATGGCGCTGCCGGCGATGGCCGGCGAGGCCATATCCACCGTCACGCCCGGGCAGCCGGGCACGTTGGTCGAACCCGTGCGCAGGCTGTAGACGAAGTGGACTCGGGCGCCGGGCGTGGCGTCGTGCGCCTCAAAGGTGTTGTTGACGCCGGCGTTTCCCGGCGCCGGCGGATCAAGGGAGAGTTCGCCGCCACCCTGGAAATTGACGGTGACGGTATCGACAAGGATGAACGCGACGTCCGTCGTGTTGGGCCCGGCGAACATCCGCAGGTGGTCAAACTCAGGGCCGTCGATGTTCAACTGGCTGTGCCGGATGGAAAACCCGCTGGGCAGGTTGATGGTATCGGTGCCCACGACGTTGCCGTTGAGCGTGGCTTCGAGGTTGAGCGTGATTCCCGGGTCGTTGCCGAACGAGTAGATGTTGACAATCGCCAGGTCGGCCGTGCCGCTGACGGGTTCGATCTCCATCGAGCCGAAGCGCGTGAACGCGGCGCCGTTGCCGGGCGAATAGCCGCCAAAGCCCAGCGTGTTGGGCGGGGTGAACTCCGGCTGGCCGGTGAGATTGCCGTCGGCCCACTCGGCGACCATCATGCTCGGCGGCGGATCGAGGCGGTTGTCGTACTGGTAGAAGCGGATCCCGCCGTCGGTGAAGTCGCGGCCGATGGCGCCCTCCGGAAACGAGTCGAAGTTGGCCACCTGCCCGAATGAAGCGCCGGCCGCAGCCAGAAGCGCAGCGAACGCCAGAGATGCCCTTGCCTTGATCATCTTTTTCTCCCTTTCCTTGGTGTGTGAGCGGAGCGAGCGGCCGGGCGCCTCTGCAGCGCCCGTCGCCAATGAAGAGAGTGTCGCCGATGCGCGACGCTTCGTCAATAGGAAAAGCAACTGAATCCCCGTTTCGCGCCGCCGATGGGAGAATTCAGCTGACCACGAACGTCGCTTCGCAGCCTGGCGCTTCGGTGACGCTGACGCGATCGAGCCGCACGCCCGCGGGCAGACCGGGCCGCAGCCGCTCGGCGATGTGCTGGGCGACGCGTTCGGCCGATGCGTTTCGCCCCCGAAAAGCCTCGGCGTCGTTGAGATTCGCATTCTGAAAGGGTGCGATGACGGCGTCAATGACCTCTTCCAGAGCGTGGAAGTCGCACAGCAAGCCGTCCGCGTCCAGACGATCGCCGGCGACGATGACCGTCACGCGCCAGTCGTGGCCGTGCAGGGGCTCGGCAGCGCCGCCGAGCGTCAGGGCGTGGGCGGCTGAAAACACCCGTTTCACACTGAGTTGGAACATGGGCGGATCGTAGCGCGGCAAAAAGCCGCTCTTTTGCGGCCGGCTTCCGAGTTGCCGCTCAATCGGGCCTCATTATCGGCCGATGGGCTGTGGGAAACGTCACCCCAGCGGGCGAGAAGACCAGATGCGAGAGATCACCATTCACAATCTGCGCGCGGGCAACGTGCTGCCGCTCGATCTGTACTCGATCTACGGCATCAAACTGCTGGCGCGCCGGACCACCATCACACCGGCGCTGCTCGAACACCTTTCGACAATTGGGCCTCGCTTTTACCTCGCCGACAACGCCCGGGCCTTCGCCCCGCTGGCCGTGCTGCGGGAAGTGCACCCGGCGGATCTGAAGCGCAACGACCGGGCCAGGAGCGATCTGGTCGGGCTCGGCGGGCGCGTCACGGCCCAGGCCGGCGCCGTGCTCGAGCCGCACCATCTCGATGCGCTCGCCTCCGGGGCCTTTGAAGTCGTGCGCAGCGAGCCCGAGCACATCGCGGCCTGGCGCCGCAAAGTGTCCAATGAGATTCTCGAGCGTCGACAGCACCAGTGGCTGACGCTCGATCAGAACGCGCCGGTGGAGGATGATGCGCTCGGCCTGGGCAAGAGCACCCAAGGGAGCTGGCCGGGCATCGAAGAAATCATCGCTTGGCGCGACGAGCGCGTGGACCTGCTGCGCGGACAGTACGCGCGCCTGCTGGCGGGGCTACCCGTGGAACTCGCGCTGCTCTACCGGATGGTCGATGAACTCATCGGCATGCTGCGTCGAAGCCCGAGCCACTATGCGCAGATCGCGCTGCTGTGCCCGCGCGCCGCCGACTACCTGCCCGACCACGCCCTGAGCACCGCGGCCCTGGCGATCAGCATTGCGGCGCGGCGGTCCTGGCCGGTTGAGCACATCCGCTTGGCCGGCCTCGCCGGCCTCGTGCACGACGTCGGCATGCTCCTGCTGCCTCAACGCCTGCGCACGGAAGCTGAAGACCTCGATGAGGTGGACCGCGCCCGGGTGCTGCGACATACGGCCTACTCGGTCGCCCTGCTCGACGACGTCATCGACCTGCCTGACGCAGTGGTCTGCGCTGCCTACCGGCATCACGAGCGCGACAATGGCAAGGGTTACCCCGAGGGCCTGCGGGCGCGCGGGATCGGCGATCTCGCCCGGCTGCTGGCCGTGGCCGACATGGCCGCCGCGCTCAATGAGCCTCGCCCCTTCCGCCCCCAGCCGCTGGCGCACGAGGCAATCCAGACGATGGTGCAGTACGGCGTGGATGGGTTCATCCACCGGCCGCTGGTCCGGGCTCTCGTCGAGACCGTCGGCCTGTATCCGATCGGCAGTTACGTGCGACTCTCGAGTGAGCGCCTGGCCCTGGTCGTGGGCATGCACATCGATGCCCCGGACCGGCCCATCGTGCGGCTGTGCGACGAGCACGGCTGCATGCACGGCGACGTGATCGACCTGACGCGCAACGAGCCGTGGGAACTGTTCGTTCTGGACGGCACGAAAGGTCCGGGCGAGGAGTTGGCGCGCCGGAACCGGCTGGCCGGCTGACCGGCTCACCGGCCAAACCTGCCCGCCTATGCTCCGCACGTCATGTCAGCGAACCTCGAAGCAGCATTGATGCTCTCCGTTTCCGGTGCGCGCGGCATCGTCGGCCGGTCGATGACGCCCGCGGTGGCGGCGCGGCTGACCCGCGCCTTTGCCCAGGATCTGATCGACCGCTCAGCACGCCGCGGAACCGTCGTCATCGGCCGGGATGGCCGGCCCTCGGGAGCCGATCTCGAAGCGGTGGCAGCGGCAACGCTGGACGCCATGGGCTTCCAGCCCGTTCGCCTGGGAGTCGCCACCACGCCCACCACCGCCATCATGGTCGCGCACCTCGGCGCCGTCGGTGGAATCGTCATCACGGCCAGCCACAACCCCATCGAGTGGAACGGCATCAAGTTCCTCACCGCGCGCGGCTCCGCGCCCGGCGCTATCGACGCTCAGCGCATTATCGATCGATTCAGAAACTTCGAGGGAGATGACGCAACGCCGCAGGCGGGCGCGAGCGCTGCTCGTGATGAGTCCGCCGCGCGCGTTCACGTCGAGCGCATCCTGGCGCACATCGAACCGGCGCCGATCGCGGCGCGGCGCTTCAAGGTCGTGCTCGATTCCGTGAATGCGTCAGGTGGCGCGGCGGGGCGTCTGCTGCTCGAGCGACTCGGCGCCCAGATCGTTCACCTCAACGGCGAGCCGACCGGCGTCTTCGCGCACACTCCGGAACCGATGCGCGAAAACCTGACCGACCTCGCGGCTCAGGTCGCCGCACATGAAGCCGACGTCGGTTTCGCCCAGGACCCGGATGCCGACCGCCTGGCCATCATTGACGAACGCGGTCGCTACATCGGCGAAGAGTACACATTCGTTCTGGCCGCTGAGCAAGTGCTGGCGCAGAGCGGTGGCGGAAAAAGCGTCGCGGTCAATCTTTCTTCGAGTCGCATGATCGACGACGTGGCGGCCAGCCACGGCTCGCGCGTCTTCCGGACTCCGGTAGGCGAGGCGAACGTCGTCGAGGCCATGGTGCGGCACGGCTGCGCCCTCGGCGGCGAAGGAAACGGCGGCGTGATCTGGCCCGAGATCTGCTTCGTGCGCGACAGCCTCAGCGGCATGGCGCTGGTCCTGTCGCTGCTGGCCCGGCGCGGCACGGCTCTGAGCGAGATCGTTTCCGCCATGCCGTCTTATGCCATCGAGAAGAGCAAGTGCGCCATTCGACCGGGTCTGGCGCAGCGAGCCATCGACGCCCTCGCCTCGCGCTACCGCGAAGCGCGGCAGGACACCCAGGACGGCCTGCGCCTCGACTGGCCTGACCGCGGCTCATGGCTGCACGTGCGCGCCAGCAACACCGAGCCGATTCTGCGGCTCATCGCCGAGGCGCGCGACCAGGCAAGCGCCTCGCAGCTCGTGCGCGAGGCCCAATCAATCGTCGCGTCGCTCTGAGCGGTCAGCGACCCGGATTGGCGCCCTCGCGTTCCTGCTCGGCCTCTCGCGCCATGTCCTCGCTGAATTGCATGGTCTGGCGGAGCATGCTGCGAATCTGCCGCAGCGCCTTCTGCTGCTCGGTTTCCTCCGGCACGTCGGGCTTGGGCGCCCGATCCTGCTGGGCCGGGTTGAGCACCGCGGCGATCTGTTCGATGGCCGCGACCACGTAGCCGCGCTTCTGGCGGTAGAGGTCATCCTGCTTCTGCTGCTGCTGCTCATCCATGAGCAGGTCCTTGGCGTCAAAAGGCATCTGCTCTGCGGAGACGGCTTCGTCGGCAAAGGCCGCCATGCCGCCGACCATCGCCAGCATCATGATGTCGCTCTGCTTGAGCGCCTTGTCGATGGAGTCTTCCTGCTCGCCCAGGAGCCGGGCCATCGCGTTGTTGGCGGTGGCGACTTCATCGCGGTAGATCGCGGCGATTCCCTCGATGCCCCGGCGCTGATCATCGCTGAGGTCTTCAAAGCCGAGCACCTGGCTGATGTATTCATCCGCCTGGGTCGGCGCGTAGATGCGCGGGTAGCAGGACTCGCGGAACGCGCGCGTGAGGCGGTCGCTGGCCGGGCCCGGCATGGCGGTGGCGACGACCTGCGCGTGCTTACGGTTGACGTCGCGGATCTGCCGGCGCACCGAGAGAATGCGTTCGAACTTCTCGAACATGTCTCCTTCAGCGCCGGCGTTCATGTAATCGATGTTGCGGACCTCCTCGGCGGCGCGGATGCGCTGCTGGAGCAGGCCGTCGAGTTCGGTCGCGTATGAATCGAGCAGGGGATCAACCCCGCCGCGCTGCTCCGGCTCCAGTTCCAGATCATCCACCAGTTCGATCACGTCAACGCTCTCGCCGGCGAAGAACGCGCCCACGTGCAGCAGCGTGCGGCGGCGGCGGTCGCGCTCGAAGCGAGCCCAGCCGGCCAGCTGCTCGGGCGTCAGCGTGGCCTTGACGTTCTCGAAGAAATCCTGCCCGACCTGCTGGCGCCGCTCCATCCACTGACGCTGGGCGGCCTGCATGTCCATGCCGATGCGGGCCATGTCCTCCATGTTGTCCCCGCCCATGTTGAAGCCGCCCAGTTCCTGCATCTCATCCATGAGCGCCTTGAGGCGGTCACGATGGGCCGTCGCGGCGTCGGTGAACTGCACGACGTAGCCCTGATGAAGCGCGGCGACGAGGTCGGTCTGCGACTGGTCCAGCCCCAGCGCCTTGGCGATCTCGCTGACCACCTGCGCCTTGATGAGCGGCGGCTCAACGGGGATCTCAAGCGTGTTCATCCGCTCGTTGAAATCGAACTCCTCATCCTGCCATGCCAGCGCCGCGCGCGGAGGCGCCAGCGTGCACAGCAAGACCGCACCGATGAGCGCCAGACGCATCGCGGACTGCCGGAGGAGATTGAGCGCCTTGGGCCACATGCATGCACCTTCTCTCGTAGTGATGTTCTCAAACAAGATTGAGATTCACTGTCATTATACGGAAAGCGGCCCGGCTGGAGGCGTCCGGTGAGGCGCAATCGCGGACACGTCGGCATTCCGGCCGGGCTACCGCAGCGGTTCGGGGATTCCGCCCTGTTCGAGGCGGTAGCGCCCGGACGCCACGTCGGCGAAGCTCTGCTGCGCACCTGCCGCACCGGGCCAGGTGATGATCACCTCATCGGCGCGCTCGGCCGGGCCCAGGCCCACGTGCACGAGCAGGTCGTGCTGCTTGCCGTTGTGGCCGCCGATGCCGATCAGTTGGCGCTGTATGAGCCGCTCGCCGATTCGCACCTGCACGATCGCGCCGAGCGCATCGCGATTCACACCCGCCTGCGGATCGCCTCGCAACCGGAGGTCGATCGAGTGTGCGTTTTCGCCAGGCAGCGATCGAAACAGCCGCAGGCGCGGCTCGCGGCCATGCCGCTGCTCGGGCGTGAAGCGATTGAACGTCTGCCCGACGAGCACGTCGAGCGAACCGTTGCCATCCACGTCGGCCAGCGAGATCTGCTGCGATCCGTCGTGGTCGAGGCCGACTTCGGCGGTCACGTCGCGCATCGCGCCATCTGTCTGCTGCAGGTACAGTCGCAGGCGCTGGTCATCGGGGTAGTCGCCCGACGAGAGCAGCAGATCGAGCCGGCCGTCGAGATCGAAGTCCGCCAGCTCGGCAAACAGATCGCCCTGGTTCCAATTGTCCACGCCCACGGGCACGCGATCCACGCTTCGCAGCGGATCGGCCTCGAACTTCGTCTCGCCGTCCTTCTTTCCGTTGTTGATCAGCAGCCGCGAGCGATCGGAAGATTCACCCGCCCAGCCGTGTGTGATTTCAGCCAGAAACACATCCCAGTCGCCGTCGCTGTCGATGTCTCCCACGGTGCAGTCAAAGGTGTTGCCGTTGGCGCGGAAGGGCCTTTCATCTTCGCGATCGAAGCGGGGATCGGTCTTGGCGCGTTCCTTGCGCCACTCGGGATAGCGGCCGTGGCGGATGGCGTCGCCGTCAAAGCCGATGCGCAGCGCGAGGTCGGTCCACAGCGGATACCTGACGCTCGGCGCGAGATCAGGCGGTGCCACGGAGAGTTCGAGCGGACTCCACTGATACAACCGGTTCCAGCGCCGGCCGTAGTTGAGTTCAAGAATCTCCGGCAGGGCGCGCTCGCAGCCGACGGGCGATGCAACGACTTCAGCGATCATCGCGCCGTACGTCGGGCGACCGCCGCGATCGGCCTCGTCCGCCTCGTCGAACGCAAATCCGTCGCTCGGCCAGGGCACGCGCTCGAAGCGGCCCGGCGCCGTCTGCAACAGCAGGTCGTTACCGAATCCGGCCAGCGAGGGGCCGTACTGCGTGTACCAGTTGCCCAGGTACAGATCGAGCCGACCGTCGCGATCCGCATCGCCGATGGCGATGGCCGCAGTGGTGGCGGGTCGCGCTGCGTCGATAATGCGCTCCGGGTCGAACGTCCCATCGCCGCGACCCGGTTGCCACGCGGCGCGCCGGCCGTGGTCGGTCCACTTCTCGTTGGCCGCGTCGATGTAGCGCGTGATGGCCGCGTCGGTGCGGCCGTCGTTGTCAAGATCGGCAAACACGAGACAGTCGCCGACATGGAGCAGAGGAAGGTTCGTCTGCACGGCCTCGACATAGTGAAAGCCAAGCGGACTCCCTTCGTCGGGCGTGTGGAGAAACAATCGCGGCCAGTGCGAGCCGGCGGGAATTTCGCCCGCCTCCGTTCCCGGCGGCGCGATGGTGGACTGGACAACGACATCGGGCTGATCATCGCCATTGACGTCGGCAAAGAGGCAGCGCGCAACGGTCGAGCCGACCACCTCCATGCCCAGGCCGACGCGGTCCGTGATGTCCTCATAGCGCAGAGACTGTTGCGCAAACGAGCCGGCGCCGGCGCAGCAGGCGGCAGCAACGGCAGCGAACCACTGGCGCATCAGGCGTGCGCTCATCGCTTCGGCCCGCGCGGGGACGACTGGCCGTTCTGTGCTTCTTCCGGCGCGGACGCGGCGGTAACCTGCACGTCAAAGCGAAACTCGACAAACGGGCCAATGAGCGGCGGGATGTCGAATGCGCCAGGTTCGGCCCGCGACTCGTTCGTGCGCACCTCAGGATTCAGCAGGCCGCGCAGCCGCACGAGATCGCCGTCCTCCAGGCGCGAGAGAATCGGGCGCAGTCGCGCCGGCCACTCGATGACGAATCTCGACCCGACCGGCTCGCGCGTGGCCGGATCGACGAGGCGCAGATCGACGTACGCCTCGCTCGCGTCGATCACATCGCGCGACACAATCTCGCAGAGCCACTCGACGCGGCGGCGGTGATCGCGATTCACTTTGTTGGACCACTGGCTCAGCAGGCGCAGGTGCTGGCGACGGGCCCGCTCATCACGCGGCGGCTCGGCCGGGAAGGCCTCTGCGTAGTCCGCCTTGAGCCGCTCGAGCAGTTCATCCGGGGTGGAAAGATCGGCCTGGCCGGGATGAGGGCCAGGGTTCTGGGACGGGTCCTGGGGCTTGCCTTCCAGCGCGGCCAGCTGCTCTTCGAGCTGGCTAATCCGGGTCTGGGCGGCGGCGAGTTGCTGCTCGAGTTCAGCCACGCGGGCTCGCAGAGCCGCGGCCTCGTCCGGCGGCTGCGGCTCCTGGCCGGCGCCCAGAGGCTGCAGCCAGCCGGAGAGAACGAGTACGATCGTGGAGACGAGGACATATCTGGACATTAAGAACCTCAATTCGGCAGCCCAAAAGTTTCCGGATTTGCGGCACCTGTGACACCTTTTCACCCGTTATCATAATAATCAGTGATGGGCCGGCGCCCCCGGTCCCGTCTGATCTTCGGGGCATCCCCGAGAGGAGCACAGCGATGGAAGACATCCGCACCGTACTCACCCACGCCGCACGCCGGCTTGGCTTCAAAGGCTTCCTGGATCGCGCCCACCTCGTCGCGATTGTCGCGGCGTCGCTGGCGCTGCTTCTGGTCGTGCTGAGCAAAGCGATGCCGGCGGTGAACGACGCGGTGAACTGGCTCTACATCGGACCCGCGCTGGCGCTGACTGCACTGGCGGGCGCGCTGGTGTGGTGGATGCCCAACCGCCCCTCGCCGCTGCACGTCGCCGTCGAGGTGGACCAGCGGCTGGAACTGCGCGAGAAGTTGAGCACCGCCATGCTCTGCCGCGGCCGCGAGGATGCGTTCGCGCAGGCCGCGATCGATGACGCCATCGCCGTGGCCAGGCGCCCCGAAACCTCGCGCAACGTGCGCAAGCGCTTTGCGGTGGCGGCTCCGCGGCAGTGGTGGATCACGCCGGTGCTGCTGGCGGCTGCGGTGCTCACTGGCGCGGCGGTGCCGGCCGGCGACTGGTTCGCCCGGCAGGAGGACGAACTCACCATCGAACAGCGCGAGCAGATCGACGAGATCCGCGAGCAGTATGAAGCGGCCATCAAGGAAGCCGCCGAAAAGGCCGGCAAAGATCCCAAGGAACTCAAGGAGATGCTCGCCGAGGCCGAGCACGATCTGAAAGAACCCGACGCCACCAAGCCGCCTGAAGAGTTCAAGCGCGAGGCGTTCAAGAAACTCAACTCGCTCGAGGACAAGTTGCGTGAGCAGACCGACACCGAGCAGGCGCGGGCGCTCGAAGCGCTGCAGAACAAGTTGAGCCAGCTGGACCCCTCCACTGACAGCGGCCCCACGGGCGATCTGAGCAAGTCACTGGCCAAGGGTGATTTCTCCTCGGCTAAGAAGGCGCTCGATGAACTTCAAAAGCAGATCGAAGGCGGCAACCTCTCCGACGATCAGAAGAAGGCGCTGGGCGATCTGGCCAAAGAACTCGACAAGCTCGCGCAGAACCAGGACGCGATCAAGGAGCAGCTCAAGCAGGCCGGCATCGACCCCAAGGCCATGGAGAACATGCAGGACCTCCAGCAGGCGATCGCCAACGCTCAGAACCTCACCGAAGAGCAGAAGCAGCAACTCGCGCAGGCGGCCCAGGCGGCCCAGCAGGCGGCGCAGGCAATGCAGTCTATGGCTGGAGCATGCCAGAGCATGGCCGGAATGCAGGGCATGCAGGGAATGCAGGGCATGCAGGGCGCCGAAGGCATGAACGGGCAGAACGGCATGCAGGGCGCGCAGAACATGGCCAATCAACTCTCGCAGATGGAGATGATGGCGCAGCAGCTGGCGAACATGAATGCCGCGTGCGAAGGCCTCGCAGGCCAGTGCCAGAGCATGGGCCAGGGCCTTGGGCAGTGCAACAGCCAGGGCATCAGCCAGGCCATGGCGCAGATACAGTGGATGCAGATGCAAAACGGCGGTCGCGGACCCGGCATGGGCAAGCGCGGCCAGGGCGCCGGCGGCAGCGGCTCGCGCCTCGCCACCAAAATGTCCTACACCGATGAAAAGCAAAAGGTCTACACCGACCCCAACAGCCAGATCATCGGGACGACCTTTATCGAGGGCAAGCAGATCATCAAGGGCCAGTCGCAGGTGAAGTTCAACGAACTCGTCCGCGCCGCCTCGAGCCGGGCCCGCGAGGACGTCGAAGAAAACCTTCTGCCGGCTCAGTACGAGCGGGCCATGAAGGTGTACTTCGGCGAGATGCAGAAGCGGGCCGAGATCGTCAGGGAAGCGCCGGCTGAGCAGCCCGCCGAAGCGCCTGCTGAACCCACCGAACCCTGATCCGGTCGCCGAATCTCAAAGTTCCCCGCGCAGCCGCCGGATTTCCGGCGGCTGCTTCGCTTCCCGGGCCGCGCGATTGGGGTCAACGCCGACTCTGCCGGCGTCCGATATGCTATAGACCCTCATGCAGCGGCGGCAGTACGTCAACACGACTCCCAAGGGCGCCGAATCGCTCGCCTGGCTGCTGCCGCGCGGGTTGCTCGCTGCAGCGCTGAGCATCACCTTCATCCTCGAAGTGGGCTTCATGGACCCGCTGCTGTCGGAGTGGGCGTTCCTGGCGATCAAGTCCGCCATCCTCCTGGGCCTCTGGGCCACGCACGCGACCGCGTACGCCCTGCGCCGCGACCGAAGCGACTGGCTGCGCCAGCGCGGCATCGAACTGCTGCTCCTGTCCGCCTCGACCGCGGTGATGTTCCTGCACGCGGGCGCTGCACACCTTCTGGGCGCGCTGCTCATCCTGTACATCCTGCTGCAGAATTACCTCGCGCTCGCGCAGCAGGTGATCCGCTACAGCCTGCTGTTCGTGGGCAGCTTTGCGGTGCTCATTGCGCTGGGGGCGCTGCTGCTCATGCTGCCGCGGGCCACGCCGCTTGGCAATCCGATCGATCCGCTCGATGCGCTGTTCACCTCGACAAGCGCGGTGTGCGTAACGGGACTGATCGTTCGCGATACCGCCACGGAGTTCACGCCCTTCGGCCAGATCATTATTCTCATCCTGATTCAACTGGGCGGGCTGGGCATCATCATCTTCGGCGCGCTGCTGGCGACGATGCTCTCGGGCTCCATCTCGGTGCGGCACGCCTCCAACCTCCAGGAAGCCGTCGCCTCGGTCGAAAGCGGCCCGGGCAACATCGAGCGCCTGGTGCGTTTCGTGATCGTCGCCACGCTGCTCACCGAGGCTGCCGGCGCGGCGATTCTCTATCTCGGCTGGGCGCCCTACGCGGCCAGCGATGCGCGCATCGGCGAGCACCTCGGCTTCCACAGCATCTTCATGTCCATCAGCGCCTTCTGCAACGCCGGGTTCTCGATCTACTCGGACAACCTCGAAGGTTTCCGCTACCACTGGACGAGCCACGCGGTCATCGCGCCGCTGATCGTCTGCGGCGGGCTCGGTTTCCCCGTGCTCTACAACATGTGGCAGGCGCTCGTGGCGCAGGTCAAACTCAGGTCCCGACGCGTCACCCAGCGGCAACTGAACCGCCAGGGCCTCACGCGGCTGAACCTGCACACGAAATTGGTCCTCGTGACCACCGCCGCCGTCTTCCTGCTCGGCGCCGCCGGCATCTTTGCCGGGCAGCTGGTCCCCTACTTCCAGCGCACTTCCACCACGGTGCCCTCGCTCGACGCCCAGCCGCTGGCGCCGCTGACGACGGGCGAAGTCGGCCGGCGCCTGCTCGACGCGACGTTCATGTCCACGACGGCGCGCACCGCCGGGTTCAACACCATGGACATGGAGGAACTGACCACCATGAGCCGGTTTGTGCTCATGATGCTCATGTGGATCGGCGGCTCGCCCGGCGGCACCGCAGGCGGGGTCAAAACCACCGTCGTGGCCGTGCTCCTGCTGACCATCCTCGCCACCCTGCGCAATCGAGATGAGACAGAGGTCTTCAACCGATCGGTGCCTGAAACGCTCGTGCGGCGGGCGGGAGCGCTGGTCATGCTTGGATTCGTCATCGTGGCCGGCACGACGCTGTGCCTGACCATCACCGAGTCCTATCGATTCTCGTTCCACCTGTTCGAGGCGGTCAGCGCGACTTCGACGGTCGGTCTCTCGCTCGGGCTGACTTCCGAACTGACCACGTTCGGGCGCGTCGTGATCATCGTGGCGATGTTCCTCGGCCGAGTCGGCCCGCTGGCGCTCCTCGGAGCCGTCGCGTTCGCCGGCGTCGAAAAGGTCCAGTACCGCTATCCATCCGAGCCGGTGATGCTCGGCTAGACTGAACACTCGGGCGGGTTCGCACGGAGCCGAAGGTATGGCATCAGAACGTTTCGTGGTCATCGGGCTGGGTCGATACGGCTCGCGTCTGGCCGTCAACCTTGCCCGCGCCGGCGCTGAGGTCATCGCCATCGATCGCGACCGGGAGGTCGTGGAGGAGATCCGCGACCGCGTGACGCTGGCCGTAGCCATGGACGCGACGGACGAACAGGCGCTGCGCCTGCAGGGCGTGGACAAAGTGGGCATCGCGGTCGTCGCCATCGGCCACGACTTCGAGGCCAACGCGCTCACGACGGTCATTCTCAAGCACATCGGCGTCAAGCGCGTCATCAGCCGCGCCGGCAACGCGATGCAGGTGCGCATCCTCAGCCGCATCGGCGCCGACTCGGTGGTGAACCCGGAAGACGAGACCGCCGACCGCTGGTCGCACAAACTGCTCGCGCCGTACCTCGTTGACCACATCGAACTGGCGGAGGGCTACGGGCTGGTGCAGATGCCCACGCCTCGCGCCTGGGTCAACAAGAGCCTGGCCGAACTCGACGTGCGCCGCACCTACAACGTCAACATCGTGGCGATCAAGAAGCGCGTCCTGACCTCGACGGAAACGGGCCAGGAGGAGTACGACGAGATGGTCATGGATACGCCCATGCCCACGAGCCGCCTCAACAGCGATGACATTCTCATCATCGCCGGCCGGGACGAAGACCTCGAAGACCTGCCGCAGTAGGGTCGGCGACGCGCTGGACGTCGGCTCAGGCCTTGCCTTCACTCAGTTTCACGAACTCGGCGTGCAGGCGCGGATAGACGGCTCCGCCCCGGAGCAACTCGGCGTGCGTCCCCTGCTCGACGAGCCGCCCGGCGTCGATGACCAGAATGCGGTCGGCGTTGCGGATCGTGCTCAGGCGGTGCGCGACCACGAAACTCGTCCGGCCCTCGAGCAGCCTCTCGAGCGACTGCTGCACGCGCGCTTCGGAGACCGTGTCGACGGCGCTGGTCGCCTCGTCGAGAATGAGCAGCCGCGGCCGAGCCATCAAGGCTCGCGCAAAGCAGATAAGTTGCCGCTGGCCCAGCGACAGCGCCGAGCCGCGCTCGCCGACCTGCGTGTGCAATCCCTGCGGCAGTTCCTCGATGACGTCCAGACACCCCAGGCGCCGGCAGACCTCGCGCACCTGTTCCTCGCTCGCCTCAGGTCGGGCAAAGCGGATGTTGTCGAGCACGCTGCCCGTGAAGAGGAAGTTCTCCTGCTGCACGATGCCGGTCTGGCTGTGCAGATCACCCGGGCTGATGTGCCGGATGTCGATGCCATCGAGCAAGATGCGCCCGCTGCCGTGCAGGTAGAACTTGGCGATGAGATTGATGATGGAGGTCTTGCCGCTTCCAGTGTGGCCTACGAGGGCGATGGTCTGTCCCGGCTGGGCGCTGAAGGTGATGTCGCGCAGCACCGGCCGGTCCGCCAGGTAGCCGAACGAGACGCCCTCGAAGTTGATGCGCATGCCTTCGTCGAGGCGCGGCAGCGATACGGCTTCGCCGGCCTCGGGTTCGAGGCGGGCCGGCGCGGTGTCGAGCAGGTGGAACACGCGCTCGGCCCCGGCCATGGCCTGCAGCACCACGTTGTACATGTCGCCGATAACGAGAATGGGCTGGAAAAATACGCCGGTCATCATCATGAACGCAAGCAGATCGGTCACCGTCATCGCTCCGCTGGCGATGCGCAGCCCGCCGACGAGCAGCGCAATGGCGATGAACACCTGGCTCGTGACATCCATCAGCGGCAGGTAGAGCCCCTGCGCCTTAGCCACCACGAGATGCCGGTCGCGGTGGAGGTGGCAGATGCTCCGGAACATGGCGCTGTTGCGATCTTCGCGCGTGAACGCCTGGGTGACGCGAATGCCGGCGATCGATTCAGCCAGGTTGGCCGTGAGCAGGCTGTAGGTCTCCTGCACGCGGCGGTAGGAGTTGGACAGCAGTTGCCGGAGGCGCCAGTTGGCCAGATACACGAACGGGGCTCCTGCCAGCACGACCGTCCCGAGCACAAGGTCGTAGGCAAGCATCACCGCCATCGCGTAGATCATCTGCACGACAGCTATGGTCAGGCGCGGCGCCACTTCGGCCAGGGCGCGGCGCAGCGCATCGATGTCGCTCGTGCCGCGCGCCAGGATGCGCCCGACCTTGGTGCGGTCATAGAAGTCCATGCCCAGCGCCTGCAGATGCGCGAAGATCTCGGATCGCAGGTCGCGCACGACGCGCTCGGCCAGCGTCGCTACCGCCACCTGTCGCACGCGCATGATGACATACCACAGCAGCGCCAGCGTCGTGAGGATGCTCACGCCGATGTAGAGCCACTGCGTGGGTGAGACGCCCAGCCGGTCGCGCCAACTCTCGGGGTGCTGTTCGATGGCGCCGCCGATGGTCTGCGCGACCAGCAGCGGGATCGTCCCGTTGAGCACCGCCAGCACGATGGCCAGCAGCAGTATCGACCAGAACAGGCCGGCGTAGCGCATCATCCGGCCGGCCACGCGACGCGTCATGGCCCAGTCGAACGGGCGGATGCGCTCGCCCGCGTCGTCGCTGGGCGAGGCGGCGGTGAGCACGTCTCCGGCCGTCAGGTTCGTCAGCCCAACCTGCGTCACGGCGCCACCTCCTGCGATGCAAGCGAGCCCGATTCCTCCTGCCGGTCGCGGTCGAGTTGCAACAGCGCCGCCTCGCGATAGTGATCGCTCTCGCGCATGAGCGTCTCATGCGTGCCTTGCGCGACGATGCGGCCGCGCTCGACGACCAGCACGCGGTCCGCCCGCCGCAGCGTGCTCAGGCGGTGGGCGATGAGCAGCGTCGTGCGGCCGCGCATGACGCGATCGAGATTCGCGGCGATGCGCACCTCGGTGCGCGCGTCCACGGACGCCATCGCGTCGTCGAGCAGCAGGATCGGCGCATCGGGCAGAATGGCGCGGGCAATGCTCAACCGCTGCCGCTCGCCGCCCGAGAGCGTCAGGCCGCGCTCGCCGATGATGGTCTCGTAGCCGTCCTTGGCCGCCGTGACGAATTCCTCAGCGATCGCATCGCGCACGGCGCGCTGCACTGCCTCGTCGGGCGCGTCGGGCACGCCGAATCGCACGTTGTTGGCGATCGTGTTCGAAAACAGGAACGGCTCCTGAAAGACGATGCTCACGGCCCGGCGTAGCGCCACGGGGTCCCACTGCCGCACATCCACGCCGTCCACGAGCACGCGGCCACTCGTGGCGTCGTAGAAGCGGCCGATGAGATCGAAGATCGTGCTCTTGCCGCCGCCCGCCGGGCCCACCATGGCGACCGACTCGCCGGGCTCCACCACGAACGAGACGTCTTCGAGCACCAGCGGCGTGTCAGGCCGATAGCGGAACGAGACGCGGTCGAACTCGATGCGGCCTCGGATCTCTTTGGGCGCGTATGCATCCGGCGGCGCGGCTATCTCAACGGGCGCATCGAGCAGTTCGAAAACGCGTGCCGCGCCGACAAGCGACTCGGGAATGCTCGAAGCGCTCGAGACGATCGTCTCAACCTGGCCGGCCAGTTGGCGCACGAGGCTGAAGAACACCCACAGCGTGCCCAGGGCGATGCCGCCCGCCGCCGGTCCGAGGTTCACCAGATGCCCGCCATAGAGCAGCAGGATCGCGATCTGCAGGAAGCCCAGCGTTGTGATCCACGGCAGCAGCGAAGCGTTGGTCTTCGTGATCGCCATGCGCGCTTCGTACGCGTCCGTGTTGCGAACTGCAAAGCGGCCCATGACCTGGCGCTCCTGGCCGAAGCCCTTGACCACCTTGACCCCGATGATGCACTCCTGCAGCGTCTGGATGAACCGGTCGAGCGCTTCGCGGTTCGTGCGCAGGCGGCGCTCGATGGAGCGGCTGTACCTGACGAGAATCCACGCCTGCACCGGAAACACCGCCAGCAGCGCCAGCGTAAGCCAGGCGTGCTCGCGGAACATGTAGAAGAGAAACAGCGTCAGCGCCGTGGCCGAGATGATCAGTTGCAACACCACGCCCTCGATGAACAGCCGCACCGAGCCGGCGTCGCCCGTCACACGGTTGATCAGCCCGCCCGAGTCGTGCGTGTCGAACCACGAGAAGCCCAGGCGCTGAAGTTTGTCGTACAGCGCCGTGCGCAGATCGACGGTGATGCGCTGGATGAGCGTCTCACTGCTCAGGCGCGTGCGGTAGCGGGCGTAGGTGCGCAGCAGCGTAATGACCAGAACCGCGCCCGAGGCCAGGCTCAGCGTCTTCCACAGCGGCCAGTCGGCCGGCGGCGCGAGGCCCAGCGGCCAGCGTGGCGGAGCGCTCGCCTCGGGCTGAGCCTGGTCGCGGAGGATGTCCAGCGCCAGACCGCTGTAGATGAAGCCGCACAGCGCCAGGGCCTCGACGCCCACGTCCCAGACCAGCGCGACGAGGCAGCCCCAGCGGTACCGCCACGTCAGGCCGAAGAGGCGACGGAAGTGGTCGGCCCGATTGGCGCTGGAACCGGCAGTTTCAGGGGGCGCAGCCTGCTGGGAGGACTCGAACAGCGACACACGCGATCATAGGCGCGGCCGCAAACCGCACATATGATTGCGGCCACGTCGTCAACCACGGCGCGCCCAGGTGGGTCTCGCGCTTCCCTGCGCGATGCCTTTGGGACGCCGCGCTACGTTCTGCCCTTTGTTCGTCGGAACCACCCATGACCTCACCCGATTCGACCACACCCACCTCCGGCGGCGCTTCGCGCCACGGCGGCACGCTCATCACCGGAGCCAACGGCGAGTTCGGCCACGGCCTGATCCGCACCCTCTACGACGCCGGCCATCGCGACATCATCGCCCTGGACGTGCGCGAGGTGGATGCGTCGCTCAAACCCATGTGCCGGGAGACGATCGTCGGCGACATCACCGACACCGCCCTGCTCAGCCGGCTGCACGCCAACTACGAGATCCGCTCGATCTTCCATCTCGCCGCGCTGCTCAGCACGCGCAGCGAGTTCAATCCCGAAGCGGCGCACCAGGTCAACGTCGTCGGCACCATGCACCTGCTCAAACTCGCGGTCGATGAAGCCATGTCGCATGGCTCGCCGGTGCGCTTTATGTTTCCCAGCAGCATCGCCGTCTACGGCGTGGACAGCCTCGACGCCAAGGCGCGGGCGGGCGCGGTCAGCGAAGACCAGTGCCTCGAGCCGACGACGATGTACGGCTGCAACAAACTCGCCTGCGAACACCTCGGCCGCTACTACGCCCGCCACTACCGCCAACTGGCCAAGGACCGGCCCAGCGGCGAGGCGCGGGTGGACTTCCGCTGCATCCGCTTCCCGGGAGTGATCTCCGCCTTCACGCTGCCGTCCGGCGGCACGAGCGACTACGCGCCCGAGATGATCCATGCCGCGGCGCGCGGCGAGCCGTACGCCTGCTTCGTGCGCGAAGATGCCCGCATCCCGTTCATCACCATGCCCGACGCGATCGAAGCGCTGCTCAGACTGCATGCCGCCGTGGCGACGCGGCTGACGCGCAGCGTCTACAACATCACCGCTTTCGCCCCCAGCGCGGGTGACATCGCGTCGATCGTGCGGTCGCACTTCCCCAAGGCCGAGATCACCTTCCGCCCCGACATCGAGCGGCAGGGCATCGTGGACTCCTGGCCGGAGGATACGAAGGACGCCGCGGCAAGAGCCGACTGGGGCTTCAAGCCGCAGCACGATCTGAGGACGGCGTTCGAGGAGTATCTCATTCCGAACATCCGGGCGCACTACGCGAAGTAGTCTCGCTTCGAAAAAAACAAACTCGACGGCTTTCGCCGTCGAGTTCGTTGTGCATATTGATCGTTGTATCAAGGCTGCACATTCGCGGGCTGCACATAGCGCAGAACCCGTCGGAACTGCCCTATGCGTGCAGCCCCTTGATACAGTCATTCAGGTTCGTCACTGGATCACCTCGCTTTCATATACGGGCCTCCCGGTCGCGGCGTCGACCCTCGGCGCACCGCTCCGGCCTTGACTTCCCCGCACCGTCATGCGGGGCACAACGCCCGTCGCATCCGGGCTCGCGTAGAGCCGCAGGCGACGCTCGTCGGGAGTCGATCCATCCGCGGCAGCCGGGTTCTCCGACGCTCTGGATTTCAGCCATCCCGATGCTCAAGAGTATCGTCGAAAACGGCGCATCGTCAAGAGAAATCTGCCCTCCCGGGCCAACGTCAGGCAGATTTTCTCTGGTCCGATCAAAGCGGCCTTTGCGGGCTCAAACGTCAATGTCTTGCGGTAAATTGCCCAGCCTCACCTGCTCGTCCAAGTAGGCCTGAAACTCGCCCATCTTGTAGCTGATAAAGCAGAACGCGTGCTCGAGCGTAACCCACTCGATGTCCGTCGGGTCCTTGTCCACGTCGTGGCGGAGGCGGTTGAGTTCGGCCAGCAGTTTCTCAGCCTTCACGGCACATCCTTCCCATTCGCCTGGATCGGAATTCGAATCGACCGCCCGATGGTAGTCACGCCCGGCTGGGCCGCAGGCGGTTCCACGCCAGGGCCGCGGCAAAGAGCATCGCGAGAATGAGCACGACCATCGGCCCCACCGGCAGGCGGCCACCCATGACGCCAAAGGCCGCGAGGTAGCCCCCCACCATCCCGATCTCGCCGAGCACCACGCTCGCGACGAGCACGGTGGCCAGGCGCCGGCTGATGAGCAGAGCCGCGGCGCCGGGCACAATGAGCAGCGCGTTGACGAGGATGAGACCGAGCAGTTTCATGCACAGCACGATGATGCCCGCGATCATGAGCAGCAGCAGGTAGTGCAGCAGCGTGGTGCGCACGCCAAAGACGCGGCTGACCGTCTCGTCGAACGCGAAGAAGACGATCTCTTTGTAGAGAAGCGCGAGCGCCGCGATGACCAGCAGCGAGCAGCCCGCCGCGAGCCAGACGTCCTGCGACCGCAGAAAGAGAATGTTGCCAAAGAGCACGACGTCCCACTGGGTGGGCGGCGTAACGCGGCCGGCCGTGAGCGCATCGTACCACCCGGCCCCGCGCAGGTGCAGGCGCATCTGGTCGAGCAGGAATCCGATGCCCATCGCCGCCACGAGCAGGATGCCGATGGCCGTGTCGATCATGACCTTGCGGCTGCGGCTGAGCAGGGCGATGATGATCGCCGTGCCGATGCAGAAGAGAAAGATGGTCAGGTCGCGCCACCAGCCGCTCAGCGCCAGAAACGCGGCCAGCCCGACGCCGCCAAAGCCGGCGTGCGTGATGCCCTGGCCGATGAAGGCCAGCCGCTTGAGGACGATCACCACGCTGAGCAGCGCGCACGCGGCGGTAAGAGCGATCCCGGCGAGCAGCGGTGCGAGGAAGCGCGGCTCAAATGCGTCCCAGATCGTCATGGCCCGGCGTCCCGCAGCGCGATCCCGGCGAGATTGTGGTTGAACACCTCGGCGAGCACTTCGCGCGTCAGCCCGGACGGTGCCGCATGGAAGTGCAACCGGCGGTTCAGGCACGCCACTTGGTCGCAGCCGGCGACGATGGCGCGCAGGTCATGGCTCACGATGAGCACCGTTAGCCGATACGAGCGGTGGATGGAGTCCATGAGTTGGGCAAACTTCGCCTGCCCGACCTCGTCGATGCCGACCATTGGCTCATCGAGCACGAGCAGCCGCGGCCGGCCCGCGAGAGCCCGGGCGAGAAAGACGCGCTGCTGCTGCCCGCCGGAGAGATCGCCTACGGGCTTGCCGGCCAGATCGGCGATGCCGACCTGTTCGAGCGCCTGGGCTGCGGCGTCGCGATCATCGGACGACGCCCGGCGGAACATGCCGGTCCGGCCGACGATTCCCTGCCGCACCACCTGGGAGACGCTGAGCGGAAATCGGATCTCCACGTCGTGCCGCTGGGGCACGTAGCCGACCAGGCTCGCAAGGCAGGCCTCTGCGGGCGTGCGGCCGAACACGCTGATGTCGCCCTCGGTGGGTTTGAGCAGGCCGAGAATGAGTTTGAGCAGCGTGGACTTACCCCCGCCGTTGGGCCCGACTATTCCAAGCCGTGTCCCCACCGGGATGTGCATGGTGATGTCGTCCAGCACGCGCACGCCCGGTACGTAGGAATAGCAGACGCGATCGACGCACACGGCGTCGCCGGCGTGATGCTGCTCCAGTTCGGCGGAGTGATCGTGTTGGCAGCAGTGCGCTTCAGCCACCGCCGTCCTTCGCCGCGACGTTGTCGCGCAGGCCTTGCACGAGGTTGTCCAGGTTCGTGCGCATCATGGCATCGTACGTCTCGTAGCCGCTGCGATTCGGATCGCCCAGCGGATCGAGCAGGCGCGGCCTGACGGCGCCGCCGAGGCCCTCGATCGCCCGCGAATCGAACTGCGGCTCAATGAACACGGCGCGGACACCCTGCTCATCGATGAAGCGGCGCACCTGCTGGAGGCGCGCGGGCGTCACATCGTGCGTCTCGAGGCTCAGCACCGTCGCCACGACGTTCAGCTCATACTCCTCGGCCAGCGGGTTGAACGCGTCGTGGAACGTGATGAGCCGGCGATCGGTGATCGGCTCCAACGCGTCCTCATACGCCACGTCGATCGCCGCGAGTTGCTCCTGCACTTCCGCTTCGCGCTGGCTGATGGCGGCGGCGCGATCGGGGTAGAGCGCCGCGAGTTCCTTCGCGAAAGCCGCGACAAGTTTGGAAGCGTGGCGCGGCACGAGCCAGACATGCGGATTGGCGCCGGCGAGGTCGTGGTGATCCTCGCCGTGTTCGGCGTGGTCGTGGCCTTCGTGGCCGTCGCCGGCCTCAAACTCGCCGAGTTCGCCGCCGAGGGTGGACATGAGGTGCACGAGCCGCAGGCCCTGGCCCGCTCGATCGCGATACGCCGGCGCCACCCAGTCGTCGATGCCGCCGCCGTTGGCCACGAGGAGCGCGGCGTAGTTGAGGGCATCCACATCGGCCGGCGAGGGTGTGTAGCCGTGGCTGCTCACGCCCGGCGGCAGGATCAGCGTGACTTTGACCTCGGGACCGGCCACCTGCCGGACGAGGTCGTAGAGCGGGAAGATGGTGACAACGACGCCGCCCCCTGCGGGCTTGCCCGAGCCGCCGCGGGAGCAGCCGGCCAGCGCGACCGCTCCGGCAGCCACGGCAACGAGCAGGAGGAGCACTGGCGCGAACCGGCGGTGCGTGAGCGACGTTTCAGGCATAGGAAGATTCTCCCCAATCGGCTCAGGTAATCCACTGCATTTAAACGGCCGGCGAGCCGATCTGCATACGGTACCGCGCCGGCCTGGACGAAGTTCGGCGGTTCTGGCTTCAATCTTGCCAGGGCGCCTCTTGGCGATTACAGTTGGTTTTCCCGTCTGCCGGCTGCGGCCGACGGGCGCACACGGGGTGGTAGCTCAATTGGGAGAGCGCTACGTTCGCAATGTAGAGGTTGTGAGTTCGATCCTCATCCACTCCACTTGAGCGCCCAGGCACAACCGTGCCTGGGCGTTGCACATCCAAAAGGGCTAGGCGATTCTGCTATGATGATGGCATGGCCATCTTTTCGCGCAACAAGAGTCGCACCGCTCCCGTAGCGGTTCCCGCCGCCCCGGTCCGCACCGCCCCCATCGCCGCCTCGCACGCCGGGCTGGATCGCAATCTCGAAGCCCAGATTCAGACGATCGGCCGCGCTTTTCTGGAAAAAGCTCGCGGCCAGAAAGCGGGGATGCTCAGCACCCAGTTCTGGTCCGACAGTCTCATGGAATGGTCCATGAAGGATCCGAACTTCAAGGTGCAACTGTTCCGCTTCGTTGACGCCTTCCCGATGCTCAAGACGCCCGAGCAGGTGCACGACCACCTCGTGGACTACCTCACCCAGCCCGGCGTCACGGCGCCCGCCGCCATCTCCCTGGGTCTCAAGGCCGGCGGCATCGCCAAGGGCCTGTTCACCTCGACGGTCACCCGGCAGATCACGGGCATGGCCAACAAGTTCATCGCCGGCACCGACGCCGCCTCCGCCCTGCCCGGCCTCAAGAAACTCTGGGATCACAACGTCGCCTTCTCCGTGGACCTGCTCGGCGAGGCGTGCGTTTCCGAGTCCGAAGCGCTCGCGTACCAGGCGAAGTACCTCGACCTCGTTGAGAATCTCACCAGCGAAGTCGGCTCGTGGAAAGCGAATCCCAAACTCGAGTCGGACTACCTCGGCGCCATTCCGCGCGTCAACGTCTCGATCAAGATCTCATCGCTCTACTCGATGACCGACCCGATCAACACGAGCGGCAGCATTCGCGCGCTGATCGACCGGCTTGAACCGATCCTCGTCGCCGCGCAGAAGCGCGGCGTGTTCATCAACTTCGACATGGAGCAGTTCGCGCTCAAAGACCTGACGCTCGAACTGTTCATGGCCTGCTGCGAGAAGTTTGACTTCCACGCGGGACTGGCGATGCAGGCGTATCTGCGGTCGGGCCCCGACGACGCGCGGCGCGTGATCGACTGGGCCAAACGCGCCGGCCGACAGGTCACGGTGCGCCTCGTCAAAGGCGCCTACTGGGACTACGAAACGATCCAGGCCGAACAGAAGGGCTGGCCGGTCCCCGTCTGGTCGCGCAAGAGCGACACAGATGCTTGCTTCGAAACCATGGCTGGCCTGTTCATTCAGAACATGCCGCGCAGTGCCGGCGAAGGCGGCGTCAAGCTCGCGCTTGGTTCGCACAACGTGCGTTCGATCGCCCACAGCCTCGCACTGCTGCGCAGCCTCGACCTGCCGGATACCGCGCTTGAACTGCAGATGCTCCATGGCATGGGCGACCAACTCAAGGCTGCGGCGGTTGAGACGGGTCTGCGCCTGCGCGAGTACGTACCGGTGGGCGAGATGCTCCCCGGCATGGCCTACCTGGTCCGACGCCTGCTCGAAAACACCAGCAATGAATCCTGGCTGAAGGCAGGCTTTGCGGATAACGCTTCAACCGAAGCCCTGCTTGCCAATCCGCGCAGCAAGTCCACCGGCCCCGATCCGGGCATCGAAGCCTTCAACTCGCTGCCCGAGCGGCACGCGCTGACGCCGGCGGTTGACGGCGTCGGCGACGGTCGGCCATTCTTCACCGACCCGCCGCGCGACTTCTCACAGAAATCGGTGCGCGAAGCGTTCAAGCGCGCGGTCGACGCGGCTGTCGTGCCAAGCGTCAAGGCGGACCGGACGGAAGAAGACGCCGAGCGGGCGCTCGCCGCCGCGCACGCCGCCCTGCCGCGCTGGCGCGCGACGCCGATCCGCGATCGGGCCAACGTCCTCTGCCGCGCCGCCGCGATCATGCGCAAGCGCCGCGATGAACTCTGCGGCATCATCATCCGCGAAGCCGGCAAGACCTGGCGCGAAGCCGATGGCGATGTGTGCGAGGCGATGGACTTCTGCGAGTATTACGCCCGCATGGCCGTGGCGCTCTTCGAGCACCAGCGCCTGGGCCGCTTCGTGGGCGAACTCGACCAGGTCGTCTACCAGCCGCGCGGCGTCGCGGTCGTCATCAGCCCGTGGAACTTCCCGCTGGCGATCCTCACTGGCATGACCACGGCCGCGATCGTGACGGGCAATCCGACGCTCATCAAGCCCGCGGGCCCGACGCTGGGCATCGCCCGGGCCTTCTACGACATCATGCTCGAAGCGGGTTGTCCGGCGGATGTCATCCATTTCATGGCCGGACCCGGCCGCACCGTCGGCGCCAAACTCGTGCGTGACAAGCGCGTCGCGCTCATCGCCTTCACCGGTTCGATGGAGGTCGGCCTGGACATCGTCGGCGCCGCCGGCCAGGTGCCCGAGGGCCAGGGCCACGTCAAGAAGGTTGTTTGCGAGATGGGCGGCAAGAACGCCATCATCGTCGACGCCTCGGCCGATCTCGACGAAGCCGTGCTCGGCGTGCGCTACAGCGCCTTCGGCTACCAGGGACAGAAGTGCTCCGCCTGCTCGCGGGCCATCGTCGTTGACACCAACTACGACCTCTTCGTCGAGCGCCTCATCGAGGCAACGCGCGCTTTGAAGATCGGCAACCCGGTCGATCCGAGCGTCGATCTCGGCCCGGTCATTGACGAACCGGCGTACAAGTCGATCATGAGTTACATCGAGATCGGCAAGAAAGAAGCGAGGCTCGGGCTCGCGATGGACCTGCCGCCGGCTGAACAACTCGTGCCGGGCCGGCATTATGTGCCGCCGCACATCTTTGTCGATGTGCCGCCGACGGCCCGCATCGCGCGTGAGGAGATCTTCGGGCCGGTGTTGTCGGTCATCAAGGTCAAGACGTTTGATGAGGCGCTCGAAATTGCCAACTCGTCGCATTACAAACTGACGGGCGGCGTCTTCAGCCGCAAGCCTTCGAATCTCGAGAAGGCGCGGGCCGAATTCCGCGTCGGAAATCTGTACCTGAACCGCGGATGCACGGCGGCGCTGGTCGGCCGCCAGCCGTTCGGCGGCTTCGGCATGTCCGGCGTGGGCACCAAGGCCGGCGGGCCGGACTACCTGCTCCACTTCGTCGAGCCGCGCACCATCTGCGAGAATACGATGCGAAGGGGATTCGCACCGGAGTTGTAATCGACCGAGCGTATCCGCATGACCGACCGTCTCGATATCGACGCGGCCAGAGAGCGGCTCAAGGAGCTCGAGTCGGAAATCGGTCGAGTCCGCGCGATGCTGCCGAAGGAGAAGCAGCCCAGATCGGCGCCGGCTATGCACTGCCCTTCGTGCGGCGCTGAAATGGAATCCGGGATCCTCGTCGTCAAGGAGACGCTCTGGGGCTTCCTGTTGGCCGGGCTTTCATATCAGCACCTCTTCTTTCGGAGCGATGACGCCGACAAGGATGAGTGTGTGTTGGCGTCGGGCGTGCCCAGCCACGGCCATCGCTGCCCGGCCTGCCATACCGTGCTGTTCCGAAGCAGGTCCTGATCTCAATTCGACGCTGGCATACGATTCCGCACACGCCGGGGGCTACGGAGTGTGACATCATGGCCACTGCAGCCGGACAGGTGGACACGAAAAAGGCCCAGCGGCGGCCGCTTCGCTTCAATTCACTCGACGAAGTGAGGGCCGAGATCAATCGGCTCGCGTCATGCGAAGTTCGATCGACGGGCAACTGGACGCCCGCTCAGGCCATCGATCATCTTGCTTCCATCATTGAGGGTTCACTCGACGGCATCCCGGCGCAGGCCCCGTGGTTCGTGCGGATGCTTGCGCCGACGTTTCGCAACAAGGCGTTGCACAAGGGCATTCAGCCCGGCATCAAGCTCAGCGGCGACATGCTCCGCGTCATGCCCGCCGACGACGTGACGCTCGACAAGGCCATGGCCCGGATCAACCGCATCTTTGAGCGGCTGGATCGGGGTGAGAAGATGCTCCAGCCCAGCCCGGTCTTCGGCAGGATGACGCACGAAGACTGGTGTAACCTCCACATGCGCCACGCCGAACTGCACCTGTCGTTCCAGCACCCGGCCTAATCGCGCGACTCGCCGAATCTCTCGCGCAGACACTGACATCGGTACCTGAAGATCGAACGAAGGTCGCGCCGGACGAACAGGGCGTTGGCGAGTGCGCCGCCGATCATGTCATAGACGACGTGATCGCCGCACAATGTTCCGCCGTCACACTCCCGGAACGAATGCTCGTGACGCCAGACCCGGTACGGCCCGTGCAACTGCTCATCGACAAACCGATGCGGCGGCTCCCAGGCGCTGATGAGGCTGCGCCACTTGATCGGAATGCCACGGATCTTTAGTCGGTAGTCAATCTGAGACCCATGCCGCATCTCGATGGGTCGGGGCGTGCGCACTTCGAACCGCAGCGAGTCCGGAGTAATGGCATCGAGGTTCGCGGCGTCGGAGAAGAATTCGAACACTTCTGCAACCGGCCGGGGCAACCACAACAGCGCCCGAAGCTCAAATCGCCCGTCCGGCCGGCGGGGGAATAAAACCACCCCCTGCTCGGTCGCGGCGCTGCGCTGATTCAGCTCGGTATTGCCGGATTCTGTTGCCGCCACGGTGTCAAAGATACTCAGATCGCCAGCGGCGGGTTCTCATGGGTTGACGATACCGGGGATTCTCCGTAGTCTGCTGACTCAGGCGGTTCGTCCGACCGAACGCCAAAGTGCACCGAAAGGACCACCATGACTCGATGCAGGCTGATTGTCTTCTTCCTGATCGCCCTCGCACTGACCCGTGGCCCGACCGGCCTGTCCCAGACGGCGCAGCCCGCCGCCGGCGGAGGCGCCGACGAGCCGATCACGCTCGAACTCATCATGTCGGACCCCGACTGGATCGGCAACGCACCGGAGAACGAATACTGGGCGGACGACAGCCAGAGCATCTACTACTCCCGCAAGCGCCCCGGCAGCGACGAACGCGACCTTCTCCAGATTGACCGCACCGGCAGCGTCCTGCGCACCGTCAGCGACGAGGAGATGCCCTTCATCGACACGCGCGGCGGGTCGTACAGCAGCGACTACTCGTGGAAGGTCTACACGCGCGGCGGCAACCTCTTCGTCAAGGACTTCGCCGACGGCAAGGTGACCCAACTCACGCGCACCAGCGAGAACATCAGCGGCGTCGAGGTGATGCACGGCGACAAGCGCATCATGTTCCGCCGCAACGGTAATCTCATCGTGCGCGAACTGCTGACGGGCATCGAGACCCAGCCCGCCGACTTGCGAGCGCAGGATGATCCCGACAAGCAGAAGGACGACAAGGACAAGCAGGACTACCTGACGGCGCAGCAGGAGCGTCTCTTCGAGAGCATTCGCGAGAACAAGTCGGAGCGCGAGGCGTCGCGTGAGCGGCGCAAACAGGAAACCGACGCCGACGCGACCCGGCTCAAACCGTGGTACCTCGGGCGCGGCATCGACATTCGAGGAACTGACCTCTCGCCCGACGGCCGCTGGATGCTCGTGCGCACGGCCCGGAGCGGCGCCAAATCCGGCCGCGGCGACACCATGGCCCAGTTCATCACCGAAGATGGATTTGTCGGCACTCGAACGGTGCGCGAAAAGGTCGGCACGAGTGAAGTCGTCGGCGAGAGCCTCCTGCTGCTTGATCTCGAAACGCACGAGCGGCATGACCTCGATCTCAGCGTCCTGCCGGGCATCACTGATGATCCGTTTGCCGATCTCGAGAAGGCAGGCGAGGGCGCAAGCGGGGACGGAGTCGGCGACGGCGACGAAGACGAGCAGGACGGATCGCCCGAGAAAAAAAAGGCGGAGCCGCGCCCCGTCTCGATCCGGCGCATCACGTGGAACAGGGACGGCAGCGCCGTGCTCATGCAGGTCTTCTCGCAGGACAGCAAGGACCGCTGGATCGCGTCGGTGGATTTCGACACGTTCCAACTCAAGCCGCAGCACCACCTGCACGATCCGGCGTGGATCAGTTGGGGCTTTGCCGACATAGGCTGGCTCGCGGATGGCCGCACGTTCTACTACCTGAGCGAAGAGGACGGCTATTCGCACCTCTACACCAAGAACCTCGACGACGCGCAGCCGCAGAAACTGACGCGCGGCAACTATGAAGTGTCACACGTGGAACTCAGCCGTGATCGCAACCGGCTGTTCTACACCGCCAACCAGTCCCACCCGGGCGTGTACGAAGCGTGGGTGCTCGACGTGGCGTCGGGGCGGCCCCGGCAACTCACGAGCCTGGGCGGCGTGAATGACTGGTCGCTTTCGCCCGACGAGACACACCTGCTCATCTCGCATTCGACAGCCACGCGGCCACCGGAGCTGTATGTGCAGTCGATCGAGCCGCTGGGCAAGCCCAAGCAAGTGACGTGGACGGTGAGCGATCGCTTCAGTTCCAAGCCGTGGGTCGAGCCGCGCGTGGTGGAAGTGCCGTCGAGCGAGGCGGGCCGGCCGATCTACTCGCGCCTGTACCTGCCGCCAGGCCGCACGGAGGCCCGCGCCAGGCGGCCGGCGGTCATCTTCATCCATGGCGCCGGCTACCTGCAGAACGCGCACCACGGCTGGTCGTACTACTTCCGCGAGTTCATGTTCCACACCTTGCTCGCCCGGCGCGGCTACGTCGTGCTCGACATGGATTACCGCGCCAGCGCCGGCTACGGCCGCGACTGGCGCACCGCGATCTACCGCCAGATGGGCACGCCCGAACTGGTCGATCTGCGCGACGGCGTCAACTGGCTCGCGGAGCACTGCAACGTCGATCCGCAGCGCGTGGGCACGTACGGCGGCTCGTACGGCGGGTTCCTCACGCTTATGGCCATGTTCCGTGAACCCGACCTCTTCGCCTGCGGCGCGGCGCTGCGCCCCGTCACCGACTGGGCCCACTACAACCACGGCTACACCGCCAACATCCTCGACACGCCCGCGATCGCGCCCGAGGCCTACGAACGAAGTTCGCCCATCGAGTTCGCCCAGGGCCTCAAGAACCCCCTGCTCATCTGCCACGGCATGCAGGATGACAACGTCCTGATGCTCGACACCATCCGCCTCTCGCAGCGCCTCATTGAACTGAAAAAGGAGAACTGGGAGGTCGCGTTGTATCCGGTCGAGCCGCACGCCTTCCGCGAACCCACCTCGTGGCTGGACGAATACCGGCGGATCTACAAACTGTTCGAGGAGAACCTCTGGCCGGCGCCGCAAGCGGGCGGTGTGTCGTCTACGATGCACGCTCCCGCGGGCGGCCGCTGAGCACGGGGCTCAGCCCGCCGCGCAACACGTCAAGGAGAGGTCGAGATGACCGGCATTGCAGAACCAATGAGCGCCTTTCGGCAACTGCCCTTCATGGGCGTCATTCGCGTGAACGAAGAAGCCATGAAGATCGGCTATCGCATGGGCGATCCGAACTGGTCGAACCTCGGTCAGGGCCAGCCGGAGATCGGGGTTCTCGAAGGCGCGCCGCCCCGTTACGACAACCTCACGATCGATCTGAACGACCACGGTTACGGCCCGGTCGAGGGCTTGCCCGAGCTGCGCCAGGCCGTCGCCGATCACTACAACCGCCTCTATCGCGCCGGCAAATCGTCGCAGTACACGATGGAAAACGTCGCGATCGCCGCCGGCGGCCGCCTCGCGCTGTCGCGCTGCGGCGCCACCATGGCCGACATCCGCCTGGGCTACTTCACGCCCGATTACACCGCCTACGAAGACCTCCTCACCACCTTCGACCATCTCGATCCGGAGTGGATCGAACTGACGGCGGACACCGCGTTCCGCATCGACCCAGGCGAACTTGAGGCCCGCGTCGAGCGCGACGGCGTGGGCGCGCTGCTCATCAGCAACCCGTGCAATCCGACGGGCGTGGTGATTCACGGCGAAGATCTCGACGCCTGGGTACAGATGTCCCGCCGGCGCAACTGCACGCTGCTCATGGATGAGTTCTACTCGCACTACGTCTACGGCAGCGCGTTTGACTGCCCCGTGAGCAGCGCCGCGTACATCGAAGACGTGAACGAAGACCCCGTCGTCATCTTCGACGGCTTGACAAAGTGCTTCCGATATCCGGGCTGGCGCGTCGGCTGGGTGCTGGCGCCGCGCGGCGTAATCCGTTCGCTCACCGCAGCCGGAAGTTTTCTCGATGGTGGACCGTGCCGGCCGATCCAGCGGGCCGCGATCGAGGTGCTCAAGCCGCAGCGAGCCGATCAGGAGACGCAGGCCGTTCGCAGGGAATTCACGATCAAGCAGCGCCTCACGATCGACAGCCTTACGAAACTCGGCATCGAATTCCCCGGCAAACCCGAAGGGACGTTTTACGCCTGGGGCAGCGTGCAGAACCTGCCCGCGCCGCTGAGCGATGGAATCGGTTTCATGCGCGAAGCGTTCAAGCACCGCGTGCTCACGGTGCCGGGCGAGTATTTCGACGTGAACCCCCACCGCCGCCGCACGGGCCGCTCGCCGCTGTCGGGCTTCGTGCGATTCTCGTTCGGCCCGCCGCGCGCGAATCTTCAGGCCGGACTGGACCGCCTTGGCGAGATGCTGTCGAAACGCTGACGCCGAGCGCGGCGACCATGAGCGGCAGGCCCCAAACCCTTGCGGGCTGAGGCCTGCCGTGCCGGATGATGCTCGTGTGGAGACCTGTTCGCCGAAGGTCTTACAGTCCGACAACTCGGGTGAGAATGCAGCGAGCCTGCTCAGAGGCCTGCAACTTGAGGCGGCCGCATGCGGCCCTCGGGGCATTGCCGCGGAAAATCGCCGTACCATTCAGGTCTGCGGGCAACTGGCCGACGATCGTCGCGTTGCGCAGACTGAACTGGACACCTGCACAGCCAGGCACCGGCGTACCGTTGCGATCGTCGGGCGAATAGGCGAGAATGACCGGTGAGCCGGGCCATGCGTTGGTCACGATCGCGGAGATGCGGCCGGGGCAGGTCCCTTCGATCGCCAGTTCGATTCCGGTGTCGATGGGAAGCAGCTCAAGACTCTGCCCACCGTCGGGATGGATGATCTCGATGCGAAGCGCCGTTTCAGGGTTGCCCAGCACATTGCCCAGCAGTTCGAGATGCCGGGGATCCATGGGGGTGCACTGAATGAGCGGCATTTCGTTTACAAGGTCGTAGAACGACGAGCAGAAGCCGGCGAACATCTGCGTTGTGAGTTCAGGTGTCGCGCCTCGCTGGGTCTGGAAAAAGCCCTCGCGGCGATCGATGCTCACGTAGACGAGCCCATCGCCGAATGCCTGGCCACCGGCGCACGACAGCACGGCACCACCGGTGTCGTCATGTTTGTCGCCGACGCGAGCACCGTCCTTTGTCCACCACCAGCCTTGCTTCTTGATGGTGATGTCGGGAGAACCGGAATCGAACTCGATCACAGCTTCATTGGGCGGACCGCCGACAGGTTCCTTGGCGACGGTGCCGTCTGAGAAGTCGTGCTTGCTGCCGCCGCTTACGCCGGAATCGCGCGTGAAGGGCGACTTGGAGGTGATCGTAACCCCTTGCTTGGTCTCGACGTGCAGGTCGTTGACGTCCTGACCGGTCTTGTTCTGGAATCGGATCTTGCGGCTGCCGGCCAGCGATAGGCTGGTCGCGCTGAGCAGGACCGAAGCGCCCAGAAGGGCGAGGACCATGGAATGCATGCGAGCGCAGCCGGCACTTGATGTAAGATGACGCGCCATGATTGTAACTCCTTTCAAGAGTGGTTTGTCTGGCTTGAGGGCCGTGTCGACCCTTTCAATACAGAACTCGTCGGAGCGGGCGATGGTGGGCAGCAGGCGCAGTCGTTTCGGACCTTGACCACTTCGCCGAGGGGGAAAAAGGACGCTGAAACCGCACAATTCACCGCACGCTCGCGTCAAATCGGCTATGCTGTAGGCGGCTGGAGGTGGCTTATGCCCGATCCGCAGACGACTCGAACGACCAAGCCCGTTGAAGTCAAGGCGCCCGCTCCAGAGGCGGGTGATGCCGCTGAGGCGGCAGCGCGCGTGCTGCCGGCCATTTACGATGAACTCCGCGCGCTCGCCGCGAGCTACATGTCCCGCCGGCGGCCGGACCAGACGCTGCAACCGACCGCTCTGGTGCACGAGGCATACATGCGCCTGGCCGAGGGCCACAAGGTGGATGTCAAGAGCCGCACGCATTTCTTCGCCATGGCCGCCCAGGCGATGCGCTGGGTCCTCGCCGATCACGCCCGGCAGCGCTGCGCCGACAAGCGCGGCGGCGCCTGGCGCCGGGTCACGCTCAACGAGTCGCTCACGCCGGACAAGGCGAACGCCGAACTTGACACCACGACGCTGCTGGATGTGCTCGATGCGCTCTCGAAGAAGGATGCTCGCGCCGCACGCATCGTCGAGTTGCGCTTCCTCGCCGGGTTGAGCATCGCCGAAACGGCGCAGGCGATGGAACTTTCCGAAGGCACGATCAAGAACGAGTGGCGCTGGGTGCGAGCGTGGCTCATCGAGCAACTCGCGCAGGAGCGGACTACGTGAACGATGGGGCCGGGTACGATCGCGCCAAGGAACTCTTCCTCGCGGCGTACGAACTTCCCGCCGCTCAGCGAGCTTCGCTTCTCGACCGCGAGTGCGCAGGCGATGCCCAGTTGCGGGCCCGCGTCGAGAACCTGCTGGCTCTCGATTCTGCGGCAACGGATGTCGGCGGAACGAGCGGATACGAGGGACCGAGCGCCTTCGAGCGGCCGCTGCCCGAGCGCATCGGGCCGTATCGCGTGACCGGCGTGATCGGTGAGGGCGGCATGGGAACGGTCTATGAGGCGGTGCAGCGCCGGCCGGAGCGGCGCGTCGCACTCAAGGTCATTCGAGGCGTACTTGCAACCACCCAGGCGATGCGGCGCTTCGAGCGGGAGGTCGAGCTGCTCGGGCGGCTCCGCCATCCGCAGATGGCCCAGATCTACGACGCCGGCGTGCATCACGAGGAAGGACTGCCGAGCCGGCCGCTGCCGTACTTTGCGCTTGAACTCGTCAACGGCAAGCCGATCACGGATTACGCCGCCGAAAAGGACCTCACGATCGAACAGCGCCTGCGGCTGATCATCCGCCTGTGCGATGCCGTGGGCTACGCGCACCGCAAGGGTGTGATTCACCTCGACCTCAAGCCCGGCAACATCCTCGTCGATTACGCCGGACACCCGAAGATTCTCGACTTTGGCATCGCGCGCGCGACGGAGCAGGAGCCTTCCGAAGGCGCCGACCCGGATCGGCCGCGGGTGGTCATGGGCACCGTGCCCTACATGAGCCCCGAACAGATTCGCGGCGAGCCCAACGAGATCGACACGCGCTCGGACATCTACGCGCTCGGGGCGGTCTGCTACGAACTGCTCGCCGGCTCCACGCCGCACGGCACCGAGCACTCTTCGCCCGGCGAGGCGGTGGATCGCGTGCTTCAGTGCGATCCCATGCCAATCAACCAGGTCGCTTCGCGATACATCCCGCGCGACCTGGAGCGCATCGTTCTCAAGGCGCTCCGCCGCTCGCGCGAGGATCGCTATCAGACGACGCAGGAACTGGCGCACGACCTCGAACGCTACCTGGCCGGCCTGCCCGTGTCCGTCACGCCCCACACGGCGTGGTATGTCACGCGGCTGTTCGCGGCGCGGCACCGGTTGGTTGTGGCCGCCGCCTCGCTGGCGGCTGTGCTGCTGCTGGCGCTGAGCGCACGACTGGCCGCGCTGAGCGTGTCAGCGCGCGACGTTCAAGCCCAGCGCGATGCGATGCGATCCATGATCGAGGCGATGATTCTCGATCCGCTCCCACCCGAGCGACCGCAGAGCCAACTCGACCGCCTCACGGCATGGCGCGATCAGGCGGCGGGGGTGCTCGAACCGGACGACCCGGTCATTGCGCTGCTCAACGTTTCGATCGGCCGGGCGATGCTGTTCTCAGGACAGGAAGCGACGGCGCGAGTCGTGCTCGAGTCGGCGGGAAACAACGTCCTGACGCTGCTGGGCTGGAACGATCCGAGATCAAAGGCCGCGGCGGCGATCATTGCCGACTGCCTCGATCGCCTCGGCGAAGCCGACGAAGCTAAGTGGTGGCGGGAAAGGGCCGGGTCGCCGCCACCCGACGCGAACCCGCCCGGCTAACGCCGCATCGCATTCGAACCCCACGTGGAAATGGAGTCCTCATGTTCGCCGCCGCTGTGCTGAGTCTGTCTTTGTCCATGACGGCCGACCTCCCCGCCTCGGGTGTCGTCGCTGATTCGTTTACCACGGTCTACGTCGTGCGCCACGCCGAGAAGAGCGCCGGCGACGGGCGCGAACGTGATCCCGGTCTCTCCGCAGCCGGCACAGCGCGGAGCGAAGCGCTCGCCCGGACTCTGGCGGATGCGCCGATCGCCGCAGCGTTCGCCACCGAATTCCGCCGCACGCAGCAGACCATCGAACCGACGGCAAAGAGCCACTCCATCGACGTCACCATCGCCGCAGCGCGCGACCCGGCGGCGCTGGCGGCGCGGATCGGCAGCGAATTTCGCGGCCGCAGCGTGCTTGTGGCCGGCCATTCGAACACGGTCCCCGCGCTGCTGGGCGCGCTGGGTGTGGCTGATCCTCCGGCGCTGACTGAGTCGGACTACGACGATCTGTTCGTGGTCACCTTGCGCGACGAAGCGCCGCCGCTGATGGTGCACTTGCACTACGGCGCATTGGACCCAAGCGAAGCGCTCCGCGATCAACTGGCTGACGAAGCCGCCGCATTGCTCGACGCCTTTCACGACGCCGCGGCAAAGGCGGATGAAGAGCGGTACTTCGCCTGCTTCGCAGAGGACGGCTTGTTTCTGGGTACGGATGCGACCGAGCGCTGGACGCTGGCGGAGTTCAAAGCCTTCGCCCTGCCGCACTTTCAAGGCGAGTCCGCGTGGGTGTATGCGCCGCGCAGCAGGATCGTGAACGTCTCAGATGACCTCGCCTGCGCGTGGTTTGACGAGCAATTGGAGAGCGAAAAGTACGGCCTTTGCCGGGGCACGGGCGTGCTGCGCCGGCTGGGCGGCCAGTGGCGCATCGTGCAATACCACCTGACGATGCCGATACCCAACGAACTCGCTGCGGAAACCGCAAGGCGCATCCGATCGCACACGGGCGGCGGCAAGTAGCCCCGCCAGCACGTTCAGGCGGGGACCTGAGGGTCGGTCTTCTGGCGCACGACCTCGACCATCGGCGGCTCTTTCTTCTCGCGCGGCCGCAGGTGCATGACCATCGGCACCTTCATCACCTTGTCGTGATAGAGACAGTGGCCCCACAGACCGTCCTCGCCGTGGCAGTCGCCGTGATCGGCGCACGCGACGATCGAGGCGCCCGCCTTCTGGAAGGCCTTGATAAGCGGCTCGATCTGTTTATCCACGAATTCCAGGCACCACGTCTGGCGGTCGCGGCACTCCTGGGCGTTGTTGTTGTGCTCGAGTTTGTTGGACACGCACGGGTTGTTGGTCGGCCACGGCGCGCCGCGGTGCCGATACGGCGTGTGCGTCTCGCCGATGTTCATGAACAGAAACAGCGGCCGCTTCGGATGGGCCGCCATCTGCGTCAACAGGAACTTCACCTGCGCTTCAACGTCGGTCGCCGTGTAGCGGAACTTCTGGAACTCCGAAGTCAACATGAAGCACGTGGGCACCTGCGGGTCGAACCAGCGCATCGCGCCAGTGCCGACCGTGACGTAGCCGAGTCGGTTGAATCCCTCGATGATGTTCTTGCCTTCGAGTTGCATGTAGTCGTCGGGCCTGCCCGGCGCGATGCGGTTCTGCAGGCGGAAGATGCGGCCGATGGTGGGGTTGAGCAGCGGCTCGCGCGACTGGCCGACGCGCGGCGTGATGCCGACGAACATCGCCGTGTGCGAAGGCAGCGTAAACGTCGCCGGGGCCTCGGCCTCGATCAGTGGCCCGATCGACTTGAGATTGGGGCATTCGGCGCGCACGAAGGTGTCGTAGCGGCATGAGTCGATGGTGATGAACAGGACCGACTCGGGATGAATGCCCCGCTGCTCGACGGTCGCCAGCGCCTGCTCGGGGTCGACCTGGCGCGCCTGTCGATTGGCCCACAGGCGGGCAAGTTCGCCTTTGTGCATGGCTCGTCGGGCGAGCCGAACGATTTTGCGAAGCTTGGGCACTTCGGCCGACCTCCTCAAGCGGCCGCCCCACGTCCCCCGGTTCCATTCGGGACAACTCGACCCAATGTTCCAGGTTCCATGAGGCTGGCACTCAGACAGCCCACTGGCAGACCCGGTGGAGAGGTTGGCGACTCGCACTGTGCTGCCCGATAGTAGAACCACTTTGGCTGGATGGGTAATCTGACCGGCCGCGTTTGGCCGGCCGCCCTTCGACCGGCCACTTGCGAGGCACGGCCGAGCCGCTTGTATATCGGACCCGTCAGGGCTGCTCGACGCCGTGCAGTTTCCGCCAGGCTTCCACGTATCCACCCGTGCGCGGGTGATCCTCGCGCCACGTGGGCGGCTCCGCGGCGTCCGCCAGCAAATACAGCCCCAGCGCCGTCATGCGGTTGATCCGGCTGAGGTTCTCGTAATCCACCTTCTCCCAGTGATCGCCCCGGGCGTGGTAGTCCGGGTACTCGTACGCGACGCACAGGGTATGCGCGGGAATGCCCCGGCCGGCGAAGACGATGTTGTCGCTGCGGCGGAAGAACGACTCGCTGTTGGCGGGATGGTTGAAGACCTCAATGCCCAAGGCGCGACCGGCCTCGACGAGCGTGTCCGCCACGGTCGAAAACGCGAAACCCGTCAGCGAAGCCCGGCTGACCTGCGGACCTTCGGTGCTGTCGGTGCGGCCAACCTGTTCAAGGTTCAGATTCGCGATGGACTTCTCAAGCGGCACGATCGGGTGGGCGGCGTAGTACTGCGAGCCGAGCATCCCCTTCTCTTCGCCGAAGACGGTCATGAACAGAATGCTTCGCGCGGGCCGATCCGCCTCGGGCAGCGACGCCAGCGCCCGCGCCAGGGCGATGACGCTGACGGTGCCGCTGCCGTCGTCGTTGGCGCCGTTGAAGATGCGGTCTCCATCAACCGGCGAATCGGCGCCGAGGTGGTCGTAATGCGCGGTCACGATGATGTACTCGTCGCGCAATGCGTGGTCGCTGCCGCGCAGCATGCCGACCACGTTGCGCAGCCGCACTGGTTCATCGCGCGGCGGCCCGAGCGTCAGGTCGATCGCGGCGTCGGCCGGCCCATTCTCCAGGCCGTCAAAAAGCGCTGCGACCGCGGGGTCGTGCGACCAGAGCAGGGGCGGCTGTTCGAAAAAGCCCCGGCCGCGCTGCTGAGGGGATTGCGGATCGATCAGCTCCCCGCTGCCAAAACCGCCGCCGTTCTCACTGGTGCGGTCGATGGAGATCACCGCGACGACGCCGGCTGAGGCCAGTTTCGGCAAGAGGGCCTGCATGGCGCGGAAGACATCGCCCCGCTGACGCGGATCGACGGTGCGGAAATTGGGCAGATCGGTGAGCACCACGGCGCCTTTGAGCGCCTCGGCGTTCAGCTGGTCCACCGCTTCTGGCGCGCCTGAGGCAATGCGCACCAGAGGCGCATCATCGAGACTGAATTCGTCATCCGTGAAGATCGTCGAGCGCTCGTACGCAAGTGCAATAGGGCGCCCCGCAGCGGTGATGCTGCCCGAGAATGCTTCGCCTCCTCGCGTGCGCACGACCCAGTTCGCCGTCTGGAAATACCCGTCGTCGCCGATTGGCTCAAGCCCCGCGCCGCGGAACTGAGCCGCGATGTAGTGGGCCGCCACTTCCTGGCCGCGCGACGGCGTGTCGCGGCCTTCGAGCAGGTCACTGGCGATGAACGACAGATCGCCGCAGAGCGACTGCGGTGTGATGCGATCGAGGGCAACCCGCAGCGACTCCGGCACGCGCTGCCACACATCCGCCGCCGCCGGCTCCTGGCCCAAGCCCGCAGTCGCTGCGCCGGCAAGCACAGCGCCGAGCGCGATGGCGCGCAGCGCGCCGAGCCAACGTGTTCGTTGCATCATGAGTCCCTCAAGGCTGCTCGGGCGACGGCGCGGCCTTGCGCCACTCGGCGCCGAGGCGGCGCGGCCAGTAGTCGTCCGGCGGCGGGGCATTCACGTCGCCGTCGGGCCGGATATGGCTGTAGATGCCTTCCTTTTCCTTGTCGTAGGCGACGCGGCCGTTGACGACCGTCCAGCGCGCCAGCGTCATGTAGTGCAGCAGATCGCCGTCGGTGATGACAAAGTCCGCGGCTTTGCCGACCTCGATCGAGCCGACCCGGTCGTCGATGCCCAGGATGCGCGCCGCATCGATGGTGACGGTGCGCACGGCGTCGTCGTTGCTCAGCCCGCCGCGCACGGCAAAGGCGGCTTCGAGCGCCAGGTGGAGCAGGTCGCGCCCCGCGAGCCCGCCAAGGCTGATGCTGTAGCCAGGCCCGAAGAGGCTGCCCACCGGCGTCACCGCCACGCGGATGCCGTGGTCATGCAGGATGCGCGCGTTCTCGATCGTCGATCCCGTCGGCCGGTTGAACTGCGGATCCTCATCGACGCGCTGGCGCGGCGTGATGATGGCCGCCATGCCGGCGCGCGACATCCGTGGCGCCACCGTCCACGCCTCGTACGCGCCGCGCACGACCATGCGAATGCCGTAGGTGTCGGCCAGTTCGCAATACTGCAGCAGTTCGTGCGAGTTGTTGGCGTCGATGACGGCGACCGCGTCGCCCTTGAGCAGTTTGAGATACGACTCGTACTGCCCGCGAATCCACTTGTTGTCGGGCTCTTTTGCCTCGGGGTTGCGGCGTTTCTCTTCTTCCCATGCCGCCACGTCGCGCAGGTACTGGCGGACGCGATCGAGGCCCTCGCGCACGCGCCGCTTGCCGCCCGGATCGCGCGACGACCACGAGAGCGACTCGAAGAGACTGCGGCGCACGATCATGTCGTCGAGCGTGCCGTAGGTGAGTTTGGCGGCTACGTCGCCGCTCACGGCCGTCGTGATGCCCGCCGCGAGCGCCAGCGACATGTTGAACGAATAGACATCGGTGCCGTCTTCCGGACTCGATCCGCTGTGGATTCCGCTGCTGCGCACGGCGACGAGGCCGGGGTAGACATGCAGACCGCTCGCGTCGATTGACTCGGCGTCCGGCGGGATCTGCAGGTTGTTGCCGATGGCGAAGATGTGGCCGTTGCGGCAGAGAATCGTCGCACCGTCGAGCACGGGGCCGGACACGGTGTGCACGGTGCCGCCGGTCACGGCAAACCAGCGCTCCTCTTCGACTTCCTCCTCTTGCGGCGGCGGCGCGGACTCGGCCTGCGGAGGCGCCGGCGGCGGCTGGTCGCGGCGGCCGCGGCGCGGCTGCGCCAGCGCCGGCGCGGCGACGACGCCGATCAGCAGACCGATGAAGACCTCTCGAAGCCGGACCATTCCCGTCGCCATCATCGATTCGCCTGCCTTTCGTCGCGCTCCCAGACCACTTCGCCACCCACCATGACGCGCTGCACGCGGGCCGCTGGGTCGAGCACGTCGCCGTCGAGGAAGATCAGGTCAGCCGTCTTGCCCTTCTCGATCGATCCGAACTTCCTTTCCATGCCGATGAACTTCCACGGGTTGATCGTGATCGCTTTGATCGCGTCCGCCCGGCTCAATCCGGATCGAACCTGATCCGCGAGACGCGTGCGGTACTGCTCGAGTTCGAAGGTGCTGTCCGAGCCGGGCGTGAGAGCGATCTCGCAGCCCTTTTCGATCAGCAGCGCGACGGGGTTGTTGCGGTTGACCGTCTGCGGAAGCCTGCCGATGAGTCCGTGCGCCAGCACAAAGGCTTTCTTCTCGCCGAGCTGCTCGGCGATGAGATGAAAGTCGGTCGAGATGCCCAGCCGCAGGTAGTAGTTGTGCGCGAGTTCCTTGTGGTCCTTGAGCACATCCTGAGCGTGCAGGTAATCCGAGGCGCTTCCGAGGATGATCAGCGCCTTGACGCCCGCCTTCTTCTGGATGAGATCGACGAGCGGCTGATGCGCAGGATCGATTTTGGGCGGCTCAAATTCCTTGGGCTTTTCCTCCTTGGGAGGCTCGCTCTTGCCCCCTTCGGCAGTTTTGGCTTCGCCGGGCGTGCCCTCGCCGGGCTTGGGCTGCGGAGGCTGGGGTTTGTCGCCCTCCTTCTTCTCGCCCTTTTCTTCCTCAGCCTTCTTCTTTGCCTCTTCGGCTTCTTTCTTCTGCTTCTCGTCCCACTCCTTGCGGGCCTTTTCGACCTTGTCGATCTCGGCCTGGGCCTGCTTGAGCGCGCCGCGCAGCGTGCCCTTGTCGCCCGAAGGATCCGTCATCCACACCACGAGGTAGTTCTGCGCGTCGAGCACGCGCTGGTCATCCGCCCCGGCCGTTCGATACACGCTCGCCACGCCGGGAATCCCGCCGCCTGGCGGGCACCACGCCACCGCGGTGTAGCCGTTGCTCACGAGCGGCTCGAAGTCGATTTCGCTGAGAATGACGTGGTCGGCGCCGGTGTAGTTGCCGTGCACGCCACTGCGGTTGTAGTTGGGCAGGCCGAAGCGGCTGAAGGCGTTGAGCAGCCCGGGCATGACGGTCTGGTCGGACGCGTCGATCACCGTGGCGCCCGCGGGATACTCGAGGCGCTTGCCGACGAGTTCAACTTTGCCGTCGCGAATGATGATGTCGCCGCCGTCGATCTCTTCGCCGGTGACGGTGATGATGTGCCCGGCCTTGATGACGACGATCTTTTCGTCGTCGATGCGCGCCTGCGCCGAACTCACCGTCAAAGCAACACCCATTGCCGCAAGAAGGCTCATAAAGCGCAAAAGGGGGTTGAATCGAACTCGTCCACTCAGATTCATCTGACTTCCTCTTTTGTGTCTCTTGTGCCTCTTCGCGGCCAGTGCCGCCTTCAGAACCGCCGCATGCCTTCACGGGCGTCGCGCACGATCTTGCCGTCAATAACCGTCATCCAGCAAATCGATCGCGGATCGATCGGGTCGCCGGACCAGATGGCGAAATCCGCATCCATGCCGGGCTTGAGCGAGCCGACGCGATCTTCGAGTTGCAGCGCTTCAGCGCCGATGCGCGTCAGGCCGCGGATCGCTTCGTACGTCGTCCAGCCGTAGTAGCACGCCATGGCGGCCTGGTAGGAGAGTTCCTCCTGCGGGATGACGGGCGAGTCGGTGTTGATGCCGAGTTTGGGAATGCCGCCCTGCCACCACCGGGCCGCGTTGCCGAAGATCTTGCGCTGCGTGCCGTCGAAGTAGAGCTGTCGCGGCCCGTTGATGGTAATGACATCCTGCCCTTCGATGACCAGCGGCGCGGTCTTGTAGCCGTCAAACGTGCTGTGGTCGAGGACGGTCTTGATGCCGAACTGCTTGTGCACCAGCATCAGTGTCATCATGACGACCTGGTACTGCTGCGTATGCATGGAGGCAATGAACTTGCCGCTGAACAGGTCGCGGAATGCATCGAAGGTGGGGCTGAAGAGCGGCTGCTCCTTGGTCTTACCCGCTTCGAAATCATCCCACGCCTGGTCGTAGTCCTTGCCTTCCTGAAGCGTCTGGCGCAGGTTGTAGTTCATGAACGAGCGGCCGACGCGGAACCAGTAGCGCTCGGGGTTGCCCGCCTGGGCGATCTTGATCGATGCCGGGAACTTGATGACGAGGTCTTCGACGAGCCCATCGCCGAATTTGACCGCGGTGCCCAGACCGCTCATGTTCGTGCCGCTGCCGGAGATGAGCAGAGCCGTCGTCACGCCGCCGGCCCGCGCGAGTTTGAAGTTCTCCGTGCCGGGGTTCACCGACTCGAGCGTGCGCAGATCGGGGTTGGTCAGGTAGACGTAGTCGTGCAGGTCGGTCGATGCACCGGCCTCGTGGCAATGCAGTTCGACAAAGCCAGGCACGAGCCAGCACTGGGGCAACTCAATGACCTCGACGCCCTCCGGAACGCTCACCTGCGATGCCTTGCCGACCTGCTGGATCTTGCCGTCCTTGACGAGCACGACCGCGTTGTTGATCACGCTGTCGCGATCATCCATCGTGATGACCTTGCCGACGCGATAGGCGCTGACTTCCTGTGCCTCGACAGCACGCACAAAGGGCGAGGCCGCCAGGAGGCTCACGATGCACAATCGCACAGCGGTGCTCCCTCGTACGGATGGCTGACAGAATTGAGTTCGCATAGAAGTCCTCCTTGCGCTTCCGGCGCCTCTTCGCGGCCAGTTGATGACTTTCACCGCTGCACCTCCTGGCCGTTGATGAACACTCGCTCCACGCGGGTGGCGGCGTCGAATGGGTATCCGGAGAAGATGACGAGATCGCCGTCTTTGCCCGCTTCAAGCGAGCCGACTCGATGGTCGATCTGGTACATCCTCGCCGCGCCGATGGTCATCGCCTCGAGCACATCCTCGGCCGACATGCCGCGCTCGATCGCGTAGAGGCCGACGGTGGGCAGGGTGCGGGCGCCGTCCTCGGCGTTGCTCTGGAATGCGACGGGGATTCCCTGCCGCCGGAGATCATCCCCCTGGTGATACGGCTGGCGCTTCTCGGTGCGCATCACACTCGTCGGCAGCACCACACCGGCCTTGCCCGCTTTGATCTTCTCGATGGTCAGCCTCGCATCTTCGGCTCCGAGCAGCACGATGTGCTCGATCTTGTACTGCTCGGTGAGCACCGCCAGAACCGCCTCGATCTCCGCGGCCGAACCGGCGGACACGAGCGCAGGAATCTTGCCCGTCAGCAGCGAACGGATCGGCTCGAGCGCTTCGTCGATTGGCGGCGGGAGCGGGCGGCCATCTTCGCCGGTCGTCTTGCGCCGCGTGCGCGTGACTTTGAACTGCGTGCTCTCCTTGTCGATGCGACGCATCTCGATCTCGACCTGGATCATGCCGCGCAGCCCGGCCGTGCCCTTGATGTGGTCCGGCTCGATGATCTCGCCTTCCCAGAACGGCGGGGCGGGAAGATCCACAGGCGCATCGATCTCGACCGTGCCCGACACCTTCGTGCCGCTGAGCGTGCCGGTGATGCGGTGCTCGACCTCGGTCGCTTCGGGCGGGTCGGTCATGCGCCCTTCGATCTGGCTGCCGTTGAGATTGAGCGCGACCTTGCCTTCAACGGGTTCGGGCATGGGGCCGCCGGAGGCGCGGACCGACCACGTGCCCGTGATCGGATCCTCTTCGGGCTTCTTGTCGGGTTCTTCAACGACCTCGGGCTGCTCGACGGGTTCGAGTTTGCCCTCGGCCTTCTTCTTTTCCCACTCGGCGAGGTCCTTCTCGTACTTCTCCCACTTCTCGAGGTACTTCTTGCCCGCTTCGAGCGGCTGCTTGAGCGCACCTTCGATCGACTCCGGATCGTTGCCGCGCACGTCAAACGCCACGGCCGCCGTCGGGCTGATGACGCGCTGCTCGCGCGAGTCGCCGGCGGTCTTGACGGCCGTAACCTGCGAGCCGCGATTGTGGAAGCGGTACGGCGCGGCGAGCACGGTCGTTACGCCCGCGGCGGCGACGCGCTGCTCGGCCACGTCAGTCACGCCATAGAGAGGCGCCAGCGAGAGATTCGGCGCCAGCGAGCCCGAGTCACCGTCGAGGCCGAGATGACCGAAGCCGTCGATGAGGCCCGGCGCGATGAACGAGTCCGGGCCGGCATCCACAACCTGCGCATCCACCGGCACAGGCACGCGCTTGCCCACGGCGACGATGCGGCCGTCTTCGATCAGCACCGACCCATCACTGAGCCAGTTGTCGGGGCCGAGCCAGAGCGTCCCGCCGCGCACCACGAGCGACTCGCGCGACGGAGTCCGCCACGCCGTTCGACCGCCCACGTAGACGCGCTGCACGTGCGTCGTCGTGTCAAGCGGGTGCCCGGTGAGCACGAGCATGTCGGCGTCGCGGCCGGGCGCGATCGAGCCCACACGATCTCCGACGCCGAGCAGTTCGGCCGGCACGCGCGTGATGGCTTCGAGTACCACCTTTTCACTCAGGCCGGATCTCCGGGCCATCGCCGCGCCCAGGCGCAGATCGACATCAGCGCCCGCGGCGCTCATCGCCAGCGCCAGTCGCACGCCTTCCAGGGCCGCCAGATCGGTCACCTCGGGCGAGAGCGCATCGGGATCGGAGCCGACGTTCGCGCCCGGCGAGTGCAGGTCCGCATCAATCGTGTAGACCAGCGGCACGCCTGACGAGCGAAGTTCATCCGCGACCGTGGACGACTCGAACCCGCCGACGAGGTAGCCGCCGCGACCGTTCGACTCGATGAAGCCGATGGCGCCGACGATATCTTCAGCCCGCTGCGCCTGCACGCGGAGCAGGCGCTTGTCCTTCCACAATCGACCGAGGATTTCGCTCTGGTAGTCGTACTCCTGGCCGGGCTGGCGCGGGCTCACCGCGGCGGCGATCGCCTCGCGCAGCGCGAGGTACTGGTCGATTCTCGACGACGGCCGCTGGCGCACCGCCGGCTCGATGAGATTGTCCGGCGAAGGCTTGGTGAGGAACTCGACGATGTTGGGTGGATTGAAAACCGATTCACCCAGCGTGATCGTGAGATCGCTCGAATCGACAAGCACGCGCGACGCCGCTGGTCCGGCCAGGCGGACGACGGCTCCCTGCCCGCCCACCAGGCGGTGCCAGCCGGGCGAGAGATGAACGGTGGTTACCCCACCTGCGAGAAGCGAGCGATAGTCGCCGTACACATCGAAGGCATCGACGGCGCGATATCCCGGCCCGATCGACTCATCGCCGCTGTGCGAGCCGGCGAGATCTGAAGCCGCGGCCACAAAGCCGGGCGTGATGGTTGCGTCGGGCAGGTGCGTCACCGGGACGTCGGCGGGAACATCGATATCATCTGCGCGCCCCACGGCGGTAATACGGCCGTCGATTACCAGAATCACGCCGTCTTCGATCACCCAATCAAGATCAGGCGACACCGGCATGACGCGGCCGGCGCGGAGCGCGAAACTCGGCCCGTCCGCGCGAGTCGTCTGCGGCAGCGCCATGAGCAAGGCCGTTGCGACCAGCGGCAGCAGCGTTCGGAGCGATCTCATTGGCCGTCTCCCCGGCGCCGGCGCTCACGGCCGCCCTCGGCGGGCGAGTCGCTGCCACCTTCGGCGGGTTTTGGCTCAGCGCCTTCACCGTTGCCGGGCTGCGGCTTGGGCTCGGTCTGCTCGGCTTCCTTCGCCTTGGCCGCCTCCTCAGCCTCCTTCTTTGCCTGCTCGGCCTTTCGCTGCACATCTTCGAGCCGGAGGATCTCGGCCAGCCGCGGATCATCATTGCGGTCGTACGCCATGATGCCGTCGATGTACACCTGCTCGACCCAGGAGTCGAAGTCGAGCGGATCGCCGCTGTAGATCACGAGGTTGGCGGTCTTTCCCGGCTCGATCGAGCCGAGTCGATCACCCATGCCGAGCATTTTCGCGGGATTGAGCGTGATCGACTCGAGAGCCGTCTGACGCGGGATGCCGTTGCGCACGCACAGCGCCGCCTGGTAGGTCAGGTAGCGCTCGGCCATCGACGAATTGGGATTCGGCTGGAGGGCGAACATGAGGCCCGCTTCGTGAACCTTGGCGGGAATGAACGTCTCGCTGATCTCACCGGTGATGGGATCGCGCTCTCGATAGAAGAGGTCCTCGGGCAGCACAACCGGCCGGCCGGCCTTCTTGAGTTCACCGATCGCCTTGAACGTCGCGTCTCCCAGCAGCAGGATGGTGTGTTCGAGGAAACCCTGCTCGGTCGCCAGCGCAATGGCGGGGGCGACATCCATCGGCGCGCCGACGTAGATCCACGCGTCAAAGTCGCCACGCTTGAGACGCATCAGATTGAGATGCGCATCGTCGTAGTCGGCGTCGGTGAGCTTCTCGCGGCCGCGCTTGGCTGCCTCGCTCGGGCCGACATCCACCTTCTTCTTGTCCTTCTCGAGTTCGTCCTCGTACTTCTTTTCCGCAATGGTGTCGATGTATTCCTGCAGTTCGCGAAAGGTCTCGCGGAATGTCGCCATCTGCTGCATGCGGTCGTAGCCGTTGCGCGGCGAGGCGCTCATCTTGATGGCGGTGTATAGATCAACCGTCATCTCGTCGGGCGTCAGGCCGATGGGCCGCACGACACGGCTCATGCCGGCAATAACGGTGTTGTGGCCCTGCATGACGTGAATGGACGTGATCCCGTCGCGAAGCGCATCTTCGAAGTACAGCCGCGACGGGTCCATCGCGTCGCCGACGTCGAGGAAGGGCGCGACGGGCAGGCTCTCGTTGGCGATGTCCAGGCCGCGCCACGATTGCGGTTCGATGAGCCCGGGCATGATCACCTTGCCCGTGCAGTCGATCTCCATCGCGTCGAAAGGAATTGGCACGTCAGTGCCGACCGCGGCGATCTTGCCGCGCTCGATGAGGATCGTGGCGCCGTCGATATCTGGTCCGACGACGGGGATGACGCGCGCGCCCGTGAGGGCGACTTTCTCAGGGGGAGCGGCCAAGGCGCGTGGCCGGCCGGAAGCAAGAAAGCACGTCGCAACGGCCACACCAATCAGGCCACAACGCAGAGGTTTCATCAACGATTGCTCCCGTCTACAGATTCAGACTCACTCGACCGCCTCAGCGGGCGTCGTAGACCAGTTTCCCATCCATCACCACCGCCACCGGGCGCGAGGTTGATGCAAACGGCGCGCCGTTCCACACCACCAGGTCGCCGCGCTTGCCGACTTCGATCGATCCGACTTCGTCGGCGATGCCGAGCATCTTCGCGGGCGTCAGCGTCACCGCCTTGAGCGCCTCGTCGAAGCTCAGGCCGGCGCGCATGGCGTACATCGCCTGCCGGGCCAGGCCGTCCTCTTCGCGCAGGTCCATGGCCGTGATCGCCGGCTCGAGCCCGGCGTCGAACAGCATCTTGATCGTGGACAGGCGCGACTCGCGAGTTTCCTCTGAAAACGCCCGCACGCCGGTCGGATCGACGTAGATCGGGCCGAAGATGACCGGCGCGTGATGCGCCGTGATAGCCGACATGCACTTGTACGCTTCCGTCGCTTCGACGAGCGTGAACTTCAGGCCGAACTCATCCGCCAGCCGGTACGCCGTCTCGATGTCGCGCTGCAGGCGGGCCTTGATGCGCAGCGGCATCTGTCCTTCGCGAACGGCGCTGAGCGATTCGAACGCCTCGACGGGAGGCTGGTCGGCGCCGGTTACAGGCTGGCCGGCCGCGTGCTTTTCGGCGTCGTAGAAGGCCTTGCGGAACACCCAGGCCACACCCATGCGCGAATTGGGCCGGCGGGTGCGGTTGGTCACGTAGGTGCCGAAGGGACTCTGGTTGCCGCCGCCGAATCGGAAGGAATCGGAGCCGAACGACGCGAGCACATCACCAGAATCCTGCATGACGCGGCTCTTGATCGGCCCGGCCGTGCGCACGACGGCGCCGCGAGGCCCGATGACCGCCGCCGAATCCGGCGCTGCAAACACCGTCGTCACGCCGCCTCGCACCAGCCGATCGAAGTCCGGCGAGCGGAAGTTGATCGAATCCACCACATAAGTATGCGGCACCACTTCGGATGACGACTCGACGAGCGAACTGCGCGGCGCCAGGCCGGAGGCATAGCGAAGCCGATCGATGCCCGACATGATGACCTGGCCGCACACGGGGCATACGTTGCCTTCGCCCATGCCTTCGTGCGACGCCGCCAGCGCGCATTCGCTGCCATCGCAGCACGACTCGCCATCCACGATGTTGTCTGGCTGGACCCACGTCAGTTCCGGCGCGGCCAGCGGATCGGCCTGGGCATCATCCTCGTGGTGCTCGTGACCTGCGGCGGCGAGTCGCGCCAGCACATCGGGACTCGGGACCGGCAACGGCTGGCGCGGCCGTCCGTTTCGCGCTTCGTCCGTGATCCGGTCGGTCGGTTCGAGCAGCGCGTGTGCGTCGATGAGGCCCGGCGTGATGGAGCCGCCCTCGACCTCAATCACCGTCGCATCGCCGGGCGCGGCGAGATTCATATCTCCCACGGCTGCAATGCGCCCGTTGCGGATGATCACCGTGCCCCTGTCGATGTCCTGCCCGCCATCGAAGCGGCCGTGGATCGACACGCCGCGAATGACCAGCACATCATCCGCCGCGCGGGCCGGCGCATTCGTGAGCCCGATGCACAGGGCCACAGCGGCAAGTAGCCGCCCCAGGAAACGAGCGGATGAGATTGAGAATCCAAACGTGCGCGGTGATTTCATGACTGCATCCTTTCCGTCCGAAGGCGCTGCCCTCGGGCCGCTGGCCGCCTCACCAGGCCTTCCACGCGTCTTCTTCTTCAGAGGACGCAGGCTGAGCATGGTGGACGCGACTTCCGCCGACCCACACTTCGAGGACTCGCGCATCGAGTCGCAGTGGATCGTCAGAGAAGATCACAATGTCTGCATCGGAACCCGGCGTGAGGGCGCCGACGCGATTTCCAAGTCCTGCCGCCCGCGCCGCGTTGATCGTCAGACCACGCCGCGCCGCCGCGGGATCGAGCCCGTAGCGCACGGCCAAGGCGGCGGTCACGCGGAGCGCATCCGCTTCAAGAAATGGCAGGCCGCCGCGGAACGCAACTTCGCAGCCGGCTTTGCCTGCCATCGCCGGCCCGCTGAGCAGCCGAATGTCCGATGAGAAAGTGTACGGGCCGACGACGACCACGCCGCCGCTTTCCGCCAGTTCATCGGCGGTTTCCACGAGGTCGGCATTGTGGTGAATCGTGGGCGTAACGCCAAACTGCCCCCACAGTTGAATCGCGGCATCGACATCTTCCGCCGTCTCGGCGTCCACGATCACGTCCAGTTCGCCGCGCGCGGCTCGCGCCAGGCGCGACGCCCCGCCGGCCGACCGCGCGCTGCGCAGTTCATCACGCAGTTGCTGCAACACGCCGGCCCGCGAGGACATGCCCAGTTCCGGGTCCCACGAACTCGAGCCCAACGTGATCGCCAGCGGCCCATCGGCGCGGATGATGCGCTCGACGCCCTGCGGCGCCGCAGTCCGCACCGTCGCGCACGCGCCCAAGATGAATCCGGCGCTCGGGGGCGCGATCATCACCGACGTCACGCCGCACCGGTTCGCCTCAAGCAGCGCCGGCGCGTAAGCATCAAGCGCTTCGACAACTGACATTTCCGGTTCGACAGCCGTTCGCTGCGTGCCGCTTGTGCCGGCGACGCCAAGCGTCGAAGCCAGATCGATCAGGCCCGGGCAGATCACGCCGGCTTCAAAGCGGTACTGCCGGTCCGTCTTCACTTCGGCCGGTCCCTGCACGACGCGTTCGATGCGGCCGTCGGCGATGACGACGGTGACATCCTTCATGAGCGAGCCATCGGGCCCGACGCCCCACGGCGCGCTGATCGCAATCCGATTTTGCGCCAGGGCCGGCGTAGAACACAGAACAGCCGCAGCGCAAAGCACACTCGCCAATCGCAGCGGGCATCTCATTGCTCACCCCCTTCGTCGGCACTCGACGACGCGTCGTCGCGATACACCAGCCGCCCGCCCACGTACACTCGCGACACGCGCGAGCCCGCCTCGAGCGGATGACCCGTCCAGACGACAACATCCGCCGCCCTGCGCGGCGCCAGGCGGCCGTAGCGATCGCCCACGCCGAGGAACTCCGCCGCATCGCGCGTCACCAGCGCCAGCGGGTTCACATCATCCGCGTGGGCCGCGAGCATCTGCGCATTGAGAAGCACAAAGCGGCCGCTCATGCCGTCCCGGGCACCCGAGCCGACCGCCCACTGCACGCCGGCATCAGTCAGAATCGCAGCGCCGTCGTCGGTCTGCCGGCGAGACGGGGTGTCCTGAAACACGCCCGGCCCCAGCAGTGAACCAAGCACGACGGGAATCTTCGCCGCGGCGAGTTCATCTGCAACCAGGTGCGCTTCCGCGCCGCCTTCGATGATCGCGTCGAGGTTGAACTCCTCCGCCAGCTGGATCGCGTTGAGAATGTCCGCGCTGCGATCGGCGACGATGCGGACTTTCATCTCCCGGTCGATCGCCTTGAGCACGATTTCGGCCCCGGCATCAGGCGACGGCTTTTTGGGCTTGGTGATCTCGTCCTTCTTCTCGTCAGTCTTTTCGCCTTCTCCCGGCTTGGCGCCGTCTTTGGGCGGCTCGGCGGGCTTGGGCTCTTCCTTGGGCTTCTCGCCCTCCGTTGGTTTGTCGCCTTCCTTGGCCTGCTTCTCGGCACGCTCCTTGATCTTCTGCTCGTACTCCTTCAGATCCTCTTCATAGGTTTCGAGCGACTCGCGGTAGGTTTTGGCGTCTTTGAACTGCCGCCGGATCGCGTCCAACGTCGAGAGCCGCCGCAGCGCGCTGTCGCCAGATCCAAGGTTGATGCACAGCGCCGCCTGCTCTTCGACGGCCTGCCCGGCCCAGCCGCCCGTCTCGCCCGGCGCCAGGCGCACGATGGCCCCCGTGCCGACGATGCCGCTTGAACCGGTCGCAGGCAGATAGAGCAGCGTCACGCCATTGCGGAACGCCTCACGGATCGAGTCGGAGTCGTAGCGGTCGAACGCATCCAGGGCCCGGCTCGCCGCGCTGCCGCTGCTGGTGCCCGTCATCCCGAGGCCGCTGCAGACATCGATGAGCCCGGGCGTGATGAAGGCGCCCGCGCAATCCACGCGCGTGGCCCGGCCCTCGACTTCGATGCTGCGGCCGACGTGCTCGATCACCTCGCCGCGCAGCACCACCATGGCGTCTTCAGTCAGCCCGCCGTCGGCGTGGAGCAGTATGGCGTGTTCGAGCACCGTGGCCCGCTGCTGGAGAAACGCCGGCTGGCCCAAGGCCGCCGCCGAGACCGCCAGATGGATCGCCAGAGTCCCACCCACGCCCGCCCGCAGGGCCAATCGACCGGCACGGCAAGCGTCACCAGGCGAAGCGCACCCCGCGCCGGCGTTTACACGATCAAACGTCGCGAGCATCGCGTTCCTTCTTCACCACCGCGACCGACCGGCCGCGACCCGTTGAATGTTGCCCAGCGCCCCATCGGCGCCACGCGTCAGCATAGCCGATCAGTCGTTGTAGCACAAACGCGAAGACGGGTTGCAGCGGCCGCAGTCGGGACAAGGTTCGGCGCGGGCCCGGCGCAGGCCGGGCGATCCGGATCCGGCAGCGTGCCCGTAGGTCGGGACAAGGCTTCGCGCAGGCCCGGCAATTCGGATCCGCCGGCACGCGCGTAGGTCGGGACAAGGCTTTGCGCAGGCCCGGCAATTCGGATCCGCCGGCGCGCGCGTAGGTCGGGACAAGGCTTTGTCGAAGAGCCTGAGGAAACCCGAAGGGCGCAGGCCCGGCAATTCGCCCTGCGATTGACTTGCGCACATGTCACGCGTTCGCCACGACCCGTCTTCGAGGCCGAAGGCCTCATCGCGAGTAGACGGGGGTCCAAGGAGCGGAGCGAGGGCGACCCCCGGTTGTGTCGCCGGCCATGGATCGCACCCTGAAGGGGTGCTCGTATCGTGAAGCACACGTCGCGCCGGCTGCGCGCCACACGCCACGAGAACTCCTTCAGAGTTCAGGAACAATCGCTTCGCCGTCCGGGGGTGGCGCTCGAAGACTCGCTCCACCGCCCCGGCTACTGACGATCACGCCTTCGGCGTAAGAGCCATCCGAACGGGCAGGCGAGATTGAGCACCGGGCGCGCCACGCCGGCCAAGCGAGTGCAAAACCGGGGTCCGATTCCCGCCTGCAGACCGACGCAACGCCTCGATTCTGATGTAGACTTGTCGTGAACGCGTCGCAAGGGGAGGCGGGGCATGGCGGTCCGAAACTCGATTCGACGCCTGGTCGTGTGCGGGTCCTTCGCCGCGCTCGCCGGTGTCGCGGTCGCGCAGCCGATCGGAGTGACCGGTTACGACCTCATCGAAATCCGACCCCTTTCTGGACACTTATCTTCAAGTGTGAGTGGCCTCGACAATCACGGGCGCGTGGTCGGCCGATCAAGCGCGACGCCGGGCACCGCGATCGTTTGGGTTAATGGCACCACACTGCTCGTTCCGTCGCCACCCGGGTACGAAGATCCAAACGTGACCGACATTGGTGATGGCGGAGTGGTGGTCGGCTCGGCCGATCTGCCCAGTTCGATCTGGTTCCATCCGATGGCCTGGAGCGTGACTCACGGTATCCAGCCACTTGAAATGCTGTCAGGCACCGTCACCGGCGCCGCAAGGGCTGTAAACGACCAGCCGTGGCCAGGCGCGGTCATGGGCGGCTACTGCAACGTTGGCCAGGACTACGCAACGCTCTGGATTGGCCGGACTGTCACTCAGATCGGCGGCGCCCGCAGCGGCGTCAGCGACATCAACAATTTCGGCCACGCCGTAGGCTCGGCGTACAACCAGTTCAATGTGCCGCGTCCCACGCTCTGGCGCGACGGGCAGATGTTCGACATCGGCGGTGATCCGCCAAATGCCACGGGATACGCTTACGGAATCAACGACTTGACGGAAGCAGTCGGGAATGCCACCACGCTCCGAACGGCATTCTATTGGCGCGACGGCGTGACTACCTATCTTCCCGAACCGTACCCGCCGTGTGGGTTGCGGAAAGCGCGCGCGATCAACAATGACGGGATCATTGTCGGCCAGGCAGCAGACGCAGCATGCAATCGAATCTACGCAACGGTCTGGGTGAGAGATGAGCACTTTCAGCCCTACCTTCTGAACGATCACATTCCGCGGTACCCGGGCGTAAGGCTGATCACGGCTGACGACGTCAACGACGCCGGCCAGGTGGCTTCGTACGGCGAGAACATCGACGGCGACGGCCGCGGCTATCTGGTCACGCCCTACCTTTTCGAGATGTCCGATCCCGTGCCGGGACGCGCCGGCACGGAGAACACCATCACCGTCACCGGCCTGCAACCCGATCAGCGCCTCGTCCTCGTCTGGGGCACGCAGGAAGGCGCACAGAAAATCCGCCCAGACTGCCCCGGCGGCACTCTCCTCATCCGCGACCCGCACGCCCTGCCAATGGCCCGCGCCGATGAAAACGGCATCGCGACGATCACAATGTTCATCCCGCCCTACGCCCGCGGCCGCACGATCCGCCTGCAGGCCATCGCGCCCTTCGAGTGCGAAATCAGCCACACCGTGACGTGGACGTTTGAGTGATGTGCATGGTGTCGGCGCACCAGGTCATCGACAGTCGAATGCGCTATCGCGTGGCCTGCGCTCGCCGAGCCTCGCTTAGACCACGCCACCCCGTGCAGATTCGAGCGGCACCCGCGGCGAAGGCCCGCTACGACTGCCACACAAACGTCTCGAGGAACTCGCGCAGGTGGCGGGCGGTCGGAAACGCTCGGGCGATGAGGTCGTTGCGCAGGCCCCGGCAGATGGCCTTGATCTCCGGCGGCTGTTTGGCGTACTGCTCTCGCCCGCCCACGGCGTCGTAGAGCAGGCGCACGAGGTTCTGCACGTCTTCCTTGAAGTGCGTGGGCGTGGGCTTGCCCCAGTGGAAAAAGTCCACGATCTTCACTTCGAAGAAGATCCCCTGCCGGCGGACCATCACGTTGCCATCGTGCAGGTCGCCGTGGTACTCGCGCAGATTATGCACTTCTTCGAGCCCGCGCGCCAGCGCGTAGATGAGATGCAGCGCTTCAAAGGGCGGCAGGCGCTTGCGCGGCTGCCGGGCGACGAAATCGCACAGCAGTTCGCCATCCACGTATTCCGAGATCAGGCACGTGATCGCCAGGTCGCGATAGCGGAACACTTCGGAGTGGTGGTACTGGATGACGATGCTGCACTTGTTGAGGCGCTCGAGTTTCTTGGCGTAGAACGTAACGGCCCGGTCGTTGACGTTGCGCTGCGGAAAGAAGAGTTTGGCGGCGCGATGGATGCCGGTGCGCCGCTCGACGACCTTGTAGACCTCGCCTTCCCAACCGCCGCCGAGGCGCGACTCAACGACGTACTTGGCGCCGATGACGCGGCCGGGTCGGAGGTTGAAGGCCTTGATCTGCGGAGGCTTGCCACGCATGAGCGGGGATCATATCACCCCGCCCGCCGCTCAACGGCTGCCTGCTTGTCTCCTCGCCCGGCCCGCGGCCTGCGGCGCCAGCGACAGTGAACGGGCGTCAGTTCACCAGCGGGTACACATCGTCGCTCAAGTCCAGCGGAGTCGCCTGACCCGTTACCAGGTACGCGCCCACCGCGCCGTAGTTCTCGTTGCGGTACGGGCCGACCACGCCGTACGTGGCCCCCGGGTGCACGCGCCCGGCCGTCTGCTGATCGAGCGTCTCAAAGTAGTAGGACCACATGTCCGTGTGCGAGAGCGGGATGCGCACGTTGGCGAGCCGGCCCGCGTAGGCCTGGCCGGTGCCGCCGGCGGAGGGAATCGAGAAGTAGTTATCGAGCTTGAGAGGGACGAGGTAGTCATTCTCGACGTTGGCGATGGCGGCGGGAATCTCGTCGTTGAACCCGGTGTCCACGAGCGTGATCTGGTCCGCCTGGTAGGCCGCGAAACCTGGATCGTTGCGGCCAAGGTCGCGCAGCTCCGCGCCCGCGGCGAGCACGACGTGCGTCCCCAGGCTGTGGCCGATGAGTTGAATCGGCTGCTCGTAGCCGGGCGCGACGTCGATGATGAACAGGGCGAGTTCCTGCGCCAGTTGCCGTCCCGACTGCCGGGCCCGAGCCGTCATGTTGGTGAAGAAGACCGCGTTCCACTCCCAGCCGACCACGTTGGCCCGCTGGTTGAAGGACGGGCTGCGGCCGAATGTCGAGTTGTAGTCGATCGAGCCGAACCAGCCGTGCACCGCGACGATCGTGGGTTTGGCCGGGTCGAAGCCGTTGTAGAACTCGAAGGCGCCCTGCTGCGCCCGGGCAGTAGCCGCGCCCAAGCCGCCGACCACCAGTAAAGCCGCTCCAGCCGCGACCGCGCGCCGGTGAAATACGTTCATGAATTCCCTCCCTCTCCGCGCTGGCCGGATCATCAAAGCAGCGGCCCGGCGGCGCCGATGTGTAGTTTCCGCGCTGCATTGTACCGAAAGGAGCCATTCGGGTTGGCGGGCGCCGAGGTCAGGTCTGCTGGCGGAAAGCGATGAGCGTCAGGTCATCGGGCTTGCTGGGCATGTTCGCCCCCGGCTCCATCATCCGGCTCAGGGCCAGCTCCGCCAGCGCGGCCACCGCCCTGTCGAGCGGACCCCGCCGGACCCGCTCGATAACCTCCGCGGGGTACAGGTTGTCAAACAAGCCATCCGTCGCCAGCAGCACCGTGTCCCGGGCCTGCAGGCGGATCGCCGGGCCGATCTCGATGCGCATGTCGGTGAGGCCAATGGCGTTGGAGATGATGTGCCGGTCCTTGTGGTGTACGGCCTCATCGGGGCAGAGCATCCCGGCTTCAACGGCGTAGGCCACCATGGAATGGCTGATGCTCTGGAAGTGGATCTTGCCGCGCTGCCCGATGACGAGAATCTCCGAATCGCCGATGTGGTACGGCCGCACGAGATTGCCGTCTATCTCGACCAGCGCCAGGGTCGTCGCGGCACCGATGCCCAGGGCAAGCACGGCGGCCTGGGCGGCTTCGATGCCGTTGAGAATCGCGGTGCGCAAGGCGGATTCGTCCTCGCCCACGGCCGCCACCGACCTCGCGAGCACTTCGAGCGTGAGTTCGGCGGCGTCGGCGCCGCCGGTCCGCCCGCCCACGCCGTCGGCCACGGCGAGCACCGACCGCTGCCTGTCGACCGGCAGGATCGCCAGCGCATCCTCGTTGTCCGTGGCCTTACCGGGGCTTCGGACGCTGGCGTACTGCACCTGGCCGTGCGAGAGCGGTGCGCCGGCGGTCTCGGGCGTGTTGGTCCGGCTCAGGACCAGATGCGGGGTATTGGGGTTCATGGCGATCACGTTGGCGCGATTCCTGCCTTCGGAATATCGGGCCAAAGGGGAATCGGACTGAATCGGCAGCCGCCGCCGGGCGGGCGCGCGGCCTGCGCATGCTATGGAGACGTCATAACCGGCCCTGCCGATCGGTACGGAGGCATGCTGCAGTTGCCATTGACGTGTTCAGATTGGATTCTTGGCAGTCGAGGGTGGCTGACCCAATGGTCCTTGGATCGGCCCTGACCGGTTTGCCTCGCCGGCCGGGGCCTTCTTACAGGTCCGTTTCGCTCCACCCAGCCGCGCCAAAGCCGATCACGAAGGGTCGGGGGCGGAAGATGTCGGGACCGCAGCACCCCCACGCGACCCGGTCCCCTACACCCGACCGACCCTTTCTTTCGCCACAGGAACCGGCGGATCGCACGGATGCGATTCGCCGGTTGTTCGTTGCCGCCACCGGAGCGGCGGAGTGAGGTCGCGCGCACTACCGTGTCGACGTGGCTCACCCGCGTGCATTTCGACGCCGGGCTCTGGCGCTGGTCGAAGTGCTCGCCGCGTTCGCGCTAGTGCACCTCGCGTTCCGCTCATTCATGAAGTTCACCGAACTCGGCAGGGCTGAATTGAGCGCCGGGCTCAACTACTCACCCGGCCTGGCCATGGTGCTTGTGACTGTCGTCATGCTGTTGCTGCATCGGCGCCGACCGGCCGCCTGGGGCTTGACGCCGCGCCCCTTGCCGCTGAACCTGGGTGCGGGCGTGCTCTCGTTCGTGCTTCTGGCCGCAGCGGGCGGGGTGCTCATGGCGTGTGGCTTCGCGCTGCGGCCGGCGAATCTCACCGCCGCCGGCGCGAGTCTGATCGCCGCGGTGAACGTCGTGGTCACCGTATTCGTGCTGTGGCTGCTTCGCCGCCAGCACCACAGCGGACCGCGGCTGCTCGCAGGGGCCAGCGCCGTCATTGCACTGGCCGTCGTGGCGGCTCCGCTGGCCCTCGCGGCTTGGCGCGATGAATCGATTGCCGAGGTTTCGCTGCACATGGGCTGGCGCCTCATCGGCGCGGCTCTCGGCGAGGAGGTCTTCTTTCGCGGCTACGTCCAGTCGCGGCTCAACGAGGCGTTCGGCCGGCCGTGGCAGGTGTTGGGCACGCGCTTTGGCGTCGGGCTGGTCGTCGCTTCGCTGCTGTTCGGGCTGATCCACGCGCTGAACCCGGTTGACTATTTCGCCGGCTCATTTCACTTTGCCTGGTGGCACGGGCTGACAACCGCCGTGGCTCCGTTCGGCTGGCTGCGCGAGCGGACGGGCAGCGTCGGCGCGGCGGTGGTTCTTCACGCGCTGCTTGATCTCGCGGCGATGCTGGTCTGAACGCTACAGCGAAGCGGCCACCTTGCGGAAGTGGTAGCCGATAATCGCCAGCCCCATCGCCTCAGCAAAGGCCTTGCGATGAAAGAGTGCAACGCGCGCGAGGAACAGCCAGAACTGCCGACGGCCGCGTGCCACGACGCCCATCGTCCACATCGAACGAACAAGCGCCATCACCTCGCAGAAGCGCATGCGCACCGGCGGGCCCGAGGGCCTGTAGTCTCGTAGAAACGTGGCGATGCGCCGGTAGTAGGTGCGCGGCGTATAGAGGTCATTGACGAGACGGCGATATCCGTCAACGAGCACCTGCCGGTCGAGCTTCGGAACGAAGTTGAGCGCCACGTCGAGGTTGTTGCCGCTGCTCTGGCCGACGATGCGCTTCTCGTGCGTGAGCCGCGTAAACAGGCGCGTGCCGGGCAGAGCGGTGAGCAGGCCGACCATGGCGGTCACGATACCGGCTTCCTGGATGAAGCGATGCTGCAGATCGAAGATGTGCGGCCGATCGCTGTCAAAGCCGATGATGAACCCGCCCATGACCTCCATCCCGGCGTTGTGGATGGTGCGCACGGCCCCGACGAGGTCGCGCCGCCGGTTCTGAATCTTGGAGCACTCGGCCAGGCTTTCATCCGACGGGCTCTCAATGCCTACAAACACGCGCTTGAAGCCCGCGCGCACCATGAGATCGAGCAGTTCGGGATGGTCGACGAGATTCAGCGACGCTTGGGTGGTGAAGTGGATGCGCACGCCGCGCCTCGCCTGCCAGTCGATGAGCGCGGCAAGGAACTCCATGGCGCGGGCGCGATTGCCGATGAAGTTGTCATCGACGATGAACACCGGGCCCTTCCACCCGGTGGCGAGCAGCGATTCGAGTTCACCGATCATCTGCGGCGGCGACTTGACGCGCGACAGCCGGCCGTACATCGCGGTGATGTCACAGAATTCGCAGTCAAACGGGCACCCGCGCGAAAACTGAACGGGCATCGTCGCGTACTCGTTGACGTGCAGCAGGTCCCAACGCGGCAGCGGCGTGGTGGACAGATCAGGCCGAGCCTCACTCTGGTAAAACCGCCGCAGCGAGCCGCTGCGCAGGTCGGCAACGAGTTGCTCCATGACGGATTCGGCCTCGCCGAGCACAAACGCGTCGACTTGTTCGAACCGCTCGTGCCCCGTCGTGAACAGCGGTCCACCCGCGATGATCTTCTTGCCGGCGGCACGGCAGCGGCCGATCACCCGCGCGGCTGAAGCGGCGTGAACGATCATCCCGGAGATAAAAATGCAGTCCGCGCGAGCGATCTGCTCGTCTGTCACGTCGGCGAGATTTACATCGACGAGTTCGAGTGGCCAGTCGGGCGGCAGCATCGCGGCAACGGTGATCAGCCCCAGGGGCGGAAACGCCGCCTTGCGCCGAAGCAGCGGCAGGACGTGGCTGAAACTCCAGAAGGTATGCGGCGTGGCGGGGGAGATGAGCAGAATGCGCATGAACGGACTCCGAAACGGGACATCCTGTAATTATTAGGATGCATTCATCCCTTTTAGCCACCGTATCTTGCCCTGATTCGCCAGGCACAAGCCTTAGCTGGGCTTCGGAAAGCGATGGCAGTCGATCACGTGGTCGTTGACCATCCCCATCGCCTGCATGTAGGCGTAACAGATCGTCGAGCCAACGAACCGAAACCCCTGCTTCTTGAGCGCCTTGCTCATCGCATCGGACTGCGGCGTCGCCGCCGGAATGTCCTTGAGGGTTCGACGGCGATTGACGATGGGCTCGCCACCGACGAACTGCCAGATGTACGCGTCGAATGAGCCATGCTCGCGCTGCACCTCAAGAAAGCAGCGCGCGTTGCTGATCGATGACTCGACCTTCAGGCGGTTGCGCACGATGCCCGGGTCCTTGAGCAGGCGCGCGACATCGCGCTTGCCGAAGCGGGCGACGGCGGCCGGATCAAAGTCAGCAAAAGCGAGGCGATAGTTATCACGCTTCTTGAGGATCGTCTCCCAGCTCAAACCCGCCTGCGCGCCTTCGAGAATGAGGAACTCGAAGAGCACGCGATCATCATGCGTCGGCACGCCCCACTGCTCGTCGTGGTAGGCAATGGAGAGGTCAGTCTTTGCCCATTCGCAGCGTTTCAATTGCGAGCCGCACATCTCTGTCTCCGGGGAGTGGCGGTCAAGGGTAGGGCGCGCCGGCGCCGGGTTTCAGCCCCAATCATCGCGGCGCGGCGCGAGGCTTTGGAATACCCGCAACCACCTCGATGGTTGTCCCGTATGGTTGGATCGGCGCGGAGTCGCGCCGGCGCCTGCTTCGCTTCCGCCATTGCTCGGGGAGAATCCGTGACTATTCGAACGCCGCTCGCGCTGCGCCCGCTCATACTCCTTGTCGCGTCGATCGCGCTGTCCTCTGCCGCCATGGCTCAAGTCAAGCGACTCATGCCGCTGGGCGATTCGATCACCAACGGCTCGGAGGGTGGTTATCGCACCGTGCTCTTCAACCGTCTCAATGAAGGCGGGGAAACGATCGACTTCGTCGGCTCGCTGCGCTGGGCCAATGATCGGCCGCTGCTGGCCGACTCGGACCACGAAGGCCACGGAGGGTGGCGCATCTACAACATCCACAACAACATCGTGGACTGGATGACGCGCTACGAGCCCGATGAGATCCTGCTGCACATCGGCACCAATGACATCTCGACGGGCGCCGATGCGCGAACCGCGGCCCAGCGACTCCGCCGCCTGCTCGACACGATCTTTCAGACTGATCCGCAGGTGCGCGTCTACGTCGCGAGCATTATCCTGCGCACCGATGACCCGGCCAAGGCGGAGATCACCGAAGACTACGCCGCCCTGACGCCGTTTGTCGTCATCGACCAGCAGCGCCGGGGATTCGATGCGCGTTTCGTGCCCATGCACCGCTTCATCGGGCCGGATGATCTCGAAGACGGCCTGCACCCCAACGCGCGCGGCTACGACAAGATGGGCCTCGTCTGGTGGGCGTATCGGCAGAAGACGCCCGAAGCGGCGCTGCTGAGCATGACCACGCCTTACGCCAACCATCCCGCCGAGTTGACCGCCCAGGGCATGGAGCCGGGCGCCCAGGTGAACTTCTACGCAACCACGGCTGATCTCGGCGAAACGGAGATTCCCGATCTCGGCGTCACGCTCGATATCAATGAGCCGCTGCTGCTGGGGAGCGCAACGGCAGACAGCGAAGGCGTCGCCACGCTGCTCGTGCCGAACGTCGACGAGTCGCTCCGGTCGAGAGTCATCCGCGTGCAGGCCGCAGCCCAAGGCCGCAAGACGCAGGCGCTGATCAAGATCGTGCGCCCGGGGTGAGTGCCTCAGGCGTTAGCCCATCGCAGCCCGCATTCAAGTGCCTCTGCGGCGAATTCGAGATGCAGCACCCGCCGGCGGCGCGCACTGTTGATGGACTTCCTTGATGCATGCAGGATCAGGGGGCGTATCAGAAGCACACCGCCCGCTTGCACCGGACAATAGACTGCCTGACGCCGACACTCGCCATGATCCACAGGCATGTTCAGGTCAGGCGAGCCCCGGTGTGACGCCGGAACGACGAGCAGCGCGCCGTTGGATTCGTCGCAGTCATCCAGATGCAATCGCGCAGTAAGCATCTTCGCCAACACACGCGCCGGCGGACGCACATGCCAGACCCCCGCCTTGATGGAGCAGGGGCCGTAGCCGTCTGCTTCGCGCTTTTCGCGCACCGCGATGGTGCTGTCGCGGTGCCAGGTGACATCCCAGTTGGCGCCGGCTCGCTTGTCGAACAGAAGCGACCGGACGACGAATGCGCTCGCTCCCAAGACTGCAACCGCGATGTCTCTCATCGAGGTGTCTGCCAACGCGCGGAAGGGGCCGGACGCATCCAGCGGCGAGCGAGCGCCAGCTCGGCCGCCATCCATGGCCATCACTCGATCGAATTCCTCGCGCAATGGCGCGAGCGCTTCCTCCGGAACGACTCGCGCCGCGAGAGCGACGCCGTCCCGGTTGAGTCGGAGCTTCAGATCTTCCAGTGTGTCAGCAGTGCCGATCACTCTCATGGCTTAGCACTTTCGTCGCGATCGTAGCTGCATGAAGAGGCGGCGGGACGGAACAGTCCGCCCCGCCGCGTGAAGTTCACTCGCGGAAATAGTCGCTGCGATTGGCGCCGTCAAAAGCGGCCGGATCGCAGGCAACACTTCTTGAACCGCAGGCCGCTGCCGCACGGGCAGAGGTCGTTGCGGCCGAGCTTCTCGAGCAGTTCCTTCTCGCCCATGGGTGTGGCGATCGTGCGGCGGCCGCGCTTGACGTTCGTCTCGCTCGGGTAGCCGCGCCGGCGCTTGCTCATGGGTTCGAGTTCGGGCCGTTCCTGCTGTTCGAAAGCACTGGAAAGCAGTGATCGTCGGCGCAGTGCTGGCGCGGATCATGGTTCGGTTGTGGTTGCATTGTGCACCTCCTTTGGGGTTGACCTGATTTGCCCGTCAAGTCATGGAGGTGTGGACAATGATGGCGGAGGCATGACAGCAGTCAAGGCGCTGATGCATCGCTCACGCGCCGCACGTAGCCGTCGCCGTAGGCCGCGAGAGGATCAGCGTTACCCGCGTCGGCGAGGGACTGAAGTTCATCCAGCCACCGCAGCATTTCAGGCTCAAGGACCTCTCTCCGCCGCGATAGCCCTCCGAATCCAGATCGAACCGGCTCCCTATCAGATCAATGAGTCATGCCTGGGGATGTTGTGCGCCTGACTCGTATTGATCTGCACGAGCCGCTCGCGCTGGATCTGTTTGGCGGTCTCGGGATCGACGTAGTCGGAGTGGCAGGAGAGTTTGGCCAGGGCGAGGTCGGCTTCGTGCTCGGAAGAACCATCCGGAGAACCCCCACCTCGACCATCGCCCGCTGAGCGGGGGGAGGGAGCTTTGCCCGCCACCGCCCGCTTCGTCTTCGCCGCCAGCGCATGAATCTCCTCCGGACTCAGCACGCCGCGCTGGCGCAGCACTTCCTGTTGCTCGGCGCTCAGCGCCTCGCTGATCTTCGGCTTGTCCCACGCATAGTCCGCTTCCTTGCCGGACGCGAACTCCTGGATCTCCTTGCTGATGCGCACCGAGCACCAGTCGTGGCCGCACATGGCGCAGAAGTCGGTATCGACGTCGAGATCTTCATCGTGCAGGGCGCGGGCGAAGTCGGGGTCGAAGCTCAGGTCGAAATGCTTCTGCCAGTTCAGCGCGGCGCGGGCCTTGGTCAGTTCATCATCACGGTCGCGGCTGCCGGGAATGCCCAGCGCCACGTCGGCCGCGTGCGCGGCGATCTTGTACGCAATGCAGCCCTGCTTGACGTCGTCCTTCTTGGGCAGGCCGAGATGCTCCTTGGGCGTGACATAGCAGAGCATCGACGCGCCGTGATAGCCGGCGGCCGTGGCGCCGATGCAACTGGTGATGTGGTCGTAGCCCGGGAAGATGTCGGTCACCAGCGGGCCGAGCACGTAGAACGGGGCACCGTGGCACAGCCTGCGCTGCAGCTTCATGTTGTATTCGATCTGGTCGAACGGCACATGGCCGGGGCCTTCGATCATGACCTGCACACCCTTGCGCCAGGCGCGCTCGGTGAGCACGCCGAGCGTTTCGAGTTCGGCCAGCTGGGCGCGATCGGTGGCGTCGGCGAGCCCGCCGGGCCGCAGGCCGTCGCCGATGGAGAACGACACGTCGTATCGGCGCATGAGGTCGCAGATGTCATCCCACATGTCGTACATGATGTTCTGGCGGTTGTGAGTGAGCATCCACTTGGCGAGCAGCGAGCCGCCGCGCGAGACGATGCCGATGAGGCGATTCTTAATAAAGGGCAGATGCTCGCGGAGCACGCCGGCGTGGATGGTGAAGTAGTCGACACCCTGCTGGGCCTGAAACTCGAGCGTCTCGAGAATCGTCTGCTCATCGAGGTCTTCGAGACGCTTGCCGATGATCATCGAGTAGATCGGCACGGTGCCGATGGGGACGGTCGAGTTGCGAATGATCGCATCGCGGCATTCATCGAGGTTGCCTCCGGTGGAGAGGTCCATGACGGTGTCGGCCCCCCACTTCACCGCCCACTCCAGCTTCTCGACTTCCTCTTCGGTGCCGGACGAAACGGGCGAAGCGCCCATGTTGGCGTTGATCTTGGTCTTGCTCGCGCGGCCGATGGCCATTGGATCAAGCTCGTAGCCCAGATGCACTTTGTTGGCGGGGATGATCATGCGGCCGGCGGCGACTTCATCGCGCACCTGCTCGGGGCTCAGGTGCGGCTCGCGCTGGGCGACGCGCTTCATCTCGGGCGTGATGACGCCGAGGCGAGCGTATTCGAGTTGTGTGATCGGCTGGAAGTCAGCCGGGTATACGACGATGCGCGTATCGCCGCGCGCTTCACTGAATGAGGCGCGAGCAAAGCGTGCCTGGAGTGAACCCGGACCGCCGACCGCCTCGCTTTCAATCCACGTCGTCCAGTGGTCGGGCAGAAAATCCCACGCGGTCTTATCCGAAGGCGCGGGCATGCCGGGCGTATCAGGCGAAGCGAACGCGAGCGGGCCTCCGACGTCGGCCGAGCGGGCAAATGAGCCGGGCGTCGTGCCGTGCCTGTGCGTCGATGGGTTCGCCGCGCCGTCGAGAGGCAGCGCAAAGAGCCCGGTATGTCCGTTGCGGCTGGGTGTGGTGGTCATTCTCATCTCCATCAAAGGTGGCGCTGGCCGTGTGCCGCGCTGTTCAATCGTCCCCAGGCATGATCTGGGATTCGATCAGATCGAAGTCGGGCAGGTCGATGTCCGGCCGGAGTCGGCGAAGCATCCAGATGCACTGGGCGCGGTGATGCGTGCCGTGCGTGAGCACGTGCATGATCGCCATGCCGCGCGTAAAGGTGAATCGCTCCGTTTCACCGCTGTCGAGTTTGAACTCGACTTCCATCATCTCTTCGAAACGGCTTTCAGCGAGCACCCTGCGGGCGATCGCGGCCAGGGCCTCGGCGGCCTCGTCGTGCAGCGCCAGCAGTTGCTGCGGGCTCTGGTCGGTGCCCTCCAGGCCCGGTCTCAATTCAACGGCGCCGATGCGATCGTTCCAGCGGCGCATGGCGCTGATGATGTGCGTCAGCGTGTCGCGCAGGTTGCCCAGGCCCATGTCGAAGCGCTGTTCAAATTGCGCGGCCGACAACTCGCTGCTGTAGCGCAGCAGTCGCCGGGTGGCCCAGCGATCGTGTTCGAGGAGCAGACCAAGGGGTGTGGCGGTGTCGCCGGGCATGAGCGTCGCTTCCCTCCGCAGTTCGCCGGGCGCGGAAGGCCCGGCTGGCTGATCAGGTTCCACGGGTGCATCTCAGCCGCGACTCCATTCACTGCCGCGGCGCCCCGAGCGTGAAGGGAAAGGATAGGGCGGATGGTGGCCGGGTCGATCGGGAATCGGGAAAGTCGAGTTCGAGGTGTTCACCGAGGGGTACGTCGGCCCATCGCGTCCCGAGTCGAGGTACCGGCGACAGATGGTTGCGAGCTGATCGGGAGCGGCACAAAACGGCGACTCGCCGGTTTATGCCAATTCGACGGCGAGTTCATCGTTAATCTCATCCGCCCAGTTTTCTTGAATCGAAGGTCCATAAGAACTCCCGGTGCCCCAGCCTCAGCGCACTTGATCATACGACACGGCGCGCTGCACGCGGCGACCGACCTCGCTCGCGTAGCGCCGACCGAGATCATCAGCATTGGTCCGAGCCCAGTCGGCCAGCCTGGTCGGGCCCGCGGCAGGCTCATCGGAGTCGAGCAGACTGCGCATCAGCCCGGCGATTTCTTCGCGGGTGATGATGACATCGCCGACGAACGGATTGATGCACTTGCCGACGGCGAGGCCGAGCATGGGCGGCATGGGAACGATCCATCGGCGCACGCCGAGGATACTGCGAATCGTGCTCACGAATTCGCGGAACGTGAAGCGTTCAGGACCGACGGCATCGGCTGCCGTATTGCCGGTGCGGTAGGCGTGGTCCACCATAAGCGCGGCCATGTCATCGACGTGCAGGGGTCGCAGGGTGTATGAGCCGTCGCCGAAGAGACCGAAGACGGGGAAGCGGCGGAGCACCCACGCGATGTTGTTGACGAGGATATCGAAGCGGCCGAAGAGCACGCCGGGGCGAACGATGGCATGCTGGATGCCGGTGGCGCGGAGAGCCTCTTCCAGTTTGTGCTTGCCGCGGTAGTAACCGAGGTCGTCGGCTTCATCCGCGTGAAGGATGCTTACGTGAACAATGCGCGGCACGCCGGCCCGGACGGCGGCATCGAAGAGTCGCTTCGTGTTGGCGACGGCGGAATCGAAGGTGAAGTTGCGGTGGTTGAACCGGACCCAGTAGGTGTTGTGCAGGACGGTCGCACCGCGCAGGGATTCCTCGAGACGGGCCGGGGCATCGAATGCAAGAGGGTGGATCTCGAGTTGATCGCCGAACGGGTTCGGGCGGTTGGGGGAGTTCGTCAGCGTCCGCACGCGCGCGCCTCGCTGCAGGAGCTGCTCGGTCAGGGAGCGGCCGGTGTAGCCCAGGGCCCCGGTCACGACGTGCAGAGGCGCAGCCCCGTTCATGTTCAACTCCCGCCGCTTGCCAGGTAAGGCCGCGGCTTGACTATTCTTGCGTGCCGGGTGGTCGAAGCGAACGTCTGCGGAGAGAGCGATGAAGATGAGGAGCATCAGCAGAAACATGCGAGCATCTGCAGGAGCGGCGATGGGCGCAGTCATGTGCTTGGCCGCGCCCGCCTGGCCGCAGAGTTCACCACTCGCAGCGGCGGATCGCGATGAATCCGTCCGCCTGCTGATCATTGCACCTGAGGAACTCCGCGAGGCGCTGGCGGAGTTCGCAGCCTTCAAGCGAGACCGGCTCGGCTCGGTGGACCTCATCCCGCTCGACGATGCTCTCAGCCGCGGGGCGGCCGAGGCGCTGCAGTATCCTGACGAGACGATCGACGACCCCGCGCGGCTCAAGCACTTCCTCTACGGGCAATGGAAGGGCGAGGGCATCACGCACGTGCTGCTCGTGGGCGACGCGGACGTGCTGCCGGTGCGCTACATGGTGCTCGACCGCATCACCGCCCCAGCCTTCGACTACGCGTTCTATCCGAGCGACCTGTACTACGCCGATCTCGCGCGGCGCGATGGAAGCTTTGACGACTGGAACAGCCGCAAGGATGACTTCCACAGCCGCTACTTCGGCGAGGTGCGCGGCGAGAAGAACAAGGATGACCCGATTAACTTCGACGACGTAGACTATCGACCTGAGATCGCGCTGGGACGCTGGCCGGTGAGCACGGCCGACGAGGCGCGGGCGGTCGCGGACAAATCGATGCGCCACGAGGCGGCGCTGGAGGCGCAGCAGGATGATGCTGCGCCGGAGGCAGCGCTGATCGCGGTCGGCGGCTGGGTCGATGCGCGCGGCAACCTGGATCAGACGGCGGCGAGGCTCCAGCCGCACTGGGCGATCGAGCGGCGCTACTACCGCGACGCCGGCTCGGCGGCCGACGCGCCCGCGCCGCCGGATGAGGCGCAACTGCTCGACCTGATCAACAGCGGCGTCGATCTCATCATCCACGCGGGGCACGGCAGCGACAACGTGTGGGAGCAGTGCCTGAGCGTCGCGACGCTGGAGAAGATCGAACCGCGCGACCGGTTGCCGGTGATGTTCTCGGTGGGCTGCTCGACGGCGCGGTTTGCGACGCTGCCGCCGTACGAGGCGTATGCGGATCTCGACCTGGCGGAGCATGCCGGGACCAACGGCGGCGAAGCGTTCACCGCTCCTCCGCCGCCGCCGTCGCCGTACGCGACGGGACGTTTCAACCACACGGGGCTTGGCGAGTCTTTTCTGCGCAGCACTGATCGCGGCTGCGTGGCGTACATCGGCTGCAATACGGGCAGCCAGCCGTGCGCGCTGACGCTGCTGGATGGTTTCTCAGCGGAGATGGCGCGAAAGCGAGAGGACGGTTCACTCGTGCGCATCGGCGACTGCTGGACCGCGGCGATTTCGCACTACTACGAGGCGGAGAACCTCGCGACGATTCAGCCCGACGAGGGCTGGTACCCCGCGAGCATCTTCTTCCAGGGGATGAAGTTCATGCTCCTGGGCGATCCGACGCTGCCGATGGGGCGATAATCGTTCTGCCTTCGCGCCGACCAGACCGAAGCGCGAGCGAGGCAGACTTGCGGCGTTGTCATTGAGTCATCTGCAAACGCGCCCACATCTCATATGCGGCGAGAACTACGACCGTGTTGTACAGCTCGCGGTTCTTCTCCGAAGGCTGACCACCACCCGCATCAATCGCTGTGTCGATGGAGCGAGCAAACGACTCGACATACTCGCTCAGTATCGGTCGGATGGCGGCGATGAACGCGGAGCGATCGTTCTGCAGGGCTCGCGGGAGGCGGGGCCGGGGGATTCTCGTGTAGAAGTGCTCGTACGCCTGGTCGTAGTCGGCCGCGTGCGCGCACAGCCGGGCCACCGCGTGGTCGATCGGGCGATACCCGTTCTCGTCGACTGCGAGGGGATCAGCGCCGGCCGCGAGGAGCGCTTCAGCTTTCACATCGGCATCGATCTGACCGTCCGCCACGTAGAACAGGAGCGGGCGCGGCGGTCCGCACTCGCCGCCGCAGCACCAGTGGCTTGAGCCGACGGCATTCGGATCGGCGCCAAGTTCACAGAGCACCCGCACCTCGATTCCGTACCCGAGAAATACCGCCTTGGCGAGCGGGGTCTCGCCGAGGTGGTTCTTCTGCTCGATGTTTACGCCCAGTTCCTTTAGATAGCCGAGCGTGTCGCGGACTGAGGTTGCTTCGGTTGCTTCGCCGCTCACGTCAATCGCGGCGTGAAAGGCGTTCCAGCCCAATTCGGTAACGGCGCGGAAATCAGCCCCCGCCTCGACGAGCGTTCTCATCACACGCAGGTCGCGATCCGACGACGCGACGGCTGACATGAAGATGGTGTAGCCACGGTCATCGGTCTCGTTGACATCGGCTCCGGCGGCAATCAGGGCGCGAACGCGATCGAGGCCGAGCTCGCCATCGCTGACCGCGCTGCGCAGCGGCGACCATCCCAGGTCGTCACTCTCCTCAAGCGACAGCCCATGATGCATGAGCAACTTGACGATCTCAAGCGATGAGGCGTAGTACATCGCCGTGCGCCGGCCGTCATCGCGGACATCGACTTGCGCCCCGCATTCGATCAAAAGGCGTACGCAGGCCGCTGATCCGCTGCTCGCCGCCTGAAAGAGGGGAATCTCGAAATGGCTCGGCGCCTCGGCCGGCTTCTCGAACTTCGAACCGACGTTTTCGGCAACCGAGCGAAACTCCTCCGGCATGCCCATCGCCTCCAATTGCGCCATGAGCGTCGCCTTGTGGTCCTTCGTCCGCTCCATCATGCGGCGATGTTCTTGAGCCGCGCTGTCGGCATCCCACACAGGATTTACCGGGAGCCCGCGGTCGAGCAATACGCGGAGCCGATCGACGTCGCCCGTCTCCGCGACGGTGGCGACGAGGCGCGCGGCGGTTCGACCGGACAGCGGAATGGCAGCGCCGGCGTCGAGCAGCAGGGTGAGGCGAGCCGCGTCACCCCCGGTCCGGTTGAACCACTCATGAACGCAACATGCATAGATCGCGGCCGATTCGCCTTGTCGAAGCAGTGCCGGGTCGGCTCCGAGCGCCAGGAGGACGCGCACGGTCTCGGCCGTGGCGCCGTCGCCCGATGCGGCCGCGGTCATCAGAGGTGTTCGATCACGGTAGCGCGCGTTCGGATCAGCACCGCCAGCGATCAGGCGTTCGATCGCATCACGATCCCCGCGACGGGCCGCGCGGTGCAATAGAGGCTCCTCGCGGGCGTTCTCAGGCGTCTCCTTACGCAGAGGATCCGTGCACTCGCTCATGCCCGCTTCCCTGTGCGAACTTGACCAAAATCCGCTTCAATGATGTCTACAAAACAAAGCCGACACCTGCTGCGGCTGGCTCGAGCTTTGCAGAGCGAATCGTCCAACCGGCGATGAAGCGCTCAACCGCTCTTGCGGCTCTTGCGCGTCGTCTTCCTGCTGCTGAACGACTTTTCGATCTGCTCGACGGCGTCGAGGTTCTTGCAGCCGGACTCGCCCTGGTCCACGTCCACCTTGCCGATGCGGCTGGCGGTGTTGAACGCGCGATCGCGCAGGTGCTCGTGATGCGTGCCGATGGCGATCAGCGCGAGGTTCATCCCCTCGCGGGCCCGGTTGGCCGATGAGTGAATCTCGCGCTCGATCTGGTTGATCGCCGCGTCGAGCAGGGCCGGGTAGATCATCACGCCGTCCTTCAGTGCGGCGGAAATGATGCCGAACCCGCAACGACGCTCAAACTCGCGCTTCGAGCGCGTCCAGCGGTCGATGCGGCTGCCGGCCTGCGGGCTCCGCGCCACCAGCGCCGAGAACGAATCCGCCAGCACGTAGTTGTCCACCTGCCGCACCCACTGGTCCAGTTCGCTTGCAGTCAGCGCCTGGGGATCGGCCACGAGCGTCGCAAGCATGCGGGCGTCGTGGTTGCCCGTCGCCCACAACTGGCGGGCGAGGTCGTGGTCGTTGTGCACCTTGCGCGCGATGGACTTGAGTTGGGCCGGGCTCACGCCGAAGCACTCGCCCTTGATGCCGTGCCTGACCGCCGCTTTGCGATTCGCGACGGTGCCCGCCTTCTTCAGGGCGGCCATGGTCTTGTCAAACGCAGGCGACGTGGGAATGGCCGCCGAGGCGCCCGAGTGAAGCGAGCCGTGATGGCCGTTGCGCGCGACGGGCGCGGGCCGCGTCTCCACGACGGGCGCCGCGGCGCCGGCGGCCGCGCTCTTGCTGCGGGGCGATCGGGATGGGGTTTTGGTTTGCGCCATCTTCATGGACCTCTTCTGGTCGACTGCTTGCCTGACGCCACGTCAGTGCCGAAAAGCGCTGAGACAAACCACCCGTTCGGCCTCTGGAGTCGGGAACCGAACCTGAGAGGCCCTCCGTTTGCCCGCCCGGACCGGTGGGCACATCGGGCCGCCCCAAAAGCCAGCGTTAGTGTAGGACACGTCAGGCCCGCGGTAGAGAGCAGCCGGGGCGTTTTGGTGCGAAAAGGCGGCCCTCAGCCGAGTATCGAGCCCAGCCGCAGGGCCCGGCGGAGGTCCACAATCTGCCCGCAATGGGTGCCGTTATGGAAGACCATCCGCGAAATCAGACTGCAAAGAGGGGTCTCAGCTCTGCCCCACCGGGCAGTTTGATCCAGACGCGAGTCCTCGATGGTGCGGGCGGCGTGCGCCAGCCGCTCGCAGGCTGCATTGAAGATCGCTGTGCTCCGCGCCAGGCCGGGGTAGCGCTGCGGATCGTCGGTCGGCTGCGAGTCGAAGGAGACGGACTCGGTGCCAAAGCGGCGCGCATCGCCGCGATCCGCCCGCTCAATGAAGTCGGCCTCGGGCAGCGCCTGACCATCGAGCCGCTCGGCCGCGCGGTGCATCGTCAGGGCGCAGTGGCCCAGGCACCACGCCACGTGATTGGGCAGGCCGGGCGCCTGGGTGGTGCAGTTGGAATCATCGAAGCCGGCGAGATACCGCCGGAGCAATTCGCCGCTGTCACACACGGCCCGGGCGAGCATCTCTCCACGCGTCATGAAGTACGTCTCCTGCTCAATCTGGCGAGTCGCAGCCGCTGCGAATTGAGGCGGCTTCCCCGGTCCGGAGCGCAAAGCAGCACACTACCATCGCTAAACAGGCGCATTGACCCCGGATTTGGAAAGGACCCGCAATGGCCCCGAACAGCACCGACTCCAAAGAGAAGATCGTTCACCTTCTGCAGAAATCGTATAACGCCGAACTCGAAACGGTCATGAACTACCTCGCCAACTCCGTCAACCTCGACGGGATCCGGGCCGAGCACATCAAAGGCTCGCTCCAGGCGGACGTCACCGCCGAACTGGGCCACGCGCAGCAACTGGCAGCCCGCATCAAGGTCATCGGCGGCTCGGTGCCAGGCTCGTTCAAACTGCGATGGACACAGGAAGCTCTCCAGCCGCCGCACGAGAGCACGGATGTGCTGGCGGTCATCAAAGGCGTCATCGCGGCCGAAGAGGAGGCGATCCGCGGCTACGAAGAGATCATCAAGGCCTGCGACGGCGTGGACTACGTGACCCAGGACCTGGCCATCACGATCCTTGGCGACGAGCAGAACCACCGCCGCGAGTTCATCGGCTACCTCAAGGAAATGGAGGCCGACCGGGCGTGAGCGGCGAACCGCGCTTGCTCTTCGTCTACGGCACGCTGCGCCGCGGCGGCGGACAACCCGCAGCCCAGCGGCTCCACCGACACGCGACATTCGCAGGGGAGGCTGTGATCAGCGGCCGCCTCTACGATGAGGGCCGCTACCCTGCAGCCGTGCCAGAAAGCGCGGTGGGTGAATCGATCCACGGCGAACTGTTCGAACTGCACGAGCCTGACCACTGCTGGCCGTGGCTCGACGCATACGAAGGCTACCGCCCGGCCGACGCCGCAGGCTCGCTGTTCATCCGCCGTCTGGCCCAGACTCGGCAGGCGACAGGCGTTCGACAAGCATGGGTGTACTGGTACAACCGGTCCACCGAAGGCCTGGCGCGGATCCCGACCGGCACTTACGTTACCCCTCAGGCTCTGCGCGCCCTCACGGCCTCAGCGTCAGGCGCAACACCGCCGTGCGCTGCAGAAGCACGAACTGATCGCCAGTGAGCTCAGGCAGCGGCTCGGCCACCAGGGCCAGACCGTTGTTGAGTTGAGGGTTGTCACTCCACAAGTGGATGGCGTCGAGCAGGCTGACGTTGTGGCCGAGGCTGATGAGTGAGCCCAGAACGATCGGGCTGGGCTGGCCTGAATCCGGCAGCAGGTGCGGCGGAAGATCGACCATGCCGAGTCCCGGCGGCGCGATCGCCGCCTTGAGATCCGCAAAGCCCGGGCGGTCCCGCCACCACGGCAACGCAACCGTGTAAGCGCTGATCGGCCCGATATCGGTTTCCGAAGGGCTGTTCGCATCGCTCCCGAACTGGACCACCACCTGCGCCGACTCGACATCATCGAGAGTCTTGCCTTGTGGAAGGAGGCTGGAGATAGACTCGATGTCGAATCGGTACAGCGCGATCGCCTCGGCGCGGTCGCTCGAATTGCCGAAACCGATTGGCAACAGGTCCGTGTGCCACGTCCCCAGACTCGTCGCGGCCGCCGAATGCGTCAACGGGACATCCACGTGCAGCGAGATCGGTAGTCCCACGGCCGAACACCAGTAGTCCACCACGGCATCCCGCATGGCCAGGTATTGAGCCTGCTGCTCTGCATTCATCCCCTCCTGAACGAGGTCATGCTCTTCCAGAGGATCAGCGGCGAGGTCATAGAACGCATGGCCGTCGGGCGGAATAAAGCCGACGGCGCCGGCTCGCGTGATCAGCTTGAAGCGATCGTCCGCGAGTGCAACCCACTGTCCCTCCACCTGCTCGGCCGGGCCGCGACTCGAGAGCGTGTAGCGGCGCTGCGCTCCCGGTTCACCCCAGCCGATCTCTCCGGCGAAGCTCAGACCGTCGCGTGGGCCGCGACCGCGCATATTGACGGGCAGTGCGGCGATGTCGGCCAGCGTGTCGAACACATCCACGGCGCTGACGAGTCGGTCGAGCTGCCGACCGTCGGCGGGAACGTTTTCGCCGAACACCACGAGCGGCACGCGCACGCCAGGCTCATAGAGCGAGCCCTTCCCGGGGCCCTCGGTCACCTCTGAAGGTGTGCCGTTGTCGGACGTGGCGAGAACGACCGTCCTGCTTTGCGATCGATATCGCCCGTCGCCGTTGATGACCTGCAGCTCGACCAGCATTCGGCCCAGTTCCGTGTCCAGCGCTTCAACGACCGCACGATACCGGTCGCGCTCCGTGTCGAACTGGCGATCAGGTTTGTAGTACGGCTCGCCCGAGGGTAGGAGCGAGTCGTCTACGCGCCACCAGCCGAGCGGTTCGCGCTGCGACGGGTCGGTTCGATCATGCGGATCGTTGGTGCAGAAGAACAGCGCATACGGCGCCGAGGGATCCGGACGCCCGCGCACCGCATCGACGGCCTGATCCACCATCATTGTGATCAGTTCATCGCCGACTGCAATCGGGTCGTCAAACGGGAGGAACTCGCTGCCGTCGATGAACACGTCAAAGCCCTGCTGCTGAGGAGTCACGCCGCCTTCTGCATCGACGCCAAGATGCCACTTGCCCACCAGTGCCGTGTAATAGCCCTCCTTGCGCAGCGCCTCAGCGATCGTCCATTCCTGCGTCTGGAGCGATCGCTTGATGCGCTCCTGCGGCGGTCCAAGATCTCGACGGACAATGTGGTATATGCCCGTCTCATTCGCACTGCGGCCCGTCAACAGGCACGCCCGCGTCGGCGAGCACACCGGATTGACGCGAACGGTCGTAAACGAGCGACCTCGCCGCGCGAGATTTGCCAGTTGCGGCGTGTGGCAGTTCAACCCGTTGGACCAGTCGGCGCCTTGAACCGCGTCGATGCCCTGATCGTCCGTCAAGATGAAAATCAGATTCGGCGGAGACTGTCCAAGGGCGCCCGCGGTCGCAGCCAGCATCATCGCGCCAATGCACGACCACACACAGCGCCCGCGCGCCGATAGCGTCGCAAAGCGTCCCCCCCTCGATACGCGCATTCGCATAGAACACCCTCGCCCGTCGGCTGGATCAGCCCACGTCAGCCCCGGTTATCGGTCCCCGACGGAATCACCCTCGGGGCGAATATACCACAGACGGCTGAGCACGCAAGGGTCATTCGGTTAAACAGAACGAGAAATAGCCAGAAAATGGGCCGGTGAGATGATCCTACACGTCGATCCGCTCCCGCCCGTTCAGATGGGCGAGAAATTGGGCAGATGCGTTCGCCGGGAATGCTCTTCTCCGGCACGGTGGTGTGCCCTACTCAAACTCATGCACGACAAGTTGGCTGATCTGGCAGTTGTCGGCATCGACGGCCTGGATGAGCACCTCGCCGAGGTTTGCTGCGTTGCGCGGGATGAATCGCGTGAGCGTGGCGATGCCGTTTGCATTGGCGGTGGCGGTGCCGGCGCGAATCGGGTTCTCAAGTTGGAGTGTGACGCCGTCGGTATGGTTGCAGCCGGGCACGAGGGTGCCCCCACCGGTCGTGCTGTAGAAGAAGTGAACGCGCGAGCCCGGCGTGCAGCCGGTGGCGCGGATGCCGTTGAGTGTTCCGGCGGTACCGGGTTGGGGGCCCTGAAGCGTCAGTGTCGGGCGGATGGGTGTGAGCAACACTGCGTGGTAGAGATAGTCACTGCCGCCGATGTGATCGCCGTAGGCGACGATCTCGCCGTGGTCGTTGATGTCGGCGACGTTGAGTAGTTGCCGCCAGGTGTGGCCCGGCGGCAGCAGTGTCATCACATTCACCATGGGACCGGAGCCTTCGTAAAGAAAGCCGCTGGTGTGTTCGAACCGGCGATCGACATCCAGGAATCCGACGACCTGGCCGGATTCATTGATGGCATAGGCTTCGGACTGTCCGCCGATGGACGGATTGTGAATGCTGCGGATGACGCGATCCTCCCACAACACGGCATGCCTGAGACTGCTTGAGTGAATGGCGTAGCCCGCGATGACTCCACCATCATTAATGTCCTCAGCTTCGCTCTGGCTGCCATTGGGTAGGGTTCCCAGATCAACCATTTCACTACTCTCCCATACAAAGGCGCGCTTCGCCGGCCCTTCATCACGAAAGGAGCCGCCGACGACCTGGTGGGAATTGTTGATTGCCGATGTGGAACTCCCTTGCCGGCCAAGATCCCCCAGATCAGTAAATTGGCCGTCAATCCACAAGAAGGCGTGGTATCCTGAATCTGGCAAGTCGGATTGACCGGCAACCTCACCGACATCATTGATCGAATGCCCGATGGAATCCTCGCCACTCAAAGTGCCGAGATCGACGACCGTTCCGTCGGCGCGCCACAGCACCGCGTGCTGAACGCCCAAGGCGATGTAGCTGTAGCCTGTCACCTCGTCAGAGTCATTGATGTCATTGGCCCTGGTGTCGAACCCTTGAACCAGAGGCTCAAGATACTCCACAACGCCATTGCGCCAGATGAATGATCTGACATCGACGTTCGACGCATCGAGCAGGCTCCCGACGATCACACCGTTGTTGTTGATGGCATACGGCGTATTTGCGCCCGCGCCACCGATGTCTCCCATGTCCACGATCGCGTAGCGCGCGGCCTCCTGGCCGCGCGCTGTGGAGCAGTGACCGGCCACTCCGAGCAACGCAGCGACAAAATGAGCCCATCGACGGGTTGACAGATGGATCATGCCATGCTCCTTCGACGGCGAGGCGATTCATGGGCCTGTCACGCCATGGACAGCCGGCCCCACCCTTCGTACAACCGCGAGCGCAGTGGCGTTCTTCCAGAAGCACCAGACAATTCAGCCAGAGCCGACGAGAGAATGCGGGCCGCATCAGCGGGCCGCCGGCATCGCATAAAGTCGTCGTCTACGCCATGAGCATCCGGCGCGCACGGATCGGGTTCAGCCAATCCGCTCCTGCGCGTTCATATGGGGACGCAGCACGGCCGGGATCGTCACGCTCCCATCTTCGTTCTGGTAGAGTTCGAGGATGGGGATGAGCAGGCGCGGGCTGGCGGCGACGGTGTTATTGAGTGAGTGGCACACGACAGGCTTGCCCGTCTCCGGATCGCGATAGCGGATGTTGAGCCGCCGGCACTGGTAGTCGTAGAGGCGCGAAGCGCTGTGCGTCTCGCCGTAGGCTCCACCCGGCACGCCGTCGGCGTCCTCTTCGCCCCGGCTGGGCATCCACGTCTCGATGTCCACCATGTCGGCGTTCTTCACGCCTAGATCGCCCGTGCAGCACTGCAGCAGCCGATAGGGCAGTTCGAGGCGCTGGAGCAGCGACTCGACGAAGCCGATCATTCGCTGGTGCCACTGCCGGCTTTCCTGCTCGTCCGCCCGGCAGATGACGACCTGCTCGACCTTGTCGAACTGGTGAATGCGATACAGCCCGGTCGTGTCTTTGCCCGCAGCGCCGGCTTCGCGGCGAAAGCACGTCGACACCGTCGTGTAGCGCAGCGGCAGCTGCTCGAAGTCGAGAATCTCCTCCTGGTGGTAGCCCATGAGCCCGACCTCGCCGGTGCCAGTGAGATAGATGTCGTGCCCGCCGCCGCGCTCGCTCTCGCGAATCTCATACGCCTGGTCGCGGCCGCTGGGGAAGAACCCGGTGCCGACCATCACCTGTTCGCGCACGATGACGGGCACGCTCAGCGCCGTGAAGCCGTGCTCGTTGGTCATCATGTCAAACGCATAGCGGAGCACGGCGTTGTGCAGGCGCATCCCGTCGCCGGTGAGCACGTAACTGCGCGACCCGGCCATCTTGACGCCGCGCTCGAATTCGAACAGCCCGAGCCGCTGGCCGATTTCGACGTGCGGGCGCGGCTGGAAGCCCTTGTTTTGCGCGAAGGACTCGTTCGTGTCGAACCAGGGGCAGTTCCAGCGGCGGATCTCGACGTTGTCGCTCGCATCGCGCCCGACGGGCACATCGGCATCGGCCGGCTGGGGTATGCGCAGCCAGATGTCGCGGCGCTGGGCCTCGAGCGCGCTCACCGCGCTGGAGAGTTCGGCCTCGCGCGTCTTGATCTCGGTCGGGCGGGCCTGCAGCCGCTGCATCTCCTGCTGCAGCGCGGGCTTTTCCGAATCAGGCGCCTTCTTGAGCCGGCCGGCCAGGGCGCCGATCTCTTTGCCGATGCGGTTCTTTTCAGCGGTCAGGTTCTGCAGTTCGGTCTGCGCTTCGCGCAGTTCGGTATCCAGGCGCAGCAGTTCGTCAATGTCAACGCTGACGCCCTTGTCGGCCGCAGCCTTGCGGAAGCGATCGGGATCATCGCGCAATTGCTTGAGGTCAATCATGGCGGGCGCATGGTAGCGGCCTGTCGCGAAGCGGCCAGATGCGCTACTTCGACGTCGGCGGGGCGGCCCAGTGCATCTTGGTCGTCAGCGTGCGCCAGTAGTTGTTGCCCGGGTTGGCCACGAAACTGACCCGCCTTGCGTACTGGCGGATCGACACGCGGTCCCCGGCGCGAAGCGCGGCGAACACCTGCCCGTCGATGACCATCGTCGTGCCCGGGTTGGCCCGCTCGACGCTCACGATCAGCGAAGTCGTCGGCGAAATGATGATCGGCCGAAACGCGAGGCTATGGGCCGCGATGGGCGTGATGGCAAAGCAGTCGAGGCGCGGCTCGATGATCGAGCCACCCGATGACACGCTGTAGGCAGTCGAACCGATCGGGGTGGAGATGATCAGCCCGTCGCCGTGCACCGAAGGCGTCGGCTCGCCGTCGAGCGTCAGGAAGAGTTCGATCATGCGAAACGGCGGTCCGGAAGTGATGACGCAGTCGTTCAGCGCGAGGTGGCGCTCGCGCGCGGCGGCGATGTCGCTGACGTCCGCGCCCTCCGGAAAGACGTGCACTTCGATGAGCATGTGCGAGTGCACCGCGAGTTCGACACCATCATCGAATATGTCGTGCGAGGCGGTGAAGAGGTCGGTCATGTGAAACTCGGCGAGGAAACCGAGCCGGCCGAGGTTTACGCCCAGCAGCGGGATGTCGAAGTTGACAAACCGCCGCGCCTGGCTGAGCAGCGTGCCATCGCCGCCGAGCACCACGGCGAGGTCCACGCCGGCAGTGGGCGGCTGCTCGCGCGACATCGCTTCGAACTCGGCCACGATGACAGCGCGCTGGGCGAGCCACTGGCGGAATTCGGGCAATACCGCCCGGATCTCGGGGCGGTCAAGATTGGAAACGAGAAGCACGCGCCTGGGCATGGCGAGAGAGTATATCGCCGACCGCCCCGCGCTGCGGGCGCAGCGACGCCCCTACCCTTTTGGCTGCACCGCTCGAAAGCATGACGGCAACGGACCAACCCACGTGACCGATACCCTTCGCATCAACGAGATCTTCCACTCGATTCAGGGTGAGTCGTCGTGGATCGGGCTGCCTTGCGTATTCGTGCGGCTCACGGGCTGCCACCTGCGCTGCACCTACTGCGACACCGAGTACGCCTTTCACGAGGGGCAGCGGCGGTCGATCGACTCGGTGGTCGAGGAAGTTCTGCACCATCCCGCCCCGCTCGTCGAGATCACCGGCGGCGAACCGCTGTTGCAGGAGGGCGTGCACGATCTGCTGAAGCGCCTCTGCGACGCCGGCCGCACGGTGCTCGTCGAGACCAGCGGCGCGTGCGACATCTCGGCGTGCGATCCGCGCGTTATCCGCATCCTCGATTTCAAGACGCCCGGCAGCGGCGAGGAGGCTCGCAACCTGTGGAGCAATGTCGATCATCTCACGGGGCGCGATGAAGTGAAGTTTGTCATCACCGACCGCGCCGACTACGAGTGGTCGCGCGAGATGGTGCGCGAGCACCGGCTGCTCGATCGGGCCGGCTGCGTCCTCTTCGCCGCGGTGTTCGAGCAGCCGCGCGGGCTCGAGATCGCCGGCTGCCCCTCGCTGCCGTTGGCAGACCTGGCGCGCTGGATCATCGAGGACGGTTTGCAGGTGCGCCTGCAAACGCAACTGCACAAGATCATCTGGGACCCGCAGACGCGCGGCGTGTGATCCGCTGGAACCCTACTTCTGCAGAGCCACATCCCCGCCGGCGACGATCGAGAACGCGACCACCGACTCGGCCTGGTTCTGGCTCTGCTCGTCAATGATGCGCACCTTCAGGCGATAGCGGCCCATCGTGAGATTCGAGGGCAGCTGGATCTGCCGGGGCAGGAAGAAGTCATGGCGCACCTTGCCGCAGATGTCCTCAGCCGGAGCGGCAGGCCAGGCGTAGACCATCTGCCCGTCGCGCTCGGTGTAGAGTTCGAGTTCATGGCGTACGCGCGTGACGTACTTACCGTCGCCGCCGGGCACCGATTTGAACCCTTCAATCTCGACGTAGGTGAGCAGCGGCGTCGGCCGCATCGCCGGGAACTTGTACGACTCCACCTCGTCATAGAGGCCGAAGTTGACGATGCGGCTGCACAGCCGGAAGTCAGCAATGCGCAACTGACCGGCCGCGTTGAGCGTGCCCGCGACCTCCTGCGTCTGTTTCAGCAGCGCATCAACGCCCGCGCCGGAAGAGAACGACTCGCCCGCCTTCGCAAAAAAATCCTGGTACGCACTGAGCACCTCGCGCTCGCGATCGGTCAGGTCGTGGATGGTCTGCGGGTCGGTGCGCCGCTGGCCGTCGAGCATCAGCAAAGCCGCGGCCACGAGATGCTCGCGCAGTGGCGAACTCGAATCCGCCGCCTGCATGGCCAATTGACTCTTGAGCGGCGGGATCAGATCCGCCAGTTTCAAAACGGGCGGGGCGCTCTGGGCCTGCGAATCCGCCCGCTGTTCAACACTGGCAAACGAAGCAGTGGGATTCGGTGACGGGGGGCCGATGAGGCGTAACGACTCGGACGACGCCTGCGGGCCCTCGTACACCGGCGGATCTTCGCGGGGCGGCGGCTGCACCGCGTGCCACATCACCGGCGGGCGCGCTGAAGTTGCGATTTCCGATTGCTCGTCGCGAAGGCGCTGGGCTTCCTCGTTGGCCCGGAGCCGCGCTCCGTTCTGGAGCTTCATGCGCTCCCAGCTGTCCAGCGGCATGAGCGGTGCGGCGACCAGCTCCTCGCCGCCCACCTGCCCGCCAGCCTGAGAAGGGGTCTCGAAATCCGAAGCGGGAGGCGCTTCGCGCGCACCCAATGGCGGCAGCGCCTGGGAGGCGTCGTAGCGCATGGGTCCGGCGGACTGATTCGCAGGACCCGTGCAGGACCCGATCGCCACGATTCCGGCGACAAGACACGCCGCGCAGCCAATGCCGGCAAAGCCGGAATGCAGATTGAAAGGAAGGAACTTGCGGTTCATCGACTCAGCCTCCTGCTGTCAAGCGGCCATCCTGGCCGGTGTCGAAGTACGGATTGCTCAGAGCTTCATCGTCCGCCCGAGCCGAGGACCGACAGAAATCGCACCGCCAGTTGTTCGACGGCTCGCTCGGAAGTGCCAAGGCTCTGCCTGGGCCGGTGCACCGCCCGCAGGCATTCGCGCATGAGTTCGGCCAGGTCTGTCGCCGTGCACCGCCTGGCGGCCGACAGAAGCGCACTGACGGACGGCCCCCACAGCCGAAGCTGGCTGCACACGACCCGTTCGTTCTGACCCGCGTCGAAGAGCCGGCGAGCCGCGTAGATCTTGCGCGAGAGGTCGGTCATGGCGTAGAAAATGGGTACGGGATCGAGCCGGCTGATGGTCATGAGTTCGATGACCTTGCCCAGCGCCGTGGCCCCGTCGCCGGTGAGCAGCGCGTTCTGCACTTCCCACGCCTTCTCCTCGCGCGAGAGTTGAATCTGCTCGGTCACGAGATCGACGTCGATGACCCCGCCCGCAGTCTCGGTCATGAGCGACAGCCGCGCCAGTTCGGTATCGAGGCGCGACAGGCTGGCGCCGATGCGCTCGACAAGCAGCCCGGCCGCCCGCGGATCGATCGTGCAGCCGTAGCGCTTGGCGCAGCGCTGGATGCAGAAGGAGATGGCCATGGGCGGCTCGAGCGGCTCGCACTTGACTACGCGGCCGACGCTTTCGACCATCTTGTCGAGTTTGCCGGGATTCCACGCCCCAGCGCGGAGCACAAGGGTGACCGACTCCACAGGCGATTCGGTGTAGTGCTCGATGCTGCGGCGGTTTTCGCCTCGCTTAAGGAACTCATCCGCCTCATCGACGACGATGATCTTGTACTGCTGCATCAGGCCGAGGCTGCGCGCCTCGTCGAGGACGTCGGCTGCGGCGGCGCTGCCGCCGTCGAAGTGGAGCACATCCACCTCGCCCCGCTGGGTCTCGATCGCCTCGCGCAGCGTCCGCAGGTGCTCGGTGCGGAGGTAGTTCTCCGGCCCGTGGAGAATGACCACCCGCGCCGAATCGTCCAGAGGCCGGCCGGCCGCACCGCCCTTTGATTTGGTTGCTCCGCGCTTGGCCATGCAAGTGGTGTCATAGTGGCCTGCGAGCCGGCGGGCAAGCGCGGCCATTCATCCCGAGCGGCGGTCCCGCTCTTGGAGGACGCCGTGGAGCAATCGGGGCGAAATTCCCCCTCCGCCAGCCGGGAGCTTCCCCTAGGCTGTATGTCCAGCCGAGGGCCATTGGATGCAGGAGCCTCCCGCCTTCCATCTGCCGCAGACCTCCGTGGGCAGCCACTGCTTCCACGCGATGGTCAAGCCCGTGGGCGCGGCGTGCAATCTGAACTGCCAGTACTGCTACTACCTGCACAAGGCGGATCTGCTCCATCAGCCGCGTCTGCCGCGCATGGATGACAACACCCTTGAGCAGCACATCCGCCAGTACATCGAAGCCCAAAACGGCGAAGAAGTGATCTTCTCCTGGCAGGGCGGCGAGCCGACGCTTCTGGGCCTCGACTTCTTCCGCCGCGTCGTGCAATTGCAGGATCAGTACCGCAAGCCATTCCAGCGGATCGAAAACGACCTGCAGACGAACGGCACCCTGCTCGACGAACAGTGGGCCGCCTTCCTGAGCGAGCATCGCTTCATGGTGGGTCTCAGCGTTGATGGTCCGGCGGAGTTGCACGACCGCTACCGCGTCTCGCGCGGCGGGCAAGGCACGCACGCACGCGTCATGGTCGCTGCGAAGCTGCTTAAGGCCCACGACGTCATGTTCAGCACGCTCTGCGTGGTGAATCGCTGCAACTCGCGCCAGGCACGCGCCGTCTACCGCTTCCTGAGTCGGGAAGTCGGCGGTAGGGTGATCCAGTTCATCCCCTGCATCGAGCCGCGCGACTTCCGCAACGCCGCTCCGGCTCAATGGGACCCATCCGAACTGCCGGTGGTGGGCACGCGGCGCGCCGCCCCCGCAGCCGCGGATTCGATCGTCACGGAGTGGTCGGTCGATCCGGTCGACTGGGGCAATTTCCTCTGCGACGTCTGGGACATCTGGTTCAAACACGACTACGGCCGCGTTTACGTCGACCTCTTCGAGACGGCGGTGGCGCAGCGCCTCGGCCTCCCCGCTCAAAAGTGCACCACCGCGGAGTTCTGCGGCAAGGCGATGGCGATCGAGCACAACGGCGACGCGTACTGCTGCGATCACTTCGTCTATCCCGAGTTCAGAATGGGGAACATCCACACGACCCACTGGGGAGACATGGCCTACAGCGAGCGCCAGCAGCAGTTCGGCTACGCCAAGCGCGATACGCTGCCGCGCTACTGCCGCGAGTGCCCGCACCTCCCGCTGTGCTGGGGCGAATGCCCGAAGAACCGCTTCGTCCGCACGCCGCAGGGCGAGGCTGGGCTCAACTACCTTTGCCCGGGACTCAAGCGGTTCTACGGCCACATCCGGCGCGATCTCGATGAGATCATCCGCCGGATTCGAAGCGAACAGTTCACGCGCTGAGCAGAGCGCGCCTCAAACGCGCTTGCCTTCGACCGTCAGCCCCGTGGTGCGGCGGCGCGTGGAGGTTGCGGCGCCGTCGGCGCAGTTCGGGCAGCCGGAGTTGCCCGGCCGGCCGAGCAGCGGCCGAACAATGAGCCAGATCCCGCCCAGCGCCGCGGCCGTCACGACGTAGAACTGCCAGTCCCCCAGCGGCAGGCCGTCCATCACGCCACCCCCATGAGCGTCAGCCCCTGATAGGTGATGAACGCGGCGACCCACGCCAGGCACGACATGTACGCGAGTTGCAGGCCGGCCCACTTCCAACTCCCCGTCTCGCGGCGGGTCACTACAAGTGTCGGAAGACACTGCATCGCCAGCACGAAGAAGACGAGAAGGCTGGCGCTGGTGGCCGCGGTGAACACCGGCGAGCCGTCATCGCGCCGGGCATTTCGGATCCGGTCGATGAAGCCTGCATCTTCCGCGGCAGCCTCGTCTTCACCGGTGAGAAGGATCGACATCGTCGCCACGAAGACTTCGCGCGCTGCAAAGCTCGTCAGCACGCCGACGGTGAGTTGCCAGTCATAGCCCACCGGTGCGAACACAGGCTGGGCCAGCCGGCCGAGCCGGCCGGCGTAGCTTTCTCGCGTCGCGTGGCTCGCCTCAAGGCGCTGCGCCTCGGTCACCAGGGCCGTGGCGCCATCAGGATCGTGCGGCATCATCTGCCGCGCCTGCTGGCGCATCTCCACTGCCTGCGCCGGCGCCTCAACATGCGGATAAGCGCTGAGCCACCACAACACCACGCTGATGGCCAGGATGATCGTTCCCGCGTTTTTGAGGAACACCAGGCCGCGATCGATCGTCGTCCACACTGCCGTTCGCAGCGCGGGCATCTTGTAGGACGGCAGTTCGAGCACCATCGGCCGCGACCGACCGCGCAGAATCGTCCGCCGCACAAGCAGCGCGGTGATCAACCCCGCCACCGCCCCCAGCACGTAGCAACCGAAGAACGCCAGACCCGCCAGCCACGGCCGGTCGCGAAAGAGCAGCGTGGTGAGCAGCACGTACACCGGCACGCGGGCCGAGCAACTCATGAACGGCGCCACGAGAATCGTCGCCAGCCGGTCGTGCCGATCGGGAATCAGTTTGGCCGACATGATGCCCGGCAGCGCGCAGGCGTGGCTTGAGAGCAGCGGGACGAACGCCTGGCCCGGCAGGCCGAAGCGGCACATGATGCGGTCCATCACGAATGCCGCGCGAGCGAGGTAGCCCGTGTCCTCGAGCAGGCTGATCAGGAAAAACAGCAGGCAGATCTGCGGCAGGAAGACCACCGTCGCCCCCACGCCGCCAATCACCCCTTCGGCGAGGAGATCGTTGATCGCTCCCGCCGGCAGTGCCGCGCTGATCCATTCGCCCAGCGCGCCGAAAGCGGTTTCGATGAAGTCCATCAGCGGCGTGGCCATCTGGAAGATCGTGATGAACAGGAGAGCCATGACGGCGGCAAAGATCATCAGCCCGAGCACCGGATGCGTGAACGCCTTGTCGAGCCGCTCGGTGAACGTGTCGCTTGCGGCGCCGATCGCTTCGGCTCCGCCCACGCTGCGGGCGACGGCGCGGTCGGCCCAATTCTCGAGCAGCGCCGGATCTGACGCGATGGCGCGCAGGCTCTCAACCGACGCATGATCTCCGTGTGCTTCGCGCACCGCCGCAAAGTCGTCAGCGGTGCGCACGAGTTCGTCGCGGATCTCGGCGGCGCCCGTTCCTCTCCTGGCCACGGTGGGCACGACCGGGCAGCCGATCTGCCGCGACAATTCCTGGGCGTCGATCGTCAGCCCGCGCCGCTGGGCGATGTCGGTCATGTTCAGAGCGATGACCGTGGGAAGGCCGTGCGCCAGCAGTTCACCGACCAGAAGCAGATTGCGCGGCAGGTTCGTGGCGTCCACGACGATGAGCACCGCGTCCGGCCGCTGATAGAGCGCCGAGCCCTGCATGATGTCGCGGCACACGCGCGACTCGGGCACCTCCAGCGTGAGCCGGTACACGCCGGGAAGATCGATGATCTCCAGCGCCACGGGATGGCGGCGATCAGCCGGGCAGTGGCCGACGCGCGCTTCGGCCGTGATGCCCGGAAAGTTGGCGGTCTTGGCCCGCAGGCCGCACAGGCGATTGAACAGCGTCGTCTTGCCCGTGTTCGGGTTCCCGAACAGTGCGACGCGGAGCGAACGAGGCTCGCCTCGCGGCGCGCGCCGCTCTGCCGCGACGTTGCGGACCTGTGTCGCGCTATCCGGAATGACGCGGGTCATGCTACGGCCGGACGGTCGGTGGGAGAACGAGAATACGCTGCGCCAGGCTCCGCGCCAGGCCGATCCTCGTCGATTTGACCTGCACGATCCATGGGTCGCCGATCTTGCAGATCTTGAGTTGGCAGCGATCCGTCATGCCCATGGCGTTGAGCATGTCGCAGTCTTCACAGCGCAGATCGGCCCGGTAGAACGTGGCGCACTGCCCGCGGCCGAGTTGCGTCAGGCTGACGGCGGCATCATCGGCTGGGGCGTGCGGGGTAGCTGGGAGAGACATGGCGTTACCTGGACCTCTCTGGGAGTAATTGAGACTCGTTCTCAATCGCTGCCATATTCATAGGCTGACCGGAGCCTTGACTCTAGTTTGCAGGCCATGATTGTCGGCTTCTGCCCCCGCCGCGAGCGCATAAAAGGACAATCCAATCACTTTCAGGGTGATTTCCCTGATGAACCCGCTGGACGCGCGAAGCCCGGAGGCGGAGCCGCGACCGCTCAGGCCGTCCACTGGCCCGCGTAATCGATCGGCCACGGGGTCGCCTGCCGCTCGGCGGCCTCGAAGAGACGCTTGGTGATCTGCCGCAGATGCAGAAGATCGTGCGCCGCCCACGAGGCGAGCAGTTGACCGGCGGGCACCGCTCCGACGCGCGGATGAACGTGCACGGTGGTCCAGTCGGGCGCTTCGAGCGACTCAAGCCAGCGCAGACTCGCCTGCCGCTCATCCAGGAATCGCCGCAGCGCCGTCCGCGGGTCTTGCGACTGATAGTCGCGGTCGCGGGCGGCCGCCTCGGGGTCGATGCGCGGCCAGTCGGTCTGGGGTTGCTTGAGAGTGAGTTTCACTCGCGTGCGAAAGTCTTCGACCTCTTCATCCGCCAGGTGGCAGAGGATTTCGGTGATGGACCACGCGCGTCCATCCTTGCCGCGCGCTCTAAGCGTTTCTTCATCGAGATCGCGCACCAGAGGTGCGAGCACAGCGGGAAAACGCGCGAGCATGGCGATGCAGTGGTGTGCGTTCATGAGCGATCTTAGTCGCAGCGTATCTACCGGTTTTCCACGTGAAGACCTGTTCATCCGACCCCCGCGTGAGTGTCTCACTGAGGCACTGACCTGATCCGTTCACGTGTCCCGCGGAAGTGTTGTTTCGAGTGATGAGTTCAAGCGGCGTTCGTCGATACAAGACGAACCGCCACGTCGCGGCGCCTGCCGTGTCCTTCGTGATGCGAGAGTCATCCAGCCTGGAGGGGCTGGAACGAAACCGAGTCCGGCGTCAAGCCTGAACTGCTGCCGAATCCGTGCGAGCCGCTTGCGGCGCGACGCGGTCACCCGCTTATCCGCGGCCGGCGAGGGGACGGCTCGTGCGAATCGCTTGCAGGGACGGCCTGCGCCGGACTCGACTACCTGGAGAGAAGGAGATGATCTCATGTCTCAGTCGAATGTTCGAGCGAACCACCGCCACGCGGTCGCGCCTTCAGCGCCGGCCGAGGTGCACTGCGCGCCCACGCCCCCATCGGCCGACGGTTCGGCCCTGCCGAGCCCTGGTCCAGCGCCCGGCGAACGATCCGGTGATCAGCCGGCGCGGCCGGTCAATGCGCCGGGTCGCTCGCTTGATGCGATCATGCAGGCATTTCGCCAGCAGCGCCGTCTCACGCAGGCGCAGGGGTCGCCGGCAGCGGTGATCGCCGACATCCTCTCGCGCACCGGCGGCGGGTCGCTGCTGGCCGACCTTAAGCGGCACGATTAGTCGTTTCGGGGCGCGATTCTTGTCGCACGCGCCTTCGCCGGCCGCTACAACAGTGCATGAGTCACCTGCCCCATGGACTGACGGCCGCCGCACGCGCCCGCCTGCGACGCGAACACACGCCCGAAGCGATCCAGTCGCGCCTCAGCGCCGGGATGCGGCACAGCTATCTGCGCGACTTCATCTACGGCGCCATCGACGGCGCTGTGACGACCTTCGCCGTCGTCGCCGGCGTCGTCGGCGCTGATCTGCCGCTTGGAGTCGTGATCATCCTCGGCCTGGGAAACCTGTTCGCCGACGGATTCTCGATGGCCATCAGCAACTATCTGGGCACGCGCGCCGAGCATCAGATCCGCACGCGCACGCGCCGCACAGAAGAAATGCACATTCGCACGATACCCGAAGGAGAGCGCGAGGAGATCCGTCAGCTCTTTGCCGGCAAGGGCTTCACGGGCGAACAGCTCGACATGGTCGTCGATGTGATCACCGCCGATCCGAAGCGCTGGGTGGACACCATGCTGACCGAAGAGCACGGGTTGGCGCTGGAAGGCGTCTCGCCCTGGCGGGCGGGACTCATGACGTTTATCGCCTTTGTGCTCATCGGATTCATTCCCCTGCTGCCGTATGTCTTTGACCTGATCGCCTCGGGCGCCTTTGGCGGCGCTGCATTCGAGTGGAGTGCGGCGATGACCGCTGCTGCGTTCTTCATCGTCGGCGCGATCAAGAGCCCGTTTGTGGATGAATCCTGGTGGCGCTCGGGGCTTGAGACGCTGCTCGTCGGCGGCATCGCCGCCGCCATGGCATTCGGCATCGGCGCAGCGCTGCAGGGATTGGCATAAAGCTTCAGTTCATCCATGCGCCATCTTGCGCAGCACCGTGTGCAGGATTCCGCCGTTGCGGTAGTACTCCACCTCCACCGGCGTGTCGATGCGGCACGTCGTGGTGAACTCAACGATCCGGCCGTCGCCGCGCGTCGCCCGCACCTTCACATCCTGGCGCGGCCGGATCGAGTCATCGACCTCGATGTCGAACGTTTCTGTGCCGTCCAGGCCCAGCGACGCCGCCGTCTGGCCGTCCTTGTACGTCAGCGGCAGCACGCCCATGCCCACCAGGTTGCTCCGGTGGATGCGCTCGAACGACTCGGCTATCACGGCTTGCGCTCCGAGCAGGAACGTGCCCTTGGCGGCCCAGTCGCGGCTCGAGCCCATGCCGTAATCCTTGCCGGCGAGGATGACCAGCGGGCAGCCGTCCGCGTGCCGGTTGATGTCGCTCTCCGAAGTCTGGCACGCGCCGTAGGCGACGGCCGCCTCGAAGATGGTTGTGATGTCGCCGGTGTGGAGACCGTTCGACTCGCCGAGGTACTTCGTGAAGCCGCCTTCCTTGCCGCCGGCGAGGTGGTTCTTGACGCGGACGTTGGCGAATGTGCCCCGCGTCATGACGCGGTCGTTACCGCGCCGCGAGCCGTACGAGTTGAACATGCTCACGGGCACGCCGTGCTCCGTAAGGTAGCGCCCGGCGGGCGAATCCTTCTTGATCGAACCCGCTGGCGAGATGTGGTCCGTCGTCACGCTGTCGCCGACCTTCACGAGACAGCGGGCGCCCCGGATGGCCCTGATCGGCTGCGGCGATGCAGGCATGTCCACGAAGAACGGCGGCTCCTGCACGTAGGTGGACTGCTCGTTCCACTGATAAATCGAGCCGCTGCCGGCGTCGATGGCGCGCCACTCATCGCTGCCGGCAAACACGTCGGCGTACTGCTCGATGAACTGGCTGCGCGTGACGAACTGCTCGACGGCCTTGTTCACCTCGTCCTGCGTGGGCCAGATGTCCTTGAGAAACACGTCCCCGCCGCTGCGGTCTTTGCCGATCGGATCGACGGCGAGATCGATGTCCATCGTCCCCGCGATGGCGTAGGCGACCACGAGCGGCGGCGAGGCGAGGTAGTTGGCGCGCACGTCGGGGCTGATGCGCCCTTCAAAATTGCGATTGCCCGAGAGCACTGCGCACGCGACGAGATCGCCCTCCTTAATGGCAGCGCTGATCGGATCGGGCAGCGGGCCGCTGTTGCCGATGCACGTCGTGCACCCGTAGCCGACGAGATAAAAGCCCAGCGCTTCGAGGTCTTTCATCAGGTTGGAGGCATTGAGGTACTCGGTGACCACCTTGGAGCCGGGCGCGAGGGACGTCTTGACCCACGGCTTGCGCGTCAGGCCGCGCTTGGCGGCATTGCGCGCCAGCAGGCCGGCGCCGATCATCACGCTCGGGTTGCTCGTGTTCGTGCAACTCGTGATGGCGGCGATCACGACGTGGCCATTGCGGAGCATGAACTGCTCGCCTTCGTACTCCGTCGGCACGCCATTGACGTCGGCGTCGATGGTCGCGACGCCTCCGGGCCCGTTCGTGCCTGGCGCGCCGCCCTCGCTGGCCCAGTTCGTTTTCGTCGTGCGCTCGGCGCGATTCGGCTTGCCGAACGTGTCCACCAGATCGCGGTTCCATTGTGAGCGCGCGTCCGTCAGCGTGATGCGATCCTGCGGCCGCTTGGGCCCGGCGATGGAAGGCTGAACCGTGCTGAGATCGAGTTCAAGATCGGCGCTGTAGCGGATGCGGCGCGACTCCTCGCGCCACATGCCCTGCGCCTTGTAGTACGCTTCGACCGACTCGATCAACTTCTCATCGCGCCCCGTCAGCCGCATGTAGCGCAGCGTCTGGGCATCGACGGGGAAAAAGCCGATCGTTGCGCCATACTCGGGCGCCATGTTGGCGATCGTGGCGCGGTCGGCGACGGCGAGATGATCGAGCGCTGGGCCGTAGTATTCGACAAATCGACCTACGACGCCGTGCGCGCGCAGGATTTCGGTCACGCGAAGCACGAGATCGGTGGCCGTGGCGCCGGCGGGAAGGCGGCCGGTGAGTTTCATGCCGACCACTTCGGGAATGAGCATGTAGATCGGCTGGCCGAGCATGACGGCCTCGGCCTCGATGCCGCCCACGCCCCAGCCGACCACGCCCAGGCCGTTGATCATCGTCGTGTGGCTGTCGGTGCCGACCAGGCTGTCGGGATAGATCGTGCCGTCTTTCTCCCACACCACCTTGGCAAGATACTCGAGATTCACCTGGTGGACGATGCCGGTGGCCGGCGGCACCACGCGGAAGTTGTCGAACGCGCCCTGGGCCCACTTGAGCAGTTCGTAGCGTTCGGTGTTGCGCTCGAATTCCTTCTGGCTGTTGATGGTGAGCGCCACGCCGGAGTTGAAGGCGTCCACCTGCACGGAGTGGTCGATGACCAGGTCGCAGGGGACGAGCGGGTTGACCTTTTTGGGATCGCCACCCATGCGCTGCATGGCGCTGCGCAGCGCGGCGAGATCAACGACCGCCGGCACGCCGGTGAAGTCCTGCAGCACGACGCGACCGGGCATGAACGGGATCTCGATCTCGCCGACAATGGTCGCGTCGTAGCTGGCGATGGCGCGCACATCCTCTTCGGAGACGATGTAGCCGTCGAAGTTGCGCAGGCACGCTTCGAGCAGAACCTTGATCGAATAGGGCAGCGAATCGACGCCGGCCATGCCTTGGGCAGCCAGAGCCGGCAGTGAGGCGTACTTGAACGACCGCCCAGCGGCGCTGAGCGTCGCGCGAGCCTGGAATGGATGCGAATTCGATCCGGCCATGGGTGAACTCCCGTCAGAATGAGATCGGCAAGAGGATGGAAGCGATCGCTGGTCCCGCCAGACTAATCTAGCACACGCGTCAGGATGTTCCAAACGAGCCGCCTCCACCTTCGCGCGAGCCGCGCGGCCACCGCCGCAATGCGGGGTTTTCCCCGAGGCTCGTCAGCGGCGCTCGCGCCATCGCCTACGATCGCCCTCCGCCGCCAGCAGGTGGCAGTGCCCGAGAGACGTCCGCCATGCACTTCCACAAACAGCCCAGTCCGCTGAGCCTCGCTCCGATCCGGGATCTGCAGATCACCGAAAATACCGTCGCGGCCGGCGGGCAGATCGTGCTCGGCGGAGCGGGAACGCGCCTCGCCGCCCGGGTGCTCGCCGGCGGCATGTTTGAACTTACGTTCAATCGCGGCACCGCCCCACTCCCGCGCCACACGCCGCCGTTGCACGGCCTCCCGCAGGCGGATCCGCACGCCCGTTGCGAGCACGATGGCAGTGAAGTGCGACTCGCGTCGAGCGACGGGAGCATGCTCACGCTGCGACTGCCCGACCTGGCCATCGGATTGGCGTGCGGCTCGGGCGAAGCGCGGGCGCCGCTCATACCCGTGAGCGCCGAGCAGATCATCGGTTTCTGCGGCGAGAGGTTCGGCATGGGTCTGCCGCTGCCGGCCGACACGCCGTTCTACGGCTTTGGCGAGAAGACCGGCCCGCTGAACAAGAACGGCCAGCGGATGAAGTTCTGGAACCTCGACGTGTGCAGCGACATGCCGCTGGGCTGGCAGAGCGATTCATACGACCCGACCTATTGCGCCATTCCCGTGGCGATCTGGCCGATGCGCAATGCAAGCGGCTCGGTGTGCTACGTAGCGATCCTCGTCGACAACTCCGGCCCGGCGTGGTTCAACTGCCAGAGCGCCGACTTCGGCCTGCCTGAACTGCTCTACTTCGGCACGTACTGCGGCGAGCCGCGCTTCATCTTCATGACCGGCTCGACAATGGGAGAAGTCTGCGCCAAGCTGCTGCGCCTCACCGGCGCGCCGCCGATGCCGCCGCTGTGGGCACTTGGCAATCATCAGTGCCGCTGGGGCTACGACGAGCAGCGCCTGTACCAGCGCATTGTCGCCCAGTACGCCGAGGAGCAGATCCCGCTGCACGGCTTCTGGCTCGACATTGACTACATGGATCGCTACCGCGTATTCACCTGGCACGAGCAGCGGATTCCGTCGCCTGAAAGACTGGCACAGTGGATGAGCGAACGCGGCGTGCGGCTGGTGACCATCATCGATCCCGGCGTGGCCATCGACGAGGATGATCCCCTCTACCGCAGCGGCTGTGAACAGGATCTGTTCTGTCATGCTCCTTCGGGTCGGCACTTCGTGGGCATGGTCTGGCCCGGCCAGACGGTGTTTCCCGATTTCTCGCTGGCCGAGACGAGGCAATGGTGGGCGGGGCAAGTCGCGGCGCACCTGAAGCGCGGCGTCCACGGCATCTGGAACGACATGAACGATCCCGCCACGGGCATGGCCGACGTCGATGACATGCTCTTTGCGCGCGGCGCCATCCGGCATGATTACCTGCACAACCTCTACGGCACGTTCATGGCCGAGGCGACGTTTCGAGGCTTTCGAGAGCACGACGCCAAAGCGCGGCCGTTTGTGCTGACGCGGTCGGCCTCGACCGGCATTCAGCGCTTCGCCGCCGTCTGGACAGGTGACAACGAATCAACATGGGCGCATCTGCGCATGGCTATTGCCGAGACGCTCAACCTGGCGCTCTCGGGCGTGTCGTTTAACGGCGCCGACATCGGCGGGTTCATGAACACGACCAGCGCCGAACTGCTCGTGCGCTGGTACCAGGCGTCGCTGCTGTTTCCGTTCTTCCGCAATCACTCGCACAAGGAGTCGGCCCACCAGGAGCCGTGGTGTTTCGGGTCGGCGGCGCGCGACATCATCCGCGACGCGATCAACCTTCGCTATCGTCTGCTCGGGCGCCTCTACACCGAGTTCGCCCGGCACATCGAGTCCGGTGAGCCAATCGTGCGGCCGCTGTGTTACTTCAGCGATGATCCGCTCTACCGGGATGTGTCCGACGAGTACGCGCTGGGAGATGACATCATCGTCGCGCCGGTGGTGCAGTGCGGCGCTTCAAAGCGGTACGTCGTGTTGCCGCCGGGCCAATGGTTCGATCTCGCTGAGCGCCGCTGGCTGCAGGGCGGTGCGGCTTTCGAGCGCGGCGCGGCGCTCGAAGATGTGCCGCTCTTCATCCGCCGCGGCACGATCATCTGCGAACCGATGCCACCGGGCGGGTTATTCGTCGGCTGGGACTGCGATCTCACGAAGGTGAATTGGCGCCTCCACTGCTTCGGCGACCGCTGCCGGGGCGTGCAGGTGATCGACGACGGCCTGACCTGGACCGACCAGCCGCCGCCGGCGCATGAACTGGCGCTGCAGGACGGTCAGTTCAGCGGCACGTTCCCGCTCGATCGCATCGCCGAAGTGATTGTGCATGGCGCAGACATAGCCGCACTCTCGATCGGCGTTGAAGTCCTGCGCCGAATCGATCCCAACGAGGGCGTGGATGCTCAGAAGGCGACCGCGCCGCTCGCAACGCTGGTGCGTTTGCGCGAATCGCGCGCGTGCGCAAGATTCACGAGATAGTCGAACTCAGACCAGAATCTGAGCGGCCGGATTGCTCCATTGCCCGAGTTCCTGGCGGAACTTGGTGCCTTTGTCCACGATGAGCGTGCCGGTCGCATCGACCTCGACCTTGAAGCGCTCGAGCGGGCGCGGAGCCGGGCCTTCGAAATTGATGCCCGTCTTGCGGAAACCCGAGCCGTGGCAGGGGCACTTGAAGATCTGCGCGGCCGGAAGCCAGTTGGGAATGCAGCCCAGGTGCGTGCAGACGGTGTTGATCGCGACGACCTTCTTGATGCCTTCCTCTTCGAGCGTGACGACCCAGATGTTCTGCGGCTTGTAGTCTTCGTAGACGCCTATTTCGGTGTAGGCCGTGAGTTTGCCGACGCGGACGCGCGTGGGCGGCAGGATCGGCGCCTTGGGAATCATGAACGACTGGAACCACGCGAGGGACGTCGCGCCGACGAAGACAAGCGCGCCCCACGCCGCGGCGACCGTGACGCCGAAACCGCGGCGCGTCATGCCGGCGCCGGAACTGACTTTCTCGGCGCGCTCTCGGATGCGCTCGGCGACGGATTTGCCGGGCCGCGTGTAGCCGGTGCCGACCATGGTGGCGAACTGGGCGTCGGGCGGCGCGCCCACCGGCAGCGCCTGCTGGATCGACTCGGGCTGTACCTTGGCCGTGCGCACCATGGCGCGCGGCCCGCCCGCTGACCGGCTGCCCGAGACATGCGCCGCTTCGAGCAGCTGCATCCACTTGGGATCGGGAGGAGCGTAACTGACGGCTGCAGCGGCCGCGCCTCCTCCGCCCTTGCCTCCCTCGGCGCCGGCGCCTGCGGGAGCTCCTGCGGCTTCCTTCTGCTTGGCCCACTCGGCCGGCTCGGGGCCTTCGACCTCGATCGCCTCAAACTTGATCACGTCGACCGGGCAACCCTCGGCCGCGGTGATGATCGAGGGCGTGAGCGGGCGGGTGAAATCCGCCTTGAGGGCCGGCGGCCGGATGACGCAGGTCTCTTCCTGCACATCGAAGACCTCCGGGCAGTCCGTCTCGCACGAGTCGCAGACGATGCAGCCGGGTGCGATCCAGACCTTGACGATTTCCTTGTGCGTTTCCGCCATTTCGACGCGCTCTCGCTGGAATCAGGTGCTTCCGCGGGTCCAGATCGACGCGACCGAACCCTGGGTTCAGATCATACGCTCCCGCTGAACCATCTTCAGATGATTCGGCTCAATTCATGCATCAGCCGTCCGATTCGCCGCTCGCCGCGGACTGCTGCTGCGCCTCGCGCGCGTCCAGGGCCGCTTTGGCCGCGGCGCGGACGGCGCTGTCGGGATCATCCGCGGCCAGTTTCGCAATCAGGTCCCAGACCGCCGGCGACTCGACCCGCACGGCAAATCCCTTGAGGCGCGGGTCGAACCCGACCACCACGTTGATGGTGCTGGTGATGATCTTCCGCTGTGACGCGGGATCGATCAGCCGCCCCTCCGGCACGCGGGCGTCGTAGGGCTGCTGACTCAGCCACTGACGGTCCAGCAGGGACATCACCACCGGGATGCCGCGCTGGTCGCCCATCACCGCCAGTGCCGTCCCGGCATTCCAGGCGATATCCCTGGAGGCGCCCGAGGCGGCCCCCAGTTCCTTAGCCAGCGCCTCGCGAACGGCGATGTCGCCCGGATCGGCCGCCACCGCGAGCACTGACATGGTGATGGGCACCAGCGAGTCGATCGGACGGTCGTCGCGCGGGTTTTCGGTCGGCCGCGGCGCGTTGCGCAGGACCTGAAGCAGTTCGGGCGCCAGAGGCCGCAGCGCCGCCATGTCGCCCCGCCAACCGTGCAGCCCCGAGACCGCGGCAAACCAGTCGTCAGGATCGTCCGACTGCAGAAACTCGCGGAAGACTTCTACCGTGGAGGGGTCGCCGAGCAGCCCGAGCGTTCCCATGATGGCGCGCGAAAGTTCTTCGTGCCCGCCGCGGTTGAGCCTGGCGATCTTGGGCAGTTCGCTGGCGAGTCGGTGCTCGTCTTCCTGCGAGAGCCCCGGGCCGGCCGGGTCGGACGCCTCTTCGATGATGCTCAGCAGACTCAGCGCGGTGCGGGCGCGCTCCTGGTCGGCCGGGGCGCCGCCGCCGGTCTTGCTCAGTGTTTCAAGCACGTTGCCCAGGCTCTGGGCTTTGCCTCCCAGCGACACGACCACGAGCCAGACAGCCAGCACGCCACCGACGATCAGCGCCGGGATGAGCACCAGCTGCAGCATCTGTCGACCGAAACCGATCGACGGCGCACCGACTGCCGCGCTCTGCCGGGCCGCTGCCTGCTCGTGCAGGGCATACGCCTCGCGGTCTTCCCGGCCGATGACCTCGACGGGATCGGGTTCGGCTGCGCCGTCACTCCGGGGAACGTCGCTTGACATGGCACCACCATCCATCGCGCCGCCCGGCGATCGTGAAAAAAAGCACGGGGCAGGCGCTAAAAAAAGCGGGATGTCCGAGACGGCATCCCGCTGTCGCGCCAATGGTAGTCGGCGGCGGCCGGATCTGCCACGCCGCGCCCATCTCAGAAGAGATCAGTCGGCGGGGCCGCCGGACCATCGCGCCCCGGCTCGGCGACCGTCAACACGGCGCAGGTGATCGAGCCGACCCCCGCCTGCCTCTCAAGGGTGCGGCAGGCTTCGGTGAGCGTCGCGCGAGTCGTCGTCACATCATCAACGAGCACGATGGAGCAGTTGCGCAGGAAGTTCAGACGCCTCACGCTGAACGCGCCGCGGATGTTCTCGCGCCGCTGCGACGGGCTCACGGCCCGCTGGGGCTTGCGCCCTTTCCTCTTCATGGCCCGAGCCAGGGGCAAGTCCAGCACCGAGGCGGCCCCGGCGGCGATGATGCGCGAATGATCGATCCCGCGCCGCCATCTCCGCCACGCCGAGGCGGGCACGGGCACGACCGCGTCGGCCTGCACGCCTGCATCTTTCAGGCAGCGGCCGAGGCGCTTACCCAGTTCCAGACCCATCGCATCCCACGCGTGAAATTTGATCTCGTGCACCCAGTCGCGCAGATCGCCGTGGTGCCGCCCGAGCCGCACGAGGCGCTCCCAGGGAAAGCGGCGCTTGCGGCAGGCGGCGCATCCCTTGCCCTCGATGAACTCGCCGGGGCCGGTTGAGCCGCCGCAGCGCGGGCAGTACGCCACACCGATGGCGTCGGGCACGAACGGCGGCCGGCCCTCCCGCGGGTCGCCGTCGAGCAGGCGCGCCGGATGCGGCCGCGACACCCCGATCCATTCCCGCTCGATGCATTCTCCGGCGCTGAGCCAAGCCGCAGACCAGTTCATGGCGAAACAGCATAGACCAGCCCGCCGCGATGGCCCGGCGATAATCAGCGAATGACCAGCGACAATCGCCAACCCGAAGTCGTCGCCCGGTGCGACGACTGGATCGTGGTGAACAAGCCGCGCGGCTGGCACAGCGTGCGCCTCGCGCATCCTGATGCAGAAGGCGACGCGGAGCCGGTGCTTCAGGACTGGCTGGCGCGGCAATGCCCCGCGCAGGCGGAGCTGACCGAAGCCGGGCTCGTGCACCGGCTCGATCACCTCACCTCCGGGTGCATTCTTGCAGCCCGCAGCGCCGAGTCGGCAGCGCGCCTCAAGGGGCTCATCGCCGCTCCGCACGGCGGCATCGCCAAGACCTACCTGGCCATGGTGCAGGGGCCAATCGGCGCCGGCTCGTTCGATCTCTACTTCCAGTCGCGCTACCGCCGCTCGCGCCGCATCACCGTCCGCGACACCGGCAGCGAGCGCGAACGCGGCAGGTGCGCGTGGCGCGTGCGACAGGAGGCGCCCGGTCGCACACTGCTCGAGGTTGATCTGATCGGCCCGGGGCGGCGGCACCAGATCCGCGCCGGCCTGGCGCACCTCGGCCACCCGCTGCTCGGTGACGATCTCTATGGCGGACCGGAATGGGACGGCCGCTTCGGCTTGCACGCGTGGCGCCTGGTCATCGAAGGTCATCGCGTTGAAGCGCCCGCACCCGTCGAGTGGTGCATCTGAACGGACCTGCTATCGTCGGCCATGCATCGAGCGGACGTGGCGATCATCGGCGCCGGCGCTGCGGGTCTGATGACGGCGATCCAGGCCGGTCGGCGCGATCGATCGCACTCAGGTAGCCGCCGCATCGTGCTGCTCGACGGCGCAGCGCGCATCGGCGCCAAGATCCTCGTTTCCGGCGGTGGGCGGTGCAACGTCACGCACGACGTCGTCGATGAACGCGCCTTTGCCGGCTCATCGCGCAATGCGATCCGCAAGGTCCTGCGGGCGTTCACCGCCGAGCAGACGGTCGCCTTCTTCGCCGAACTGGGCGTCACTCTCAAGCGCGAGGAGACCGGCAAACTCTTCCCCACCACGGATGATGCATCCACGGTCCTCGAAGCGCTGCTGCGCGAAGTGGAGCGCATCGGCGTGGCGCTCGAGCCGGCGCATCGCGTCGAAGCAATCGAGCGAGACGGCGGCGGCTTCAGAGTCTGCGGGCCGTGGGGCGAGTTGGATGCCCGCCGCGTCGTGCTTGCCACGGGTGGCAAGAGTCTTCCCAAGACCGGCTCGGATGGATTCGGCTACAACCTTGCGCGAAGCCTCGGGCACTCGATCACGCCGCGCATCTTTCCCGCGCTGGTGCCGCTGCGCCTGCCCGAGGGGCACTTCATTCGCGCCCTGAGCGGGCTCACGATCCCGGCGACGCTGGAGGTTCGAACCGCATCAGGCAAATCGCTGGTCTCGTTCACCGACTCGACGCTGTGCACGCATTTCGGCCTCTCGGGCCCGTCGGTCCTTGACATCAGCCGCTACTACCTCGACGCCCGGGCCGATGATCCGCAAACTCAACTCGTCATCAACTGGCTGCCGCTCACGAGCCGCGACGAGATCGACCGTCTGCTGCAGGCGCGCGATGGGCGGAGCGTGTCGAGCGTGCTGCGCGGCCTTCTGCCCGAGCGGCTGACCCGGGCGCTGTGCGAGCAGGCAAAGATCGATCCGGCTCTGCCCGTCAGCCGCCTCTCGCGCGAGTCGCGCCGGTTGCTGGTGCAGCACCTGACGGCTCTGCCGCTGCCGATCTCCGGCGACAAGGGCTTTGCCGTCGCGGAAGTGACCGCCGGCGGCGTGCCGCTGAGCGAGATCAACCTGAACTCGATGGAGTCGCGCCTCTGTCCGGGCTTGTTTCTCGTCGGCGAAATCTGCGACGTGGATGGCCGCATCGGCGGGTACAACTTCCAGTGGGCCTGGTCGAGCGGCTACGTGGCGGGGAACTCGGTCTGATCCGATCGATTTCAAGCGAGACGAAACTTGGCGCACTACCATCGTCCCGACCGCCTGGCGCATGAGTGAAGCGCAGACTAACCTCGCGACGAACCTCGGCGGAGTTTTGCTTCGCAACCCTGTCGTGTTGGCCGCGGGCACGTGCGGGTACGTCGATGAGATGGCCGATGTGATCGACCTGTCGCGCATCGGCGCGGTCACGACCAAGTCCATCACCGCCGAGCCGCGCGAGGGCAACCGGCCCTGGCGCATTCTCGATGCGCCCGCCGGGATGCTCAACGCCATCGGCCTGGCCAACATGGGACTCGAAGCGTTCGTGCGCGACCAGTTGCCCCGCGCCGCCAGTTGCCCGGCGACGGTCATCGGCTCGGTGGCCGGCAACAGCATCGCCGACTACGTCTCCATCGCGTCTGCCTTCGACGCCTCGCCGCACATCCCGGCCATCGAACTGAACGTGAGTTGCCCGAACACGGCTGACGGCCTGGTGTTCGGCGAGGATCCACAGTCGCTGCGAAACCTGCTGGCCGAAGTCCGGCCTGCCGTGACTCGCTCGAAACTCATCGTCAAGTTGAGCCCCAACGCGCCGTCGATCGTGAAGATGGCCCAGGCCGCGATCGACGGCGGGGCCGAGGCGCTCACGCTCATCAACACCTTCACCGCCCTGGCCATCGACGTGCACACCCGCAAGCCGCGCATCGCCAACGGCACGGCGGGCTACAGCGGCCCGGCGATCCACCCCATTGCGGTGCGCATGGTGCGCGACGTCTATCGCAGCGCGGCCCGGCCGGCGGGCGTGCCGATCATCGGCCTGGGCGGGGTGATGCGGTGGGAGGATGCGGCTGAATTCATCCTCGCCGGGGCGACGGCCGTGGGCATGGGCACGGCGCTCTTTGTAGATCCAAAACTGCCCCTGCGCGTCGTGGCGGGGCTGGGGCGGTGGGTGAGCAGCCAGGGATGTGCAAGTGTTTCCGAACTCATCGGCCAGGTGGAGATGTAGAAACAAGGGCGGATGGTCCGGCCCGGCCAGCGCGCATTGAATCCGCCGACCCCGCCCTTCGAGGGCCGACTTCGCAGAGAGAAGCATGCATCAGAAGAGCAGTCAAATTCCAGACCGCCCCTTGGCGCGCCTTGTGCTCGAAGACGGCACGATCTTCCACGGCCGCGCCTTTGGCGCCACCGCCGACGAGTCGGGAAATCCGCTGACCACGGCCGGCGAAGTCGTCTTCAACACTGCCATGTGCGGCTATCAGGAGTCGCTCACCGACCCCTCCTACGCCGGGCAGATCCTGACGATGACCGCTCCGCTCATCGGCAACTACGGCGTGAACGCGGAGGACATGGAGAGCAAGTCCATCCAGGTGGCCGGATTCGTCGTGCGCGAACTGAGCCGGGTCGTGAGCAATCACCGGGCGACGGTTGACCTCTCTACTTGGCTGGCGCAGGCAGGCGTGCTGGCGATCGAAGGTATGGACACTCGCGCCCTGACGCGCCTCCTGCGCACCGAGGGCGCCATGCGCGGCGTGATCAGCGCTGATGCCTCACTGACCGACGATCAACTGATCGAGCGGGCCAAGGCCAGCCCGAGCATGGCCGGCAGCAATCTCGCCGCAGACGTGAGCAGCCGTGAGGGATACGGCTGGACGCAGAATCTCGGGCACTGGGCCGGCCTGACGGATGAAAGCGGCCATCGCAGCCGAACCCGCCGGCCGCGCGTAGTCGCCATCGACTGCGGCGCCAAACAGAACATCCTGCGCCATCTCGCCGAGCGCGGCTGCGAGGTGCAAGTGCTGCCCTACGACGCTTCCGCCGAGCAGATCCGCGAACTCAAGCCCGACGGGCTGTTCATCAGCAATGGGCCGGGTGATCCCGCCGCAGTCGATGCGACCATCGACACGCTGCGTCAGGTCGCCGGCGAGGTGCCGACGTTTGGCATCTGCCTCGGACACCAGCTGCTCTGCCTGGCGCTGGGCGCGAAGACGTACAAACTGAAGTTTGGCCACCGCGGCGCCAATCAGCCCGTCAAGAACCTGCTCACCGGCCACGTCGAGATCACGAGCCAGAACCACGGGTTCGCCGTCGAGACCGACTCCATCCAGCAGGCCGACTGCGAGCCGACCCACATCAACCTCAACGACGGGACGCTGGCAGGGTTCCGGCACCGAAGCAAGCCGATCCTCGCCGTCCAGTACCACCCAGAAGCATCGCCGGGGCCACACGACGCGGCCTACCTCTTCGACTGCTTCCTGCAGATGATGGAGAGTCGCCGGCCGATCACACGCGAAGAAATGAAGGCGGCCTGGGAGTCGGTCAAGCCGGGGGTCGTCACGGTCTGAGGGCCGGTCGCGGTCGGGCGGCGCCCCGGATCGCGGCGGCGCTGGCCCGGAGACCTCTCTTAGGGTGTTGTCCCACTTCCCGAACGCCGATGGTGCCTGCTATAGTTACCGAATTGACAGGCGAGCGGGCTGCAGGCTGGTTGAGGACGTCAAGCCTCGCCCGGGTTTCCCGGCATTTTTTGGACTTTCTCCGCACCGCACACCGCCGATCACGCACACGCGAGAAGAAGGACGCTGCATCTCATGAACACGTCAGCCACGGCCGCCAATCGCCAATACGCAACTGAGACTCTGGAGAGCGCCGTAATCCGGTTCTGCGGCGACTCGGGCGACGGCATGCAGCTCACCGGCGGCGAGTTCACCACGACCTCCGCGATGTACGGCAACGACGTGGCGACATTTCCCGACTTTCCCGCCGAAATCCGCGCCCCAGCGGGCACGTTGCCCGGCGTGTCGGGCTTCCAGGTCAACTTCGCCAGCACCGAGATCTACACGCCCGGCGACAAGGTTGATGTGCTCATCGCGATGAACCCTGCCGGGCTCAAGACCAACATCGCCGACCTCAAGGGCGGCGGCATCCTCATCGTCAACGAAGACGCGTTCAACAACAACAACCTCAAAAAGGCCGGGTACGCGAGCAACCCGCTCGAAGACGAGTCGCTTAAGGAATTCAGACTCTTCAAGATTCCCATCTCGCGCCTGTGCGAAGAGTCGCTGGCCGAGACGGGCATGGGGGCCAAGGCGATTGGCCGGGCCAAGAACATGTACACGCTGGGCATCGTGTACTGGCTCTTCGACCGCTCGCTCGAGCCGACCATCAAGCACCTCACCAACCTGTTCGCCAAGAAGAAGAACCAGCCGGAACTGGCGGAACTCAACATCAAGGCGCTCAAGGCCGGCTACTACATGGGTGAGACGGCGGAGATGTTCCAGAGCCGATACGTCGTGCCCAAAGCCAAACTGGCGCCGGGCAAGTATCGGCAGATCTCCGGCAACGAAGCCACCGCGCTTGGGCTGATCGCAGGCGCGAGGCTGGCCAACAAGACGCTCACTTACGCCGGCTATCCCATCACGCCGGCGTCGGACATTCTCCACTTCCTCAGCGCGTATAAGAACTACCACGTCAAGACGCTGCAGATGGAAGACGAGATCGCCGCGATCTGTGCCGCGATCGGCGCTTCATTCACCGGCGACATTGCGATCACCGCGTCCAGCGGGCCGGGCATCGCGCTCAAGGGCGAAGGCATTGGCCTCGCGGTCATGACCGAACTGCCCGTGGTCATCGTCAACGTGCAGCGCGGCGGGCCGAGCACCGGCCTGCCGACCAAGACCGAGCAGGCCGACCTCCTGCAGGCGGTGTACGGCCGCAACAGCGAGTGCCCGTGCATCGTCATCGCCGCACGCAGCCCCGGCGACTGCTTCGACGCCGCCGTCGAGGCTGTCCGCCTGGCGGTCAAGTACATGACGCCGGTCATGCTGCTCACCGACGGCTACATCGCCAACGGCGCCGAGCCCTGGCTGCTGCCGCAAGTCGGCGCGATGAAGCCCATCGAGATCAAACACGCCACCGAGTTCAACGGACACAGCGACGACGCCGACGGCGAAGGCAACAACGTCTACCTGCCCTATCTGCGCAATGAGAATCTCGCCCGGCCATGGGCGATTCCGGGTACTCCCAAACTCGAGCACCGCGTCGGCGGCCTCGAGAAAGCCGAGAACACCGGCAACGTGAGCTACGACCCGCGCAACCACCAGCGCATGGTCGATCTCCGCCAGGCCAAAGTCGAGAAAGTCGCGCAGGACATTCCGCCCACCGAAATCCAGGGCGAGTCGAGCGGCGATGCGCTCATCATCGGCTGGGGCGGCACCTACGGCGCCCTCCATGCCGCCACCGAGCGGCTGCTCAAGCACAAGCAGAAGGTGGGCACGGTGCACCTGCGGCACATCAACCCGCTGCCGCCGGACCTGGGCGACATCATCAGTCGCTTCAAGCACATTATCGTGCCGGAACTCAACAAGGGGCAGCTGATCCGCATCATCCGCGATCACTTCCTCGTGGACGCCGTGGGCATCAACAAGGTGCAGGGCAAGCCGTTCCTCGTCTCCGAACTCGTCGCCGAGATCGAGGGCATCATCGCCCGCTAGACATCGAACGGCGCCTCGACGCGGACCGTACCAAACCAAGCGACCGGCCAATGGTCGACAGACCGACTGAATCGAGAAACTCATGACGCAGATCGAACTTCCCAAGTACACCGCCAAAGACTTCGCCACCGACCAGGAAGTGCGCTGGTGCCCGGGCTGCGGCGACTACGCCATCCTCGCCGCGGTGCGCAAGGTGCTGCCTGACCTGAACCACCGCAAGGAAAACTACGTTTTCGTCTCGGGCATCGGCTGCTCGAGCCGCTTCCCGTATTACATGGGCACCTACGGCATCCACGGCATCCACGGGCGGGCGCCGGCCGTGGCCACGGGCGTCAAGGCCGCCAATCCGGAACTCGATGTGTGGCTCGTGACCGGCGACGGCGACGGGCTGTCCATCGGCGGCAACCACCTCATGCACATGCTCCGCCGCAACGTCAACATCAAGGTGCTGCTGTTCAACAACCGCATCTACGGCCTGACCAAGGGCCAGTATTCGCCGACCAGCCTCGAAGGCCATCGCACGAAGTCCACGCCGATGGGTTCGATCGACCATCCGATTCATCCCATCAGTTTCGCGCTGGGCGTCGAGGCGACCTTCGTGGCCCGCTGCACCGACGTGAACAAGGGCGGGCTCAACATCCTCGGCGACGTGCTCAAGGCCGCCGCCAACCATCGCGGCAGCGCGTTCGTCGAAATCTACCAGGACTGCAACGTCTTCAACCACCAGGCCTTCTTCTACGCCACCGAAAAGGACACCGCCCGCGAGACGACCGTGCTGCTCGAGCACGGCAAGCCTCTGGTGTTCGGCGCCAACCGCGACAAGGGGGTCCGCCTCAACTCCACGCGACTCGAAGTCGTCAGCCTCGACAAGGTCAAGGAAGATGACCTGCTCTTCCACGACGAGACGGACCCGGCGCTGGCCTTCCTGCTCAGCCGCATGAGCCACCAGCAGGGCATGCCCGAGCCGGTGGGCGTGTTCCACCGCATCCACAAGCCGTGCTACGAAGACATGCTCACGGCGCAGATGAACAAGGCCATCGAACAGCGGGGCGAAGGCAATCTCGAAAAGCTCATCCACTCAGGCTCAACGTGGACTGTGGGCGAATAAGCGCCGCTGAAGCCGGTCTCCCGCCGATGTGCGAGAATGAAGAATCGCCTGCGGAGTAAGCCGCAGGCGATTTGCTTTCTGCGGCCAGCATCGAAACGACTGGTCCACCATCTGCAGAGCGGCGGCGTATGTTGACGAGTGCGATCGACGTGAAGTGCTTCAGATGGACAGCAGTACGTGCAGGGTCGAGAAGTTCAGAAAGCCCACACCGAGCATGACGGCCACGGCGAGGATCAACCCTTCCACTTCGTCGTGCTCCTCGAACGCCTGCGAGGCGCTCCAGAACGCCAGGCCCAGAGCGCAGACGATGCCCGATGCGAACGCAGCGATGTAGGCATACGTCCCGTACCCCGCCTTGGCGCCGAGAAAGAGCATCAGCCAAGCGACCAGCGCCCAGATGAACATGGGCAGCACGCCATACGCGAGCCAGCGGAACGACAGCAGCCAGTAGAACATTACGGCCTGATCGTTCTTGTGGAGAATAGCTTCGCGATACTCCGTGCCGCACTCCGGACACTTGTCGCTCGTGATGCCGCGCATGTCGTAGCCGCACTTGGGGCAGGTCCGTTCCTTCTCAACCGGAGTCGGAGGCTGCCAGAGCGCCACCGGACCTCGCTCGACCGGCGGCATCACGTCGTAGGTCTCGTCGCCGAGATCATCGAGCGAATCCTCGGTCGGTTGCGGCTGCTGCGGCGCTGCGCCCATGGGCGATCCCTCTGCGCCCAAGTGTACCATCGCGGCGGGGCGATCGCTTGTCCCGCCCGGGCCGATTCCGGCCGCGCAGCATGATCCCCGGCGCGCCCCGCCCGGCCGGCGCGGTCTACTTCACGTAGAGCAGTTCGCGGTACGTCGGCAGCGGCCAGAGGTCATCGGCGACGACCATCTCGAGGCGGTCGCAGTGCTCGCGCAGCCGGGCCATCATCGGGATGATCTCGTCGCGGATCGCCGCGCCGTGGGCGCCGATGTTGTGGTGCTCCTTTGCGAGCATGGCGTCGAGTTCGCTGATGCCGCCGCGCAGGTTCGTGACCATCGCGATGATCTCGCTGAGCATCTGCATCTCGTGCTCGCACTGCTGGCCGGCGGCCTCGGTGGCTGCGATCGCCTCGGCGACCTCGCACTGGTAGCGCAGCGCGGCTGGGAGAATGATCGTGCGCGCCATCGACAGCAGCGTCGCCGCTTCGATTGCCAGCGTCGTGTTGTAGCGCTCAAGTTTGATGTGGAAGCGCGACTCGTACTCGCGCTTGTTGAGCACGCCGTGGCGGCTGAACAGCGCCGTGTATTCCTTGTTGACCATCGAGATGAGCGCATCGACGCTGTTGCGGATGTTCGGCAGGCCGCGCTTCTCGGCCTCGTCCTGCCAGGCCTGCGAATAGTTGTCGCCGTTAAAGATGATCCGGCCATGGTCCTTGTAGATCTGCTTGACGACCTTGGTGACCGCGTCGCGCACCTTGACCGGCGTGGGGTCCTTGCCGATCTCCTTGCTCAGCGAGTCGGCGACTTGCGCGAGCGTGTCGGCCACCACGGTGTTGAGGACCGTGCAAGGCCAGGCGATCGACGCGGATGACCCTACGGCGCGGAACTCGAACTTGTTGCCGGTGAAGGCGAAGGGGCTCGTGCGGTTGCGGTCGCCGAAGTGGCGCGGCAGATGCGGCAGCGTGGTCACGCCGAGCTTGAGCGTTGCGGCGCGTTTGGAAGCGCCCTTGCCCGTCACGATCGATTCAAGCGCTTCGCTCAACTGATCGCCGAGGAAAATCGACAGGATGGCCGGCGGCGCCTCGTTGGCCCCGAGCCGGTGGTCGTTGCCCGGCGAGGCAATCGACGCGCGAATGAGCGGCGCGTACTGATCCACTGCGGCGATCACCGCGCAGAGAAACACGAGGAACACCATGTTGTCATGCGGCGTGTCGCCGGGCTCGAGCAGATTCACGCCCGTGTTGGTGGACATCGACCAGTTCGTGTGCTTGCCCGAGCCGTTCACACCGGCGAAGGGCTTCTCGTGCAGCAGGCAGTGCATGCCGTACTTGCGCGCCACGCGATCGAGCGTGGACATGGTCAGCATCTGGTGGTCAGCGGCGATGTTCGACCGCTCGAAGGTCGGCGCGATTTCGTACTGCCCGGGCGCAACTTCGTTGTGTCGCGTCTTGACCGGCACGCCCAGGCGGTAGAGGTCGCGCTCCACTTCGAGCATGCACGCGAGCACCCGCTGCGGGATCGCGCCGAAGTAGTGGTCCTCGAGTTGCTGACCCTTGGGCGGCTTGGCGCCGATGAGCGTGCGGCCGCAGGTGACCAGGTCGGGCCGCGAAAAGAAGTAGTGCGAGTCGATCAGGAAGTACTCCTGCTCGGCGCCGACGGTGGTGTACACGCGGGAGACATTGCTGCCGTCGCCCAGCAGGTTGAGCACCCGCATCGCCTGCTGGCTCAGTGCATCGTCGGAGCGGAGCAGCGGCGTCTTCTTGTCGAGCGCCTCGCCCGTCCACGATGCGAACGCGGTGGGAATGCACAGCACCGTGCCGTTGGGGTTCTCGCGAATGAATGCGGGGCTCGTGCAATCCCACGCGGTGTACCCGCGCGCCTCGAAGGTGGCGCGAATGCCGCCCGAGGGGAAACTCGACGCGTCCGGTTCGCCCTGGATGAGCGCGCTGCCGGAGAATTCCGTAACGGCCTTGCCGTCGGGCGTCGGAGAGAGGAACGAGTCGTGTTTCTCGGCCGTCAGTCCCGTGAGGGGGTGGAACCAGTGGGTGTAGTGCGTGGCGCCGCGCTCGATCGCCCACTCTTTCATGGCGCTGGCGACGACGTCGGCGACGTCAGGCGCCAGCGGCTCGCCGATCTGGATGGTCTGCTGGAGGCGGCGGAACACGTCCTTGGGCAGGCGCTTGCGCATCTGCTCTTCGTTGAAGACGTTTTCGGCAAAGAGCGCTTCGGCGCTCTTTTCGAGGAAGTTGATCGACGGACTCTCGGACCGCCAGCGAATGACGGAAAGAATGGCGTCGTGCCTTGCCGCTCCAAGACTCATCGCGCTCCTGCTCCTTCTGGTGCGAGATTGAGGTGACCCAGTCGCGGCGGCTCCAGCCCGATGCGCACGCCGCGTGAAGCAGCAAGCATCGCGGCCCGAACGCAAAAGGCAAGAAAAACCCGCGTCCGCGCTGAGACTTTCGCCTGTTGCCTGCCGCTTTGCCCCTGCCCGACGAGGCGGCTCTGGCCGCCAGCAGAAGCCGAGGGCCCCGTAAGCCGTTGAAACGGGCGGGGATGCGCCTGCCGGCGATCGCCGAGCGCGGCCGCCGGATCAGGGCCCTTCGTCGAGCAGTCGCCGCAGCGCCTGGCGGTAGTGCTGCATGGCCTTGTCGGCCTGACCGAGTTTCTCGTAGACCATGCCGAGGTAGTAGTGGCTCCGCGCCGGATCGGTGTTGAGCACGAGCGACTCGGTGAGCATCTTCTCGGCCTCTTCCAACCGGCCTTCGTGGAAGAGCAGAATGCCGCGCAGCAGTTTGCCGCGCCGGCTGGCGGCGTCGGACTTCATGACTTCATCGACGAGTGCGCCCGCTTCGTCAAAGCGCTGCATGGCGATGCACAGCGATGCGAGATCCAGCCGTGCTTCCATGTCCGCCGCATCGACTTCGATGGCGGTTCGCAATTCGCGCTCGGCCTGGTCGCGCAGCCCCTTCTCGCGCAGCAGGCTCGCGGCCGCACGGTGGCGGGCAGCGCGATCCGAGGGGGTGTCGTGGTGAAAGCCCTTGGCCGCGAGGTGCTCTTCGAGCTGCTTGTCATCGAGCAGACCCAGCGCATGGCGCCCGTACGCGTCGAGCATGTGCAGGTAGTCGGGCTTGTAGCCGGCGATCACGTGCGACAGGCGGCCTTTGGCATCGACGACGATCGTCGTCGGCAGGACGATGATGCCGAGTTTGCCATAGAGCACTCGGTCGATATCGAGCCCCATGGGCCCGTGCAGGCCGGCGCCATCGCGAAAGTCCCGGAACCAGTCGGCCTGCACGACGTCGGCCGTAACATACTGCAATTCGAGGTCATCGCGCTTCAGATCCGCGACCACCTGCTGGGATTCGACCATGACTTTGGTGGAACTGACCTGCTGCGCCGCGACGTAGACGAGCACCAGTGCGTGGCCCCGCGTCGAAGGATTGTCCAGCGGCGCATCGCCCAGCGATTTGAGTGAGTAGGCCGGAACGGCCTGCCCGACCTTGACGACGCGCAGTTCATCGCCGAGCGCGGTTGAGGCGACCGCGATCGCGGCGATCGGCGCCCACAGAATGCTCCAGCGTGCAGTGCTCATGACTTGCCCCTTGTCCACGGCGGCCTCAACAGCCGCGCTACTTTCCATCCGCGGCCGGCGCGGCCTGGCCGGCATTGCCTTCGCCGGGCCAGACGGCCGGCCTTTCGACCGGTTCGTATTCAACGGGATGATCACGGTTGTATTCGTACGGCACGTGGCATCCCGGCGCACACCTGCCGCCCGCGTTGAGCTTCTCGAAGTTGATCGGCAGCATCCAGCCTCCGGTGCCAAACGGCACGGAGTCGCGGATGTGATTTTCCTTGTTGCTCGCGTGCGTCTCGTGGCAGGCGCGGCAGGTGCGGCCCTTCGTGTCCTTGTTCACGTGCAGGTAGTGCAGGTTCAGATCGCCGTTGCGGAAATTGGTCAGCGCCGTCGTCCGCTCGTCGTGCACGAGATCCTTGTCGTGGCACGAGAAGCACAATGCGTAACTCTCCTCGCGGAACGGAGCGTAGAACTGCGGCGGATACTCCTTGATGAGCAGGCGGAAGTTGCCCCCGCCGTGAATCTCGTGGCAGGCGGCGCAGTTGCCCTGCGCCACTGGCCCGTGCAGGCTCTTACCCGTGGCGAAGACCGCCTTCATGTTCGTCAGGTCGCGGCCGTCGGGCATCTTGATCGTGCGGTCGTGGCACTTGAGGCACAGATCCACCATGTCTGTTTTGAGGATCGTCGCGTGATCAGACGCGTGCGGCTCGTGGCAGTTCAGGCACTCCTGGTCCGTGGTCACGGCCGCGTGCTGCGTCGTCGCCGTGTCCACGATGTGCTTGATCGACTCGTGGCACGAGAGACAGAGTTCCTTCTTGTCGGCGAGCAGCATCATCGGGTGATCCGACGCGTGCGGGTCGTGGCAGGCGGTGCAGTCGGTGTTCACCGGGCCGTGCACGTAGCGCATCCGCTCGACCTGCTCCTTGGTTGACGTGTGGCACTGCAGGCACAGGTCCCGCCCCTGCGTGAGCAGGAGGTGGTCGTACTGCGAAGCGTGAGGCGAGTGACACGCCGCGCACGCGCCGGCGGCCACGGGGCCGTGCACCGTTGATTTGCCGGCAAAGACGTTGTCGTGGCACTGCTTGCACAGCGCCGCCGAACTGTCGGCCTTGAGGATCAGCCGGCTCGTTCCGCCGTGCGGGTCGTGGCAGGCAAGGCAGTCGCCCGTCTTGAGCGGCTCGTGAACCGTCGTAGCGCCCTGCACGTTCATCTCGTGGCAGAAGAGGCACAGGTCCTTGGCTTCGCGCACGAGCGAGAAGGTGTGCAGCTGCGTATCCAACGGCGCGTGGCATGCATCGCAGGCGCCCACTGCGGCGGGGCCGTGCATGACTTCATGCGCCTTCACGTCGGCGTGGCAGCCCGAAGCCAGGCATGAGCCTGGCGCAATCTCGCCGGATGGCCGTTCGATGGGCGGTTGATTCAGCGCGGCACCGGCATCTGAAGAACGCTGCATTCCCATCAGCAACGATGCGGCGCCGATCGCTGCTGCAGTGGCGAAGATGGTCCAAGCCGATTTCATGGCTGACCTCCAGATTCCTTTTCCGGACCGGCGGGAGTGGCACTCTCGCCTGTTGTGGCATCCTCACCCGGCGTGCGGTGATAGGTCATGGCGACATGGCAGCCCGGGGCGCACTTGCCGCCATCCTCCGTGCGCTCGAATCCGAGGGGCATCATCCAGTTCGAACTCTCAAAGGGCACTTCCGTCGCCAGGTGCTGCTCGAGATCCGAGCCGTGGATCGCGTGGCAGGTCTTGCAGGAGCGTCCCTTTTCATCCCGATTCACATGGAGGTAGTGCAGGTTGCGATCGCCATCGCGGAAGTCGGTCAGAGCCGTCGTCTTCTCCGCGAGGACGAGATCTTTCGAGTGGCAACTGAAGCACAGCGCGTAGTTCTGCAGGTCGAAACTCGAGTAAAAGCCCGAGGGGAACTCCTGCTTGAGCAGCCGGGTGTGCGTCGAGCCGTGCACGTTGTGGCAGGCAGCGCAGTCGCCCGACTCGACCGGCCCGTGCAGGAAGCGCCGGCCGGTCACGCTGGCCGTCATGTTTGGAATGGTGCGCCCGTCCTCCGCCTTGACCGGCCGGTCGTGGCACGCCAGACACAGCGTCGTCTGCCGGTCGCGCAGCAGTTTGGGCCGGCCCGCGGCGTGCGGATCGTGGCAGTTGGCGCACGAATCCGCCGTGAACACGGCGGCATGCGGCGTGGTGGCGCCGGCGATCGCCTCTTCCAGGCCAGAGTGGCAGTCGAGGCAGAGCTTCTCGGTCGGCTGCTTGAGGTGGAAATCGAAATCCGACGTGTGCGCCGCGTGGCACGTCGTGCACTCCTGCCGCGCCGGCTCGTGCACGTAAGGCGCGTTGGAGATCACGTATTTCGTATCGGCGTGGCACGCGAAGCAGTGCTCGGATCCGCTGCCGCCCCGCAGCAGGTGCGCGTTGTTCGATTCATGCGGCTGGTGACAGGCCGAGCACTCCCCGGCCGCGAATGGCCCATGCGCGTGCTTGCCCTCTTCGAGGACATGGCAGGTCGAGCAGACCTGATCGATCGTCTCGCGAACGAGCAGAAACTTGCGGCCGGCATGCGGATCGTGACAGCCGGTGCAGCCGGGCGAATCGAGCGCTTCATGCTTGTGCAACTGCGTGTTGCCGGTCTGGTGGCAGAAGTTGCACGTGTCGTTTCCTGCGCGGACAAGCGGATAGACATGTCCGCCCGTATCCGCGGCGTGGCACGAGAAGCAGTCGCCGGCGGCGAGCGGACCGTGCAGGCGATCGGCCGCGCCGAAGACGGCGTGGCATTCGGGGGTGATGCAGGTCGCGCCTTCAGGCAGCGCCTCCGTCGGCCGCGGCGCGGGATGATCGGCTGCAATGAAGTGCGGCGTCGGCGGCGCGGGCTCGGACGGTGCCATGTAGCGCATGGCCGTGTCCGCCGTGCGTCGCGCCTCGACTGGAGGCTGCTCGCTTTCCTTCTCTTTCTTGCAGCCGCCGACGAGCGCCATCATCGCCGCCAGTGAAATGGCGATCACCCGCGCGCCGAGAGCCGGCCGCGGCCTGGATCGCATCGCACTGGTGGGCGGCCCTTTCATTACGGCTCGTTTTCTGCGGGGCTGGCGCCGAGTCGGCTGCCGATCTCATTGCAGTTGTCGATCGAGAGATTGAGCAGCGCCGTGGCATAGGTGATGTTGTGCACGCCGTGCGCGGTCCGGACGAACTCCACGTTCTGGCTGGCGTCGTTGAAGAGCCGCTGCAGCGCCAGCCGCTCGGCGTCGTCGGTGATGCTCGCGCCGTCGAGTGCGACGCGGGCCTCTTCCACCGCCGCCTGCGCCTGGCTGAGCAGCAGATCGACGGAGTTCTTCCATACGTCCAGCACGCCCGTGTAGCGCGTCCCGTGGCAGGTGTCGCATGCCTTCTGGGCGGCGAGGTAGGTGTAGCCTGACACGCCGTGCGAAGCGCCGCTGGTCTCTTCGAGGTGACAGGCGATGCAGTCCACCTGCGAGGTGAACATGGGGCTGGGCATGTTGGGTACGCCGAAGCCGCCGACGCCGCTGTACATCTTCGCCGGGCCCGAGTGCGTCGCCGAGTGGCACTGCGCGCAGCCTTCGGAGGACTCGCCGGTCTCGTGAATCATGCCGGCCAGCGAGAGCGCCCGGTTCGGATTTGCCGTGAGATGATGCTCGATCTGCACGTGGCAGTTTGAGCATTCGAGTTTGTGTTCGCTGACGTGGGCCCGGTGCATGAGTTGCGTTTCGCCGTACTTGGCCAGTTGCTGGGGCTGATTGTGGCAGGTCCAGCACAACTGGCGCGGCACCTCGCCGTCGCCCTTGATCGCCTCGGAGTGGCAGTTCTCGCAGGCCACCTTGCGGTCGAGATACTCCTGGTGGTTGAAGAGGCCCGTGGCGAGTCGGATGTCACCCTTGGGTGCACCGTGGCACGAGCCGCAGCCGCCGAGCACTTCTTCATCGCGCCCGTGCTTGACGCCCTTGAAGTGGCAGGTGAAGCACGTGTCGAGCGTCACCACCAGGTGCTGGCCCTGCACGATCTGCGAGTGACATGAGGAGCAGCGCAGTTCCTTGCCGCGGCGCAATTCGCCCAGGTGCGGCGCGTGATTGAAATGGATCTTGATCTTGTCGCCGCGCTGCGTGGGCACTTCCCACTCCACCAGCCCTTCGAGGAGGCGCTGGTCATGGCAACCCTCGCGCAGGCACGACTCGTCGCGGATCTCCGCGTGCGGCTTGGATCCGTAGGTCCGGGTGACGTACTTGGCGACCTGGCTGCTCGCCTGCCACTTGCCCTTGAGCGTGTTCTTGATACCTGGTTCCATGTGACAATCGACGCACGGCACGTCCTTGTGCGTCGATTCGTGCCAGGCCTGGTAGTACGGCTCCATGAGATGGCAATTACGGCAGAAGTCCGGCTCCATCGAGTACTCCGCAAACGCCAGGCTCCCTCCCACCACGATGAGCACCGCGTAACCCATCTTGGCCCACAGCGTCAGGCCGAAGGGGACATAGCGGCGTTTCACCCGCTTGACGCCCAGGATTCTCCACAAAGTGGGAATCGGCCGACCTGAATCCGGGGCCGTTTTCTCAGTTTCGACAGTGCCAGACATGTCAGACTCCATTCCCGAGACCTTCCGCAGGACCCCATTGCAACAGTTGCAACCCGCATGCCCCGGAGGCGTCACAGGGCCTGAAGTCCTCCCAGAATGATGAGCACCACCATGCCCGTTCCGATGAGCATCGCCACCACGCCGACCACGATCGCGGTGATCCGCTGCCAGCGGGGCGCGGGGCCGGTGCGGAACTTGTCAAGCCGCTGCCGCTCCACGAGGTGCGCGTATTCCGCGGCCCGCTCGTGTTTCATTTCCTCTTCCGGAACGCGGCCGGTGAAGATGACGTCATCCACGGGGAATTTCTCGAGTCGCAGGTGCGCGTTGAAGAAGTGGATGGTGAAGATGAACCCGACGGCCAGCAGCGCCTCGTAGCCGTGCACGACCATCGCGATGTTGAACGCCCAGCCGGGCAGCACGTGCGCTGCAGTCTCGGGGAACCACAGGAGCAGACCCGAGCCGCCGATGATGAACGTGCCGACGATCTCAGCCCAGTAGTCGAACTTTTCCCAGTACGTCCAGCGGCCGAAGGCGGGCTTGCCGCGCCCGGTGATGAACCAGCGGAACATGCCCACGCAGTCCTTCACGTCTTTCCAGCGCGGGAACAGCGAGTGCGGGCCGAACAGCCAGCCGAACACCGTGCGGGTCGGGCCAAGCGGGGTGGATCGCGCTTGCTGAGCCACCTCGCGGCCGGCCCTGAGGACGCCGATCACATGCAGGACGAAGTTGAACATCAGCATGATGGCGAAGAAGCGGTGCCACGTTCCTGCGGCATCGACCCCGCCAAACACGCTCGCCAGGGCGCCGGCCCAGGGCCGGTCGGAGAAGAACAGCGGGATGCCGGTGAACGTCAGGCCGAAGAAACTCGTGATCACCAGCACGTGATTGACGCGGTTGATGCGCGTGAAGCGGCGAATGGCCACACCCTTGCGCAGATCCGGCCGCGGGCCATTGCGCCGCCGCTCGATGACCATGCGGATGAACCACAGCAGCGAGTGCAGGCCAAAGAAGCCAAACGCGGAGCTGATGACGATCAGGAAGTACAGCCACACGCCGTGCAGCAGCGGATAGCGGTCGCTGTCGCGGTAGTCCGCGTGCGGGTCGAACATCGCGAAACTGGGCGTGGCGCCTTCGTGACACTTGGCGCACACCTGGACCCGGTGGTCGCCATGCAGAGCCGAATTGGGATCGCTGATGGGCAGGATGTCGTGGGCGCCGTGGCAGTCGCTGCAGCGCGCCGGCCGCGTCGAGCCCAGTTGCGTCACCTGGCCGTGGTAACTGTCGCGGTAGGTTTCGTAGAACGTGGCGCGGCGGGAGCCGGACATCGCCGGGTCGTTGTGGCAGTCGCCGCACTCGTTGACGATGTCAAGCATGAACGAAGACACGTTCGTGCGGGTGATGCTGTGCGCGGTATGGCAGTCGGTGCACACCGGCGCCTTCTGGCCGTTCTCTTCCCCGTTGACGCGCACCTTTGCGTGCACGCTCGTGGCGAAGGTTTCGCTGATGCCCACGTGGCAGCGGCCGCAGGTCGCGGGCACCTGGTCGCGGTGGACCGGCGAGCGTTCATCGGTCGCCGGATGCACTTCGTGGAAGCCGTGGCAGTCAGCGCACGTCGCGGCGACGACGAGACCGCCCTGCGTGATCGCCTTGCCGTGCACGCTCTCCAGATATGCGCTCACCAGCGCCTCGCCGCCCTGCTCGACGGAAGAATTGGTCGCGTGCTGGCTGTGGCAGCCGGCGCACGTGGCGACAATGTTCATCGGGTACGTCTTGGAGTTGCGGTCGCGCGGCGGGAGAATGTCGTGCCCGCCGTGGCACGTCGAACACGTTGGGGTCTGGCCGTTGCCCGGCTGGGGGCTTTCAGCGTGCACGCCGCGCGTGAACGCCGCCGCCTCGGACGTGTGGCAGGAAGACGTCGTGCACGACGCCGGCCGCAGCGTCTGAGCATGCGGCAGGGCCGCGGCGTCGGCGTGGCAGTCGATGCACGAGAGCATCGAGTGCTGCGGGAAGGGAATCTGGTCGGCTGAGATGTACAGCGCCGGCCGGGTCGCCGGCTCTTCCTCGCCCGGCACGGTCTGCCGGTCCGTCTGGCCGATCATCGATCGCCGCTCGAATGGATCCAGCGTGGCGATGTGCGCCTGGCCGTGACAGTTGAGGCAGCGGCGATTGTCGGTAGGCGAGGGGGCATCCTGTTGCGCCGGCGCCGCAGCGGCGACCGCGAACAGGATGCACACAACCATGAAAGCCTCCCGGCACCGGGAATGCGATTGAGGCTTGGACCGCTCAGCGGCGAAGCGCTTTCCAGACTGTCTGCTCAGAGGAATCACGATCCACCCGCTTCACGCAGTGTGCTCCCGGTCGAGGAAGGATGACTTGTAGTACACGAGCAGGCCGGAGAACGCCAACAGCAGCACCACCGCGGCAGAACCGACCTTGGTCTGCTGGCGCTGCTGCTCACGCAGCCGCTCGATGAGTTCATGCGTTGCCTGAATCCGATCAACCCCGTCGCCGATTTCCGCGGCGAAGTTGTTGATGTCGCGCATGTTGAAACTGTGAAACACCTGCCGCAACCGCGAATTCACTTCCGCGGCGTTCTGTTGCGCCTGCTCGAGCGAGAGGTTGCGATAGCCCCACGTGGTAAGATCGCCGCTGAGATCGGTCGATTTCGCAACCTGCGCTTCCGTCTCGATCAGAATCTCCTTGATTCGCTTGACGGACTCCATCGTCGCCGCCCGATGGCACGGCGAGCAGCGGCCGCCCTCGGCTCGCGAGCGCGTGTCGATGATCTCGGGCGAAGGCTGGGTGATCTTGTGGCTGCCCTGGCCGTGACAGTAGAGACACGTCGGGTCGCCGAAGTCGCCGTGCGGGCTGCCGAGGTGCTTTTCCTTGATGTCGGCGTGGCACTTGCCGCAGAAGTACGACACGGCCCGGCCGCGCGTCTGGCTCACGAATTCGCTCTCGTTGAGGTAGGTGACGAGGAAGTCCGCCTGCCGCTCGAGGTGCGCCGCCCGCTTGAACGCATCATCCGACTCGAACTGATCGCGCCGCAGCGCCGCGTTGCCGCCGTGGCATCCGTCGCAGCCCACGTTGGCCGCGTAGTGCACGCTGTGCTTCCATTCCAGTTCGACGATCTCGCTCGACCGGCCCGGCAGGTTCATGTGGCACTGCACGCAGTTGCTCTGTGCGTAGGGATCAGCCGCATGCTGCTCAGCGGGTGGAGGCGACGCTTCAGGTGGCGATGCGGCCTGGGCGCGCGAGGCGTGCAGCGCGATCGCGCCCAGCCCCGCCATCAACAGCAGGCCGTGGTGTTTAAGACCGGCGAACGGCGGCTCCGTCTCCGGCTGGCCCTCGCGGTAAAGCACGCGCCGGATCGCCCGCCGCTCGTGCGCCACCAGCGCGTAGAACACAATGATGGCGATGGCCGTGAAGATGAAGAACAGGGGACGGTGTCCGAAGTACTCGGAGAGCGGCGCCAGTTGCTCGCCCTCCGCAGTCATCCTTTCGGGCCAGCCGCCCCAGAACGTGAAGATGATCGCCAGCGCCGCCACAGTCGTCACCGCGATGCGGTAGAACCACTTCGGCCGCGTGCGCGCCCGTTGGCCGCGATACCAGAACGGCAGCAGCACGATAACGAGTATGACCGGCCCCTGGCTCAGAACGCCCCAGGTCTTGCCGCTCAGCCCCAGAAGCGTTGTCGGCCAGACGCGCAGGTACTGATACACCGCCAGGAAGTACCACTCGGGCTTGATGCCCACGGGCGTCGAGCCGCGCGGGTTGGCGGGCTGCTCCTCGTGAACCATCCCGTGCACGCCGAGCATGTCCAGCAGCACGGGCAGCGTGACCAGAAACATGATGATCGCCAGGCACACCAGCACGGAAACCGTCATCTTGATGATCTCGTTGGGCCAAAAGGGCTCCAACTGATCGGGTTCGTATTGCTCGCGGTAGTCAACGCCCATGGGCGTGTCCTTCCTGGTTCGCTCAAAGCGGCTTGGAAATCCCCGTCCGGCGGATCATGACAAAGTGCATCCCCATGAACGCGCTCATGATCGCCGGCAGAATCCAGATGTGCAACGAGAAGAAGAACCCCAAAGTCTCCCCCGTGATCGCCTTGCCTCGGCGGACCCACTCCACGATGCCCGCGCCGAGAAAGGGGACGGCGCTGGGAATCTCCGTACCCACCTTGGCGCCCCAGTAGCTCAGCTGCGTCCACGGCAGCAGGTAGCCCGTAAATGCCATCATCGTCGTGAGCAGCAGCAGCAGCACGCCGCTGACCCAGTGCAACTCGCGCGGCGCCCGGTAGATCTTGTAGTAGGCGATGCGAGCCATGTGCATGAGCACGAGCGCGATCATCAGGTTCGCCGCCACCGCGTGAATGCGCTGCACCAGCCAGCCCATGGTCACGTTTGACTTGATGAACGTCACGCTGTCCCAGGCGCTTTCCGGGTGCGGCTTGTAGTACATGAGCAGCAGCATTCCGGTAAACACCTGCACGAGGAACGTGAAGAACGCCAGCCCGCCGAAGCAGCCCGCCCACGAAAGCGTGCGCGGCACCCACTTCTTCGTGACGTTTTTTTCCAGTTCGGGCGTCACGTCGAAGCGGTTGTCAATCCAGCCGTAGATGCGTCGAATCACACTCATGTCAGTCTCTCAGGAGATGATGAGATTGCCTTCCTTGACTTCGAACGGAATTTCAACAAGCGGAGCGCTCACGGGGCCGCTGACGACCTGGCCCTCGCCGCTGAACACGGCGCCGTGGCAGGGGCAGTGGAAGTTGCCGTGGGCCGTGTCCCAGACCACGTTGCATCCCAGGTGCGTGCACGACGCGTTGAAGACACGCGGCCCGGCTTCGCTCATCACGACCACGACCTGCTGGCCGTGGAAGTCGGCGTAGTACGCCTGCCCCGGCGTCAGCCGATCAAGCGGAATCTGCACCGGCTTGGATTCACCCAGCCGCACGGGCAGTTTGAGGAACGCGACGATCGGGTAGACCACGGTTCCGACGGTGATCGCCGCAGCGCCGCCGATGCAGGCCTGACAGAAGCGCCTTCTGCCGCCGTCATGCGGTTCGCGTGGCCCATCATGGACGTGATCGCTGGCCATGGTCATTGCTCCGCTCCCTGCCGCTCGAGCAGCAGTTCAGCCGCCCGCTTGTAACTGGCGGCGGCCTCGGGCATCTTGTTGCGCTGTTCGAGGATCATGCCCATGAGGTAGTGCGCGCGGGGCTGGGTCGGATCGCGGTCGAGCACTTCGCGCACGAGCGTCTCGGCCTGGTCCAGTTCGTTGGCGCCGCGCACCGCCTGCACGTACGCCACGCCGAGCGTCGCTTCGACGAGATCGGGATTCTCCGCCAGCACGGCACGAAACTGCGCTTCGGCTTCGGCGATGCGATGGCGCTTCAGGTTCAGCCGCCCGAGGCCGAGCCGCGCTTCGACGCTCTGGGGCCACAGCGCGATGGCCTCGCGGTACTTCTCGTCGGCCATCTCGTCGAGGCCGCGCCGCGCCAGTTGCCGCGCCAGCAGCGTTACACGACCGGCGCGAATCTCCACCTCGCTCAGTTCGCTTGCTGCATCCGGGTGAAGCGCCGCTTCAAATCGCTCCACGCTCAGGCGCCCGAGTCCGACGAGCAGCGCGTCCGTCACGATGTCGCCCATGCGCGGCGTGACGCCTGCCAGGCTGTAAATCACCCGGCCGTCGCCGCCGACCACCACGACCGTGGGCATCACGCTCACGCGGTAGGCTTCGTACGCCCGCCGGTTCGGATCGTGCAGCACGACGCCGGCAAAGTCCAGCGCTTCAGCTTGCGTCTTCAGATCGAGGCGCGATGCGTTTTGGGCGATGACCAGCACGGGCGCGATGCGGTCGCCCGCCAGCCGGGGATCATCGAGCACGCGCTCGATCACCGCGCATCCTTCGCGCGTCGGCTGGTGGTAGAGTTCGCCGAAGATCAGAACATACGGCCGGCCCTGCACGCTCTGGGCGTCGAAGACGTTGCCGTCGAGGTCCGCGAGCACCAGCGGCGGCGCCTCCGAGCCGCGCGGCGGCATGGCGGCGCTTCCCGCCGCAATACACGCTGCCGCAGTCAGCACAGCGCCCCATCGCACGGCGGACGCAAGAAGATCGAGTCTCATTGGCGGCCTCCCTCGGGCACACTGGCGGGCTCGGCCTGCGACAGATCACCCCGGGCGTAACTCTGTTCTTCATGGCAGCCCGGCGAGCAGCGCCCGCCATCATCCATCGCTTCAAAGTTGATCTCGAGCATCCAGCCGCTCGAACCGAACGGCACCGCCTCGCGGATGTGGAACGGCCGCTTGGAAGCGTGCACCTCGTGGCAGGCCCGGCAGGTCCGCCCCTTTTCCTGATTCACATGCAGGTAGTGCAGATTCTGATCGCCCTCGCGGAATCGCGTTACACCAATGCCCGATCTGGCCGTCACCATCTCCGGCAAGTGGCACGTGAAGCACAGCGCGTAGCGATCAAGATCGAACGCCGCGTAGAACTCGGGCGGATACGTCTTCACGAGCAGGTTCGCGTTCTCAGCCGCGTGCGGCTGATGGCACGACGAGCACGAGCCGGCGCGAATCGGGCCGTGATGGTCCGGCGAGTCGTGCAGCAGCAGCGCCATGTTCGTCAGCGTTCGGCCGTTCCCCGTTACAAGTGGCTGGCTGTGACAGGTGAGGCAGGTGTCCGGCTCGGGCCGTTTCTGGAGACTGGGCAACGTCGAAGAGTGCGGCGAGTGGCAGCCGGTGCAGCCGTTGGCCTGGTGGACCGCGCCGTGCACCACCGGCGCGGCATCGATCTTCTCCATCATTTCGCCGTGGCACGTGGCGCATAGCTCATCAGTCGCCGCGCGCAGCATGAACGGGTTGGGCGAGGCGTGCGGGTTGTGGCAACTCGTGCAGCCCTGCTCCATCGCTTCGTGCACGTGCAGCCCGGCGCCGCTCTGCGCCACCTCGGTGTGGCAGTCGGCGCAGAGTTCGTTCGTGTCCTTGACGAGCAGGTTCGCCTTCCAGGAAGAATGCGGCTCGTGGCAGAGAATGCACGCGCCGGCCGCGACCGGGCCGTGCACGTGCACCAGCGGGTCTTCTTCGTGCACGTGGCAACTCACGCACAATCCGCGCGTCGGGTCGGCGATGAGCATCATCCGGTGTTCCGAGCCGTGCGGATCGTGACAGCCGGTGCACTGTCCGTTGGCCACCGGCCCGTGCACGACGGTCCGATGCTCCATGAGGTGGCAGTTGGAGCACAGCGTGTCCTGGTTGATGGTTTTGAAGGTGTGCTCTCGCGGCTCGTCGTACTGGTGGCAGGCGTCGCACTTGCGCTGCGCCGCCGGGCCGTGGACGAACTTGTGATCCAGCGTGGAGGCGTGGCAGCCTGCCTGGGCGCAGGATTCGACGGCCGTAGTGGGTCGTGGAGGTGCGTCTTCGGCAATGACAACGCCGTGTGACAGCAGCCCCGCCGCGGTTGCCGCCAGCCAAGCCGGTGACAAGCGGCTCCTCCATAACGTGATTTCGGGGTATTTCGACAATGCAGCCTCCATCGCGCCGGCTGGACGCTTGCACGTTCCGTGCCGCGCCGACCAAGCACTGCACCCCGGTTTCCGGACTCGATCGCTCGATTTCGAGGGCGCGGGCACGGAAGGAGGCCCCGCGCCCGGGGCGACTTTCCTGTTTGTGAGAATGCGCGGCGCCCAGGCTTCCCAAATGCGGAATGACAGAACCGGAAATCCGCACTCAGCCGCACCGCCGAGGGCCTCGCGCTCGTGGTATGGGACTTGCGACGACACTCCATCAACGAATGGAGCCCTCATGAAACATCCGCTGACTGTTCTCACTGTCGCCCTGCTCATCACCGCGCCCAATTTCGGCGCTGCCCGACCCTGGCAGACGCCGCCGGGGCACCCGGACGTCACCCCGCAGGGCCACCCGGCCGTGACCGACGCGCCTAAGCCGCCGCCCACGGACCATCCGCCGATTCCGGCCCCGCCGTACGCGACATCCGTCGAAGTCCTCGTCAACACCGCGTTCGAAACGATCTCGGGGGGGCGGGGCGAAGCGCGCGACTGGGACAAGTACCGCGATCTCTTCTTCCCCGATGCGCGTCTGTACAGTGCGCAGGTGATGGGCGACACCGCCGTCGTGGGCGGCATGACCGTCGATGAATTCATCGCCCGCGAGCAGAAGTACCTCGAAGGCTCGGGGTACTTTGAGAAGCCCATCAGTCTGAAAATCGAAGAATTCGGCCACATCGCGCAGGTGCGCAGCGTCTATGAATCGCGCCGCCGCGCCGAAGACGAAGCGCCCTACACACGGGGCGTCTACAGCATTCAGCTCGTCGAGTCGGGCGGCAGGTGGTGGATCCTCAACATGCTCTGGCAGCGCGAAGACCCGCAGAATCCGATCCCGGACGAGTATCTGCAGTAGCGCCCGCCTTCGACAATCATCTGTCCTCAGCGCAACTCGGGCCGGCCCGCCGACTTTCAGGCGGGCTGGCCGAGTACAATTTCACCCAGACCCGCGAGGTGTAATGCCAAAGTCGATTCTGATTGCCGAAGATGAACAGGTGCTGCGCGAGTCGCTGGCCGAACTGCTCACGCAGGAGGGCTACGAGGTGGTCGCGGCGCCGGATGGGAAAGCCGCCCAGGCCGCCGCCATCGAGCGGCCGTTCGATCTCGTGCTGTCGGACATCCGCATGCCCGAGATGGATGGCATCACACTGCTTGGCCATCTGGCGCGCCTCGCGCCGCAGACGCCGGTAATCATGCTGACCGCCTTCGGCACCGTGGACAGCGCCGTCAAGGCCATGCAGGCGGGGGCCGTCGATTACCTGCTCAAACCGGTGCAATTCGATGATCTGCTGCTGCGGATCAAGCGGGCCATCGAACACGGCGAATTGGCTCGCAGCAACCAGCGAATGACCGACCAGCTCGCGGCCGAGAGTTCATTTCACAACCTCGTGGGCGAGTCGGCCCCGATGAAGCGGCTTTTCGGGCTGGTGCACAAACTCGCCGCCGTCAAGAGCACGGTGCTGCTGCTGGGAGAGTCGGGCACCGGCAAGGAACTGTTCGCACGCGCCATCCATTACAACGGCATCACGCGCGACAAGGCCTTTGTCGCCGTCAATTGCGGTGCCATTCCCGAGACCCTCATCGCCTCGGAACTCTTCGGCCACCGCAAGGGCTCGTTCACCGGCGCCACGGCAGACCGCGCGGGCTACTTCGAAGCGGCCAACGGTGGCACGCTGTTTCTCGATGAGATCTCGACGCTCCCGCTGGGGACGCAGAGCATGCTGCTGCGCGTGCTCGAAGAGCGCGTGGTCGTTCCTGTAGGCGACACCAAGCCGCGACCTGTGGATGTGCGCATCATCGCCGCAACCAACCGCGATCTGCGCGAAATGGTCGCCGCCGGTCAGTTTCGCGAAGACGTCATGTACCGCCTGGACGTGGTGAAACTGGAACTGCCGCCGCTGCGCCACCGCCGCGAGGACATCCCCCTGCTCGTGCACCACTTCCTGCAGAAGTACGCATCGCAGATGAGCAAGCGCGTTCCCGGCATCACCAACGGCGCGATGCGGGCGCTGCTCAATCATGACTGGCCCGGCAACATCCGCGAACTCGAAAACGTCATCGAGCGCGCCGTGATCTTCGCCGAAGGCGACGAGTTGGGGGTACACGATCTGCCCTTCAAGGGAGTCGAAGAACCCGAGCCTGGCGAAGAACTGCGCGAGGCGCTGCGCCAGTTCGAGCGGCAGCACATCCTCTACTGCCTCCGCCGACACGAGTTCGACAAGACCACCACCGCCGAGCACCTGGGCATCGGCCTGTCGAGCCTCTATCGCAAAATGGATGAACTCGGCATCGCCAAACAACCCGAATAAAAAAGGTACCTGGCACCTTTTGTTAAGATGGGTGGTTTATTGCGGGTCAAAAGAGCAGCTTGAGCAGGTAGTCCAGCCGGCCGCGCAGGACGATCCGCTTGCCCGACTCGCGCATCACCTCGCGGATCTGCTGCCGGTAGGTCGGGTGATAGCAGTGGCTCGGGCAGTGCTTGCACGCCGGCTTGGGGTCAAACGGACACGTCGCCCGTTTCACCCAGGCGTGCTGCAGCAGACGGGCGCACTGCGGGCAGAGCACCGGCGGCCGGCGCATCACGTCCTCCCACCCCGCCGCCGTGATCGGCGCTTTCTCACTTTCTCGATTCTGGTGATTCGCGCTGCAGTACATCTCAATAAAGAGACCCAGCAGCCTCAGGTCTTTGCGGAGTTTCCGGTCCTCCGAAGCGTCTGATCGGAGCACCGGCAGGCGAAAAGTGCGATTGGCGGTTGAAAGGCTCATGGTTCCCGGCCATCGCACGTGCAAATGCCGTGCCCGGCCGGCCTGGCGCGCCGTTTGTAGATCAAGGCTCGATGCTCCGACGTCGCCTGCTACTGGGACTTGGCTCCATGATCGTCCTGTTCGCCGTACTGGCGATCGGGTCGGTCCTGCTGCTCAACCGCCTCGTCGGCGAGATCGACGACATCAAGGCCACCAGCACCACCTACATCTCGCAGTTGCACGATCTCGGCGGGCACGTCACCGGCGTCGAGTCGGCGCTCTACGCAGCCGGGCCCCAGGCGGTGCCCGCGGCGGCACTTTCGCAGACCGCGGCCGACATGCGCCAGGCGATCGACCGGCTCGGCGCCGCCTCGCTCAACTGGCCCGAGCAGTCCCCGGCGCCCGGCCTCGCCGGCCGGCTGGTCGAAACCGTGCCGGCTTTTGCCGACCGCCTCGACGCGCTGGCGCGGCTCTCGGATGCCGCGGACATCGGCGAAGCGCGCGACCAGGTCCTGCGCAGCCACGTCGGCGTTCAGACCGACATTCTCGAACTCACCCGACTGGCCCGGGCCTTCGCCGCCGACAGCCAGACCGCGATCACCAACCGCTTCCGCTGGATTGTGCTCGGCGTGGCGGTGGCGTCGATTCTCGTCGTCAACGTCTCGATCCTCGTCGGGCTGCGGACGGTTGGCCTCGTGCTGCAGCCGATGGAGCAGATCATCGCCGCCACGAGCATCTGGGCCCGCGAACGCTTCGACCACCGCATCGCACTCGACCAGCCCGATGAGTTCGGCCAACTGGCGCGTGCGCTCAACCAGATGGCCGATCGCCTCGAGGTCAGCGAACTGCGCAAGATCGAGACGCTGCAGCAGACGGCGCGCATGCTCAATCACGAGTTGAACAACGCCCTGGCGATCATCAGCCTGCAGGTGCAACTGCTCGACCGCAGCCGCAACGCCTCGCCTGAACTCAAAGACCGGCTGGATCGAATCCGCGCCTGCCTGGCGCGCATGACCAACACGGTGGACCTGCTCAAGCAGGTTCGGCGCATTGTGCTTACCGACTATGTGCCGGGCGAGAAGATGCTCGACCTGCCGCGATCGATCAGCGAGGGCGGCAGCGCCGAGGACGAGCCGCCGCCGGCCGAAGTCGCCGTGGTTCCCGCCTCGACCTCCACTCCCGCTGCCCAAGGCCCGCAACTCACGTGACGCACGCATTCTCCCCCGCCAACAACCGCCTGCTGCTCAGCCAGGTACGCTGGCTGGTGTCGCTGCGATGGGGCGCGGGCGCCGCCGTCGCGATCGCCGCGCTCATCGATCGCGTATGGCTTCAGTGGTTCCCAAACGCCACGGCCGCGCTCATGCTGGGCATAACGATTCTCGGCTTCAACGCCATGGTGGCCGCCTGGACGCGCCGCAGCATTCCGCTCATGCGCCACCCCCGCCGCCTGCTTCTGGCCGTCTGGCTGCAGATCGGCGTCGATCTCTCCCTTCTGGCGATCCTCACGGTGTGGACGGGCGGGCTGGGCAGCATCATCAGCGGCTTTTTCGTCTTTCATATGGTCTTCGCCAGCCTGCTGCTCGGCCAGGTGATGTCCTATCTCGCGGCGACATACGCCGTGTGCATTTTCTTTACGCTGCTGTGCACGCTTGGCCCTTCGCCGTCCAGCCGCGCCGACGCTCTGGCCGCAGTCGGCTTCATCCTGACGCTCTACCTCACGGTGTTCATCGCCAATCACCTCACGACCCGTCTGCGCCTCAACGAGCAGCGCCTTCACGAACACTCGCGCCGCCTCCTGGAGATGTCCCACCGCCTGCGCGATCAGCAGCAGGCGATGGTGCAGCACGAGAAGATGGTGGGTCTCGGGCAACTCGCCGCGGGCCTGGCGCACGAGATCGCCAACCCCCTAGCCTCGATGGACAGCGTGCTGCAGCTGATGATTCGCAAGCCCGAGCGAGCCACCGAGTCCGCCATTCGCACCCTGCGCGAGCAGATCGACCGCATCAGCAACATCATCCGTCAGATGACCGCGTTTGCGAGGCCCGACGATCCAACCGGCCCGCCGGTTCCGATCGGCCAACTCATCGAGCGCGTGAAGCGCATCATCCAACTCGACCCTCGCGCGCGGCACGTGCAACTGATCGAAGATCTCGATCACCGTCTCGCGGCCCAGTGGCTGGTTCCCACCGCCCTTGAGCAGGTGCTCGTCAATCTCTCGCTCAATGCGCTGGATGCGATGGCGGGCGTCCCGGATCCGCGCCTGACCATCCGCCTCATCCACCGCGCTCATCACAACGTGATCGAGGTGCAGGACAATGGCTCGGGCATCGCGCCCGAGGATCTGAACCGCATTTTCGAGCCCTTCTTCACCACCAAGCCGGTCGGAAAGGGCACGGGTCTGGGGCTGTCGATCTCGTATCGGCTCGTTGAGAAGCACGGCGGCACGCTGCGCGTGAACAGCACCGTCGGGCACGGAACGACGTTTAGTATGGTTTTTTCCAGCCCGCGAGCGGCGCTGCGAGCCTCGGAGCCGGCCGACCCGGAACCTGAGCCGGCCCGCGTTTGACCGCGTTCGCCAACGCGCGTACAAAGGGCCGTCCGCAAGTCTGACGCTGGGAATTGAGCCCGATGCGCACGCTGCTTCTGCTTCGACACGCCAAGTCGAGCCATGCCGACGAGGGCGTAGCCGACCACGATCGACCTCTCACCAGGCGCGGCCGCCGCGATGCTCAGCGCTTGGGCCGCCTGCTCGACGAACTCGATTTGATGCCGCAAGTGATCATCGCCTCGACCGCGCAGCGCACGCTGGAGACCGCCGAACTGCTCGTTGAAGCGAGCGGGACCGCGACGCGCATCGATCCGGATGAGCGGCTGTACCTTGCCTCAAGCGGCGCGATCCTTCGCATACTGCAACAGGCGCCGATACAGGCGCGTTGCCTGATGGCCGTCGGTCACAATCCAGGACTGGAGGAACTGCTGACCGGCCTCACCGGCCGGGCGGAGCAGATGCGCACGGCCACGCTCGCGCAGATTGAATTTCCCATCGACTCATGGACCGACGTGAAAGACGGCACGCGCGGCCGGCTCAAACAGATGTGGCGGGCGCGCGATCTGGATGACTCATAACGAGTCCGGCCAAGCGCCTTTCAACGCTTTGGCCCGACGCCCTCCACCTGGCGCAGGCGCCGCGCCAGCGCCGTGAGCGCGGTGTACTCGCCTTCGACGAGCAGTTCATCCCCCGGCTCGAGCACGGTCTCCGGCCCGGGGAAGAGCCGCGACCCATCGCTCGACTTGCGCCGCACGACGCCGATGCCGTGTTCACTCATCAGCTCCCCGACCTTGCGGCCGCACATCGGCCCGCCGTCGCATACCTGCCAGCGCTGCATGACCACGAGCCGGTCGTCGATGGCGAAACTGTACTCGATCGATCGATCGACGGCGGCCATGGTGAACGACGGAGCCGAGATGGCCGACTGCGACATCGCCAGGTGAATGTCGAACGCATCGCCCACCTTGTCGGCGATGTTCTGATCGAACATGCGCATCACCACGGGCAGGTCGGGAACGAGGTGGCGCGCATCGAGCGCGATTTCGAGATTGGCCAGGTCGTCATCGGTGGCGAGGATGATGCTCTTGGCCTTGCGGATGTTCGCCTCTTCGAGAAGGGCTTCGCGCCGGGCGTCGCCGATGAACAACGGCGAGCCGTCGCGGCGCACGTCTTCGAGGAACTGGTTGTTGGCGTCGCGCTCGAATACGACCACCGCTTCTCCCAGTTTGCGCAGCAGTTTGAAGACCCGGTAGCCGAGCCGGCCGAGGCCGACGAGCACCACGTGATCGTGCATCGATGTCGCCATGGTTCTGCACCAACTCCGTTCGTAGCGCCGGCGGTCGCGGAGCATCAGGGAGAAGTCCACGATGCCTTCGATGATGATGGTCAGCCCGAACACCGGCATGAGAAAGAACAGCGGGCGGATCGCCCATGACTCGGGAAACCGCTCGGGCGGCTCGCCGAACACGAGGCTCCACGAGTAATACACCGCCTCCCACAGCGAGAGGCGCTCCGGAGCGTGGTAGACGCGAAAGATCAGCGCGCCCGTCGCGACAATGAGAACCATCAGCAGCAGGCGCAGCCGAAAGTGTGCCACGGCGGTGCGGAAGAAGCACCATTCGCGCCACCAGCGCGAGCCGACGAACCGCGTCCGGCCATGCTCTGTTGGGATGTGCAATCGGTCGAGCCGTCGCCCGGGCATGCGCAGCCTCCGCAGGCACAGCGTATCCCCTCCGCGGCGATTGTTCCCGAGCGACTCCGATGCGCGGGCCAACTGAGAATCAGCGCCGCCGGTCTGGCTTGGCGCAGGGCGATCTGTTAGGATGATCCTGGCCGGCCGCACGGAAGTCCGGCCGGCTCCATTGACTTTGAGAGAGGGAGGCTGACATGCTTCACCTGATGCGTCGATCCGGATGCGCCGCCAGCGGCGCTGTGTTCGCCGCCTTTCTGGCCGTGACGGCGGTGGGGCTGCCCGCGCGCGTGGCGCTCGCCCTGCCCCCCCTGCCCGATGACTTCGTCAATGACGAGACGATGGTGCTCGTGGTTGTCGATCTCGTGCAGGCCACGCCCGCCGCGATCGACGCCACCGGCCGGGGCATCATCGAGAACATTCCCGAACTCGGCGAACAGATTGCCAAGTTGCGGACCGACTATGAACCGCTGGTGCGGGCGGGCGGTCGCCTCATCGTCATCGCCGGCGCCGAGCCGGAGAATGACGACCTCTTCGCGTTCATGCCCGTGGCGGGAATCCACGTGGACGCCGACAGCTGCGACGAAGCGGCGCTGACGGAGCTGCTCAAAAAGCACGCCAACGAGTTCACAAGTGAGCCCGTCATCGAGCGCCAGGGGGATTGGATGCTGCTCTGGCAGTCGCACCGTCTCAAACTCACCAACCCGCCCAAGGACGGGCCCGATCTCGAGCTGCCGGGCTTCGATCCCGAGCGCTGCAATCGCGTGCGCGCTGCATATGAATCAATGAACGGCCGGGCGATGGCCATCGCCTTCATCCCCACGCTGCGCGACCGCGACGAAGCGCGGGAACAGTGGGACGCCCTCCCCGACGAAATACACGAGTCGCCGGCGGGAGCGGCGATGCTGCTGCGCATGGCGGTGCAGATGCACGGCTGGATCGATCTCGGCCACAACCCATCCGTCACCGGCGTCATCGAACTGCCCGAGGCGTCGATGGCCGCGAAGCTCAAGGCGATCATCGACTCCTTGCCGGGCCTGTTCATGATGCAGCTCGAATCGCTCGAGGATGAAGAGGCGATTCAACTCGAGCAGGAAATGGAGCCGGAAATGGCGCTGACGTTTCGCGTTCTGCGCTCGCTCTCGTGCGTGCACCAGGGCAGCAAAGTGACGCTCTCGATCGGGCAGGCGGATCTGCGGCCGATTCTCGATCTCGCCGGGCCGATCCTCGTTAAGCAGCGCGAGCAGGCAAAGCAATACCAGGCCATGAGCCAGTCGCGACAGATCGGCATGTCGCTGCATTTGTACGCGAATGATCACAACAATCAGTGGCCGAATTCACTCGACGACCTCGTCACCGCCAAAATGATGACGCGCGAACAACTCGACGAGATGCTCACGCATCCGGTCACTGGCGAAAAGAACGCATTCCAGTATGTCAAACCGGACAAGCCGCTCGATCAACTCGAGGAACCCGCCCTCGTCGCAGTGCTCTACGAACTCAAGAACGGCCAGATCAATCGCGCAGGCATCACCTGCTACGCCGACGGGCACGTCGAGGTCGGCGAGCAGTAGCGGCCGCCAGGCACCCTACGATTCGCGCGTGCCAAAGCCAGCCAATCGCCAGCCACCTCGCCACGACGGCGCTGCTCGACGACCGCCGCGCAAGCCGCCGCTGCGCCTGCAGACCACGACGCTGTGGGAATACCCAAGCCAGCACTACGACTCGCCCAACGTCGGCGCCATGCAGGGCGACAAGGACTACGCCGGCGCGACGCCCTCGTGGGTCATCTGGCAACTGCTCACGCGCTACACCCGTGAGACCGACACGATTCTCGATCCCATGTGCGGCAGCGGCACGACGCTGGACGTGGCGCGCGACCTTGGCCGCAAGGCGATCGGCTTCGATCTCGCCCCTTGCCGCCCCGACATGGCCAAAGCCGACGCGCGGCACCTTCCGCTCGAGTCGCACAGCGTCGATTTCGTCTTCATCGACCCGCCCTACTCGACGCACATCGACTACTCGGATGATCCGGACTGCATCGGGCGGCTCGACGCGGGATCAGACGACGGCGGCAAGGCGTACTACGCCGCGATGCGGCAGGTCATCGACGAGTCGTTCCGCGTGCTGCGCAACCGGCGCTACTTCGCGCTGTACGTGAGCGATTCTTGGCGCAAGCGCAAGGGCCCGGCGGGCAGCGGCGCGGGCATCTTCATGCCAATCGGCTTCGAGCTGTTCAGCCTCATGCGCCGGCGCCTCCAGCCCGTGGACATCATTGCCGTGGTCCGCCACAACCAGAAGTTGAAGCGCGGCAACTGGCGCAAGGCGGCCGAGCAGGAGAACTTCTTCATGCGCGGCTTCAACTACCTGTTCATCATGAAGAAGGTCGGCGATGCCACGCCCGGCCGCGCAGGACGCGGCGGCGAGTGAGCCATAAGATTGCCGCTGCACCAACGCAGGGCGGAGGCAGGCGGAACATGGAATCGAGCGTCGCGTCGAACATCGCGCGGGGAGTGCTGCTGGAGAATCACGGTGATCGCATCGTGCTGGGCATTTCCGGCACGGATTATCGCCTGCACCTCAACGTCGCCGCGCCGATTGCCGCAGCACGCGGCTCGTCCATCACGGGCCGCATCGAAGCGCACGCGCGGCGGATCGACGTCACGCGCACCGGCGGGCACTTCATCGACCCGGTCTACGGCCGGCCGCGTATCATTCAGGGTCGCGTGATCGAGACGGCCCTGGAACATCCGATGATGGTGGTCAAAGCAGTTGTGCCGCTGCACATCCGCGTCCGGCCGCCGCAGAATCCATCAGATTTCGAGATCGGCGCGATTGTGAACTTCTCGGTCGATTCGGGCGCGCAGTTCATCCCCGTGGATGAGCCGCACTGAGGCGAGGGAATCGTCATGCACGATCGAGCGGCTCAAGGCGAGCCGCCCACCAGGCCGCTGGTCATCAGCCCCGATACGCGGCGCGGCTCGGGCAGCGCCGACGCGCGCACCCCGCCCGGCCAGACGCTTACGAAGAAGTGGCCAGTCCTGCACTACGGCTCCGTGCCGCACATCGACCCGGCGAAGTGGCAACTCAAAGTCTGGGGATTGTGCGAGAACCCCTACACGCTCGACTGGCGCCAGTTCAGCGATCTGCCGCACGTGGACCTGCGCTGCGACATCCACTGCGTCACGCACTGGTCGCGCCTCGACAACGTGTTTACCGGCGTGCCGACGAGGCTGCTCATCGAGATGGCCCGGCCGCGCGCCGACGCCAAGTTCGTCATGCAGCACGCCGCCAGCGCGCCCGGCAACGACTGGACAACGAATGTCTCCATCGACGAGTTCACCGCCGAAGACTGCATTCTGGCGACGCACCACGATGGCCGGCCGCTCGAGGCTGAGCACGGCTACCCGATCCGCGCCGTCGTGCCCCGCCTCTACTTCTGGAAAGGCGCCAAGTGGATCACCGGCATCGAACTCCGCGCCTCCGATGCGCCCGGGTTCTGGGAGGTGAACGGCTACCACATGCACGGCGACCCGTGGAAGGAAGAGCGCTTCGGCTGGTAACGCCAGCCGTTGGCGGCGAAAGGCTCCATGACTGGAAAACTCTCTCATGTCGATGAACGCGGGCGTGCCAGCATGGTGGATGTCGGCGGCAAGCCGCCCATGCGCCGCCGCGCCGTCGCCGAGGGCTTCTTCATCGCTCAATCCGCGACGCTCGACGCCGTCATGGACGGGCAGCTTCCCAAGGGCGAGGCCCTGGCGGTGGCGCGGGTCGCGGGCATCCTGGCGGCAAAGCGATGCGACGAATTGGTTCCCCTTTGCCACAGCCTGCCCATCGAGGCCGTGCAGGTGGACTTCGAACGCCGTGAACATGGAATCCGCATCACGGCCAGCGCGTCATTGACGGGCAAAACGGGCGTTGAGATGGAAGCCCTGACCGCCGTAGCGGTCGCGGCACTGACGCTCTATGACATGACCAAGGCCATCGATCGGGAACTGCGGATCGAAGGCATCCGGCTGCTTGAGAAGACCAAGGCGCCGGCGGCGGACGGTCGGTAAGTGGGGCCTGCACCGGAGTTTGGGGCCCGGCCGGGCGGGCAGGCAAGAATTGGTCCCCGCCGGGGCATCTGGCCGAAGTCAACGCATGGCAGGGGCCGGACCGGCCTTGGTTGGGGGTGGACTCCCCGCTACCATTGCCCTTATTCATTCGATTTCCTCACGGGTGGTTCATCAATGATCATCGACCTCGAAACGCAGGTGTGGACCAATGCGTCGCAATTGGGAGCGGAGTCCACGGACTGGCGACTGAGGGAAGACGTAGAAACCTGGACTTCGATTGACGCCTCTCCCGCCGTGCATGAAGCGGCCATGTCGTGCGTGGATGTGGCCGTCGTGCTCGGGTTCCGCAGCCTCCACCTCGACGCGCACATTACTTCGGAGAGTGTCGCGGCATTTGTCGGCCGCCAGCCAAACCGGCGCATCGGATTCGCCGGCATCGACCCGATGTGCGACGGCGCCCTCGATGACATCGACAAGGGCCTGGCCCTTGGTCTCTGCGGCGTGGTCATCGCGCCCGCCACTCAGAATTTTCATCCGACCCACTCCCGGGCCATGCGCGTCTACGAGCGCTGCCAGGCCCTGGGCGTTCCCGTCCTGGTGCGGACCCAGCGCCGCCCCACTGCCGCGACGAACATGTCCTACGGCCGGCCGTTGCTCTTTGATGAGGTGGCCCGGGCATTCCCGAATCTTCGGCTGGTCATCGGCGGACTCGGTTATCCGTGGACGGACGAGTCGTTCGTGCTCATCGGCAAGCACCGGCACGTGTACACGGATCTGGCCGGCCAGGTCTCGCGACCCTGGCAGTTGTACAACTCGCTGATGGCCGCCTTCGAACACCGCGTGATGGAAAAGATCCTCTTCGCCTCCGGCTTCCCCTTCGACACTCCCGAGCGGGCGATCTCGCGCATCTACTCGCTCAACAGTTACAGCCACGGCACGGACCTGCCCTCGATTCCGAGGCAGCACCTTCGCGGCATCGTCGAGCGCGATGTCTTCCACTGCCTGGGCATCGAGCGCCCCGGCGGTGCAAGCCTGACCGGCGGCATGTCGCTTCCCCCAGAGACAGTCGAAGTCATGGAAGAGGATGATGATCTTGATGCCCAGATCACGACGCTCACCGGCATGCTCCGGGAGAACGTCGAACCCGCGCCGCGCTGGAACGCCTGACCACCGCTCGCTGCTGGCGGCCCGATTCGCGCGAGCCCTTTTCGTCGCGCTGTGTCTGCTGCTGATGACCGGCTGCGGCCTGATGGGCCACTCCGGCGGCAACATCGAAGTCGTCGGCCTGGGCGACGATCCCGCCCGCCTCTCCGGCGATCTGAAAACGGCCGTCTACCGCTCGCGCGACGCCAATACCGCCACCTTCCTGTTCAGCGACCTCTCGCTGGACGATCTCAAGAACGGCCGCTTCGCCGACGGTCGCGTCATCTGCGTGGACATGGCCTGGCGCCCCAAGGCCGGCTCGACTCCTGTCGATCGCACCGCGACGAACTGCACCGTCCGGCAGGTCATTCTCACCGGCAGCGCCGCGGGAATCTATGACGGCGCCGGGTTCCTGGCTCCCGCGGACAGGGCGGGAAGCAACTCGTTCGGCGGATCAATCTCGGACGCGGTGCTGCGCCTTACCGAGTCCAGCAGCGGGTTCGATGACCTGCTCGGCCCGGCTGAACTGAGCGGCTCGTTCACGGCCCGGCGCGATGACGCATCGGTCGATCAGATCGCTGTGCGCCTCAACACCGAAGTGACGCGCCGCCTGGGCCACCGCTTTTACGTGCTGGGCTTCTGAAAGGCGTTCTGCGTGCACTCACTTGAGCCCTCCCGGGCGGTTGTGCCGCGCGGCGGGCGGCTCTACACTGTCCCCGCTGGCAGGCCGAACTCTCAGGTGAGGAACACACGGGTGAGATGGACATCACAATTGCTGGCCGGCTTGATGCTGGTCTTGGCGCTGGGTGCGGTGGGACGTCCCGGCGCTGCACGCGCTCAGGACGCGCCGCCTCCGGCATCGCCGCCCGTCGTCGATGCCTTCGAAGGCCTGCCCGTCCGGCGCGTCGAATACGTCGGACTCAAGCGAGTCAGCCAGACGCTGGTGGAAAACAACATCCGCACCGCCGTCGGCGAGCCATACTCTGCCGCCACCATGCAGCAGGATGTTCGCAATCTCACGCGCCTCAACCAGTTTCGCGTCATCCTGCCCAAGGCCGAACTCACGCCCGACGGCCAGGCCGTCATCGTCACCTATCAGTTCGACGAGTGGCCGCTGGCCGAGGACGTGCAGGTCACCGGCAACCAGGCGGTGAATGACCAGGACATCTTCAACGCCATTCTCATCCGCGTCGGCGATCCGCTCGACACGTTTCAGATCAACCGTGCCCGCGAGCAGATCGTCGAACTCTATCAGAACCGCGGTTTCTACCTCGCGCAGGTCGAAGTCGATCCCAACGTCCTGACGGACTCAAACATCATCCTGTTCAGGATCCGCGAGGGGCCGCGCGTCAAGATCAAGGCCATCGAGTATCGCGGCAACGTGGCGTTCAGCAACGAGCAGTTGAAGTCGAACCTCAAGACCAAGACCGCCATCTTCCTGCTGCGCACCGGCCAGCTCGATGAAGACGCCTTGGCCAACGACATCGCCGCACTCACGGACTACTACAAAGACCGCGGCTATCTCGACGTGCGCATCGAGCGGCAACTGGACCTCTCCAACGATCTCAAAGAAGCCAAAGTCGTGTTCCTTATCGAGGAAGGCCGCCTGTTCACGATGCGAGACGTCGTCGTCGAAGGCAGTCGCCGCCTGCTGCCGGCGCAGGTCAAGGCGCTCATATCGATCAAGACCGGCGACGTCTACAGCCGCGACCGCATTCAAAAGAGCCGCACCATTCTGATGGAGAGCCTGGGCCGGTTGGGTTACATCGACGTCGTCGTGGAGACGCAGGCGACGCGCGACCCCGAGCAGCCTTTCGTCGATCTGCTGATCACCATTCACGAAGGGGCGCTGGCATTCACGGGCGAAGTGACCACCAAGGGGAATCACCTCACCAAGAGCGAAGTCATCCTGCGCGAGGTGGACGTCCTGCCCAACCGCCCGCTCAACAGCGTCTACATCGAAAACGCCAAGCGCGACATCCGCGCCACGGGACTGTTCCAGGACGTGAGCATCACGCCCTCGCAGCCCGACCTTTTCGATCCCAGTGATCTTTATCGAGATGTGAACATCGAAGTCAAGGAAGGCGACACCGGCTCGATCAACTTCGGCGCCGCAGTCAGTTCGGACCTGGGCGTCTTCGGCTCCATCGGCCTGACGCAGCGCAACTTTGACATCGCCGACTTTCCCGAGAGTTTCGACGAGTTCATCCGCGGGCGGGCGTTCCGCGGCGCCGGCCAGGTGTTCAACATCAACATTCAGCCCGGCAACGAGTTCAGCAACTACAGCGTCAGCCTGAGTGATCCCTACGTCTTCGGCACCGATAACGCGTTCTCCTCTTCGCTCGCGTACACCGAGCGGGTGCTGGAGAGTTACGACGAGAAACGATGGGGCGGCTCGCTGCGCCTCTCGCGTCGCCTGGGCGAAGTCTGGACCGGCTACGTCTCCACGCGCTACCAGTCGATCGATCTTTCCGACATCGACCAGTTCGCACCCGTGGACGTGTACGACGTGCAGAATGAGAACATCGTCACCGGCCTGGGCGCGGGCATCATCCGCACCACCGTCGACAATCGCGCCCGGCCGTCGCGCGGCAGCCGGCTCGAGCTGGGCATGGAGCAGATCGGCGCTCTGGGCGGCGACTTCGACTTCACCCGCCTCAGCGCCGAACACACCGTCTTTCTCACCATGGCCGAAGACTTTCTCGGCCGCAAGTCCATCCTTCAACTGCACACGCAGGTCGGCTACCAGTTCGGCGGCATGAGCCCGATCTACGAACGCTTCTTCCTCGGCGGCCGGTCTTTCCGCGGGTTCGATTACCGCACCGTCGCGCCGCGCGGCTTGCGGCCCAACGGCCGCGTGAGCCCCGAGCCCACCGGCGGCGACTGGCTCTTCTTCGTCGGCGCCCAGTACGAATTTCCCGTCTTCGAGCGCTTCATCGGCGGCGTGGCCTTCATCGACACCGGAACCGTCACCGAAGACGTTAGTTTCGATCAGTATCGCGTCTCCGTCGGTCTGGGCGTCCGCCTCTACATCCCGCAACTGGGCCAGGCGCCGCTCGCGTTCGATTTCGGCTTCCCGATCGTGAAAGAGGACACCGACGACACGCAACTGCTCAGTTTCAGCATCGACGTGCCGTTCTGACGCTTGCGGCGGGAATGCGAGAGCCCTCGACCTGTCTTTTCTGCAGACGCCCGCTTGCCGGGCAACGTGCACAGTTTGCCCGGTTGTTGCCGGTCCAGCCCATTCCGAGCGTCACCAATCGCTATGATCACGGGATACGTCGGGCTTGCGGTGGACGCGATGCCGAACGTAATACAAACATCGATTTCCATTCTCAGAGGGTGGTTCCCATGAAGATCTGGTTCAAGAGAAACAGCGCCACGTTGCTGGCCATCGCCGGAATCTGCATTGGCCTGATGGCGACGCTCCGCGCTTCGGCTCTGTCGCGCAAGCCCGCGACCCCCACCGCCGTGGCCGTGGTGGACTGGATCGCGATCACCGACAAGTCCGCCGAGTGGAAGGAGATGCAGACGCAACTCGAGACGATCGGCGACGAACTCGAGCAGCAGAGCAGCGCCATGCAGAAGACGATTGCCGACCTCAAGGAAAGCGTCAGCGTGCTTCCCGAAGGCAGCGAGAACCGCCGCAAGGAGGAGGACAAGTTCATCCTTGAGTCGCTCAAGTACGACTCGTGGAAGAAGTTCGCCGAGAACAAGTACGGCTCGGAGAAGGCGCTCCGGCAGGTGCAGCTGTACAACAGGATCACCGCGGCCGTGGCTCAGGTCGCCGAGCGCGACGGCTGGGACATCGTGCTGTGGGACGACGCGCGCAGCAAGAAAGTCGACGAGGCTAAACTGGACGCCGCGGCCGAACTGATCAGTCGCCGCCAGGTGTTCTACTCGCGCAAGGACGTGGTTGATATCACCGACGAAGTCATCCTGCTCATGAACAACGAGTTCAAGGCGGGCGGCTGATCCCGCCGCCGGCTGACTGACGGAGACACCATCGATGACGCAGCAGGCCCACGATCAGGCCATCAACGGAGCGGCTGGAAAGTCGTTCACCGTCGGTGCGCTGGCGCAGCGGCTTGGCGCTGCCGTCGAAGGCCCTGAGTCGCTCGTGGTCAGCGGCCTGAACGCGCTCGATCTCGCCGGGCCGACGGACATCTCCTTCATCGGCTCCGACTCGTACGCGGCCCGGTGGGTGGAGTCGAAGGCCGTGGCCGCTGCAGTCACGAAAGATCTCATCGTGCCGGGCCACGATGCAAACCGTCGCGCTCTGCTGCGCGTGCCCAATGCCGACCTCGCCCTGGCCGAGTTGCTCTCGCTGTTTGCTCCAGTCGGCTCGCCCGTCAGGCCGGGCGTCCATCCCGACGCCACAGTCGATCCGACCGCGAGCATCGACGAGACCGCCGCGATCGGCGCGCGTGTCACAATTGCCGCCGGCTGCCGCATTGGCGCTCGCACCGTCATCGAACCGGGCGTGCAGATCGGCAGCGACGTGGTCATCGGCGACGACTGCACGATCCGCGCGGGCGTGGTCATTCGCGAGCGCTGCATCCTCGGCCATCGCGTCAGCATCCACTCCAACTCCGTCATCGGTTCTGACGGGTTCGGCTACCGACCCGACGGGCGCGGCGGGATGCAGAAGCTGCCCCACATCGGCATCGTCGAGATCCACGACGACGTCGAGATCGGCGCGTGCACGACCATCGACCGGGCCAAGTTCGGCAAGACGGTCATCGGCGCGCACACCAAGATCGACAACCTTGTGCAGATCGGCCACAACGTGCGCATCGGGCGGTGCTGCGTACTCGCGTCGCAGACGGGTCTGGCCGGTACGGTGGTGCTTGAAGACTACTGCCAGCTCGGGGCCAAGTCCGGCGTTGCCGATCACCGCCGACTCGGCGCCGGCGCGCGCCTGGGAGCCATGACGGGCGTCCACAAGGACGTCGAGGCGGGGGCGGAACTGGTCGGCGCTCCCGCCACGGATCGGCGGCTGTTCTGGCAGATTCAGGCCGCCCTGCGTAAACTTCCCGACCTTGTCAAAACCGTGGCGCGCCTCGAGCAGCAGAGCCGGCGCAGCAGCGATGATCCAGACCCGGCATGACCGACGTGCTTGAATCCAACTCGAAGTCGGCCGCACGCGTCTCTTCGGCGCCGACCGAGCCGGAAGCGTCCCGGGATGGCGCGCCCCCGCCGGTCAGAGCTGTTGAACGGCCCGCCGCCGCTTCAGCCGCCGAAACGCTCGAAGACGAGGCCCTGCACCAGCACACGCTCGCCGGACCCACTGAAGTCACTGGCCGCGGACTGTTCCATGGGGACCTGGTCACGTGCACGATTCTCCCGGCCCCGCCGGATCATGGCATCGTCTTCGAACGCATCGATCTGCCCAAGCCGGTGGAAATCCCCGCGACCATCGCCAATGTCACGCCGCGCAACCGGCGCACGACACTCAAAGTCGGCGATGTCACCATCGAAACCGTCGAGCACTGCCTTTCCGCCCTGGCCGGTCTGGCCATTGACAACGCCGTGATCCGCCTCACCGGCCCGGAACTGCCCTGCGGCGACGGGTCCGCTCTGCCCTATGTCAACGCCATTCAGAAAGCGGGCATCGTCCGCCAGGATGCGCAGCGCCGCTACTGCCAGATCACCGAGCCGATCACCGTCGAGGAAGGCGATGCGCTGATTGCCGCCCTGCCGGCTGAGCGCGACGACCTCCAGATTCTCTACGACCTGAATTACCCCGACGAGCCTCGGATTCCGCGGCAATTGCACGCGTTTCATCTCAATTCCGAGTCGTACGTCCGCGACATCGCCCCGGCCCGCACCTTCAGCCTCAAGGAAGAGGCCCAGGCGCTGTGGGATCGCGGCATGTGCCACCACGTCACGCCACGCGATGTGCTGGTCATCGATCAGAACGGCCCGATCGACAACGCCTTCCGCTTCGATAACGAGCCCGTGCGGCACAAAATCCTGGATGTGATCGGCGACATCTACTTGCTCGGTCGGCCGATTCACGGTCGCATCGTGGCCTACCGCTCGGGCCACTCGCTCAACCACCAGCTCGTGTACCGCCTGCTCGAGAAACTGCGGGCCGAACAGGGCCTCCAGACGCACCTGCAGCGGCAGATGGATGTCCGCTCCATCATGAAGGTGCTCCGTCACCGGTACCCCATGCTCATGATCGACCGGGTCGTGGAGGTGCACGGCGACCAGCGGGCGATCGGCATCAAGAACGTGACGATCAACGAGCCTTTTTTTCAGGGTCATTACCCGGGGACGCCCATTATGCCCGGCGTGATGATCGTAGAGGCAATGGCGCAATTATCGGGCCTGCTGCTCAGCAGTGTGCTGGAGCACCGCGGAAAGATTGCCGTGCTATTGTCGCTGGATAAAGTTAAGCTTCGCCGCCCGGTGCTGCCGGGGGATCAGATGGTCATCGAAGCCGAGACCATCCGGGCCCAGGGACGGACGGCGAATGTGAAATGCAAGGCATTGGTCGGCGGGCAGTTGGCCGCTGAGGCCCAGATCAAATTCGTAATGGTCGATGCCGAGGACGAAACAGATTAGCCGCCGCCTTCCCGCGGCGACGGCCGAATCGGTGTGGTTGGACAACCCGCTGCAACTGGCGTGACCCGTGCCCGCTGCGATTCACGATTTCGCAGCCGCACAGCCGATTCCTTGAGGAATCAGTCCGTTCCATGAGATCCATTCACCCCACCGCCATCATCGATCCGCGAGCCGAACTCGGCGAAAACGTCGAGATCGGCCCCTACTGCGTCGTCGGCGCCTACGTCGAGATCGGCAGCGGGAGCCGCCTGCTCAGCCACGTCAGCATCACCGGCCCGACGACGATCGGCGTGGACAACACCGTCTACCCCTTCAGCGTCATCGGCGCCGATCCGCAGGATCTCAAGTTTCACGGCGAGCCGTCTCCGTGCATCATCGGCGACCGCAACGTCATCCGCGAACACGTCACCGTGCATCGCGGCACCGAGGTCGGCGGCGGCGTCACGCGGGTCGGCAGCGACAACCTCATCATGGTCGCGGCCCACATCGCCCACGACTGCCTCGTCGGTTCGCACTGCGTCATCGCCAACCAGGTGATGATCGGCGGGCACGCCGTCGTGGAAGACTGCGCCAATATCGGCGGCGGGGCCGGAATCCACCACTACACCACGATCGGCACGATGTCCTTCGTCGGCGGCCTGTGCCGCGTCAAGAAAGACGTCCCGCCGTACGTCAAGGTTGAGGGGGATCCGATGGAGGTGCGCGGCATCAACACCATCGCCCTGACGCGCCGCTGCTTCAGCGAAGATGAAATCAACGCGCTCAAGGAAGCCTACAAGCGGCTCTTCCTCCATGCCCGCACGAACGGCGCCGACCGCCGCCACGCATCGAACATCAACGGCAACGGCAATGGCCACGCGCACGCCAAGCGAGCCGAGCGAGCCCTGGCGATGTCCGACCGGATTGAGCAACTTCTCCACGATTACAAGCATTTCCCGGCGGTCGTGAGGCTCTGCGAATCGCTCCGCAGCGCCGCCAGCGGCGTTCACGGCCGCTCGCGCGAACTGATGCGCGAAGACTCCAAGTACGCCACCCAGGCGAAGTAGACAGCCGTCGCGACCCCTTCTCCAGCCAAAAACACAAACGCCCGAATTGCTTCGGGCGCTGTGGTTGCACAATGAATGTCGAATCCAGTCAGTTGCGCTGCCGCACGAGTTGCTTGAGCAGGCGCTCGAGGTCGCGCTCGTCGAGCGCGCCGCCGCTGCCATCGGGCATGGCGTACATCTCGGTGATCTGCGGCGCCCGGCGGACCCACTTGATGAACTCACGCACCACGCGGATCCGGTCGTCGAGCGTCGAGGCCGGATTCGCATACTCCCGGTACAGGCGCGGCAGGTCGATCTCCGCCTGCTCGTATGTCTGCTTCCACTGATCCATGATCTTGCGGCCGGCGTCGGAAACTTCCACCCAGCCGCTCAGGTTGAGCATGCGGGCAAACTCCTGTTTGTCGTCCACCGTGCCAAGGCTGATGTTGTAACGCTTGGCCTGCGAAGCGGTCAGGGTGAGAATCTCGCCCTCGCGGCAGATGACTTCAGCCCCTTCCTTGTAGTGGTCGTAGAAAGTCACGCGGCGCTCGCCGTCGGGCAATTCCTCGACTTCCGCCGTGAGAATGTACTGCGGATCGATCATGCATCGCGTCACGAACGGGTGGTAACCCGCGCGCTGCGACCAGTCGCAGGCCTCTTTGATGAGCTCCTCGAGGGCCTCGCCGGTAACGGCCTTCTCGCCGCTGCCGTCGTTGTACCACGCGGTGGCGGCGCCCATGTGCCCTTCCTTCATGAAGTAGATCTCGCGGCACATCATCGAAGTCATCGCCGCCGCGGAGATGGCCGACTTCACCCACACAACGATGCGGACCTCGTCGCGAACCTTGGAGATGTAGTCGCGCAACTTGAGCACTTCAGAGAGCGCGCCGCCGGGGCTGTCAATCTCGAGTACGATCACGTCCGGCTTGAACGGGCGCGACGCCTCGATCGCCTCCTCGAGTTTGTCCTGACGGAACGTCTGCCCGACCCCGCCGTGCATCGGGATGACGAACACCTTCTTGTTCACCAGATCAGCCGCCTGTGATCCGGTGTCGTCGGTCTTGGCGCCCGTCGCTTTCGTGCCCACGGTCTTGGCGGAAGCCGACTCGGTCGGCGACTCCTGGTCCTGGCCCGCGTTGCGGTCGAGTTTTTCGACGTCGTCTTTCCAGAACACGTAGGTCTGGATAATGCCGCCGACATCGACTTTCATGCGCACGATGTCTTTGGTTTCTTCGAGCACTTCGCCTTTGTACGTCTTGCCGTTCTTGAGCGTGATGACGTCCTCGGCAAAGGCGCTCAGCGCCAGCGTGAGCATGAGCATTACGGTGAGCAGGCTCTTGAGAGCACGGGTCATGGTTACTTCCTCAATTCAGCAGTGCGGTGTTGGAGCGCCATTCATGGAACGAACTCAGTTGCCGGGCTTGCCGGTCGGGCCGCCGCCGGGGTTGGTGGATCCCGGACGGTTCTGCTCGTTCAGGTTGCGCAGTTCCTTCTTGTACGTGTCGATTTCGAAATAGATCTGCTCAGGGTCGATGAAGACTTCCAGCGGGGGCCACTTCTTCATGAGGGCCTGCACCTCGCGCAATTTGGAGATCTTCTTGGCGATCCGACGCTCGACCGGCTCGTTGTACGTGTCGATCAGGTCCATGTCGGCCCGGATGTAGCGGTACTCCTCGAGGGCGTCCTTCCAGCCGTCGGCCCACTTCTCCGCCCAGTCGTCGGCGTGGCCTTCGACGTAGCGGTACTCGCGGAAGCCCAGCTTGAACATGAGATCGTCAACCGAGCGGTACGTACCGCCCGAGATGCCGTATTTGTCCGCGTCCTTGGCCGAGAGTTCCAGGGCGTTGGCCGGCTCATCGCCGCTGTTGGCGTCAAGGACGACTTCGCCTTCGGTGTCGTTGCGGAAGTGCGGGCGGTCGCCTTCGTAATCCATGCTCAGCACGCACTGAGGGCGGATCATCGCTTCGCAAAGCATGGCGTCGTGGCCGCCCTCTTCAGCCATGCCGCGGCAGATGCCCACCCACGCCGAGATCATCTTGGCGCGCACGGCGGGATCCGAAAATCGCTGACTGAGCATTTCGTTGATGGCCCAGCCGCCGCCCATTTCGCCATCCGGCTGGAAGTAGATCTCGGGAAACATCAGTGCGTACGCCAGCGCCACGCCGCGAGCCTGCTTGATCCACACCACAACATGGATCTCCTTGCTGCGGGCGTCTCGCTTCAGGTCTTCGAAGAAATTGCGGTACTTCTCGATGTCAACGCCCGGGCCGAGTTCCTGCTCGCAGTCGAACTCAAGGATGATGGTCTTGGCTCGCGCCTCTTTCGCTTCATTCCAGATCATCTGCATGATGCGGATGTGCGAATCGAGGCCGACAATGCCGTGCACCGGCACCTTGTACACGACGTGGCGCGGATCGTTCGGATCGTACAGCGGACTCTTGGCCTCAGCAGGCGGCAGTTCGGCGTTGGTGTCGGACCCCGCCTCGTCGGTGACGGAAATCGAGTCGTGGAGAATCTCAAGGATCTCCTTGCGCGGCCACGTCTGCTTGGTGCGCATGCCCAGGTGGATCACTTCCATGGTGATCGAATCGTCCGTCTCTTCGACGATGTTGCCGGTGAACTGCCGGCCGTCGGCGAGGGTGATCTGATCGAGCATGTCCGCCCCGTCCTGCGCATAGGTCTGGGCGGCGCCAAACAGCACCGCCGAGGCGCACAGACAGGTGAGCAAACTTCGCAGTCGTGACGTGATCATTGAGGGCCCCTTTTTGTACGATCGACGCGGCGTCGATCCTCATCATGTAGCGCAACGCCATCGCCGGCGGTTCCGGATGCCGCCAGACATCCATTCAGACGCGACCAACGGCCGGAAGTTCCGCCGCCCAAGCCTTTTACCCGGCTGGCGCGAGAAAAACGCCCGGTGTCGACGATTCTACCGGCTCGGGTGCGGGTTTTCGCCCGAATCTGCTTGGGCGAGCCTCATTGCGACAGCAGCCGCCCCGCCAGCGCCAGGCCCTGCTCCGGCTCCGTCAGCCGGCCTTCCAGCTGCTCGTCATACACGGCATCGAGCGCCTGTTTGAACTTCGGCCCCGGCTCGTATCCGGCGGCGACCAGATCATCGCCCGAAACCAGCGGCACGGGGGCGAGCCCTCCCGCATGACGGCTCAACCGCCCGACCTCAGCGGCCACGGCATCTCGCTGCCCCGGATCGACGGCCCCCAGCACCGCCAGCGCCGCGCCGAACCACGGTCCGGCCGCCAACCGCTTTCGCGCGGCGACGGGCATCCCGCTCCACTCGTGTTGCAGGCGCGGCAGGTGCTCGAACACCGCCCTCAGGCCATCGCGCTCGTCGTTGCTGAGCACCAGCGACTGGCGCCAGCGGCGGACGGTGTCAGCCGATTCGACGCCTCGATCATGCGCCCACGCCGCCAGGGACGCGATGACGATGTTCAGGTGCCCCATCGCCGGCTCGAGCGCCAGGCGGGCCACCGTGTCGGGCGGCCGGTTGCAGGCCGGCTGATCGAGCACGGGGCCGTCCAGACCCAGTTCGTGCAGCAGCGCCGTCGCCCGCCCACGATGCTCGTCGAGCAGCATGAGGCGGATTTCCTGGCCGATGCGTTCGCGGCTCACGCCGCGCAGTTCGGCCGCGTCGCGTCGCACGGCGGCGGCGGTGGCCGGGTCGATCTGAAACCCGAAACGGGCCGCGAAGCGCACGGCCCGCAGCGCCCTCAAATGATCCTCGCCGAGGCGTGCGGCCGGGTCGCCGATGGCCCGGATAACCCCCGCCGCGATATCCGCCAGGCCGCCGACGTAGTCGATCACTTCGCCGCTGACCGGGTCCATCAGCAGGCCGTTGATGGTGAAATCGCGCCGCCGGGCATCGTTCTCGGCGTCGGTGAAGGTCACCGAATCCGGCCGGCGCTTGTCCGCGTAGCCCGACTCGTGTCGAAAGGTGGCCACTTCAACGGTGCAGCCTCGCTCGCGCACGAGGATGACGCCGAAGTGCTCGCCGACGGCCTGGGTGTTGCGGAAGATCTGTCGCACGCGCTCGGGCCGGGCGTCGGTGGCGACGTCGTAGTCCTTGGGCGCTTGTCCCATGACCTCATCGCGCACGCACCCGCCGGCGAGATAGGCGACAAACCCCTGCTCGCGCAGCGACCGAACGACCGACGTCGCCGCGTCGCGGGCGGGGGAAGCGGGCGAACTGAAGTGCGGCGCGGCCATGACGGGCAAGTGTAGGAGTAGGTCGGCGCTCACCGGTGTCGATGCGATCGAACGTACTCGTCGAGCCAGTCTCTTCCGACGTAATACATGTCGCCCTCCACATCGGTGCGAGCGAACGAGCCATGAGCTCCCGGCCCGAGACCGGCCGGCAACCTTGGCCTGCTCGCGACCGCCGTGGAAGCGCCGAGATCGAACAGGATCGCCTTGATGAGCAGCTCCTGCTGGCGGTCTTCGCATTCGGCGAGTGTTGCCTCGAGCGGGGCGATCACCGCCGATCCAAATCCGGCGAGTGCGGGGGCTGCCGCCTGTGCATCGCCGGGGATCTGGTTGTCCTCGAGACATTCGATGAGCACCGGATACGCTGCGTCGAGTGATTCGACAGAACCAAGATAGCCGCACAGCAGGGCGCACAGCAGTCGCTGTTGAGAATCGTCCGTTCGCCGGAGTGCTTCATCCAGCCGCCGTCGAATCATCGGCTCTGCCTGGCCGTGGCGGTAGAGGAAGCGCAGCCCAACGCGGGCGTTGCGGTAGAGCCACTCACTGTCGTCGCGAAGCGCCTCGATCGCCGCATCGATCACGCCGGCTTCGGCAGCGGGAGAACCACACTTTTCATCCAACCGCGCCAGCACGATGAAGGCGTATTGCCGCTGCTGCCAGTCTCGCGAACGCACCGCCTCGACGAGCAGCGGCCGCACGGCAGCGCCCATCTTTCCCAATTGGGACATGGCGGCGTGCGCGTTGAGTTCAAGCTCGTCAGCATGCAGATCGCGCACGAGCAGCCGCGCCAGCCGTAATTCGACCCATTTCGATTCGCCACCGTTGCTCACGCGCGCGGACAGTTCCCGGCGCATGGTGGACTGCTGCCAGGGTACCCCCGTCTCCTGGATGGCGATGAGAGCCACCGTCGGCGTCCATTGGATCCAATCGTCTGTTCGTGTTGAAACGGCCGCCAGGCAGCCCGTCGCCAGAATCGCGCCTGCCAGCGATGCTCGACCGGGCCGAAAATGAAACCGGGCGTGATGAACGCCGTCGGTGCGGTGCGCCCGGCCGCACTCGGGACAGCGCACTTTGCCTTCGTCTGCCGCAACCTGCTGGGCGGAGAGGTCGTAGCCGCAGGTGTTCCGGAAGAAGTAGCGATGAGGAAGCAGCAGATCAAACCACCAGACGGCGTGGTTCGTCGGGCAGTACATGGGTGAAGGCCGGCCCGACCGTCGTCGCCGGCGCAGCAGCCGCACCATCTGAAGGCGCACGGCCAACCAGACAAACGCGAGGAGCGACAAGCCTCCCAGCGTCAGCGCGCTTCCGACGAGAATGCGGTCGAGCAGCACGATCGGCCCGTCCTGTTCTTCGCCCAGCGCCGCGGGTCAGAATTGCGAGCCGTGGCGCGAAGGGCCAGTCTCATCATCATCGCGTGCAGCAGGCCGAAGACTGTACAAAATGCGCGGCGGCCTTCACCGCCCCGGATGGTCCAGGTGCACGGTGGACAGCCCCGAGGTGATCGGCTTGCGGCCAGCCTGGGTGAACCGGGCCACGAGGTCGGCCGATTCGATTCTCAGGTCGTCCCCGGCGCGGTGATCATCGTCGAGTAGCGACACTTCGATGTAATAGCACGGCCCCGGCAGCGCCCTGGTGCGTGCAGCGCGCATCTGCTCGGGCGTGAACACCCACTCGCGCAGCGGCTGCGTCTGCGGGTCCGCGTAGTCGCCCACGCGATACATCGAGATCGTCAGCGTGCCGTCCTCGTGCAGGGGATACGGATACGGCTCGGACCAGAGGTAGATCGTCGCATCGAGACGATCGCCCATGCCGTTGCCGTTCATGTCGCGCGCATACAGCGTCGGGTGAAAGGCGAGGCGATTGACCAGCAGCGAAGACGGCTGGGAAGGGATCGTCGCCGGCTGCGGATTCAGCGGAGCCTGGCCGTCTTCGTATTCGGTCACGCAGCCCGCCGGGCCCAGCGCCAGCGCAGACAGCGACAGGATGCAGGCGCATCGAAAAATTCTCACGATCGCTCCTCCTCTCGACTCGCGGGCTCCCGAGCCGCCGGCTGATCGCTCGGCTCGTCGCGGCGCGGCTTGCTCCTGCCCGGCGCCGGGTCTTCCCAGAGCGTCGGGTCGATGTCGCCTGCCCGGATCTGCTCTTTCGTCTTAGCCGGGATCGTCATGTCGATGATCGCCTCATCCGTGAACTGGCGGGCCTCCTCAACCGAGCCGACCACGTGCGGCGTGATGACCACGAGAAACTCTGTCTTTTCGCGCCGGTGCAGCCGCGTGCGGAACGGCAGGCCGAAGATCGGAATGTCGCCCAGGAACGGGACCTTCTGGTTGCGCGTTTCGGTTCGCGTCGAGAACAGCCCGCCGATGACCACCGTCTGGCCGTCCTTGACCGTCACGACCGTGTCCACGGTGCGCGTGTCGATGATCGGCGCCTGGAAATCTTCGCTCACCTGCGTCGTGCGGGCCGACAGGCTCGAGATTTCCGGCTTGACCTCCATGCGCACGAACCGGTCCGGGCTGATGGAGGGCAGCACGTCGAGGATGATGCCGATGTCCTTGCGCGTCACGCTGGACCTCGCCGTGCCGGTGTCGGAGATCTGCACGTCTTCGACGATGCCGATGTTCTGGCCGACCTGGAAGGTCGCATTCACGTTGTTGTTGACGAGGATCTGCGGCCGGCTGAGCACTTCAAGACGCCCCTGCGCTTCGAGGGCGCGGATGAGCAGTTCGAGATCGTCCGTGGACACGGAGAGATTGGGCACACCCAGGCCCGACAGCGTCGCCGCAGCCAGGCCGAACGTCGAGCCGGCCGTCACATTCTCGCCGCCCAGCGGACCCACGCTGACATCCATGCCCCACTGCTCATCCGAGTCGAGCGTCACCTCGGCGAGCATGACCGAGATGAGCACCTGCGGCGGGTTCTTGTCCAGTTCCCTGATCATGCTCTCGATCTTGTCCATGTAACGCGGCGAGGCGGAGATCATCAGCGTGTTCGAATCCTCCACGCCGACGACGGATACTTCGCGCTCGAGCTGTTGCAGGATCGAGCCGGCGCGATCCGGCCCCAGCGTGCGGAGGATGCGCTCCTGCTCTTGGGTCAGGAAAGTGTTGAGCGCCTGGGCGACGTCCGCGGCTCGCGCGTTGCGCAGCGGGTAGACCTGTTCGAGCCGCTGCGTGCCCGTCTTGGAATCGAGTTCGGTGATGACCTCTTCGACGAGATCGAGATAGCGCGGCGTGCCCGAGACGATGAGGCTGTTGGTCCGCGGATCAACCGTCATGGACAGTTGCTGCCGCTCGTCGGTCGCGGTGACCAGTTCGGTGTCGTTGAAGGTGGCGACGACGTTGTCGCCGGGCGGGCCGGACGCCGGGTCGTCGTCGCGCGGCCGCAGGATGAGCCCCTGCTCTGGCAGGTTGAACAGTTGACCGAGCAGTTCGGCCATCTGCAGCGCATCGGAGTTGACCAGTTCAAAGATCCGCACCCGCTTCGAACCCGTCTCGGATGAATCGAGTTCATCGATGAGTTCGCGGATCATTCGCATGGACGACGCCGGTGCGGAGACGACGATCGAATTGGTGCGCAGATCGGGAGTGAAGCGGATCGCCTCGCGCACGGCCATGGAGATTTCGGCCTCGGTCGGCTCGCCGTCGCGCTGATCTTCCAGTTTTTCGCGCGTCGAGTCGCGGATGAAGCGAATGATGGTCGCCTGGTCCTGGGTGCCGCCGCCGCGCCGCCCGCCGGAGAGCACGTTTTCAAGCAGCGGGACGATCTCAATCGCGTTGGCTGCGTTGAGCGGGATCATCTGGATCTCGCGCACGTCGGTCACCTGCGTCGATTCGAGTTCGTTGATCAGGTCGCGCAGCGCGGCAATATCCGAAGCCGGCGCCGAAATGGCGATGGCGTTGAGCCGCATGTCGGGTGAAACGCGAATGGTGCCATCGCCGCGCGTGCGGTTGGCTTCGGTTACGTAGAGCGCGTTGAGCTGATCGACCATGCGGTCCGCACGCGAATTGCGCAGCGTGATGATCTCGACTTCGGCGCCGGTGGAGGCGAGGTTTTCGGCGTCGCTGAGCGTGGTGATCAGGCCGCGGATGATTTCAAGATTCTCATCGCTGGCGGCGACGATGAGGCTGTTGGTCGCCGCGTCGGGCTGGATCACCGTCCGGTCCTGCGCGCCGGCCGACTCGCCCAGCGAGCGCTCGCGCTCGCGCATGAGCGCCTCGAGGCGCGGGGCCAGCACTTCGACGCGCTGCCCGCTGATCGGGATGACGTGCAGGCTCAGCGCCGGGTTGAACGGCGCGTTCTCCAGGCGCGTCACGAGTTCGTTGATGCGCTTCAGATCGTCGGCGCTGGCAGTGACCAGCAGGCTGTTGGTGCGCGAGTCGGTGAGGACCAGCGGCTTTTCGCGCGAGGCGAGTTCGCTGGGCAGATCGGCGTACTGCCGATCCATCACGCGCTGAATCGTGTCGGCGACTTTGGCGGCATTGCCGCGATTGAGCGGGATGATCTGAACGTCGTTGGCGGTCGAGGCGCGCGTATTCTCGAGCGAACTGGCCAGTTGCTCGATCACTTCGAAACTCTCGTTGCCCGCCGTCACGAGCAGGCTGTTGGTGCGCGAGTCGGCGACGATGACCGCCTGCTGCTGGTCGGCCGTCTCCGGCTCGGTCTGGCGCAGGCGATCAAGCCGCGAATCCATCAGCCGCTGGATGAGCGGCGCAATTACCGTCGCAGACGCGTTGCTCAGGCGGATCATGCGGATGTCGTGCAGCTCGGCCGTCTTCTCGGAGTCGAGCGACTGCAGGAGCATCTCGGTGACCGCGAAACTGCGCGGGCTGGTGGTGATAATGAGCGAGTTGGTCCGTTCGTCAGCCTGCACGGCAAGCCGGTCTTCATCGCGGATCGCACCCGTCTGCGCCTGTCGATCGAACAGCGCCGTGAGAATGGACGCCACGCGGCTGGCCGTGGCGTGCCCGAGGGGATAGATGCGCACCGCGTTGGACGGCGCCGCCGCGGGCACGTCGAGCATCGCGACCAGTTCGCTCACGGCTTCAATATTCTCCGGCGTGCCGACGACGACGATCGCGTTCAGTTTGCTGTCGGGCCGAATGACCAGCCGCGTCATAGGCACGAAGAGATCGGCATCGACCATGTCCTGCGGCCCGCCGCCGCGCCGGGCGATGCGCAGGCGCCCGACCTGCTTCTGCATGGCCTGCGCCTCGGGGCCGGTCGCCTGGCCGCGCACGAGCACTTCATCGAGCATCTCGGCCAGCGCTTCAGCGTCGGCGTGGCGCAACGTGAGCACGCGCGGCTCAACCCACTTGGCGGCGATGTCGCTGTCGAGTTTGCCAATCAGCACCTCCACCAGCGCCACCGACGCCTCGCGGCCGGCGACGATCAGCGTGTTCGTCCGCTCGTCCACCGTCATGGCGACATCCTCGAGCAGCGCGCCGCCCACCTCGGTCAGCGGACGACCTTCAATGTTCGTGCCCGGCTGTGTCGCGAGTTTACGGCCCTGCGAGAAGAGATCTTCCGCGATCGACTTCATCATGGTCGCGGCGATGTTGCTCAGCGGGAACAGGCGCACCGTCACCGCTTCCGTCACCGGGAGCTTATCGAACAATCGCACGATCTCGGCCAGCGCTTCGCAATTGGCGGGCGTCGAACTGATGAGCACGCCGTTCACGTTCGGCGCGGGCAGCACGCGAATCGGCTGCGTGAGATCGAGATTGAGATCTTCCTGCGTGGCTCCATCGCGGCGCAGGCTCAGCCGCCGCACCTGCTCCTGAATCGCCACGGCCATGGGCGTGTCGGCGTGCTGCTCGCCGGGCTTGAGCAGGTCGCGGATGATCGTCGCCACCGCGCTCGCCTCGGCCTGGCGCAGTTCGATGAGCCGCACCTGCGCCTGCGCAAAGTCCGGCGCTGCATCAAGCGCTGCGATGATCGAGAGAATGCGCTCGCGATCTCCCGGATTGCCGACCACGGCCAGCGCGCGCCGTCCGGGCAGAACGCTGACCTTGAGCGGCTCGCCGAGGATTCCCGCGGCCCCTTCCCGCTGCTTGTCGAGATCGAGCGATTCGAGAATCCGCTTCATCTCTTCGGGGGCAATGTTTTCGATGGGCACGACGAAAATCTGCTGCCCGCCGGATGGCCCGAGGCGATCGAGTTCTTCCACCACCTGCACGATCTGCGAGTAGAGGCGCGCCGAAGAGGCGATAACGAGCGTATTGGCCACGCTGTCCACCTCGATAGCCAGCGGCTCTTCCATGGATCGGGCCGTGGCGGTGAAGGTTTCGCGAATCGCCTCCGCCACGCGCGGCGCGCTCGCCTTGGCCAGCGCCAGCACCCGCACCGACATGCCTTCCTTGCGCGAAGTCTGTTCGAGCGCCCTGGCCAGCGCCTCGATCTGCGAGAACTCATCAGGTTCGGCGCGGACGATGATGGTGTTGGAGGCGGTGTCGGCGGAGATGACGATCGACTTGCGTCCGCCGCGGCGGGCGCCGGCCCCGCTGCGCTCATCGGCGTACATGCTGGTGATCGTGGCGGCCACTTCGGCGGCTTTGGCCTCGTTGAGCGGGATCAGCTGAGCCGGCGGCAACTGCGCGTAGTCCGCCACGTCCAGGCTCGTCACGATCGCCTGGATCTTCTCGAGGTTGCGCCGAGACGCCGAGACGATGATCGAGTTCGTCAGCGGCTCGGCCGCGGCGCGGACGACGTCGGTGTCATCCACGAGCACGCGAGGCACGTTGCCGCCCTCGCCCTGTTCGCCGTTGCCGCGACGCACCGGCTGCTCGCCGCCGCGCCGCGCTTCGACCTGCGGCGCGAACGCCTGGTTGATCGCCGCGCTCACCGACGAGGCGTCTGCGTAGCGCAGTGCGATGACTTCCAGTTGCAGCGTCGCGTCGTATTCCTTGCCGTCCAGTTTGCTGATGAGTTCCTTGATTCCCGGCCACTCGCCTTCCTCGGCCGAAATGACCAGGCTGTTGCTCACCGGGTCTGAGACGATCGACACGTTCTGCTTGGAGGGCGTGTCCGCTTCGCTCGCCCACCGGCCGTAGAACATGTCCAGCGCCGAGGCGACCTTTTCGGCCTGCGCGAACTTGATCGGAATGAACTCGGTCGTGCGCACCGTCGCCGCAGGCAGGTCGATCTGCTTGAGGATCTGCTCGACCTCCGCGTGCTGTTCGGCTGTGGCGGCGATGATGAGGCCGTTGTCGCGGGGCGAAGTAGAGACGGTCGGCACAGGGTCGCTCGACGTGCCGCCGCGCTGCGCGAGCAGCGTCGAAAGCGTGAGGCGCACATCGCTGGCCACGATGTGCGTCAACGGGTAGATGCGATACTCGCGCACGCTCTTGACGGGCGCTTCATCCAGTTCGCCCACGAACCGCGCGATGAGCGGCATCGACTCGGGGGTGGCCACGACGATCACCGCGTTGTTGCGCGTGTTGGCGGTGATGCGGGCGTCGATGGCAATGGGCTGCTGGCCCTGCTCCTGGCCTTCGAGCATGAAGCGCGTCACTTCCTCCTGGATGTTCCGGGCCTGGTTGCGCTGCGGCTGGCGGCTCAGGTCGAACGCGTCATTGAGCACATCGGCCACTTCCGCGGCGCGGGCGTTGGCAAGCGCAAAGGTCTGGATGAGTTTCACTGTCCCCGCCGGCGGCGCATCGATCATCGCGAGCACCGCGTCGATCTCCTCGAAGCGGTCTTCGGGCGCGCTGATGACGATGCTGTTGGTGCGCGCATCAGCGGTGACGACCACCTGCCGCGCCGGCGGCTCATTGCGCGTGGGGAAGAGATCGCGCAGCGTGCGCATCGCGTCGCTCGCGTCGCCATGCTCGAGCATGTGCAGCCGGAAGGCCCGGTCGTCGCCTTCGCTGGGCACGTCGATGCTGCTCAGCAGATCGCGGATGGTGGCGATCTGCTGAGCGGTGGCGGAGACGACGATCTTGCCCGATTCGTTGGCCGGCGTCATCGTGATGCCTGGATCGGGCAGATTCGCCGCTCGGGCCCGATCGTTGAAGAACCGCACCAGGCTCTGGGCCACGTCGCTGGGCCGCGCGTGCGCGATAGTGAGGATTTCAATCGTCTGATCGGGCCTGAGCGACGCCTTGTCGAGTTCGGCGACGAAGTCCGCTATGCCGTCGAGTTCAGACTCGCGGCCGGACACGATGAGCAGCTTGTTGTCCGGGTCGGCGATGATCTTCACCTCGTCCGGATCGGGCGGGTAATACCACCAGAAGTTGTTCGACTGCGAGGCGCCGTAGCTTTCGCGCGCGGCCCGGCTGATGATGTTCACATCGCCGTTTTCGATCTTCAGAATGCGCACCGAGCGCACCGCCTGCTGATCGGCCGGCGCGTCCAGAGCGCGGATCACGTTTTCGATGAGCGCAAAGTTCTCACCCGTGCCGCTGACCACGAGCGAATTGGTGCGCCGGTCTGGCTGGATGCTGATCTTGCCGCGCGACTCCGACCGTCCGCCCCACCGGCCCACCGCATCGTCGTAGGTCAGTTCCCAGCCCATGCTGCTGACGATGTTCGACACGTCCTCAGCCTTGGCGAACTTGAGCGGGATGATCTCGTACTTAAGGTCCTGCGCTTCGCTGGGCGCATCGAACGCCTTGAGCAGGTCCTGCATTTCGGCAAAGTCCTGGTCAGACGCCGCCACGAAGACCGTGCTGGAGCGCTGATCGCCCACCACGCTGATGCGCCGCGGCGGCCGCGCCTGGCCCGGCCGCTGATTCAGGCGGGCCCGGTCCTCGAAGAACTGCTGCAATGCGCTGGCGGCGCGTTGGGCATCGGCCCGCTCGAGCTTGATCGCGCGGATCGGCAGTTCCTTCGTTTCGAATCGATCGACTTCCTTCACAACATCCTGAATCGCCCGCAAGTCTTCCTCGCCCGCGCGGATGAGCAGCAGTTGGGACGGATCATCGGGTACGATGACGATGCGCTCGCGCCGCTTCGGATCGCCGCCGATGAGAACCTGGTCGATGATCTGCTTGAGACGGCTGGGCGTCGCGCTCTGTGTTTCGAGAATCGTCAGCGGCGGAGCGTCTTCGATGGGCGTAAACCGGTTCATCGCCGCCAGCACCCGGCCGATCACTTCGAAGTCCACGTCGTTGGCGCTGACGATCAGTCCCCCGCCCGGCTGGTCGGGTATGACGGCAACCTCACCCGTCAATCCACCCGCCACGCCTCGCCGGCGCATCTGGGTGAGCAACCCGTTGATCGTGTTGGCGATCTGGCCGGCGTTGGCGCGTTCATCGAGCGCGATGTAGTGGATCTGCTCGGGCAGACCGGGAATCTGCGACTGGATCTGCTCGGCCAGCTGCGCCAGCCGGTCGTTGGCCTGCGGTGAGCCGACCACGATCAGGCTGTTGGACGCTTCGTCCACGGCGATGATGACATCCGGCTCCTGAGCCGGCGGATCGATCGCGAGCACCGACGCCGCGAGCGCAGCGGCGAAGCCGTCCAATCGCGTCGCATCCTCGTGCTTCAGTTCCGGCGCCACGGACAGATCGGCGCCGATGGGCGTCAGTTGAGCGCCATCATCACCGGCGTCCTGCTCTTCGCTCTTCTGCCGCCTGATGAGTTCATCGATGCTGATGATCTCGACGCGCGCGCCGCTGCGCTGTTCGAGCAGCCGGCGGAGCGTTTCGGCCGTCTGGGCCGCATCGGCCTTCGATCGGTCGATGGGAATCATGCGCACTTCGCGCGCTGCGCTGATCGTGGCGGTCTCGAGGTCGTTGATGATGCCTTCGATGACGGCGAACTGTTCGGAGGTGCCGCGCACGATCAGGCAGTTGCTCCCCGCGTCCACGCGGATGACCGGGGGAACCGCGCTGCCCGTCGTTTCGTCGCCGAGCACGGCTTGCAGATTCGCAGCAACGTCCTGCGCCCGCGCATTGAGCAGCGGCAGCACGCGCACCGAGCGCTGCGGCCCGGTCGCGATCTTGGTCGGATCGACGTCAAGTTGCCGCACCATCTCTTCGGCGAGGTTGAGCACAGAGGTCGGCGCGCTGATGACCACGGCGTTAAGTCGCGACTCCGCCGCCACGCGCACATCCGGCCCGAGATCGGGCAGTTGCCAGCCGCGCCGCATGAAGTCGAATCGCATCCACTGATCCATCTGCTCGCCGCGCAGCAGTTGCTCGACCATCGGCGCCACCCGGTCCGCCTGCGTGTGCTTGAGGAATACGGTGCGCACCTGCGGCTGATCGGACGCCTGGCCCGAGTCGAGGCTCTCCACGAGCGCGGCGATCTCCTTCATCTCGTCGGGGGTCGCGGCAACGACGATCGAATTCGTCGATTCTTCGGCCATGACGCTCGCGACGCGGCCGGGCGGGCTGGAGCCCTGCCGGTTCTGGAGCAGACTCGAGATCGCCGGGGCAACGTTGGCGGCCCTGGCCTGCACGAGGTTGAACACCTGCAGTTCAACCGTCTCATCGCCGTTGCGCGGCTGGTCGTACTCGCGGATAATCGACTGGATGATCTGGTGCTGCGCCGGCTGGGCGGCGACGAGCAGCGAATTCGTCGCTTCGACGACTTCGACCAGCGGCGCCGGTCCGATGGCGCCGCCCTGGAACGATTTCGAAGCCGACACGAGATCGGTGAGGAACTTCGCGGCCTTGGCCGCGCTGACGTTCTGCAGCGCCAGGAGGCGCACATCGCGTCCGCTGCCCAGCGTCTGCTGCAACTGCGTGAGGATCGCCATGTAGCGCGACATCGCCGGCGCATCGGCCACGACGTAGAACACGCCCGCAGTCGCATCGTGCTCGACGCTGACCTCAGTCAGTGCCGCGTCGGCCTGGCGCTGCTGGGCGTAGATCTCGCCGGCTCGCGCGAGAATCTGCGCCGCGTCGGCATTGCCGACGTTGACCACGCGGAACTGCACGTCGCGGCTGCGCTTCTCATCGAGCGTCTTGACCACCGAGTCAATCACCGGCGCCTGCTCGGGCAGCGCCGTGACGAGAATCACATCCAGCGCATCGACGGGCACGATCTCGGGCGCGACAAACGGCGAGCCGTCATCCGGAGTGAGCAGTTGGGCGCACAGCGTCTTAAGCGGCGCCGCGATTCGGCTGGCCTGTCCGGGCGAAACGCTGATCTGCCGGGTCTCGCGCTCGATGGGCAGAGCCGATTCGACCGTGGTGAGCAACTGCTGCCAGCGGGTGATGGCGTCGCGCCGGCCGATCAGCGTGATGGCGTTCGACTCCGGATCGCGCTCGACGACCACCTGGCTCATCGGGTCCGCCTCGGCTGAACCGACCTCGCGGCCGTAGAGGTCGCTCACGCGCCGGATCACGTCGTCGGCGTCGCCGCGCGCCAGGCGGATGATCCGCACCTCGCGCGGGCGGTCGGTCGGCTCGACATCGAGCGTCTGCGCCAATTGCCGCACGAGTTCGACATCCGACGCCGGGCCGGCGAGGATAAGTGAGCGACCGTCGGGTGAGGGCAGCGTATTGACCAGGCGCGCCTGCCGCGGCGTCATGAGTTGCCTGAGCGCCTGCTGCACGCTGGCGGGCGCGGCAAAGCGCAGCGGCACGACAGCCGCGGTGCGGGCGAAATTCACCGGGTCGTCTCCCCCGCCGTCCACCTCTTTAAGCAGCGTCACCGCCCGCTCGAGCGCGATCGCCGAGCCGACGATGGTGATGCGATTGAGTTCTTCCAGCGGCAGGATGACGGGCTTCTCTTCGTTCTTGAGCGGCTTGAACAGGTCAGTGAGCAGCCTCGCCGCTTCCTGCGTCGAGATGCGGCCGAGGTTGATCGTCGTCATGTCCGTGCCGTCGGCCCCCTGCTGGCCGGGCACGTCGAGCATGTTGATCATGTCCTCGAGCGTTTCGAGCCGGCCGATGGGCCCCTTGGCGATGATGGTGTTCGTGCGGCTGTCGGGCTGGATGCGCAGGCCGGCAAGGTCGTCTTCCTCGAGTTTGACCTGCTGGCCCTGCTGATTGATGACATACTTGACAATGCGCTCGCTCATGAGGATCTTGAGCGTGTCCACCAGCGCGCTGGCCTGCGCGTTCTTGATGGGGAAGATGCGCACCTGGTCCTGGTAGTCGCCGGCCGTGTCGAGCGCGTCGATGATGGTCTGCAGCCGGCGGATCTGGCCGGCGGTTTCCGTGACCAGCAGCGCGTTCTGCTGAGGCAGCGGCGTGAGCCCGCCGTAGGCGCCAACCAGCGACTGCAGCCGCTCGGAGAGTTCAGCGGCGGTGATGTTCTGCAGCGGGATGAGGACGGTGACCAATTGCTCGTTGGTCACGTCGCCGGGGATCGTCCCGGCGAGATAGGTCGGCCCGGGATTGGTCTTGTCGAATGTTCCGAGGTACAGAAACTCGCCGTCGCGCGACAGCGTTACGCCCTTGGTCTGCAGGATGATGTTGAGAATGCGCAGCGCTTCGGTGTACGAGTAGGAGTCGGGCGAGAAATAGGTCAGCGCGCCCTTGGGCGGCTCGACCTTGGCAATCACCGGCAGTCCTACCGCCCGGCTGAAGAAGTCGATGACGTCGGCGTAGGGCGCATCCTTAAAGTTGAACTGCACCGTCGGCTCGGGCGCGTCAGGCGCCGGCTGCGAGGCTGGCTGCGCTTGTGTTGAAAGCGCGGGCTCCGGCGCCGGCTCGTCTTGCCCATGTACCGCCGAGGCGAAGCCCAGCGCGGCGAGAGTTGCAACGTGCAGCAGGCAAGACCTGATGCTGGTGTTCAGCATGGCGCATCCACTCCTTCACTCAACCCACCCCCGAGCGGGGGCTCGCCCCTGCGGGCGACTCGAACATCAATGCGTGCCGACAGTCTACTGGTTTACCGGCCGACGTTCTTCAAGACTCTGTCCGATTTGGATCGAGAACAGCGATCCCTCGATGCTGACGACCGCCTGCGCCCGCGATATCTCCTCCACCTGCGCTTCGAGAATCCGATCCCCGGCCCGCAGCTGCTTCGCCTCGCTGGTCTTGCGGTTGCGCAGCCAGAGTTCCGGCTGCTGGTCGATCCAGACGATGCCCGTCACCACCCAGTCGCCCCACGGCACGGGCGCCGGCGCAGGCGGCTGGACCGCCACGGCCGGCTTGACCTCGGGCTTCACTTCGGGAGCGGGCGGCGGCGCGCGGAAGAGGTTCTTGCCGCTGATCGACGCGTACGAAGGCGCCTGCGCCAGACCTGGAGCCGGCTGGGGCGGCGGATCGGCGCCCGGCAGGATCACGGTCGTCAGCGAGACCGACAGATCCACGACTTCTCCCCCCCGGCGCGGCCGCAGCGAGAAACGATCGATCCGGCTCAGGTATGGCTCGGCCGCGATGACTTCAACCGCGCGCACCGCCTGCTCGAAGGTCCCCTGCCCACTGAACTCGGCGCCAAGCGTGTAGAAATCGGGCTGGGCCGTCAGGCTCTTCCACCGGCGGTCGCGGTACTCCGATCTTGCCGGGGATGCGACAGACTTGGGGTTGCCGGTGGACACGCGCAGGTCAGTCAGGCCGATGCCGTGCCCGATCGTATTGAGCCGCTCGCGCAGGATGCTGACCGCTTCCTCCGACGTCCCCGCCAGCGTTCGCGCTGCTGCGTCGCGCAGCTCCCGACGCTGTGCCACTTCCTTGTTGATCGTCTCCTGCAGCCGCGCGATGGTTGTGCGCTCCTCGTCAATCCGGTTGAGCAGGTCGCGGCGCGGCGCAAAATACGATTTCGACGCCGTGGACCACAGCAGCCATGCAGCGGCAGCGCCGGCGACCGAAAGGAAGATGAGCCGCGCCCGCGTCATCCGCCGCTTCCTCTCCGGCTCGATCGGCGACCGCGACCACCCGCCGGCGACGTCTCCTCAGCCGGGACGCTCGGCTCCTGCGGGGCGATCTGCTCGGGCGCGCCCGCCGCGGCGGCTTCGCCTGGTTGCTGGGAAGTTGCCTGCTCGGGCGCGGCGCCGGCGCTCGACGCCAGCGGCTGAGTCGCCCCGCCACCGGCCGGCGGGACTGGCAGCGGCGTGATCAACCTCAACCCGAACGCTTCGGTGTAGGTCTTGTCATTCGACGACGTGTCGGCGACGATCGGCTCGGTGCGGTAGGTATCGAGATCCACGAACGCGGCGCGGATGGCGTCGGCGATCGGGCGACTGACCGCGGCTCCGCTGAATTGCAGCGAAGCCTCCATCTCGACCCCGAGCCACTTGCCCTCTTTGCGGCGCATCACCGGCTCATTCATCGACGCGCTGAACGAGCCGAGAATCGCCTGCTGGGTCTGCGGCAGGTGTTCGGACACAAACGCGAGATGATCGAGCCAGTTGAACCGCGCTCTCTCCCAGCGGCTCAGGTGTTCGAGCCGAAACCGTTCATGCTCGTAACCGAGAAAGTCGGGCAGCAGGGCGTCCTTCTCGTCGGTGAGTGACTTGAGTTGCCCCTCCAGCCGCCGCAGGTGCATGTTCCCGGCCGTCCAGATCGAGCCGAGCACGATGATGATCGCGGCGACGGCGCCCAGCACGCGCTGGCGGCGGTGCGCCGCCAGATCGGGCGCCTGCTTGGGCTGGAAGAAGTTGACGCCGTCAAGACCCTCGGCCGCCGCAAGCCCGACGCCCACCAGCGGCCAGGCGGGCCCGAGCGTGGCCGTGTCGCCGGACACCTTGGGGTGGCTGAGCAGCACCTCGGTCGGGCGGCCCAGCAGGCTGCGCACTTCCGTCGCCACGCCGCCGGCGAGCCCGTCATTGCCGATGACCACGATGTGCTCGACGTCGGGCGACTCTTCCGTGGCGCGGTAACTCATCCACGAGCGCTTCGCCTCGGTCGCCAGCCGCCTCGCCTCTTCGTGGCGATCGACCTTCTCGGAGGCCGAGATCACTTCCGCGGCGCGGGCGAAGCACACCCGGCCATCGCACGCAACGACCAGCTCCACTTCGCCGTAGCGGCGCAGGTCAATCGCCAGCAGCGAGCCGCTGCGCTGCCGCGACATCTCGGCGATGAGCGAGCCCGTCGCCAGCGGCCGCAGCGCGATGCGGTCGATCCTGAATCCGCCAGCCAGCGCCAGCGATTTGTAACGATCGATGAGTTCTTCGCGGACAGCGGCGGCGATGACTTCCGATTCGCCTTCGGATTCGCGCTCGGCCGCATAGTCGATGATCGACCCCGCCGCAGGGAAGGGCAATTGGCCGGCCATCTTGATCGCCACCATGCCCGGCAGTTCGTCGAGGCGCGTGCTCGGCAGCACGAGATGCTTGAGACCCACCGACTGTCGAGGGACGACGAACACCACCGGCCCGGGGCCGAAGCGATGTTCCTTCATCGTCCGCGCCATCCACTTGCCGATCCACTCGTCGTCGCTGGGCTCGATGTCCGGCGGGATGTCCAGCGACACGCGAGCCCCCACCTTCACTCCCGATCGCGCAGCCGTAAGGTGCACGGCCGTGAACTGGTCGCTGCTGAGGTCGATGGCGGTGAAGCGGCTCACGCGGCCGCGCGGCGAAAACATGATCAGCGGTCTCCTGTCCAGCGCCCGATTGGCTTGACGCGCGGCTTGGGAGGCGAAGGCTCGGCCCCGTCCTCCGGCGGCGGGCTGTCCTCGCCGGAGGCATCGTAGCGACCCGGCTCGGGCGGCGCAGCCGACGCGTTCTCTTCATCATTGTCAAACGTCGCCGGATCGATCAGGCGACCCGACGCATCCCGACGCGAGGTGTACCGGGAACCCGGCTCGGGCGCTGCATTCGGCTGCCCACCCGCGCGGCCTGGCTCTTCTGCACGTTCCGCGTCATCCTCCTCGGCCGCAGGCGGGGCCGGCACGAGGCTCCGCAGCGCGATCACCGTTTCGAGCATCGTCACGTCGCGCAGGTATGCAACGCGCGGCTGCGGGCTGGAAAGGTCGATGACCGCCTCGTACACACACTCCGCCGCCACGTCAGACCCCTCGCCGTCGCCCGTCAGCACGCGCCCGAGCACGAGGACGCGCCACGCCGAGGTGCGCCACGTCAGTCGCGGCGCCGCGGCGATCCACTGCTCGCTCGTGAGCGCGCCCGAGTTGACCAGCCACGACACGCCGGCTCGCTCACTGGCGCTGATCGTCTCGCGGGCCGAGATAATCGCCGTCGCCAGTTCGCCGTCCAGGCCGGGTAGAGCCGACAGGACTTCGAGCGGCGCGCGGTTGAGATCGACGTGCCCCTGCGCGAAGTGCTGGTCATCGAGGCAGAAGCCGTCGATGTACTCGTCCGGCTTGCTTTCATCTATGTCCGCCTGCGACAGCAGCGTGTACCACGTCTTCTCGTCGATGACGAGGTCCGGCTCGTTCTGGCGGAAGGTGCGCACCGTGTTGGCCAGTTCATCGCCAAAGCGCCGCGCGATGCGCCGGTGCATGCTGTCGTCGTATTGCGCGTTGAGATTGATGCGGTATCGGCCGCTGGACTGGAGCACGGGCTCGATGCTGTAGACGGTGAGCACGTCCGCCAGGCCGCGCGGCGCCGGCCCGCCCACGCCTCGCTCGAGGTAGCGCAGGCGCCGGTCAAACTGCGCATCGGCGTCGGGCGATTCCGCCGCAGCGCGCTGCACGTCGATGCGCTCGAGCGGGCCGTAGAGCATCTCGGGCGTGATGCCTTCGACCAGCAGCAGGTCGGCAATGGAGTCGAAGCGCCCGCCGGGCCGCTGCTGGCGCGCCGCGACGATCGCCTGGGCCTGCTCGGGCGTGAGCATGTCACCGAGGCGCGAGAGCGAATCGGCGTCGGCCTTGTTGAGGTCGAGTTTGGCGCTTTCGGAGACGAACAACTCATCTTCGAGCCCGACGGGCAGCAGATAGACCATGCCGCGCTCCGTCTCGCTGCCGTAGAGGCTCCAGTTGTCGGTGATCTGTGGCTCGGCGCCGTTGAGCAGATCGGATCGCTGGCGATCGAGTTCCGCCATCACGGCCTGCACGCCCGACCACGCCAGAGCGTGCGCCTGCGAAGTGCGGTTGACCAGCGCCGCGCTGCGCATCTCGGCGCGACCGAGAAACGAGAGGCTCGTCATGATCAGCGCCGCACCGCTGATGATGACAAACACCACCAGCAGGATCACGCCGCGGCGATCCGCGCGCGGAGGCTGCAGCGCACCGGCATTCCCGGTGGAGCGCCTCACTGTGAACCTCCGGTTTCGAGCGGCGGCGGGGCGTCGAGCGCCGTCTCATCGCTGTAACTGCGCCCGTACTCAAACTCCGGCGCATCGGGAATGATGATGAGCCGCACGCGATCCGGCGGCGGCCAATCGCGCCGCTCCTCTTCCATCACTTCGACGGGAACGTCAGTCGAATCCGGCGAGGCTGGCCGCGGCGAGCCGAACATCGCCGCCAGCGGATCATCCGGCTCTTGCGCCAGCAGGTCTTCCTCGAGGCCCGGCTCCTGCGGATCGCGCGGCGGAGCGACGAACCACACCGCCACCTCCACCGCCACCGGCAGCCGCCCGCTCGCGCCGCTGTCAAACCGTTCGACCCAGCCGCTGCCGTTGTGGTAGCGCCACTGCACATAGCCGAGGTCGTCGGCAATATTCGACAATGCCGGATCCGCCGACGCCGCGCCGCGACTGCCCTGCAGCAGTCGCGCGCCGTCATCCCAGCGGAACTCGCTTCGCTGCAGGTCACTCAATGCGGTCGCCAGGCCCTGCGACTGGCCCATCGCCCCGACGCTGCGGCTGAGCACCTTGATCGACGAGCCGTCGCCCACGATCCCCGCACCCTGGCCCGCATCGCTCGCCACCGACGTGCGCAGGTCCTGCTCGAGGCGGTCGAGAAACACCCGCACCGCCTGCGACCGCCGCATGTGCCGGTTCAGTCGATCGCGGCTGGCGGTGAGATTCATGCCGAACGCGAAGACGAGCCCGACGAGGACGAGCAGCAGCCCAAGCGCGACGAGCGTCTCCATCAGCGTGAAGGCGCGGGATGGAGGTTGATGCAGCCGACCACCCTTCATCCGCCACCACCTTCCAGCGGCAGCGGCGGCGCGCCATTGAGCAGCGGGTCCGACTCGAACTCCTCCGGCGCCGACGCATTGAGTCGGATGAGTTGATGGAGCACGGCCAGCTCGGTCTCGTTGCCCACCGAGCCGCTGCGCGCATCGAGAACGCGGATCGTGACGTTGGTCAGCGGGCTGAAGCGCGACGGCTCGGTCTCGACGACGAGCCGCCAGCGCGCCTGGGGCATCTCCGCATTGAATTCGACCTCGCTTTCGCTGAACAGTTCCACATCGACGAGCGAGTCGTTCAGTTGCTCCGCGGTCGTGAGCCCCGCCTCAAGAGCCGCCATCTTCGACACGGCCAGGTCGGCGGCAATCTGCCGGTCGCGCGAGCGCGCCAGCGACGCCGTCATGCTCGTGGTCGAGACGAGGATGATCGATCCCGCCGTCACGAACAGCGACAGCGCGATGAGAATCTCCAGCAGCAGGGCGCCGCGGCGGGCGATCATGGCCCGGTCTCCGTTTCCGCTTCACTGTCGGGTTCGAGCGCGTCGCCGACGTCCGCCGGCGCTGACTCCATGACCGTCACGGTGGCCTGCCCGGTCCAGGGATTGACCTCGATGCGCGATTGTCGCCCGGCCGCATCCACAATCGTGAAGGACGCATCACCAAAGGTCGATCCGTCAGGCATGTAGACAAGAAGGGAGACGGGCTGCGCGTCATGCAGCGAGAAGCGGGCCGCATCGCCCGCAAGCGCCCAAGCCCCGCTCAGGGGCGCCTGCCCATCGGCGTCATCCTCCGCGGGCGGGCGGGTCTGGATGCGAAATCCCTCTGGCAGAACCAGACGCAGTCGCGAGCCTCCCAGCGCCAGCGCCTTGGGATCCCCACCCGCCGCCGCGCCGAGGCGGGCCGACAGGGGCTCGTCTTCACTCGCTGCATCGGGTGTCGCTGCGCTGTCAACCCGATCATCAGGCGAAGCACCCGCGTCCTGTTCTTCGAGTGCGCCGGTGTCGAGCCACGCCGCGTAGAGCGCGCGCTCGCCTGGCTCCCACAGCATCTGCACCGGCCGCCGCTGCCTTTGCGACTCCGCGCGCGACAGCGCCAGCATGGCGATGACCTGATCGGCCGTGGCGTCGAAGCGCGTGCTTTCGAAGCGCCGCGTCATGGCCGGGATGGCCACGGCTGCGGCCGCAATGAGCAGCACGAGCACGATGAGAATCTCGATGAGCGTCAGGCCCGCGCGGCGAGAATGGGCTGGCGACCTCCGGCGGAGCGATCCCGGCCGCGCGGCGGCGAGCCGCGGGCGGACCTTCTCAGCCGCAGCGTCGATGCTCGCGGACAGGCTGCACCTCCCACTCGGTCAGATTCCGCTCTCGCCGGCGTCGGTCTCTTCGTCGTTGGACTCGTCGAGCTTGATGTCGTCGGCCGTGCCCTCTTCGCCGTCCTTGCCGTTGGACCAGAGTTCGTACTTGCGGCCGTCGGCTTCCTCGCCCGTGACCCCCGCCTCTTCATCGATGGGCCGATAGCCGTACTCGTTTCCCCAGCGGTCCTTGAGGTTCTTCTTTCCCTGGGCGAAGTAGTTGCCCATGTGCTTGCCTTGTTCGTTCTCGTCTTCGAGTTTGGTCTTGTCCCAAAGCACGGCGATACCTTCATCCTCAGTGGGATAGCGGCCCATGTCGAGATAGAACTGCTCGAGCGCCGACTCGATCATGCGCAACTGCACGCGCTCAGTGTCTTCAAGCGCCTGGTCGCGGCGGGGCATGAGATTCACCGCCACGATGGCGCCGATCGCCAGGACGATCACCAGCACGATGAGCACTTCAATGAGCGTAAAGCCCGCGGCAGCGCGTCGGCGCATCGCGCGGGGCGAGAATCGGTGAGCCATGTTCATCTCCTTGCACTCGGCGTCAGATGGGCCGCAACGGCGTTGCGTCGATTATACCGACCGGACCCCGTTCGGATTTCACCTCAGCCCGGCCCGGAGCCGGTGCAGTTCAGCCGCCGGCCTGGGCGCTGAGCAGCACGAGCGGCACGACCAGCGCCAGAATGATGAAAAGCAGCGTGGCGCCCAGCAAAAGCAGCAGCAGCGGCTCGAGCAGCCGCACCGCCGTGCTCAGCAGCCGATCGACGCGCGACTCGATCGTCTCGGCAATCGACACCAGCACCTCTTCCAGGTTGTTGGCCGACTCGCCGATTCGAATGACTTCAATCACGTCCTCTTCAAACAGGCCGCTCGACGCCAGCGGCTCGGCGAGCGTCTCGCCGGATTGAACCGACTTGGTCGCCTTCTCGATGGCCTCGATCATCACGGCGTTACCGGTCGCCTCCTTGCTGATCGACATGGCCTGGAGCATCGGAATGCCGTTGGCCAGCAGCGTGCCGAGAATGCGGCAGAAGCGAGCCACTGCTGTGCTCGACACGAGCGGCCCGATGATCCACACGTGCAGCACGTGGCGCGACGCCCACTGCCGCACTTCCGCCTGCTGCCGGGCCCACCACGCGAAAGCAATCAGCCCGGCCGCGGCGACGAACACGAGCCAGCCGTGCTGCGTGAGAAGATCGCTGGCGCCCATGACGATGCGCGTGGGCAGGGGCAGCGTGCCGATGCCTTCGAGCATCGAGCGGAACTTGGGAACAAAAATGATCATGACCGACACAACCACGATCGTGCCCACCACCACGAGCACGATCGGATAGATCATCGAACTGAGAATCGTCGAGCGCAGCTCCGCCTGGCGGTGCAGGAACATCGCCAGGCGCTTGAGGACCTCTTCGAGAAACCCGCCGCGCTCGCCGGCGCGCACCATCGCGATGTGGATGGTTGGAAACGTCCGCGGGTGTTTGGCCATCGACTCGGCCAGTCCCTCGCCATCCGATACGTCTTCCGCGATGCGGCCGATGACCGCGCCGAGTTTGGGATTGCTCTTGCTGCGGCTGAGCAGTTGCAGCGCGCGGAGAATCGGCACGCCGCTGTGGAGCAGTTCGCCCAGCTGCCGGTAGAACGTGGACATCGCCCGGGTCGAGACGCGCACGCCGCGCTCCGAAACGCCCGACTGCTCGCGCACCGAAACGGGGAAGAGCGACTTGGCTTCGAGATCGGCCACGACGGCTTGCGTGCTGTGCCCAGCCGCCTGGCCGACCACGCGCTCGCCCGCGGTGTTCCTGGCGATGTACTCGAAGACGGGCATGGGAAAGGGTAGGAAGGGGCGTGGAGGAGTCGAGGCTGAAGGCGAGGGGACACCGAGGCATCGAGGAGTCGAGGAGTCGAGGCTGAGTGCCGTGGTCAAGCGAGGCTTTGGGAGCGCAGGCCACGCGAGCGCGCGGATCGCGGGCAAACTCCTCTGAAACTCGTGCGCGCTAAAGCGTGGCCCGCCCGTCGCAGCCTTCGATCAGACTCAGGCGAGGAAGCCGACCTCCGGACCATGGCACCCGGCCATGCGAGCGAAACACGAGACCCGCGTCCGACTCTATGATTGCCAATGCTCCTGCTCACCCGCACCGTCCGCTTCTGCATTGGACAGCCCGGCGCGCGGGTGGATGAGGCCACCGGCGGCCGGCACAACACCTTCGCCGCCTGGCCGAGCATGCGCGGCCTGGGCCGGTACTACGAGATCGACGTGCAGTGCGCCGGGCAGGCCGATCCCGTCACGGGCTACTTCCGCAACATCCGCGACATCGACCAGGCGGTGCGGAATGGCGCGCTGCCCATCATCGACGCCGCGATCCGCGACGATCCCAACGTCGAGCCGTGGACGCTCATGACCCGGCTCGTGCAGGCGGTGAACGAAGAATTGGGCGGCTGCGTACGGCAGTTGACGTGGCGCCTCACGCCCTTCTACAGCGTTTCGATGGAGACCGATTCCATGCCCCAGTGCGTGATCCGACAGCAGTTCGAGTTCGCCGCGTCGCACCGGCTCGATTGCGAGAGACTTTCGCCGCAGGAGAACCGCCGCATCTTCGGCAAGTGCAACAACGAAGCGGGCCACGGGCACAACTACCGCGTCGAAGTCGCCGTGGCGATCGATCCCGGCTCGCCGTTCAGCCTGGCGGACCTCGAGGCGATCGTCAGCCGCGCGCTCATCGAGCGCTTCGACCACAAGTATCTCAATGTGGACTGCGCCGAGTTCGCCGATCTGAATCCGAGCGTGGAGAACATCGCGCGCGTGTCGCACGATCTGCTCGAGCCCGAGCTGGCTGCCGCGCGAATGCCGCTGCGCGCTGTGACGGTCTGGGAGACGGAAAAGACCAGTTGCACCTACCCGGGATAGAAAGTCGCCTTGCCGCTCATTCGCGTTGAACATCCCGAGGCGCTCTGGCTGCTGCTGCTGGCGATTCCGCTGGCCGCGGCCGGCTGGTGGCTGCTGTCTTCCTCGGACCAGTTCCGCAAGGGCGTGATCGTCGCCTTGCGCGTGATCGTTTTCGTGCTGCTCGTGCTCGTGCTGGCGGGGCTGTCGCGCGAGGAGAAGCACGATCAGCTGACGGTGATCGGTCTGGCGGATATCAGCGGCTCGGTGCGCCACTTTGCCGATTTCCCGCCCGTCGCCGAGACCGCGCCGCCTGACAACCTGGCCTATATCCGTAAGTGGTTTCGCGAAGCGGCGCGACAGCGCCGCACCGGCGACCGCTTCGGCCTGATCGTCTTCGACGGAGCAGCGCGCGCCGTCACCGCGCCCACGGCGGCCAGGCAATACCACGATCACCCGTTCGACATCGTGCAGCGCGAAGGCACCAACCTTGCGCAGGCCATCGAGTTCGGCCTGGCGATGTTCCCGCCGGACTCGGCCCGGCGGCTCGTGCTCTTCACGGATGGAGTTGAGACCGCAGGCTCCGCGCTGGCCGCCGCGATGGATGCCGCCGGCGTCACGCAAGGCAGTCGCGGCGTGCCCATCGACATCGTTCCCGTCTCCTATCGCGAGGGCGCCGAGGTGCAGGTCGATCGCGTCGAAGTGCCCGCCAACGCGCGGCCGGGCCAGCGCATCACGGCCCGCGTCGTGATCCAGTCCACCGCAGCCGCGTCGGGCCGGCTCGATCTGCTGCTCGAAGGCGAGCCGCTCGATCTCAACGGCCGCGAGCCGGGCCGCTCGCGACCCGTTCAACTCAAGCCCGGCACCAACGTGCAGCTCATTGAAGTCGAACTGGTGCCCACGGCGGTCAATCGCTTCAACGCGGTGTTCACGCTCGACGACCCATCGCAGGACACGATGCTCGAGAACAACGTCGCCGAGGCGTTTACCGTAACGCCTCAGCAGGGCGCGGTGCTCGTGGTCAACAACGTCTACAACGGAGACGGCACGATTCTGCCCAAGGTGCTCGAGGAAGCCGGCCTGACCGTCAAGATCGTCGGCCCGCGCGACCTGCCGCCCAGTCCCGTCGAACTCCAGGCCTACGACCTCGTCATTCTCGAAAACCTCCCCGCCGAGGAAGTGCCCGCCGACCAGCAGAAGCTGCTCGCGCAGTACGTGCAGGACTTTGGCGGCGGTCTAGTCATGGTCGGCGGCTACGACAGTTTCGGCGCCGGCGGGTGGATCAACACGCCGCTCGATCCCATCATCCCCGTGGACATGCGCATCCCCGATGAACTGCGCGTGCCCACCGCAGCCATCGCCATCGTGCTCGACCGGTCCGGATCGATGAACGACGCGGGCGGCCCGGGCCAGACCAAGCAGGAAGTCGCCAACGAAGGCGCGGCTGTCGCCATCGGCACGCTCGACCGCATGGACTACATCACCGTCATCGCCTTCAGCGGCGGCGCCGACGTCGTCGTGCCCATCCGGCGCGTCGGCGACTCAAAAGACATCGCCAAAAAAGTGCGATCAATCACCGGCGACGGCGGCACGAACATGGGCCCGGCGCTGCGCCAGGCCGAGCAGTCGCTCAAGAGCGTCGAGGCCGACGTCAAGCACGTCATCTGCCTCACCGACGGCCGCAGCATGCCTGATGACTTCATCGGCATCGCGCGCTCCATGCGGCAAAGCGGCATCACGCTCAGCACCATCGCGGTCGGCCAGGACATCGACGGCCCCCTGCTGAGCCAGTTGGCGACGGAAGGTGGCGGCGAGTTCTACGCCGTCATCAACCCGCGCATCCTGCCGCGCATCTTCGTCAAGGAGATTCGCGTCGTGCGCCGCCCGCTGGTGCGCGAAATACCCTTCACGCCGTTTGTCGAAGCGGCCGGCTCGCCGCTCACGGACGCCCTGCCGCGCCCGATTCCGCAACTGGGCGGACTGGTGCTGACCCAGCCGCGCGACAATCCGGATGTGAACCTGCTGATGGTTGCGCCCGAGGGCCAGCCGATTCTCGCGCACTGGCAGGCGGGCCTGGGACGCGTCGCGGCGTTTACCTCCGACGCGCACGACCGCTGGGCCCGCGAGTGGATCGACTGGCCCGGCTACCGGCAGATGTGGACAGCGCTGGCCCGCACCATCGCCCGCCCCGCCGGAAGCAGCAACTTCGAGCTCATGACGACCTTCGATGGCGACCGGCTCGTCGTCACGCTGCGCCACATCGACGTCGATGAAGACGAGTCGAAACAGCCCTCTCCCACCATGGTCTCCGTGCCCGGAGTCGCCTACATGCCCGACGGCCGGCGCCTCGAGCTGCGCCTGCGCCCCACCGGGCCCGGCGCCTATTCGGCGGTACTTCCGGCCGAGGACAGCGGTCACTACGTCGTCGCGCTCACGCCGCGCCTGGCCGGCGGCGCGGTGGACCTGGTCATCGGGGGCGTCAGTCGCAGTTCAGGGATCGAATACCGCCGGCTCGTGAGCAACATCGACCTGCTCGAAGAGATCGCCAGTCGCACGGGCGGCCGACTGCTCGACTGGCAACGCCCGGCCGAGGCGGATCTCTTCGACCGCAAGGAAATCCCGCCCAGCATCGGGCTCGTGCCGATGTGGGGGCCGCTGCTCATATTGGCGACGCTGCTGTTTGTCATGGATGTGGCGTCGCGCCGCATCGCGTGGAGCACGCCGGCGATCGTGGCCGCCCTGCAGCGAGCCCGCGCTCGCGTGGGCATGGGCGGCGTCGTCACCACGGGCGAGGCGACCGCGGTCGGCTCGCTGCGGCGCGCCGTCGATGCGATCGAGCAGCGGCTCAATTCCGAGCGCGAAACCTTCGAGCAGCGCCGCCAACCGCAGCGCACAGGCCAGGCCGAGCCCGGCGAGCCGATCGAACTGGCCACCGAGATCGAGGCGGCAGCGCGTGCCGCCGCGGAACCGACGCCGGAAGATCTTGAGAAGATCGAACGGGAGCGCGAAACCCGGCGGCGGGCCCTGGCTCAGAAGCGGCGCGAAGCGCTCGCGGCGATCAAGGGCAAAGAGCGCCCTCCCGATCCCAAGGCAGCCGCCGAACCGCCGCCGCCCGCCGACGGCCCGCGCACCTCCCAGACGCTCGCCGAGCGCATGCGAAAACGCCGCGAGCAGGAGCGAGGCTGACGGCGATCACTCCGCCCCGTCTGCCCGGCGCGACCATTCGAATTCCAGCGGCTCGAGTTCGGCCGCCAGCGACGCCCGCTCATCGCTGAGCTTCTTCGTCTTGCGCCCATCGGTGTGCACGCGCACGTCCATCAGCGACTCGTCAATCGCCCGGATGCGATTCTCGATCTCTTCGATGCGCGCTTCGAGTTTGGACATGCTCATCTTCGTGAGCGAACCGCTCGAAGCGGGCGCCTTATTCACATTCTTCGACTTCACGACCGGCGCCGGGGGCTGCTCGCGCTTGCGCTCCGCCGCCTGGGCTTTGGCCTGCGCTGCCGCCGCGTTTTCGCGCTGCCGGAGTTCTTTCCACGCCGTGTAATTGCCGGCCATCTGCCGCACCTGACCCTGGCCGTCGAGCGCGATGATCCGGTCCACGCACGCGTCGAGCAGCGCGCGGTCGTGGCTGATGAGCAGCATCGTGCCGTCAAAGCCCGTCTCCGGGTTGAGCGCTGCTTCGAGCCGTTCGGACGACGGAATGTCGAAGTGGTTCGTCGGCTCGTCGAGCACGAGCACGTTGTGCCCGCCCGCCACGAGGCCGGCGAGGATCACGCGGCTGCGCTCGCCGCCGCTGAGCACGCGCAGCACCTTGTCCTGATCATCCCCGCTGAACAGAAATGCTCCCGCCAGGTCGCGCGCCTGCTGCTCGCTGGCGCGCCGCCCGCCGTCGATCGACAGGATGACGGACTGCAGGTACTCCCACACCGTCAGATCGAGATCGAGCCCTTCGTGCAACTGGCTGAAGTGTCCGATGCTCACGTTACTGCCGATGCGCACCTTCCCGCCGTCGGGGTTCATCTCGCCGATGAGGCACTTGGCCAGCGTGGATTTGCCGCTCCCGTTGGGCCCGATGATGCCGATGCGCTCGCCGCGCCCGATGGATATCTCCAGGTCGTGAAACAGAGTGCGGCCGTCGTAGGCCTTGCTCAACCCGTCGGCGCTGAAGACGATGTCGCCCGTGCGCGGCGCCTTGGGAAGGTTCAGCCGCATCACGTTCATTTCCATCGGCCGGTCGATCGTCTCGTTGTCGATGTAGCGCTCGAGGCGCGAGAGGCGCCCCTGCGCCTGCCTCGCCCGCTGGCCCGCGCGGTAGCGGTCGATGAACTTCTGCTCGCTGCGGATGCGGTCCTGCTGCTTCTCGTACACGCGCTGCTCGACCACCTTGCGCTCCGCCCGCAGTTCGCGGAACTTGGCGTAGTTGCCCGGATACGTCGAGACGCGGCCGGGCTCGAGTTCGATGATCCGATGCACGACGCGATCAAGCAGGTACCGGTCGTGGCTGACGAGGATGACCGTACCCTTGAACTGCTCGGCGAGGAAGTTCTCGAGCCACTGCCGCCCGTCGATGTCGAGGTGGTTCGTCGGCTCGTCGAGCAGCAGCAGGTCCGGATTCTCCAGCAGCAGCCGGGCCAGCGCAACCCGCGAGCGCTGCCCGCCGGAGAGCGCGCTGACCGGCAGTTCAAACTGCTCATCGACGAAACCCAGGCCGTGCAGCGTCTCCTTGATCCGGTGCTCCACCGCATAGCCGCCGAGGCGGTCCATCTCTGCTTCGAGGCGCTCGTAGCGCTTCATGATGCGCTCAAGTTCGTCGCCGCTGGTCTCGCCCATGCGGTGGGCCAGTTCGTGCATCTGCTCGTGGGCGGCGTGGAGTTCGGCAAAGGCGCTCTCCGCCACGTCAAAGAGCGTCATCGCCGCGTCGAACTTCGGATCCTGCGCGAGGTAGCCCACGCGCGCGCCGCGCTGCACGATCGCCTCGCCGCTCTCGGCCGCAAACTCGCCGGCAATCAACCGCAGCAGCGTCGACTTGCCCGCGCCGTTGCGCCCGACCAGACCGACCCGCTCGCCCGGCTCGACTGAAAACGTCACGCCGTCGAGCACCCGGCGGATGCCGATCGAATACGTCACATTCGTCAATGCCAGAAGGGGCATGGTGGAGGGAAGTCTACTTCTGAAGTGGAACGAAACGCCGCCGCGCTCACATCGGCTTGTCGCCGATCGTCTGGTCGAAGACCTCGAGCAGTTTGGTCTTGTCGAAGATCATCTCGGGCCGGGACATGCCGACGATGGCGTACTGCGGCGTGAGTTCGATTGCATCGACCGGGCACGCCTCTTCGCACATGCCGCAGTAGATGCACCGCAGTTCGTCGATGTCGAACTGCTTGGGGTACTTCTCCCGATCGTCCCAGGGCGACTCTTCGGCGACGATGTGAATGCAGTGCGCCGGACAAGCCGTCGAGCACATGAAGCACGCGACGCACTTGACGCGCCCGTCCTCATCCTTGTTGAGCCGGTGCACGCCGCGGAAGTTGCCAGGATAGATCCCGCCGTCGAGTACGTCGTGGTCCTCGCGCCGCTCTTCGGGGTACTGCAGCACGCGGTCGTGGTACGCGCCCTTGCCGTCGCGCCCGATGTTGCCCAGCATGTGGCGCAGCGTCACGCCCAGGCCCTTGAACACGGCGGGCAGAAACGCCGACTCGTAGCGCCCCAGACTCGGGGGCGTCAGGACGACGACATCTTCATCGCGCATTGGCATAAGGCCAATTGTAGCGGCCGGCCCGGCGCGGCGGAAGTCGGGGGATTCCCGGACCTCCACCCACGGGACTGAGAATCCAGCATCAGCGCGTGGAATAGCCGCGCCGCCGGGCGCATCTCCAATGCAGCCCGCATCGAGCCGATGCGGCAAGTCAGATCGGACGGCCAGGCGCAGCCACTTGGGCCGCGTGAAAGCGGCAAGGCGATTGTGCGTCCGACTCGAACGAGAAAGGAGACCGTCATGCTCACCCGCGCCAACACCTCCCTCTTCCACCGCCACCTCGCGCTGGCCGCGCCCATCTTCGGCGCTGCACTCTGGCTGCTGGCGCCGGCGAGCACCGCCCTGGCCGCCGACCCACCCTGCCGCCGCGGACCCACCGTGCACCGCACCTCCGTGCGCATCGTCATCGGCGGCCGCCTCGGCGACCGGCGCGACCGCAGCCGCTGCGACAGCCGATGCGATGACCGCTGCGACGGCCGGCACGACGACCGCTGGGGAGACTGGGATCGCGGACGCGACTGGGATCGCGATCGGGGACGCGACTACGGCCGCCACGACGACCTGCTCTACCGGGGCGATTCGCGCTTCGGCGGTGACCGGTACTACGGCCTCGACTCCCAGGCCTGGTGCGAACTCACCAGCGGCCGCTACACGCGCGCCAAGCGCGACTTCCTCGACCAGATCGAGTGCCACCCCTGCGAGCCCGTGCCGCGCATCGGCTACTCCATCGCGTGCGGCCGGCTGGAGCACTGGCGCGAGGCCGAATCCTCGATGCGCCGGGCCGTGGAGCTGGATGTCAAAGCGTTCGACGCCATCTGCGTCGATTCCGATCTTCGCCGGGAAATCCGCTGCCTCCTCGACCAGTACGAATCACAACTGCGCCACTGCAGCACCGAAGCCGATGTGCACTTCATGATCGCCTCGCTGCAGAGCCTGCTTGGCAACTGGAACGCGGCGCTGTGCTCGATCGAAAACGCCCAGCGCTTCGGCGACTGCTCCGTCTCGGCCCGCGAACTCGAGTGCTTCATCGAGTCGCACCTCAAGTGCGAACCGCATCGTGAAGGAAGAGAAACAGGCCGCGGACGCCATTGATGGATGAGCCGCGCCCGCGCCTGCCGCGGCGCGGCGGTCATCCAAATTCGTATCCGCCGGACAATCGGGGCGAGCCACTTCGCCCCGGTTGTCATTTGGAGCCCGGCTGCACCCGCAGGTCCTGCTGCGCGTTGATCGTCGAACCCGGCGCCGGCGGCAGTCCCAGCAGCGCCAGCGCCAGATTGCCCGCGTCGCCGTTGCGGATCGGCTGGAGCCGCCGCGCTGCTTTATCTTCGGCGCTGCCTGGCCGGCCGGAACCGGGATCGCGGCGCGTCTCGGCGTTGATCTCGTACAGATCGACACGCTGCGCCTGATCGCCCAGCCACACCACGAACGGGATCGTGTAGTTCGCCGCTTTCGTTTCGTCGAGGTGCGTCTTGAACGGAGCGCCGCCGCCGTGGTCCGTGGTGAGAATGACGGCGGTGCGGCCGCAGTGCGCCTCGTCGCCGTCGACCGCCGCGAGCAGGCGACCAAGTTGCGCGTCGATCGACTGCACCGTCTGCATGTAGGGCGAGCCGACCGCGCGGTCCCACCCGCTGCGGTGCCCGACGAGATCCGTGTCGGCGTAGTGCAGGAACACCAAGCCGCGATCCCACTCACGGAGCGTCTCAACGGCGCGACTGGTAACTTCCTCAATGCTCGCGCACCGCGCCGCTCTGGTGATGGTCAGGTCCTGCTCATCATCGCCGCCGTTGAAACTCTTGACCCACAGCGAGAACTTGCTTTTGCCGTAGTAGAGGGCCGTCGACACGCCGTGCTCGTGTGCGACGTCAAAGATACTGACGATCTCCCGGCCCGCGTGCGACTGCAGCGTGGCCAGCGGCGGCGGATCGGTGTTGGCCGTCCACAGGTGCCCGTGCGGTCCCTTTACGGGCCGGCCGGTGATCATGCTGGTGTGGTTCGGCAGCGTGAGGGTGTAATCCGGATCGGTGCGGGCGTTGTGCGTGCTCGCCCCGCTCTCGAGCCGCGCGAAGTTCGGCAGCGCATCGGCGCCGTGTTCGGCCACCAGCCCCGGGAGCAGGCCATCGACACTCACGACGAAGACAAAGTTATACCGCGCTTCAACCGGCGCCGGCGAAGGCGCTTCGGCAGGCCCCGGTTCAAGCACGGGAGGATCGGCGAACCCGGCGAAGCACAGCGCCGCGACGACAAAAAAGGAGAATATGCGTTGCATGCCTCGACCCTCGCTCCACGCCATCGACGGACTTCACTTGGCGAGCAGCGCCGGCGCCACGTCAAAGTACGTAAGCACAAAGACCAGCGCGATGCCGATGATGTTAAGCCACAGCCCCGCCCTGCACATTTGCGCGATCGTAATTTCACCAGAGCCGAACACGATCGCGTTGGGCGGCGTGGCCACCGGCATCATGAACGCCAGGCTCACGGAGATCGTCGCCGGCACGATGAGCAGAATCGGCTCGATGTTCAGCCCCAGGGCGATGGCGCTGAGCACCGGCAGGAACGTCGCGATCGTAGCGGTGTTGCTCGTCAGTTCGGTCAAAAAGACCAGCAGCGTGATCACCGCCAGCACCAGCAGCCACTCCGGCACATTCTGCATCGACTGCACACCAAGGCCGATCGAATCCGCCAGCCCGGAACTCCTGACCGCCGCGGCAAGGCTGAGTCCGCCGCCGAACAGCAGCAGCGTACCCCACGGCAGTTTCACCGCCTGTTCCCAGGTGAGCAGGAACACGCCACGCTTCCAGTCGATGGGCAGCCCGAAAAGCACGAGCGCGGCGCCGATCGCGATCACCGAGTCGTTCACGCCCGCCAGCGGCCGCCACGGCGGCGCGCCGATCTCGATGAGCGCCAGCATCGGCCGCGTCACCCACAGGATCGCGGTGATGAGGAACACGATCAGCACCGCGAGTTCGGCTCGCGACATCGGACCCTGGTTCTCGAGTTCGCGCCGGATCAGCGCCCGGCCGCCGGGAATCTCGCGGATCCTGATGGGATACACGATGCGCGTGAGCACCGCCCAGGCAATGGGGATGAACACGACGACAAACGGCACGCCGACAAGCATCCATCGCGCAAAGGAGATCTCGATGCCGAGTTCGGCAAGGTGTTCCACCATGAAGATGTTGGGCGGCGTGCCGATGATCGTGCCCACGCCGCCGATCGACGCGCCGTACGCCGTGCCCAGCAGCAGACACACAGCAAAGTTGAACTGCCCGCCGGCGCCGGTGGGAACCTGCCCGCCTGTCTTCTCGATCTCGCGCCGCACGAGCGTGATGACGCTGATGGCGATGGGCAGCATCATCACGACCGTGGCGGTGTTGGAAACCCACATGCTCAGTGCCGCGCTGGCGATCATGAAGCCCGCCACGAGCGCCGCCGGCCGCGTGCCCACGAGCAGGACGATGCTCAGCGCCAGGCGCCGGTGCAGCCCCCAGCGCTCCATGGCCAGCGCCATCATGAACCCGCCCATGAACAGGAAGATCACATCGTCGGCATACGGCGCGGTCGCCTTTGCCGCGCTGATCTCACCGCCGGTGAGCAGCGGAAACAGCGCGATGGGCAGCAGAGCCGTCGCCGCAATCGGGAGCGCTTCAGTGATCCACAGCGTGGCCATGAACACCCCCACGGCGGCGACGACGCGCCCGGTGGAGCCCATGATGACCTCGCCGCCGGCGCCGCGCACCTCCGCCGGCACCAAGGCCCACACGACCAGGCCCAGAGCCGGCGCCAGCCCAAGACCGATCCACCGCGCCAGGTGCGATCGCGCCTCGGTCGGCTCGTCGGCGCGCGGCATGTTCGAGCCGGTCGCGGTCATCTGCGAATCTCAAAGGAATCGAATTCACCCGAGGCGGCGGAGCGCTCAATGCGCTCGCTTGAGATGAAGCCGGGCATGTCAGCGCGGATGAGGGCGAGCAGTTCGTCGAGCCGCTGAGGCGTGTCCTCGGCCGTGAGACGAACGGACCCGTCCGGCTGATTGCGCACCCAGCCGGGAATGCCCAGCCGCCGCGCGGCCCTGGCGGCGGTGATTCGAAATCCGACCCCCTGCACGCACCCCTCGAAAACTACCGTCCATCGCTCGGTCTGCGAGCCGCTCATGTCCGCCTCCATCGGGCGTGTCCCGGGCATTGAAGCACAACGCGCCATCGAATCCAGCCGGGGCGGCGGGATCGGGTCCTCCTCCCTGTTTCAAATATTTTTGAAACAACTAGTGGCCGGCGAAGAGGCGGCCGCTATGCTCGCAAGAACCCCCATGACCGCTTCCTCCAAGCCACATCGGGCCGCCGACCACAGCCGCCAGGGCCGCTCGGGCCAGCCGCTGCACGAGGGGCAAAACCGCTTCGTCAGCATCTGGGGCGAGATGGGATCTTCGTGGGGCATCCCGCGCACCATGGCTGAGGTCCACGCCCTGCTCTACATCGTGGGCCAGCCGCTCAACACCGACCAGATCATGGAGCGACTCTCCATCAGCCGGGGCAGCGCGAGCATGTCGCTCAAGTCCCTCCACGACTGGGGCCTCATCAGCCGGGTCCACAAGCGCGGCGACCGCAAGGAATACTACCGCGCCGAGCAGGATGTCTGGCAGGTCTTTCGCATCATCACCCGCGAGCGCAAGCGGCGCGAGATCGACCCCGTTCTCATGGCACTGCACGACTGCCGCGATCTCACCGGACCGCGGCGCCAGCAGGATGCCGGCGATCAGCAGGTCGAGTCGCACAATGATCGCCTCGATCGGATGATCGAGTTCATCGAACTCATCGACTCGCTCGCGGACCAGTTCGTCAGCCCGGCGGGCAAGGGTCTCCAACTGGCCGTGGGCCTGCTCGGGAAGGTGGTCTGATGTGACGCGCGCTCCGCAGGTCATTGAGGCCCCCCGCAACCGCCTTGCCGATGCGCCCGCGGCCGACGCCACGCGCACGAGCCTGGCCCGCGCCACATGGAGCATCCATGTGCCCGGCGAAGGTGGCGACATGCCGACCACTGCCCTCGCCGGCGCCGAAGTGGACTGGCTCGAACGGCCCGCGCCTCGCCGGCAGACCGACGGGCGTCCGCCGGTGCTCGTCCTCACCTTCTGGCGCCAGTCGGCGCCGGGCGACGACGCCTCGCGCCGCGTGCTGGCCGTGTTCTCGAGCGATGCTTGCGTGGGCGCTGCCAGGCACACGCCGCAGGTCGCGTCCTTCGATCTCGCGGAGGCGCCTTCGGGCTTGAACCTCGAGGTCCGGTGCGGCGGACCGGTCTTTCGGATCGCACAGTGGAAGGCTGCGGGCGCTGCAGCGCCTCTGGCGTGGTGCCGGAGCATTGCACCCAGCCTGCTCGGCCTGGCCGGCGGGCAGTATCGCCTCGTCGAGGCGTCCATCGAGGCGAACCTGGCGCTTCGCCTGGCGCAGCGCGCCCGGCGCTCGCGCGAAGCGGTGTGAGCCACCACGTATCCACAATTCGTTCGCAATGTACACACGCGCGCCCTGTGAAAAAAATTTACACGGCGCAAACACTTGTGTTTGCAATGTTCCCGGACGTGTGGACGCGAATTGCGCTCACGAGATGCTTGTGAATCGCTCACCGGTGTGGTATTCTGTAGCCGAACCAGGACGGTTCCGAGGATCGGGCCGAGGGTGGTCTCAAAAAGTTTTCATTCCTTCTGATTGCTGCCGGCCCCCATCGCGCCGCGCAGCCTTCCACCCGCCCCGCTCCTCCACGATAGTGTTTGCCCGCCGAGGTGCGAACGGACTCCCCCGCAGGTAATGACAAAAGAGTGTGGCATCGGCGCCGCGAGGCTCCGATGACGGGGTGGACTTGAACCGTTTCGGCTGATATTCGCATCGAGACATCAGAACTCGAAGGAAGAGGGAACAGTGGCTGCAACCGCTGCGGCAAACGGTATGGCTGCGCGCCTGTGCGAAGACTTGGCACATCGACTTGGACCCGCCAAGTTCGGCCTCTGGTTTGAACAGACTGCGCAGCTGCACGTCGAAAAAGACCGCCTGCGGATCACCGTGCCCACCCGCTTTCACGCCGACTGGATCGAACGCCACTTCCGTCAGGATCTCCGCGATTCAACCGCAAGCGCCGCCGGCGTCGATCTGCCGCTCGAACTCGCGGTTGAGCCCAAGGCCTTCCCCGGCCTTGCCGCCGAGGCGCCCTCGGGAGCCGCGCCCGTGGCGCCGCACCTGCCGCGGCGGCGCCGGACCGGCGGTTCGCTCGGGTCGCGCTTCGACGCGCGCTTCGACCTTGAGCGCTTCGTCGTCGGCGTGAGCAACGAGATGGCCTACCGCGCCGCGTGCGCCATGGCCGACGGCAACGCGACGTTCAACCCATTGTTCATTCACGGCGGATGCGGGCTGGGCAAGACCCACCTGCTCCAGGGCATCTGCCGCCGCTGCCGCGAGAGCCGGCCGGACTTCCGCCTGCGTTACGTCACCGGCGAGCAGTTCACCAATGAGTTCATCGCCGCGGTGCGCTCCAACGATCTCGATTCCTTCCGCCGGCCGTATCGGGAACTGGACCTGCTGGCGATCGACGACGTTCATTTCCTCTCCAACAAGAAGGCGACGCAGAACGAGTTCCTGGCCACCTTCGACGCCATCGGGCTCGTCGGCTCGCGCGTCGTGCTCGCCAGCGACGAGCACCCGCGGCAGATCCGCCAGTTCCACCAGCGGCTGGTGAGCCGCCTGCTCTCGGGCATGGTCGTCGAGATTCAACTTCCGGACATCGAGACGAGGCGGCAGATCATCGCGCGATGGGCGCGCGAAAAAGGGCTGACGTTCCATCCGGCGGCGGTGGAGGCGCTGGCGGAACGCTGCATCGGGTCCGTGCGCGAGATCGAGGGCACACTGACCCGGCTCGAGGCGCTGGCGATGATCAGCGACGGCCAGCAGGCGGCTCACGGCACATGCGGCGGCGAAGTCGGCATGGTGCTCGTGAGCCGCCTGTTCGGCGAGCAGGCGGAGGATCTGCGCCCCAACGTCCGCGTCGAGTCGATCATGTCCACCGTCGCCCAGCGCCTCGGCGTCGAGCCCAGCCGGCTCGCCGGCACCAGCCGGCACCGCGACGTGGTGCTGGCGCGCTCGCTCACGGCCTATCTGGCGCGGAAACTCACCACCCGGAGTTTCCCCGAAATCGCCCGCGCCATGGGCCGCTCCAATCACAGCACTATCGTCACCGCCGCCCAGCGCATCGAGCGCCAACTCTCCGCCGACGCCCGCGTGACCCTCCGCGACGCCGAGGCGCCCATGTCGTTGCGATACCTTGTCGATTCCCTGCGCGTCGCCCTCACGCGGCCGCGCTCCGCCGCCTCGACCTGATTCGGGCGGCTCCAACCGAATCCCCTCCGACCGCGGCGTCGGCCACCCCTTCGGCCGACGCCGCGCGTTCTTCTGGACCGGCGCGAATTCCACTTTCGCACGCGTCAGGCGGCACGCCTGAATAGACTCCAGCGATGCGCTGCACGCCACTGCTGAGCTATTTCCTGCTGCTGCTGGTCCTGACCGTCGCCGCACCGGGCGCCCTGGCCGGCGACGATCGATTCGATGACGCCGTCCGCGTCATGCGCCGCGCCACGACCGTGCGCTCGACCGGCGAACACGTTCTGTTTCTGAGCAGCCTGCGTCAACTGAGCGACCCAGATCTGCAGCCGCTGTTCAGTTCGCTCAGCCAGGTGAAGAACTCGACGATCCAGACCAACGCGGTGCTCGGCCTGGCGGAACTGTCCAAGACCCACCGCATCGACCCGTGGAAGCTCAGCCAGATCAAGGACACTCGCTTCCGCGCCATGGCCATCATCCAGGCGCGCAAGGACGATCTCATCGGCCCCGAGGAACTGCGGCAGATCCTCACCTGGGACGATCTCACCGAAGACCTCCGCGTGTACGTGATGATGGTCCTGGTGGGCGTGGACGAACCGGTCGATGTCGAAGCGCTGCGCAAACTGATGCAGGACGGCAAACTGCCCGGCACACGCGCCTACGCCGCGCTGGCGCTGCGCCACCTCGGCCACCCCGAAGAGACCGACGAGCCTCTCAAGGGCGTCGATGCGCTCCCGCCGCAGGTGCGCGACAGCGCCTTGCGCGAAATCTTCGGCACGATAGAATACATGAAACTCACCGGCGCCGCCCCCTGGGTGCGCGAGCAGATCAAGAGTGGTCAACTCAGCCCCGGTACCGAAGACGCGGCGCTGCACGTGCTGCTGAAACTCGATCCGAAATCCGGCGCCGAACAATGGCAGGCGCACTACGCCGACGCGGCCGGCGCCGGCGTCAAGGTGCGCCTGACGCTGATGCTGCTCGACGTGGCCGGTCAGGTGGATGCGAGCCTCTTTGCGGCGGCGGCCGGAGACGAAAACGAACTGCTCGCCACTCTCGGCCGCGCCGGTCAGGCGATCGCCGCACAGCAAAACGACGTCGGCGTGCTCGTGGACCTCATCGGCCAGCACCACGTTCCGAGTACGGCGTGGGTCCTGAATCATGCAGGCGATCTGCCGCCCGAACAGGCCTCCCCCATCTACGCCGCCATGATCGCCGACACGCTCGAAGAGGGCGCCTCTCGAAACGACCGGCTCGAACTGGCCCGGCTGGCCAGCGCTGAACTCATCAAGATCGACGCGACCGCGCTTCGCACCGTGCTCGACCAGGCCTTGGCCCACCAGCGCCTGGTCACCATCGAGAGCATCCTCTCAGGCGCGCTGACCGGCGCGAGTCCTGAGGCGCTGCGACTCATCGAAGACGTCGAGCAGTGGAACTCCAACCGCGCCCAGTCACTGGCGCTGATCATCAAGGCGCGCTATGCCGAAGCGCTCACGGACGAAGACCTCGCGCAACTGAGCCTCGTGTTCCGCGGCGGCGGCTCGGTGACCGACGCAGCCGAAGTGCAGGCGGCGTGGCTCTACCTCCGCCGCACCCAGCAGCAGGGCCAGGCGCTCGCGGCTATCCTCAGCGACCTCTCAGACGGCGCCGACCATTGACACATTGAAAGATCGAACGCCATGAGCAACGGCCAGGACATCCCGCTCAGCAGACCGGACATCACCGCGCTGGAAATCGACCACGTCGTGAAGGTGCTCAAGTCGGGTCGGCTGAGCATCGGGCCGGTGCAGGAGCAGTTCGAAGCGCTCGTCGCGGGCCGCGCCGGCGCCGAGCACGCCGTCGCCGTGTCCAGCGGCACATGCGGCCTGCACCTGGCGCTGCTGGCTCTGGGCATCAAGCCCGGCGACGAAGTCATCACCACGCCCTTCTCCTTCGTCGCCTCTTCCAACGCCATTCTCTACGTCGGCGCCAAACCCGTCTTCGTGGACATCAACCCGCGCACGCTCAACCTCGACCCGACCCAGGTCGAGGCGGCCATCACGCCGCGCACCAAAGCGGTGCTCGCGGTCGAGGCGTTCGGCAATCCGGCGCACATGCCCGAATTGGCCAGCCTGTGCTACAAGCACGAGATTCCGCTCATCGAAGACTCCTGCGAAGGCTTCGGCGGCTCCCATCGTGGCCGGCCCATCGGCAGTTTCGGCCGCGTGGGCGTATTCGCGTTCTATCCCAACAAGCAGATCACCTGCGGCGAGGGCGGGATGATCGTCACCGACGACGAGCGCATCGCCAACCTTTGCCGCTCAATGCGCAACCAGGGCCGGCCCATCGATCCCGCCGACTCCGCCGAACCCTCCTGGCAGAATCCCGGCTCCTGGCTTATGCACGAGCGGCTCGGCTACAACTACCGCCTGAGCGAAATCCACGCCGCGCTCGGCGTGGCGCAGTGCAAGCGGCTCGATGAAATCCTCGAAAAGCGAAACACCGTCGCAAGCAAGTACATGTCGCGCCTCATGGGGATGCCCGACGTCATCCTCCCCACGATCGATCCCGAGACGACGATGTCCTGGTTCGTGTTCGTCGTGCGTCTCAGCAGCGAGTTCCACGCCGAAAACCGCGATCGGATTCTCGCGGGGATGCGCCGCCACGAAGTGGGCGTGAGCAACTACTTCCCGCCCATCCACCTCCAGCCCTTCTACATGCGGCAGTTCGGCTTCAGCGCTGGCGACTTCCCCATCACCGAGTCCGTCGCCCAGCGCACCATCGCCCTGCCCTTCCACACCCGCCTCGGTGAGCGAGAGATCGATCTCGTCTGCCAGACGCTCGAAGTCATGATCCAGCGCGAAAAGTTCACCATCGATCGCGGCTCGTGACTCGCCCCGGCATCCAACTTGTCTGCTTCGATCTCGGCGGAGTGCTCGTGCGCATCTGCCGCACCTGGGAAGAAGCGTGTGCCCGCATCGGCCTTGACGTGCGCTCAAACGACGCGTGGGAGCGCACACGCCCCCAGCGCCGCGAACTCACGCGGCTCTACGGCATCGGTCGCATCGACTGCGCCTCGTACGCCCGCGGCATCTCCGAACTCATGGGCGGTCTCTATAGCCCCGAGGAAATCACGCGCGTCCACGATGCCTGGACCATCCAGGACTATCCCGACGTGCACCACATCGTCTCCGCACTCAACGAACGCGGCACGCCGACTGCCTGCCTCTCGAACACGAACCACGGCCACTGGGTGCGACTCGCGCACGAAGACAGCGGCTGCGCCTGCCCGGGTCAACCGGAGTTTCCCGTGGTGCGTCTCATCCGCCACCGCTACGCGTCGCACCTCATGGGCCTGGCCAAACCCGACGCCGCCATCTACGCCGCGTTCCAGCGCGCCCTCGGCGTCGCGCCGGGCGGGATTCTCTTCTTCGATGACCTCGAAGAGAACATCGCCGCAGCGCAGCAGGCCGGCTGGGTGGCTCGACAGATCGACTATCGTGTTGACACGGCGCCGCAGATCGAGTCGCACCTGCGCGAATTCGGCCTGATCTGACTCCGCCGCCCCGCCCCTACCATTTTCCCGTGTCGGATGAGCCTGATGATCCCGGCGACGAACTGCAGCAGCCGGCGCGACCCCTTCCCAAGGGTCCGCTGCGCCCCATCTGCCCGGGCTGCGGCTATGACTTGAGCGGCACTCTCGAGTCGCCGCAGCGCCGCTGCCCCGAGTGCGGCCGGGAATGGACCATCGATGAACTCGCCCTCCAGCACGTGCAGCAGGTCTCAGGCCGGCGGTCGCCCAATCGTTTCTTCGAGGCGGTTTCGCCGGGCCTCACCATCGCCGGCCTGCTGCTCGTCGGGCTCATCTTCGGCCCGCCCGTGACGTGGCTGACCATCCCCGTCGCGGTGGTGCTGGCGGTGATCGCCACGGTCGAGTGGGGCCGCGATGCGCATCGGCGCGCTCTCAAGCAGAAGCAAAACAGGCTCAGCCGCCTCGTATACGTGGCGCTCATGACTGCGCTGTTTCTGGCGGGCAATGCCGTGGTGGTCGCGCTGCTCGGGCTGCTCATGCTCCTGGCGGTAACGTCGTGCAGCCTGACGGGTTCGCGCTGACGGCCGCACCCCGAAACACGCCCCAATCCGCCGTCGCGGCCTGTCCCCTCGGGGCAGCGGCGACTACCGTTGTCCCCTGCCGCCCGCAACTGATCTGGAGGACGCCCGTGCCCGCCCTCGTGAGTGATTTCGAAAAGGCCATGGAGTCCATCGCCTCGCTCGCCTGCGCCGAGCGCTGGGACAACGTCGGCCTGCTCGTCGGCAGCCGGTCGGCACCGACCACGCGCGTGCTGCTGACCATTGATCTCACTTCCAAGGTGCTCGACGAGGCAATCGGCCAGGGCGTCGATCTCATCTGCACCTACCACCCCGTCATGTTCAAGCCGATCCAGCGGCTCAACGATTCGGATGCAAAGAGCGAGACCCTGCTCCGCGCCATCCGCGCCGGCATCGCCGTCTATTCGCCGCACACCGCGCTCGACTCGGCGGCCGGCGGACTGACGGACTGGCTGGCCGACGCCGTGGGCCAGGGCTACCGCCGGCCGCTGGTCGTGGCCGAGTCGCTGCCCGCCTCTCAGGAACTCAAGGTCGTCACCTTCGCGCCGGCGGACGCCATCGACCGGCTGCGCGACGTGATGTCCAGCGCCGGGGCCGGCCGCATCGGCGCGTACGACCACTGCTCGTTCAGCGGGCCCGGCACCGGCACGTTCCGCGGCGACGCGAGCACCAGCCCGGCCGTGGGCGCCAAGGAGCGCTTCCAGCGCGTCGAAGAGCAGCGCCTCGAGATGGTCTGCCCCGCCTCGGCCCTGCACGTGCTCATCTCAACGCTGCGCCAGTTCCACCCCTACGAAGAACCGGCCGTCGATGTCTACCCGCTTCGGGCCAAGCCGCTGTTCAACGTCGGTGGCGGGCGCAAGGTCGTGCTCGATCAGCCGACGACGGTGGCCGAGATCGCCGAGCGCATCAAGTCGCATCTCAATATCCCCGCGGTCAAGTCGACCGATCCGACGCAGCTCGTGCGGCAGGTGGGCGTCGTGCCCGGCTCAGGAGGCGATTTCGTCGAAACCGCGATGAGCCAGGAGTGCGAACTGTTCATCACCGGCGAACTCACCTACCACACCGCGCTCAGCGCGTGGACCAGAGGCTGCGCCGTCATGCTCACCGGGCACGCCAACAGCGAGCGCGGCTTCCTGCCCATCCTCGCCAGACGCCTCGGCGAAAAACTCGACGGCGTCGAGATCCTCCTCAGCAGCGCCGATCGCACGTTCTTCGAAATCATCTGATCCGCTCCTGCCCGACGTACGAAGAGTTTTTTACCGCAGAGACCGGGCAGAGCGCAGAGGGATTCAGAAAACGTGCTTTGAGCCATGCGTCAATCCTGTTCTTTCTGCGGTCTCGGCGGTTGATAAATCTGATCGAAGCTTGCGGTTCACTTCTTCGGCTTGAAGAGGTCGTCGATGACGTTGTCGATCAGGTTGCCGCCGATGTTCTTGAAGAACTCGTCCGCCACGCGCTTGGCGCCCTTGGGATCGGGCTTGATCTCCGGCTTGTCGATCGGGCCGCGCACCACGAGATAGAACGGCACGTTGAGCGGAATGTCCGTCAGGAACGCCGGCGCGATCTTGGTCATATCCGCAAACACGCTCTTCCAGCCGATGAGCGGCACCGACGCGAGCAGATCGAGTTTGCGATTCACCAGGTCCACCTTGCCGCTGGTCGTGATCTCGAACGCCTGCGACTGCATGATGAATTGGTCGTACTCCAGCACGCCCTTGGTGATCCGCCCCGTGATCGGCGGGATCGTCGTCTCGACGCGGTCGGGTTCGCTCTGGTCGGTCTTGGGTTTCAACTGCCCGAGGAACTCGCCGAGAATCCCCTTGGTCGGCACGTACAACTGCCCGAGATCGAGCGTGAACTGCCCGTCGAGCTTCGACACGTCGCCGTCGAGCGGCAGCACGAGCCGCGGTGCATTGAATGCGATCGGCCCTGCCTTCTTGCGCACGTCGTAGAGCAGCGGGTTGACGTTGGTCAGCAGCGTCGAAGACATTTCCGGCGTCACTTCGAGCGACGCCGATACGGGATTGGCCGCCTCGATGACCAGCGTGTTGTCGCGGAGATCCGCCTTGGGAATCGCGAGTGTGCCGTTGGGCGTGGTGAACGACGCGGCCAGCGTGCCGCCGCCGGCGTGTGCATCGGCCAGGTCGAGGCGAAGGTCCATCGCCGGGCCAAGGGCTGCCACGAGTTTGCCGTTCATCCGCGCCAGGGCGTCGATGATGGCCACGGGCGCGCTCTTCATTTCGCCGCGCAGGCCGTAGCGCCGATCCTCCGCCGTCGAAGAGGCCGCTCGCACCGAACTGGTCAGTTCGATTCCCCGGGCGGGCGCGCTGCCCATCTGCGTAGCGCTGCGCAACTGTGCGATAATGCCCTCGGCCAGGTTCGTGCCGCCGATGGTCAGCAGCGTATCCGACAGCGACAGGTCCGTCTCGCCCTGCCGCAGCGCGAGGCGCGGCACGCGCACGTCGGCGTCGATGGCCAGCTGGCTCGGGTCGTAGACGCCGCCGCTCAACGCCGCCAGCGGCAGCGAGACGCTGCGCACCGTCGCGCTGAAGTCTGAATCCTCCAGCGCCGTCCACGTCACGGGCGACTCGCCGGCGCCGCCGGCCCATTCATTGAGCAGCGATGTGAGCCGCGCGCGATTGAGATGCGCCGTCACCGTGCCGGGCGTATTGACGACGAGCCGATCTTCCGTGATGCGACCGGCAATGCTCGCGGACGCCTGGTCGAACTGTGCCGACACGCGCACGTCATCGGTCAACTCACCCTGTTCGTTGACGACCGAGCCCAGTTCCAGGTTTCCCCGCCGGCCCAGCCACGACGTGAGCAGTCCGGTGTCGAGCGCCAGCGTGCGTTCGAGGCCGGTGACGTTGATATCGCTCACCGTGACGCGGCCGCGCGACCGCGTCCAGTCGCCGCCGATGGTGTAGCGCAGCTCGGATGTCACGCCGGCGATCGGGCTCTGGCCGTCACTCACCTGCCCGGTCAATGCATAGCGGCCCACGCCGTCGAGCCCCGCGGCCCAGTCGCCGTTGAGTTTCGCATCGACGGCCGTGATCGTGCCGGGCACCTTTGCAATGCCGGTCAGCACCGCGCGCGGCGAGGAGGCGTCGAGTTTGAGCGGCCAGGTGTTGAACTCGGCGCCGGCGGGCGCCGCGCCGGGCGTGCTCAGCGCAAAGGTCAGGTCGGCCGGCTCAGCCAGGGCCGCGACGGGCTCGGGCCCCAGCAGCGCCGCCACCAGCGCCGGCGTGGCGCGCTGCGTGCCGCGCAATTCAAACAGCGGCTGCTCGTTCTGCACGGCATAAGTCAACTCGGCATTCGTGCGCTCGCCGCGCACGGACGCGTTGGCTGACAAGCCCGCCGCGTGCACCAGCCCGTTGACCGACACGCGCACCGGCCCGCCGAGCGTCTCGGTGACCACGTCCTGCCGCTCACCCGCCCAGGCGGTGATGATGTCGAGCGCCACGGGCACATCAACGGTCTCGAATGCGATCGTCCGCGCCGCTGTATCGAGTGCGTTGGTCACTTCGCCCTTGGCGTTGAGATTCAACGCCGACCCGTTCTGCCTGAGCGATGTCTTGATGTCGGCTGCAATCGACTTACTCATGGATTCGGTGCGGAAGTCGATCGCGAGATGGTCAATGTCATACTGCTTGGGCGCCTGCGCTTCGCCCTCCGCCGCCGGCGGCGCGTAGATGCCGCGAGCGCCATCGAGCACCACCGAACCGCGCAGCGCCGCGGCTTTCCATGAATCCGGATTCGACTCCGTGGGCAGCGCGAGTTCAAGCGAGTCGAGCCGAACCTGCACGCGCCCGCCTTCGATCAACTCAACTTCCGGCGCCGACTCGGCCAGCAATGCAGCGAGGCGGTCGCGTAGGGCTGGCCGGACGGTCAGCGAGACCAGGATCGGCGCGACTGTTACGGAACCGCCGACGGCCTGCGTCGTGACCTTCCCGCCTTCGAGTCGAAGCAGCGCGTGTGCGTCACCGAGCCCCGGCGTGGACGTGGCGATGAAATTCAAGTCGGTCGAATCCTTGCGAAGACGATCCTGCCGCGCAGCGACTTCAAGGCCGCCAACCATCGGGCCCAGTGCATCGACAATCCACCCATCCGCGCCGGCGAGCGAATCGATCAGCGAGGTCGGCACACCGCCGGTTTGCACGCGCCCTTCAACACCCAGCGTTTCAGCCGACCACTGGCCGCTCGGCTGGAACGCGTGGAGCAGACCCACATCAACATCCAACGGGGCCATCACCGGATCATTGGACGCGGCCAGATGCGAATTAACCTCAGCGCTTCCCTTCAGATTGACGCGCTGCGTGGGGTCAACGCTGGTCACGCGCACGGCTAGGTTGCGCACCTCTGCAGCCTTCACGTCTTCGCGCCCGGTTTCAAACGACGCCGCGTCGATCGCCAGCGTCGCATCGACCCTCGCCGTCGAAAGGTCGAGCGGCGCCTCGCCCGTGGGCAACTGCACGGTCAGCGTCTGAATGTGCAGGTTCGCCGTGGCTCGCTGCGAGAGCGTGAGGCCCGACAGCGCGTCGATGCCGACGAGCGCCTCAAGAGTTTGCTGCTCGGCGCGCAGTTGAGCGGTTCCGGTGGTGACGTTCAGCCGCCGCTGGGCGTCCACGGTAGCGACCAGTTCGGCCTTGGCGCGCGGCGCATCGAACTTCAGCGTCGCCTCTCCGCCGTTCATTCCGCCGCTGGCGATGACACTCACGCTGGCCGATTCGCCGATGGCTGCGCTGAGCCGCCCGCGCTCGCCGAGCATCTGTTCGATGATCGGCACGGGAAGATTTTCGCCCCTGAGATCGACGTTGATGCGCGCCTGGTCCACCTGCAGCGATCCATCCGCCGCGGCAAAATCGCTCAGCGACGCATCGATGTGGAACGAACCCTCCGATGCGCCCACTTCGGTCGCGCCGGCCAGGTTGACCGTCATCGGCGAGCGGCCGTCGATGGCGAAGCGGCCCTGCACATCGCGCACCGCCATGGCCGGCTGTGCCGAACCCGGCAGCGGCACGTATTTGACGTTCACCTGGTCGAGTTCGACCGCCGCCTTTACCCCTTCGGGGATGATGATGTCGCTGAGGTCTTCAGCCTTGCCGGTTGGCGCCGGCTTCGAGTCGCGCCCCGGTTTTGGCCCGGGCGGCGAATCGCGCTTCGCCGGCGACTCGTAGACCGTCACATCGCCCGATAGCGCCACCGTGCCAAAATCGCGCGACCCCTGCGCCCAGGACCACAGCGAGCCCTTGAACGAAGCCGACACGTCGGCAATCTCGCGCCCCTGCGCATCGCGCACCTGCAGACCGCTGATGGACTGATTCCCGCTCCACGTCAGATCGAGCGCGTCGATCGAGATCTGCGCCGCCGGCGAAGAAATCTTCGATGCGACGAACGATCGACCCGCCGAAGTGCCCAGCAGCCAGGGCAACTGCCACAGCGCCGCAAGAATGAGCACGACGACTGCCGCAAAGGCGATCGCCAGCCATTTCATCCATCGCCGCGGCTTTCGCCGCACCTGTGTCTCTGCGCTGCTGACCATCATCGCTCACCCGTGCCTTAAGATCGGCTAATCCTAGCCCTCAGCGCGGCAACATGAGAATCGCCGGGGCGCGGCGTCGTCTTTGCCAGCACAGGCAGGTATGCCTCTGGACGACCGTGCGGCGAAGGCCGGTGATCGGCGAGCGCTGCTTCCTCACCGGCACGGCTCGTCTCGGCCTTCGGCCTCGTCACGCACGATGCGGTGAGCCACGACTATCGCATTACGGCGCCGTGCAGCGCACCACGACCTCTTCGATCTTCACGAGTTCGCCCCGGCCGAGCGAGCCATCGCGCCGGACCATCTCCACGCAGCCCTGCGCCAACGCCTTGTCGCCGATCGTCAGGCGCGTCGGAATGCCGATGAGGTCCGCGTCCTTGAACTTCGGCCCCGGGCGCTCGTCGCGGTCATCCACGAGCACATCGAGCCCCGCCTCGGTCAGGTCGCGCTCGAGGCGGTCGGTCACATCGCGCGCTTCGCCCTCGTACTTGATCGGAGTGATGACGACGTCAAACGGCGCAATCGACGCCGGCCAGCGGATGCCGTTCTCATCGTTGTTCATCTCGATGGCCGAGGCGACGATGCGCCCGATGCCGATGCCGTAGCAGCCCATGATGACGGAGCGCTTCTGCTGCTTCTCATCCGACACGGCAAAGCCCATGGCGTCAGAATACTTCGTGCCGAGTTTGAATACGTGCCCGACTTCGATGCCCTTGCTGGCCTTGAGTACGCCACCGTCGTTGAGCGGCGACGGGTCGCCCTCCATCGCGTTGCGGATGTCGGCGACGTGCACCTGCACGCCCTTGTCGAGCACTTCGCGCTTCCAGTTGAAGTGCTTGACGTGGTGGTCCATCTCGTCGGCGCCCGTCGCCCAGAAGCCGCCCTGGGCCGCATCGGCATCGACAATGACCCAACACTCCGCGCGCCCCGCCGCGGCCGCCGGCGAGACGTAGCCGATCGCAAAACCCGCCGCGCGCGCAGCGCCTTCGCTTCCTTCGCTCTGCAGCGTGAGCGACCGGTCGATCTGCTCGCGCAGCGCATCGCGCACCTTGCCTTCGTTCACATCGTGATGGCCGCACACCACCGCGAGCACCCAGCCGCTCCGCTCGCCGGCCGACCACGGCCAGACGATCGTCTTGAGCATGCGCTGCGGCTTGACCTTCAGAAAATCGGACACGCCCTCGATGCCCGGCAGGTTCGGCGTGTGCACCCTGGCCAGTTCACCCGTCGGCGCCGCGCTGAGATCGTGCGGCCGCTCACCGATGCCGCATTTCTCTACGTTTGCGGCGTAGTTGCCCTTGTCGCTCTTGAGGATCGTGTCTTCGCCCACCGGCGAATTGCACATGAACTCGTGGCTCGCGCTGCCGCCGATCGGCCCGCTTTCGGCCTCGACGATCGAGTAGTCCAGCCCGCAGCGGTCAAAGATGTTGCAGTACGCCTGGTACATCTTGTCGTAGGTCTCGTTGAGCCCGCCGGGCCCCTCCACCTCGACGTGGAACGAGTACGCATCCTTCATGAGAAACTCGCGGCAGCGCAGCACGCCGAAGCGCGGCCGAAACTCGTCGCGATACTTCGTCTGGATCTGGTAGAGGTTGAGCGGCAACTGGCGATACGACGTGACGTACGCCATCATGAGTTCGGTGATGACTTCCTCGTGCGTCGGCCCCAGCGCGCTGGCCCGGCCGTGGCGGTCGGTCAGTTTGAACAGGTTGTCGCCGTAATCCACATCGCGCTTCGTGTCGGCGTAGAACTCCATGGGGATGAGCGCGGGCATGAGCAATTCGCTCGCGCCCGCGCCGTTCATCTCCTCGCGGACGATGTTCATGACCCGCTGCAGGACGCGCAGGCCCAGCGGCAGGTAGTCGTAGAGCCCGGCGCCGACCTGGCGGATCAGCCCGGCGCGGAGCATCAACTGGTGCGACGGGACCACGGCATCCGCCGGCACCTGCCGCGACGTTGGAATAAGCGTTTGCGACCACTTCATAGGCCACGATGGTAGGCGGCGGCTGTCGCAGGCGGGTGCTTCGGGGACATGGCCCAACTGCCAGGCACACTACCATTCCGCCGGCCGCACGGGGCGGCTCAAGGAGCAACGCATGCTTGCCGCGTGGGGTTGGATCGGTCTGGGTCTTCTGCTCACCTTTGGCGGGGCCGAGGCGTTCGTTCGCGCCGCCGCGTCGATCGCCGCGCGCCTCGGCGTGCCGGCGCTGGTCATCGGCCTGACGGTCGTCGCCTGGGGCACCAGCGCCCCCGAACTGGTCGTCTCCACCTTTGCGTCGCTCAACGGCCAGGGCGGCATCGCGCTGGGCAACGTCGTCGGCTCGAACATCTTCAACATCGCCGCCATCGTCGGCCTCGCCGCCGTCGTCTACCCGATGCGCGTGCACGTGCAACTCATCCGCCTCGACATCCCGCTCATGATCGGCCTGTCAGTGCTGCTCGCGGCGCTGCTGCTTGACGCCGAGATCTCGCGCATCGACGCGGCTGTTTTCGTCGTCGGGATGATCGCCTACACCGTCTTCTCCTTCCGCGCCGCGGCCAGACAGCCGCCAGCCGAGGTCGAAGCCGAATTCGCACAAGGCAACCCGCCCGTTCATCGCCATCTGCTGCTCGATCTCGCCCTGTTCGTCGGCGGCCTCACCGCTCTGGTGCTCGGCTCGCGGGCGCTGGTCACCGGCGCCGTTGAGATCGCCCGCGCTCTGGACATCAGCGAAACCGTCATCGGCCTGACCATCGTCGCGGCGGGCACGAGCCTGCCTGAACTGGCCACCTCCACCGTCGCCGCCGTGCGCAAGCAGCCCGACATCGCGATCGGCAACATCGTCGGCTCGAACATCTTCAACATTCTCGGGATTCTGGGTATCGCCGGGCTCATCGCGCCGATGCAGGCGCCCGATCTCTCGCGCCTCGACCTCGGCGCGATGCTCGTGTTCGCCGTCGCGCTGCTGCCGCTCGCCTGGACGGGCCTGGCGATCAAGCGCGCCGAGGGGGCGTTGCTGCTGCTGGGCTATGGCGTCTACCTCTGGCTCATGTGGCCCAGCTCGGCGAGCGCTTGAGTTTCAAAGCATCTCACGCGGAGGCGCGGAGATCGCAGAGGAAAAGTGTTGCCGCGAAAAAGCACAGAAGACTCAAAAGTGATCGCAGATGAGAGTCCTTTCTATCACCGGCTGCGTGCCTCCGCGCGGCTGCTTTGACGACGTTGCTTCCCTCTTGTGTCTTCTGTGCCTTTTCGTGGCAAACCGATCTCTCCGCGATCTCTGCGCCTCTGCGTGAGAATGCATCTCCGAGATAAATGTACCTGTCCCGTTTATTCAGTTCGTGCCGGCGAGGCGGCGGACGGTCATGTCGAACGTCCGGCCGTTGGGCCCGAGCATGGCGCGGTGGATCGCGTACACCACCGCCGCGTACGCCACCGTCGCGATCGCCGAGCCCACCACCAGCGCGATGCGGGCGCTGGAAATGTCATCGGCGAGCGCATCGGTCATGCCCACTTCGGGATAGACGATGCTCAAAATGGCCGACGCCGGCGAGAGCGATGAGAACACCGGCCCGATCACGCTCACGCCCTTGCCCGCCTGATAGGTGCACAGGCTGAGCATGCCCACCACGGCCACGATCACGCCGACAGCCGCGATGACCGAGCCGATCGTGCCGCGGCTCTTGAGACTCCAGCTCAGCCCGACCATCACGCAGAAGGCAATGAACGGCACGAGCGTGAAGGGCAGCAGCAGCGCGCCCTCGGGCAGGATGAACGGCACCGAGCGCGACATGGTGTTGGCCGTCACGCTCACCGTCACGCCGCCGACCGCACCCACGCCGCCCACGAGCACGTAGAGCGCAAAGATGAGCAGCGTCGCGATGGGCACGGCCATCATGGGAATCATGAAACTTACGATGCCGCGCAACTTGCCGCTCACGTAGTACGCCGGCGTGATGGGCGTGGTCAGCAGGATGTCCAGCGTGCCGTCTTCGCGCTCGCGGCTGATCGCCGTGGCCGACACGTTGATCGCCGTGAGCGTGATGATGGCCACCTCGGTCGAGATGATCGTCAGCGCCGCCTGGCGCAGGGCGACGAGGCTCATTTGCCCGAAGTGGTACAGGCAGATGGCGCCGATCGCGATGATCAGACCCAGCCCGATGAAGCCATAGCGCGCGATGATGGCGCCCATCGTGTTGCGCTTGCCCGACGCCTCGCGCCAGGCGATGGGGTTCTGCCAGACGTCGCGCGTGCCGGCGATGCGGGCGCGGCGGGCGCCGAAGCGCTGGAGTCGCTTGAAGATCGACGAGCCGCCCTGCCGCGCGCCGATGACGCGGAGAAAAATCGTGGACCAGCCGATGAGCGCCAGGCTCAGCAAGCCGCACAGCCAGCAGTACATCGCCACCGGCGAGCCGAACCACGCGCGGTAGAGCCAGCCCCGGCCGATCAGGTCCGCCGCGGCATAGGGGTGATAGTTCTCGCTGTCGAGCAGCACGCGCTGGGCGAGGAACGGATTGAGCGGCGTGACCCACGTCGTCTCGCCCGCAGAGCCGCGGAACGAAAAGTCCAGCGACCACGTGACCGCGATATAGATCACTACCGTGATGTAGAAAAGAAACACCGCCCGGCGGCCCGCCTGCCGGCTCACGCTCAGCGCAATGGCGATCGCGCCGACGAGGATCGCCGCCGCGGCGCCGATGGCATACGACAGAAAGATCGACCGCCCCGGCACGCCGCCGAAGTACTGCGTCACGGCGAACAGCGGCAGGCTGCTCACGAGCATTGCCAGGATGAAGAACAGCCGGCCGAACAGGTTGCCCAGCACGATCTGCAGCGAGTTGAGCGGCGTGGTGAGCAGAATGTCCCACGTGCGCGGGTTGGCCTCCTGCGCAATCGCCCCGGCCATGAACACCGGAGCCAGCAGGCAAATCATGCCCAGCTGCAGATACGCCACGAACTGGAAGGCCTTGGCCCCCGCCGACGCCATCTCGCGCAGGTCCACCCCCTGCTGGCCCAGCAGCGCTGCCAGCAGCGTGATGGTGATTGCCGCGAGGTAGCCCGAGCGGATGAGCAGGTGCCGCGTGCGCTTGGAGCCGTTGGAAACCAGGCGCACGGCGATGGGGTTGGTGATGATGAGGCGCAGTAACCAGTTGAGCACGGCCGGCATGGCGGTCAAGTGTAGCCGCGCTGCGTGCCTGCCCGCCTCTGGCGGCGAATCCGGCGCCGACTCACACTATCACCCCGCCGCAAAAACCTCCGCCAGCCGCGCCAGCCGGGCCGTCGCCCCGGCGACCTCCGCCCGCACGGCGTCGGCGTCCATCGCGGCCGCGGGGAAGCGGTTCTGCCGCCGGTAATACTCCATCGGATCGGCGCCGTTGGGCTTGATGGTGATGCGATACCTCCACCCGTCAAACACTTCGTATACCGGAAACAGCCCGCTGCCCACCGCCAGGCGCACCAGTTCGACCGACTCGGCCGGCTCGGACTTCCACCCCGTCGGACACGGCGAGTGAATGAGCAGAAAGCGGAACCCTTCCAGGTGCAGGGCCGTGTCGAGTTTGCGCGCGAAGTCCTCCGGATGCGCGATCGACAGTGTCGCGGCATACGGAATCCGGTGCGCCGCCATGATCGCCATGATGTCCTTCTTGCGCTCCAGTTTCCCGACGGGGGTCGTCGTCGTGCGCGCCCCGGGCGGAGTGGCCGAGCTGCGCTGTCCGCCCGTGTTGCCATAGATCTCATTGTCATAACAGATGTAGATGATGTTTTCGTTGCGCTCCGCCGCCGCGCTGAGCGCCGCCATGCCGATGTCGTACGTGCCGCCGTCGCCCGCCCAGCAGATGACCTGGTGCGGCTCATCATTGAGGTCGCGCACCGCCGCCACGCCCGAGGCAAACGCCGGACTCGCCGCGAACGTCGAAGCGAGCACAGGCACGCTGTAGCCCGTGGTCGGATAGCCGCCCGCCGTCACAATCCCACAGCACGCAGGGATGACGAGTTGACACCTTTGCCCGGCGCTCTTGAGCGCACGATCGAGCATGACCAGACCCACGCTCATGCCGCAGCCGCCGCAGTTCGTGTTGCCGGGCCGCACCAGGCACTCGTCACAGCAGGTGATCGGATCCTGCGTCTCGAGGGTGACATTCATCGGTCGATCCCTTTCCAGACCGGCTTGCCGGCGCTGCGCCGACCGAGCAGGTCGTCAATGACTTCATCGAGCATCGCGGGCGTCACGTCGCCGCCGCACACGCCGGTGAGATAATCCTGCACCATGACGTCATCGCGCCGGCCCTGCATCGCCGCACGAAGGTCGTGCCACCACACCCCGCCCACCCCCGCGGCATAGTCGCGGTCGAGCACGCCAATCTTGGTGGCCCGGGGCATCGCGTCGAGCAGCGCGTCGACGGGCAGCGGACGGAACATCTTCATCTTCACCATGCCGATCTTCTCGCCGCGCGCCCGCCGAGTCCGCACGACTTCGCGTGCGGTCGAAGCAATCGTGCCAGAAGCGATGAGCACCGCCTCGGCATCCTCAGTCTCGAAAGCGCTGATCGCGCCGCCCGGATCGCGGCCGAAGATCTTCTCAAAAGCGGCGCGATGCTCCTCGTACACCGCCCCCACGCGCTCCATCGCTTCGTCGATCTCGAGCCGCTGCGAGAGCGTCTCGCGCGGCCAGGTGAGCCCGCCCACCGTCGTCGGCCGCTCGAAGTTCAACTGATGCGGCAGCTCCAGCGGTGGCAGGAACCGATCCACCAGGTCCTGCTCGGGAAGGTCCGTCTCCATCTGCGTGTGCGAGAGGATAAACGCATCCATGATGACCATCACCGGCAGCAGGATGCGCGGATCTTCCGCCAGCCGGAACGCCAGCAGCGTCGAGTCGAGCACCTCCTGGTTCGTCTCGCAGTACAACTGGATCACCGGAAAGTCGCGCAGGTAGAGCGTGTCGCCCTGGTCGGCCCAGATGTTCCACGGCGGGCCGAGCGTGCGATTGACCGCCGCGAGAACGATCGGCAGGCGGTAGTAGCCGGCGACCATGATGTTCTCGGTCATGTACGCCAGCCCGTTGGACGAACTCGCCGTAAACGCCCGGGCCCCGGCCATCGCAGCGCCGATCGACACACCCATGGCGCTGTGCTCGCTCTCGACGGCGATGACGCGCCCTTTCGTAAAGGGAAACCGGGCGACGAATTCGACGATTTCCGTCTGCGGCGTGATCGGATAGATGCCGCACGCTGCACCGCGTCCGACCCGGTTCGCCTCGGCGGCGACGCTCAGCGCGTAGCCCGCCGCGTGATTGCCCGTCACCACTTCGATGGCCATGACGGCCTTCCTTTCACCTCGCTGCGGCCCTTACAGGCGCGACATCACCACCACGCCACGCGGGCACTCGGCAGCGCACACGCCGCACCCCTTGCAGTAGTCGTAATCGAAGATGAACTCGTGCCCCACGCGCTTGAGCACGCCCTCGGGGCAATACGTCACGCAGCGATCGCACTCGTTGCACACGCCGCAACTCAGGCACCGCTCGGCCTCACTTGGATCAGCCGCCGTCGCGCGCACCTCGCCGAAGTCGAGCCGGCGCTCCTCCGCCGGGCGCGACATGCCGTGATGCGCCGGCTGCGATTCAAACAGGTGCAGCCTCAACCCGTTGGCGTGGATCACTTCCTGCGCCTCAGAAGTCAGCCCCGGCTGCTCCTGCCCGGTGAACACGTAGTGAATGGCCATCGCCGCGCGCCGCCCGCTGCCGATCGCCGCCGCGACCGTGCCGTCGTTGCCGGCAAGATCGCCGATGGCGTAGACGGGCGTCTCGAGCAGACCCATCACGTCTTCGCCGTCGTGCACCACCGTGCCTTCGGGAAAGATCGACAGTTCAGGCGACTGGCCCAGCGCCAGCAGCACCCGGTCGCACTCGATCGCAAAGTCGGAACCGGTCACTTCCACCGGACGCCGCCGGCCTGATTCGTCCGGCTCGCCCAGCTTCATGCGGCGGCAGATGAGTCTGCGACGCGGGCCGCCGCGCGCCGGCTCAATTCGAACTGGCAGCGTGAGGTAGTCGCACTGGACCCCCTCTTCGATTGCTTCATCGATCTCTTCCTTGATCGCGGGCATCTCCTGCCGTGTGCGGCGATACACGATGCGGGCGCTTGCAGCACCGAGTCGCAGCGCCGAGCGCGCCGCATCGAACGCCGTGTTGCCGCCGCCCACGATCACCACCGCTTCATCATCGACGCGAATCTGGTTCCGCACAGCGCGATCGAGGAAGTCGATGCCCTGCATGACGGAGTCGCCGTTGCCGCCTGCGCCGAGATCGAGGCTGCGCAGTTCCTGCAGGCCCGTCGCCACGAGCACCGCATCGAATTCCAGAGTGAGCCGGTACAGATCGCGCCGCTCGATGCGCGTGTTCAGCCGCGTCTCGATGCCGAGGCTCACAATGCGATCGATCTCGCGATCGAGCACGTCGCGCGGCAGGCGGTACGGCGGAATGCCCGTGCGCAGCAGGCCGCCAAGGTCGTCACCCGCCTCGATGAGCGTCACGGCATACCCGAGCAGCGCGAGGTGATACGCCGCGGTCAACCCCGCCGGCCCCGAGCCGATGACGCCGATGCGCCGCGGCAGGCGCGGCTGCGCCTCGAGCCGCACCTGCCCCTGATCGCCCGCATAGCGCTCCAGGTCGCGCACGTTCACGCCTTCATCCAGCGCGTGGCGATTGCACGACTCCATGCACGGCGCCGGGCACACGCGCCCGCACACCGAAGGAAACGGCGTCGTGCGCAGCAGCGTCTCCAGCGCCAGGTCCGTCTGCTTGCGCGCCAGCGCCTGCAGGAATCCCTGCACGTCGTTGCCCGCCGGGCACACGTGGTTGCACGGCGGCGTCCACTGCCGCCGGTGCGGCTGCTGCGTCGCCCACTGCCCGGTGCGGATCGCCGGCCGCTCCGCGCCTCCTCCGCCAACGATGCCTTGCACGCGCGCCGTCGGCGTCGCAGGATGCGTCGCCCGTGCGCCCTCACGATCGATGTCATCGACGAACACCACGCGCTGATGCGCCTGCTCGGCAGCGCTGAAGTTGCTCCCGCGGAACCCGAGATGCTCGAGCGCTTCGTGCACGCTGTCGAGTTCGAAATCAAGAATCCGCGCCACCGCGCCCGCCAGCGCCGTGTTGACGATCGGCACGCTGCGCGTTCCAAGTTCGTTCTCGCGCGCGATGGCGGTCGCATCCACCGTTGCTACGCGGTAGCCCGGAAAGCGCTCCGCGAACTCGTAGGGCAGGCGCGGGTCGTTGATGAGAATCCAGCCGTCGGGCTTGAGCCCGCTGGTGATCGCCGGCCCCACCAGCGTGGCGTCGAGCACGATGACGTGATCCGGCTCGTAGATGAGGTTGCGATTGGTGATCGGCTGCCGGTCGTAGCGGCAGAAGGCCTGCAGCGGCGCGCCCGAGCGCTCGGCTGCGTAGAGGCCAAACGCCTGCACCGAGTACCCGTGCAGGAATCGGCTGGTGGCGATGATCTTGGCCAGCGTAACGCCGCCCTGACCGCCGCGGCCATGAATCCGGATCTCGATCATCGGCAACCTCCCGGGCTGCATCATGTCAGCGACATGACCCCAGGATCACAGCGGCCGATGAGCCTTCCCCCGATAACGCGGCCCGCCGATCCGGGCGATCAGTCCCTGATCCGTGTGATTATCGAGGATTGGGCGCGCGAGGCATACGGGGCGAGATTCCCGAAAGCGCACCGCCATTCCAGGTGAGAGAGGACGCGGCAGCGCCCGCAAAGGCCGGAGCGGGATTCGAACCCGCGAATAACGGATTTGCAATCCGTCCCCTTGGACCGCTTGGGTATCCGGCCGGTCGAGACCAAGGGTAGACGACGAGCCCGGAAATGACAACGCTGGAGCTTGAGGCGCCGGACGTCCACTCGGATGCGAAGCGGACGTTCGCCGGGGCCGGCGCGCATTCGGGAATACCATGCATCAGCCCCCGTGCCCAAGGAGATCGTTCTGTTCCTCTTGCCGCAAGCATCGTTCTGGGCCATAGTGGCTGCGCTGATCGTGCTGTCGCTTGGAGCAGTGCTCCGAGCCGTTTGCACGCCAAAATTCGATCGTGGCGCGGCACGATGCGGCCAATGCCGCCATGAGATTATTGATGTCACCTCCGGGATCTGTCCTGAATGTGGCGGCAGACTTGTGTCAGTTGGCCTGCACAGTCGGCGCAGCTACCTGCAATCCAGAGGATCGCTTCCCGGCTTAATCTTCGCATGGTCCGTTCTGTTCTTGACGGTTGGCCTGGTTGGTTTCGAAACTGCGGGCCCCGGGACTTCAGTTGCCGACTGGCTTGGCGTGCCGGAGATCACACGCAACTCGTGTCACGGCAGCCTCTACCCGTACGACGTCCGCGATCAATACACTGGGCGGCCAAATCGTGACAAGACGAACTATCTGGTCGAGATCTACAGCGACTACTTAGGTAGCCCCGATGGACCGTTGGCCGGAGTGTCCACTATCACTTTCCGATCGTATAACGCGGGCGAGATGCGGCTTGATCACAGCACCGAAGAGATCGATCTGATCGACAGCACGGGGAATGTCATTGTCCGCCGTGAAAGGTTGATCACACCTGATCAGTTCGCCAACATCATCCGCGTCGCCGCCCCGGGCATCAGCGATGAACAACTGGCGACCGACTCTCGAGGATTTGTTCAATTTGTTTCAGAGCTTGTTGCCAAGGGACCAGATTGGAACTCCGAAGATCGGCAATCAGCCAATGACCGATGGGACCATGTTGCCCTCGACGGGGAGCCGGTCTTCAAGTTCTCTGGGGGTGGCTGGAGTCGAAGCGGCTTCGCTCCGATGTTCAGTCGTCGCTACGGCATCACCAAAGTCGGGTACATTTACGCTTCAGCCGGCCTGGTGTGGTTCGCAATCTATCTGCTCAGTCTCTTCGCCTTGGTGCGCCGACGTTCGAAGTTGCTTCATGTGGCTTGAAGAATCTGCTGCACCACAAACCCACACCGCACCTCGCCCTCAACCCGCCTCGTCGCCAACTCAATCGCCGCATCTGATTCGTCGATCGCGATCCAGTTCCGCCCCGAACGCTGCGCCGCCACCGCCGTCGTTCCGCTGCCGCAGCACGGGTCCATCACTGTGCCGCCCGGCGGGCACAGCGACTCGATGAGCACCTCCAGCAGCCGCAGCGGCTTTTGCGTCGGATAGCCGCAGCGCTGCGCATCCGTCGCCGCCAGCGCGGGAATGTCGAGGACCGATTCCAGCGGCTTGCCGCCCTTGAAGTCGTAGCGCTTGCCGTAACTCATCATGTACCGGCCGAGCTCATCCTCATGGCAGTACTTGCGGCGTTGGGCCTCGGTCACTTCGCCGCGCTGCTTCTTGAAGTAGTGCCTGCTCGTCCGGCCGTAAACGAGAATCGCATCGTGCTTGCGCAAAAAGTGGCGCGAAGCCGTGGCGTTGCCCAGGCCGTACTTCCAGATGAGTTCGTTGATGAACCGCTCCGCGCCGAAGTGCTCGTCGAGCAGGCAGCGAGCGTGGGCCGAAGCGCGGTGATCGACGTGCACCGCCATCGAGCCCGTCTCGCGCAGCGCCGGCCGGCACAGGGCCACGAGATCATCGAGGAAGTTGAGGTGCGCCGCTTCGTCCCACCGGTCGGCGTACGCCGTCTGCCGCTCGGCCCCGCCCCCATTGCGCCCAGCGCGGAGGTAGTGATCGCGATCGGTTCTGAACGGCGGATCGACGTAGATGAAATCCACCGACCCCGCCGGCACGCTCGCCAGCGCTGCGCGAAAGTCGCCGTGCACGAGCCGGTTGCCCCCCGCCGGGCCGATCGTCCGGACCACTTCGAGGCGACCTTCTCGCGGCTGCGGCCGCCTTCTCCGGCCGGCCTCGTCAAACTTGCCGGGCCAGACGAGTTGCGCGCCGGCCGCCGCGGCGCCGGGCGCAGCGACCTCCACGGCTCGCAGAGCCGGTTTCGACGCATCCTGGGCCGTTCGCGGGCGCGGCATGGGCCAATCATAAGCGATCCAGCCGTCTTGACGGCACGGCGTGACGCGCCGATACTTGCCTTCCCGCCGCGGCCGCCCGCGACGAGCGGGCTTGTAGCTCAGTTGGTCAGAGCGCACCGCTGATAACGGTGAGGTCGGAGGTTCGAATCCTCCCAGGCCCATTGAACGCCCGGCTGCCACCCCAGCCGGCCAACGTGCCCCAGCCGATCCGCCGCCGAGAGACTCCGGCGGCGTTGGCGTTTTTGAGGGTGGCCCGCCGCGCTGACCTGAAGGGCCCAGCGCCCGCCGATGTGCCTGAAGTGGCCGCTCGCACTCATGGCACGGCCACGCGGCAGCCCCGTCCAGATAGATCCGGCGTGAACGCGGAAGAGACGCGGTCGTTTTCCGGCTTTTTGCCGTGATTGCGGGTTTGTCCATGCCAATGCCGTGCAGTTGTGGTAGGCTGGAAGAGAACCCGGCGTCTGGCAGAAGCGGAAGCGCGGCGGATGCGACCCAAGGGGCGATCGATGAGGTGCGGAGACAGTTCCCCTGATTGTCCGTGATGCACCAAGCTTGGCGGTGCAGGCGAAAGCCTTCTCCGCCAGTTCCTCCAGAAGCATACGAGGTGACACATGTCGCGCACCAATCTCATCGCTCTTCCCGCGCTGACGGCGCTTCTCATTTCCGCAACCGTCATGGCGCAGGACTACCGCTATGCGGTCATTGAGTTGCCGCGGCTCACGGAGACGTATCAATGGGCGGGAGCAGTGGACGTGAATTCCCACGGTGACACCGTCGGTTTCACGTCCACGGCGGACTTTCGCATCCATGCGGCACTCTGGCCGGCAGAAGGTGGAGTAGTTGATCTCGGAACGCTCGGAGGACAGTATAGCGGTGCGATTGGGATTAACGAAGCCCGCGAAATCTGCGGCTGGGCGGTTGCAGACCCGAATGGAAGCATTTTTGACACACGTGCATTCCTGTGGCGCCAGGGCCAGATGTCAGACCTCGGTACGCTCGGAGGGGAAGACAGCTATGCGTTCGCTCTTAATGACAACGGACTGGTTGTCGGCGAGGCGGCTTATGAACTGACGAGTGGCAGGCGCAAGGCATTTGAATGGGTCGATGGCGAAATGGAGGAGCTTCCCGGAATCAACCCCGAATTTGGTAGCCGGGTTGCCTTTGACATCAACGCCGACAACGAGGTTGTCGGGTACGGTTTGGACCTCCAAGGTCAGTGGATTGGGCTTCTATGGTCTAACGGTCAGGTTGTTGGATTACCAACACTCGGGGGAGATGGCGCAACTGAGGCATATGGCATTAACGAGAAGGGCGTGATCGTCGGACACTCGCACGTATCCGAAGGCATCGGTCACGCTGTCAAGTGGGTCAATGGCCACATTGTCGATATTCATACATCCTCCATCGGCACAATCAGTATTGCACGCGGGATCAACAATTCTGGACAGATCGTCGGAGATGCGTATGGCGGGTTGCGTGCGTTCATTCTGAATACCGGGGAACAGATGATGCTGCTCGATGATCTCGTTCCGCCTCGGCTCAGTCTGGACTGGACGATGCAGCGAGCAAGCCACATCAACGACGCTGGTCAAATTCCGGTAACTGCGGAGTATGACGGCGACACCTGGGCACTCCTCCTCACGCCTGTCAACCCGATGATGTCACTCCAGGACCCCGTTCCCGGTAGCGCTGGCACCGTGAACCGGCTGCGAGTAACTGGCGCCCCCCCTGGCGCGCGCGTCTACTTCTGCTACTCCCGCCACGGTGGTGGCACGCGCATCCCCGGCTGCGACCTGCAGCAGAACGCGCTGCAGCTCGACAACCCGACCGTCATCGGCAGCACCATTGCGGACCAGGATGGCGTCGCATCGATCACGCGCCCCGTCCCCCTCATCGCCCGCGGCCAGACCATCCTCTTCCAGGCCGTCGTCCAGAACGAATGCGCCATCAGCCAGTTGGTGGTGCATGAGTTCCAGTAGGAGCGAGCCCGAGTGACACCGCAGACAAGCACATGCCAAACAATCGTACCAGTCCCGTTTTCCTGCCCGGCGCGTCCATGATCGGCTCGTTCGTGCCGCGCCCGAACGCGCCGACGACAGACTGTAACTGCGCGCCGCGGCCGTGATTTGCCGCTTGATCAGAAAGGACTTGCACATGATGCATCATGTGTCAATGAGACGACGTGCTCTGTTCATCTCCGGCATTCTCGGAGCATTCGCACACTGCGGCGTAGCGCGCGGCCAAGGGGCCGCGAGCTACGCGATTGTGGACGTGGGAGACTTCGGCGGCCGATCTGCCACGATTCCGCGCGCAATCAACAACAACGGCGTGATTGCTGGAACGACATGGGACGCCCAGAGCAATGAGATTCGCGTCTTCGTCTGGCGCAATGGAGTTGTGGAGTACCTGGAACCGCTCGTGCCCGGGCTCGATGCAAGAGCCAACGACATCAACGACCTCGATGAGATCGCTGGTTACAGCTACACTGCCTTGGGAGCTCGGCACGCTGTGAAGTGGCTGGCTGATGGAACGCCTGTAGACCTCGGCACGCTTGGGGGAGAGGACTCTGGCGCCTACGGGATCAGCGCGTCAGGTCAGGTGGTGGGCGGCGCTGACTTGCCAGTGGAAGGGAGTCATTCCTTTCTTTGGGAGAAGGGCCGGATGATCGACCTCGGCGATCTTGGTCGCCCTAGCGGCGGAGCGAACGCGATCAACGAAGTCGGCCAAATCGTCGGTGCATCAGGCATTCTTCCCTTCAGCTCCCGTGCTTTCCTCTGGGAGAACGGCGAGATGATCAACCTCGGCACGTTGCCTGATGGTTCCCAGAGCATTGCATACGACATCAACGATGTGGGAGTCATAGCGGGCGAGGCGAGTAACTCAAGCAGTCTTCGGAATGCCGTCCTCTGGGAAAATCGCATCATCCGGAATATCAACAATCCATCTCTCGGCCGGTATACTGGCGCCTACGCCATCAACGCGTCAGGCCAGGTAGTCGGCTACATCGACGTGGACTTTACACTCGAGCAGTTACAGAGTTTCTTCTACGAAGATCCCGGTCCGATGGTCGATCTTCGCTCGCTCCTTCCGGCGCATCACACTTGGAGGCAGTTGCTGGTATCGCTCGACATCAACGACCACGGCGAGATCATCGCCTACGGCGACCGTGTTGGCGGGAGCGACTACCTCTATCACGCAGTCCTCATCACCCCCGTCCATCCGACGCTGACACTCCAAGGTCCCCAGCCCGGCACCGCCGGAACACTCAACGGCATCCGCGCCACCGGTTGCACGCCCGGCGCCCGCGTCCACTTCTTCTACAGCACCACCGGCGGCGGTACCCTCGTGCCCGGCTGCAACCACACCGATGGTGTCACCCTCCAACTCGAGAACCCCATCCGCGCCGGCACGGCCACCGCCAACGCAAACGGCATCGCCACGCTGACGCGCTTCATCCCCGGCAACGCCTCAAACCTCGGCGAGGTGCTCATCCAAGCCGTCGATGCCGACAACTGCCAGATCAGCCAACTCGTGGCGCATCAGTTCGAGTAGGAGCGAGGCCAGGGATTAGGCACTTGGCATTAGGCATTAGGGAAAGGCAGCGAGGCGCCGAGGCGCCGAGGAGAGGCATCAGGCACTTGGCATCAGGCAGCGAAGGCGAGAGCCGGAATCCACTTGATCGGACACGAAACCGGCTTTGGGGCTGCAACGCGTGCGAACCCGTTTTGACGCCTCGCTCGATGCCTGCCTTCGCGGGCATGACGCCGAGAACGTGATCGCCGAGGCACCGGGCAATTGAACCCGGACCGCGACTGCGGCTCGCGGCTACCGTTGTCGCGTCCTGCTGCGACGTGTGACCGTTCTGTTTCGAGCGCACCTGATGCCCCAGCCCACGCCGAATGAGCCAGCGCCGCCAGCACTCCGCCGCGACGTCGGGGTGTTCGGCGCGACGATGATGGGCATGGGCTCGATCGTCGGCACCGGCGTGTTTGTCAGCATCGGCATCGCCGCCGGCCTCGCCGGGCCGGCCGTCATCCTCGCCATCGTCATCGCGGCCGCGCTGGCCGTCTGCAACGCCCTGAGCAGCGCCCAGCTCGCGGCCAGTTACCCCGTCAGCGGCGGAACATATGAATACGGCTATCGCCTGCTCATCGCGCCCGCGGGCTTCACCGCCGGCTGGATGTTCCTCTGCGCCAAGAGCGCCTCGGCCGCCACGGCTGCGCTGGGCTTTGCCGGCTACCTGCTCCACGGCCTGGATGCATCCGCCGAGCGCTGGCTCGTTCCCGTCGCCGCAGCGTCCATTGCGATCCTGACGATCATCGTCCTCGCCGGCGTGCGCCGGGCGAATCGGGCCAACATCGTCATCGTCTCGATCACCCTCGCCTCGCTGACGGCGTTCGTCCTCGCGGGGCTGCCCACGGTCGCGCAGCGCGGCAGCGCCAACCTGACGCCGTTTTTCGGCGGCGCCGGCGACAGCGGCTGGGATTCGCTGCGCGGCCTGCTCCACGCCTGCGCGCTCATGTTCGTCGCCTACACCGGCTACGGGCGCATCGCCACGCTGGGTGAAGAAGTCCGCTCGCCGCGCCGGACCATCCCGCGCGCGATCATCATGACGCTCATTCTCTCGGCGTCGCTCTACGTCGCGGTCTCCGTCGTCGCCGTGGGCTCGCTGGGTTCGGCCGGATTGAGCGAGGCGACGCAGTCACAGGCGGCGCCGCTGGAGATCGCCGCCGAGCATCTCGCCTGGCCGCAGGTGCACTGGATCGTCGCGATCGGCGCCATGACGGCCATGCTCGGCGTGCTGCTCAATCTCATCCTCGGCCTGTCGCGGGTGCTGCTGGCCATGGGGCGGCGTCGCGACATGCCCGCGGCGGTCGCGAAGATCAGCGCCCGCCACAGCACGCCCTTCGTCGCCGTCATCCTCGTCGGCATCATGATCGCCGGCCTGGCGTGCATCGGCAGCGTGAAGACGACGTGGTCGTTCAGCGCCTTCACCGTGCTCATCTACTATGCCATCACGAATCTCGCAGCGCTGCGCCTGCCCGCAGAGCAGCGGCTCTACCCGCTCATCTTCCCGTGGGGCGGGCTGGTCGGCTGCGTCTTTCTCGCGTTCTGGGTGGAGTGGCAGATCTGGGTCGCGGGGCTGGGCCTGATCGCCGCAGGGCTGGTCTGGCACGCGGTCGCCCGCACCCTCGCGCGCGAGCCGGCATGATGGCCGCCGGCGCATCGCGACTCAGCCGGGGTGCTGATGCCTCGACGTCTCGATCTTCTCGAGGGCATCCACGACGAGGCCGGCGTAGCGGCTCAGCGGGCACTGCCGCGTGGCGCGCGGCAGACAGAAGTCGCCCGCCGTCGGATCGCTGTGGCACGACTGGCAGATGAGTTCGCGCATGGCGTCTTCATACGGCTTCATCGATTCGGAGTGAATCTGATGCACGATCAGCCGGATGCGCGGCAGGTTCTGAAAGATCGTGCACGCCGCCTCGCATGGGCGCGGCTCGTCGAGCGGCCAGTCGCCCTCGGCCGGCTCGCGCTGGCTGCACTGGGTGCACACTTCGGCGCGCACGCCGCGCTTCATCACTTCGAGTGTGGGAAGATGTTGCATGGCGGACCCCCCGGGCTCATTGGCCCGCAGGAAAGTGGATCAGAAGTTGCCTCGGCCGCGGCCGGGGCGCGTGAGCCGGGAATGCTCCAGCCACGTCCACAGCGCAAAGCCGCCGATGAGAATGAAACTCACTGCATAAGCGAGAATGGCATATTGCGTTGCGTTCACGCCTGACCTCCTGCCGGCACGAGGCGCGGCTCATCAAGTTCTTCGGCCGGTTCGCTCGCGGCCCGCTGCAGCCGGTTGATCCGCATCGACGCCACGAGCAGGCCCGCCGCAAGCATCGTCATCGGAACGAACCACGCCAGCAGCGTCAGGCGCATCTCCGGCGCCATCGAGATCGACTTGGGGTGAATGTCGGGCAGCAGTTTAGTGGACAACCACACGAGCGGCACATCCATGAATGCGATTACGCCATACACGGCGCAGATGAGCGCCCGCCGCTGGCTCGACTCGATCGACGGCCGGATCATGAGATAGACGACGTAGAGCAGCCAGAGGATCAGGCTGAAGGTGAGGCGCGGCGTCCACTGCCACCACGCGCCCCACGCGCTGCGACCCCAGATCATGCCCGTGAGCAGCACGATGCTCGCCAGTAGCACGGCCACTTTGGCGGCGGCAAAGCCAAGATCATCCCACCACGAGCGGCGCTGCAGCAGGTACATCACGCTGGCAATGAACACCACGAAGCAGGCGACGAACGTGTTGATCGCCGCGGGAAGGTGGATGTAGAACACCTTCTGCACGTCGCCCATCGTCTCCTCGCGCGGCGTCCACCAGACCATCATGGCGGTCACCGCGGCGAGCAGGCCAAACGTCACCACCCAGTAGACCGGGCCGACGATTCGCACAGGTGTCGATTTCATCGCAGAACTCCTTTTCACGCTTCGAGCACGACATCGAACACGAGCCACGAAGCAGCCAGAAACATCAGATCGAACGCGATCAGCAGCGCCAGGCCGCTGCCGGCCAGCGACGTGCCGTGCTCGAACAGATTCGCCAGCACGCGCGTCGAGATGAGAACGACCGGCAGCGTGATGGGGAACACGAGCATCGCGAGCAGTCCGCCCGCCAGGCGCGTGCTGCTGGTCAGGGCAGCAAAGAGCGTGCCTACCGCGGCGTAGCCGATCATGCTGACGGCCATGACCAGCGCAAAGCCGCCTGGCGCCACCGAAAGATCAAACTGGAAAAACATGATGCCCACCGGCGTCACGACCAGCGCCAGCGCGAACATGAGCACGAGATTGGCCAGCAGTTTGGCGATGTAGATCGAGCCGCGATCGATCGGCGCCAGCAGCAGGCCGGCCAGGGCGTCATCGTGGCGCTCGACGGCCATGGTCTTTTCGAAGATGAGCACGCCGCCGAACAGGTACGCCACCCAGAGAATGGCCGTAGCGGTCAAGCCGCCCGCACCGCCGCCCGAGCCCAGCCCGAGCGCCAGCACGACGACGATGAGCACCGCGAGCACCACGACCAGTCCAATCGTCTGCCGGCCGCGCGCTTCGATGCGCAGGTCCTTGAGCGTCAGCATCGTGATGTGGCGGATCGCGCGTGTCATCGCTGCTCGATCTCCCGCAACACCTGCTCGACCGTCAGCTCGCACGCGGCGGCGTCGAGCGCCAGCCGCCCTTTGCGCAGAACCAGCACGCGCTCGGCCAGCCTCAGGGTCTGGCGCACGTCGTGGTTGGCCAGGAGCACTGCCATGCCTTGCTCATTGAGTTGGGCCATGAGTCGCTCCACCGTGTCCACCGACGGCGCATCGAGCCCGGCGAACGGCTCATCGGCGAGCAGCAGCCGCGGCTCGTGAAGAAGCGCCCGAGCGATGGAAACCCGTTGGACCATGCCTCGACTGAATGTCTTGACAGGGTCGTGCGCCCGATCCACAAGGCCCACGAAATCGAGCAGGTCCATCGCCCGGGCGCCTGGCTCGGAAAGATCATGAAGCCGGCCGAAGAATACGAGATTCTCCAGGGCCGAAAGGTCTCGATAGAGCATCGACTGGTGGCCGATGAGCCCGATGCCGGCCCGGATGAGCGCGCCCTGGCGGCGCGAGTTGCGGCCGAAGATCTCGAGTTCGCCTCGCGTGGGCGTGGTGAGCGTCGAGAGCAGCCGCAGCAGCGTCGTCTTGCCGGCGCCGTTGGCGCCCAGCAGCGCCGCGTAGCAGCCGGCTGGCACATCAAACGTCAGGTCGCGCAGGATCGGTCGATCATCGAGCACCTTGTGCACGCCCACGGCGCGCACCGCCGGCAGCGCCGCCGCGCTCTCGCTCTGTGCGAGGCGAAGTGTGCGGCCGGAGTCGGACTGCCCAGAACGGGCCTCGATCGCCCCGGCTCGACTGAACCGCGGGGTGTCCGCATGCTGGATGGTGAGTGGAGCCGTCATGGCGGTGGTGCTTCAGTTCGTCGCCTGCGCCTGGCGCGGCGCCTTGAGGAAGATCGCCGCGATGCCTGCCAGCAGCACGATGCCGCCGCCGATCGCCGCGAACAGTTTGATCTGCGAGTTCGTCTGGCTCACGGATGCGAGGTCAGCCGAAGCCGGCAGCGCGCCGATCGACAGGCCGACGAGTTGCCCCGGCTCCATCGCGTCCGCCTGGAACATGCGAACGTTGGCCTGCCCCATGGGCTCGGAGCCGGCGTCAATCATGCCCTTCAATTCCACTTCGCTGCCGTCATCGACGAAGAACGCGACCATGTTGTCGGTCGGCGCCGGCGCCGAAACGAACAGTTCCGACGCGTCCTGGCCATTGGGAACGAGATACGCGAACGTGAACTGACTGCGTCCGGGCATCATGGGCATCTGCACGCTCAGCAGCCCGTCAGGATCCAGCCGCGTGCAGCACCAGCCGTGAAACCCGCCGACCAGTTGCACCTGAGCGGCGCCCTTGGGCAGGCGGAACTGTGCCGCATCGCGCTTGGGCTCGGGGGAGTCATCGACGGGCGCGCCGAGCCACGTGCTCTGAGCCGGGTTGTTGGTAATGACCGTCTCGTGCACGAGGATGCCTTCGGCGCTGCGCTCGATCTGCACGTGCCGCATGGCGATGTGCCAGTCCGGGCGCTCGTCGGTCGTGTCATAGACCGTCACTTCAACGGTGGTTTCCGGCGAAGCGGGTGAGATCGCCGTGCCCGTGTTCTGGTAATGCACGCCGGCGAACCCGACCTGCACGACCGGCGTGACGTCCATCGCCACCGGCAGATTCTCGAAGACAACAACGCCGTGCTCGTCGAGTTCGGCCTGCTGCGAGTGAACGACCTGGCCGCGATGCACCAGCAGAATCTCCACCGGCGCCACGCCCACTTCGGTCCCATACGGCGTGCCCTGAACGGCTCGCACCGCGACGCGGCCGATCGCGGCCTGCGCCATCCGCTCGCGCAGCGCCGCTTCATCGAGCGGCGTCGGCTGCACGGCGCCGGCGGGATCGGCCGCCGGGGGAGCGCCCGCGTCGGGATTGGCGCCGGGCGCGATCTGCCCGAAGGCGGCGGCAGAGCAACTCGTGATCATCGCGGAGAGAAGCAGAAGACGTTTCATGGATTCACCTTCCAGCAGTGTGGTCAAAGAGGGGGTCACGAAGGGCACGAAGCAGGTGCGGCCGGCCCGGTGCGCAGATCGCCTGTGGAGGAAGCAGCCCTGGTGAGCGCGGCTGCAGGCGCCGGCGCCGTCGCCGGGCGCTGCCGCCGTCGTGGTCCGCCACCGGAAGTAGTGCTGTCCTCGCTGTCGTCTGGTCGCATCGACGAACCTTCGTTGGCCGCAGGTGTCATGCCCTTCGTGCGCCCCTCCTGTGTGAGTTTACCGTTCGAGGCGGCGCTCGCCGCCTTACTGAGTCTCGGGAGCATGCAGATGATCGAACCGATGACCAGGATCGTCGAACCGATCCAGATCCACATCGTGAGCGGGTTAATGATCACCTTGATCGCCGTCACCTTCCCGGCCGCTTCCCAGCCGGCGAGGATGAGGTAGAGATCTTCGCGCCAGTTCGAGCGAACCGCCACCTGGGCCGACGGCTCATCGGGGCGCTTGTCGTAGAAGCGCCGCTCGGGCGACACATCCACAACTTTGCCCCCCGGCAGCGTCGCTTCGATCGACGCGACCACGGCGGTGTAGTTCTCGCGAGGCACTTCCTCAAGGCCGTTGAACTTAAGCGTGTAGCGCCCGGCCTGGAACGACTCGCCGGGACCGACCTGGTGCGTGCTCTCCTCGGGGAAGAGGCTCGATCCGGCAAAGCCGATGACCATGAGCGCGACGCCCAGGTGAACCACAAAGCCGCCCCAGCGGCGATGGTTCGAGTCGAGCAGCCTCCAGGCGACGGGCAGCGCGCCCGCGCCGCTGTGTGCTCGCTCGGCGCGAACGCAGTGAGCGAAGTGCACGAGCACCGCGATGACGGTCACCGCCGCAAACAGCGTGACGAGCAGCGCCCAGATGTTGTGCACGCCCAGCAGCGCGGCAGCGGCCGTCAGCGCCGCACCGGCGATGCCCGGGCCGATCAGGCTGCGGCCGAGCCGCTTGCCGGCTTCGTGGCCGTAGACCAGCGCCGGCGCCGTGGCCATCAGGCCGATGAGAACCAGCCCGATGGGCGCCACCGTGTTGTTGTAGAACTTCGGCCCAACCGTCATTTCATTCGCGAACGTGCGGCTGATCACCGGCCACATCGTGCCCAGCAGCGTGATGGCCGTCATGATGACGAGCAGCACGTTGGCGATGAGCACCACGCCCTCGCGCTCGAGCATGCTCGACAGCCGACGCTGCGGCGCCAGGCTCGACCAGCGCCAGGCGAACACCGCAGCGCTGCCGACGACGAGCAGAATGATGAACGCGAAGAAGAACGTGCCCACAAGCGACTCGCCGAACGAGTGCACCGAGGACACCACGCCGCTTCGCGTGATGTAGGTGCCGAAGATGCACAGGATGAAGCTCGTCGCGACCAGCGCCACGTTCCAGCGCTTGAACACGCCGCGGTGGTCCTGCATGATGACCGAGTGCAGCAGCGCCGTACCCGTGAGCCACGGCAGCAGCGAGGCATTCTCGACCGGGTCCCAGCCCCAGTAGCCGCCCCAGCCCAGTTCGATGTACGCCCACCACGCGCCGATCATGATGCCTGCGCCCAGCGTGACCCAGGAGAAGAGCACCCAGCGGCGGATGTCGGTCAGCCAGCGCGCATCGGTGCGCCGCTCGGCCATGGCGCCGATCATCACGGCGAATGGAATGGCAAAGCCGGCGTAGCCGAGGAACAGCGTCGGCGGGTGGATGATCATCGCCAGGTCCTGCAACTGCGGGTTCAGGCCCTTGCCGTCGGCGGGCGCGAGGCCTGTGACCACTTCAAAGGGGTTGGCCGCAAAGAGCAGCAGCGCGCCAAAGAAGCCGCAGATGGCGCCGAGCACGCCGATCGTCACCGCTTCGCCCGTGCCGCGATTGGCCCGTCGGCTCACGATCGCGATCGTGCTCATCCAGGCGATCATCCCGCCCCACAGCAGCAGGCTGCCTTCCTGACCGGCCCAGAACGCCGCAAACTTGAATCCCACGGGCAGAGCCCGCTCCGTGTAGGACGCAACATAAGCGAGCCGGAAGTCGCTCTGGAGCAGTGCGACCAGCAGCAAGGCGCTCGCGGCGGTGAGGCACGCAGCAAAGGCGCCCACGCCCCATCGCGCGGCGCTGAGCGCCCGCGATGACTGCAGCCGCACTGCGGCGAGGCTGGCGATGATCACCGCCATGCAGGCGAGCGTCGCCACGGCGAGGATGGATGTGCCGATCGTCGGGATCATTGGTCGCTGTCTCCGTAAGCGTCGGCGCCGTCTTCCGCCATTTCGCTGGCGTGCGGCGACGACGGGTCGTACTTGCTGGCGCACTTGGTCAGCAGCATGTCAGACTGAAATACGCCGTTCTCATCGAGCGCGCCTTCGACCACGACCTCGTGGCCGGGCTTGAACATGTCCGGCACCGCGCCCTTGTATTCGACGCGCAGGCTCTTGCCGCTGCTCACGAGATCAAACTTCGCGTACAGCAGGCCCGGGTTGCAATCCACGTTCTCCAGACCCACGCTGCCCGTCAGGCGCACGCGGCGGGAATGAAACTCCGCCTTCTCGATGAACGCATCGGCGTCCATCGAATAGACCCAGCCGGTTCGCACGCCGGCCTGCACGAGGTAGACCACCGCTCCGCCGATGACCAGCAGGGCGATGACGACTTTGGTTCGGATGCTTGTCATGTCGATTCTCCGGGAACGCTTCCCACTTGCCCTGTAACAACAGCGGTGCCACGGCCCAGGGCGATCCGAAAAACTCCGGCGCCGCTCACGGTCAGCCTTCGCTGGCGACGCCTCGCCGACCGGAAAAACAGGGCGTGATGCCCGAATTCCCGCTGTCGCACGGCTGCATTTGCATGCCGCGCCGCCAGGCGCGCACCCGCGATTCTGCGGCGGCCGCGCCCCGCGGGCCGCGGCGCTCGTGCGCCAGCCCGCCGCGCATTCTCAGCGGTGGGAACTGCCTCGCCGCGGCTTTCTTGGCGGTGGGATCACCCATCTCCCCTGGAGGGCGCATCGGCGGTGCAACCGCCCTAGCGGGCTGGTTTATCGGCTTTCAGCCCGGTGACAGTCGGGGAAACCGCCCCGTACGCCGTGGCACGGTTCTTGTTCCATTACCGTCGGCTCGCACAAAGTAACGGATGCGGGCGGGCGGCTTTGAACCGGCGGCCGAAAAAAAAGGGCCGCGAAGATAAAAGGAGATGTACCATGAAACGGCGCCATTTGATCCACCTCACCACCATGACCGTACTCGCGTGCGGCGCAGCGGGAGCCAACGCCCAGATCGTGGGAAGCGCTCACGACTTCACCAACGCGGGCTGGGCTGACAACCAGATCTGCAAACCCTGCCACACCCCGCACAACGCCATGACCGTTGACATCAACGGCTACGGCACCGACCGGCTGTGGAACCACGCTCTGCCCGCACAGAGCCAGGTCTACAACACCAACGAAGGCGACCTCACCCGTGACGAAGCCCTCGACGCCAAGAGCATCCTCTGCATGGGCTGCCATGACGGCACCGTCGCCCTCGACTCCTTCGGCGGCGTGAACGGCAGCACGATGATCTTCGGAAACGCGCTCATCGGCACCAACCTGACCAACGACCACCCGATCGGCGGCGCTGCTGTGTGGGACCCGACCTATGAAGGAAGCCGCTACAACCCGCGCCTCACGTGGGAGAACTCAACGATCGGCGGCGACAGAATGGGCCGCCTCCAGGACATGCTCGTCAACGGCCAAGTCGAATCGGTCATCAGCTGCGTCACCTGCCACGAGCCTCACCGCCGCGGCGGCAATGACTTCCTGACCCGGGTTGACAATACCGGAAGCGCCATGTGCCTCGCCTGCCACATCAAGTGACACGCGGCCTGGCTTGAATCAGATCTCTTCACCTTCCCCCTCCCGGGCGTTGATCGGCGCGGCCCGAGAGGGGGAACGGCTTGACGGACTCGATAATGGAATTGGAGCCGCCCGCCCCCACCCGTCGTCGTCCTGATCGAGCCCCCCGAAACATCGCGCCCTTTGAGACACGAAAGGGCATGGCCATGACCTCTCGCATGCACATCCCATCTCGTCGCCGCATCGGTTCCGCCGCGTTGCTCGCCCTCGCCTTGCTGGCGATGACTGCCGGCTGCTCGTCGAACCCGAAGACCACTGAGGCACCGACCGCGGTCGCCACCGAGTACGCCTTCTGGCCGCCCTATCCCGACGAGCCGCGCCTGCAGTACGTCGTCTCGTTCAAGCACAGCGGCCAGATCGCCCCGCGAAAGTCCAGCGCGCTTGAGGACATCATCTACGGCAAGGAAACCAACGTTGACGCCGCGGTCAACAAGCCCTATGGCGTAGAGATGTGGAACGGCCGCATCTACACCTGCGATATCCGCGGCGGCGCCGTCATGGTCTTCGACCTCCGCAAGAAGCAGACGCGCATCATGGGAACCACCGGCCGGGAAATCCTCGTCCGCCCCACTGACATTGCCATCTCCGACGACGGCACGAAGTACGTCGCCGACCTCGGCCGCAACCTCATCTTCGTCTTCGACGCCGATGAGCGCTTCGTCCGGACCATCGGCATGAAAGACCTGCAGCCGGCGGGCCTGGCCGTGTTCGACGATCGCCTGTATGTGAGCAACTTCGTCGGACAGCGCGTTGAGATCTTCGATCGCCGCAACGGCAATCACCTCGGTTCCTTCGGCGAACCCGGAGACGGGGACGGCCAGTTCGTCCGCCCGCTGGGCATCGAAGTTGACGCCCAAGGCAACATTTACGTCACCGACGTCATCCGCTGCCGGCTTCAGAAGTTCAGCCCCGAAGGCGAGTTCCTCCTGGGCTTTGGCGTCATCACCAACAACATCGGTTCGTTCGTGCGGCCCAAGCACATCGCCGTGGACAAGGAAGGCACGATCTACGTCGTGGACGCCTCGTTCCAGAACGTGCAGCTCTTCAGTCCCGAGGGCTACATCCTCACCTTCTTCGGCGCGGCCGGCGCGCACCCGGGCGCCATGTTCCTCCCCGCCGGAATCACGATTCACTACGGCGACATGGACCTCTTCAAGCCCTACATTCACCCCGACTTCGAGGCCCAGTACCTCGTGCTCGTCACCAACCAGTTCGGCGACGACAAGGTTTCCGTCTACGCTTTCGGGCAACTCAGGCCGGGCGTCAGTGTTGAGGCGATCCGGGCCAGTCAGGCCGATATCAACCTGGGAGTCGAGGATGCCGACAAAGCCCAAGGCGTCAATCCCGAAGTCACCCCTGATGACGAGCAGCCTTCAGACCTGAAACCGTGAGGGATGCGTGATCGATGGCGAATCGATCGACCGGTCATGGATACCGCGCTGTCGGCTGGACCCTTGCGCTGGCCGTTCTCACCCTGTGGAGTTGCGGCACACCCGAGGAACGCTACCGAACCCTGAGCATCTTCTTTGACGACGTGCCGATGCCCGAGTCGATGCGGCCCACCATCGACGAGCCCGGCGGCGACCGCGTCGCCATCTCCGTCATCACCCACGCCCCCTTCGCCAACGAACAGTGCAGCGACTGCCACGGCGAAGTCGGCAAATTCACCATGTCGCTCGAAGGCTACTCCGGCGTCACCTCCAACGTCTGCCTCAAGTGCCACGAGGGCAAGTCTACTGAGCATCCGATCATGCACGGCCCGGTTGCCGCCGGCGAGTGCCTCGCCTGCCACGAGCCGCACGAATCGCGCTACCCGCACCTGCTCAAGCGCGCCAGCCCGACGCTGTGCCTCGAATGCCACGTCGGGGCTGAGGTCCAGGCCGGCGGCGCGCCCGAGCACGCCGACCTCGCCGTGGACTGCCTCAACTGCCACTCGGGCCACGGGAGCGAACTGCCCTATTTCCTTCGCATACCACTCGCGCCCGAGGCGCCCCCGGCGGATCAGCCCGCCGAAGAAGTGACGCCCGGCGGCGCGGCGGATGAATCCGGGGCCGGCTCATGAAGTCGCGCGGCGCCCAGCATCGCGCCGGCGCCGCGGCCACGGCTGCTGCGGCCGCCTTTGGCGTCGCCGCCGCCGCTCTCGCGCAGGATCCCGCCCCTCCCGAAGAAGGCGGGCCCATCGTCGTCGGCGAACGCCAAGAGCAGTTGGACTCATTCGTCATCCAGCGCTTCCGCACCGCGCTCGAATTCCTCTATCGCTACCGCACCGACGAGCGCAAGCGGCCCGGCGAGCCGACGACGCGCGAGACCGAAGAGATCATCCGACCCAGTGTCGAGTTCTCCACCGACGCCTACATCGTCCACCCCAACTTCATTCAACTCTCCTTCACCGGCGGCCTGCAACTTGACCACACCACGCTCGACAGCACCACGCTCAATCTCAACGAAGACACCACCACCCTCGACACCAACTACGACTTCCGCGCCTTCATCCTCGGCGAGTCGTCGCTTCCGGTCACGCTCTACTCCCGCCGCTCGCAGACGAACATCGACCGTCTCTTCGGCCCCTCGCTCGACTCCACGCTGACCGAGCACGGCGGCATCGCGCAGTTCGTCAACGATCGCGCTCCGACCACGATCCAGTTGTTCCACCGCGATCAGCAGCAGACCGATGCGGGCGGTCAGACGGACTTCGGCGTCGTGCAGGACACCTTCGACGTCCACAGCAACATCCGCGTCGCTGACCGCCAGTCTTTGAGCCTCGACTACACGCTCGACTCCATCCGGCAGTCCGGTGCCGGCCGCCGCGCCCAGGACTTCATCCGCCACGACGCCACCGCCCTGCACGTGCTCGACTTCGGCGACCGCGACAGCCTCCGCTCGCAACTCCGCCTGTTCGACCAGAGCGGCGACTCGCAACTGCGGCGCATCAGCCTGGACGAATCGCTGCGGCTCTATCACAGCGAAACGCTCCAGACCCGCTACGACCTCTTCTACGAGAACCAGTCGCGCGCCGATTCCAACCAGGACTTCCTGCGCGGCAACTTCAACGTCCGCCACCGCCTCTTTGGCAGCCTCGTCACCAGCGCCAACATCGGCGCCTCCACCCTCAACACCGATGGCTTCACCAGCAACGAGTACTACGGCGACGTGACTTTCGACTACACGAAGAAAGTGCCCTATGGCATCTTCACCGCCTCGGCCAGCGTCAGCGAAAACATCCGCGATAACGGGCCGCGCGGCACGCCGCTGCGCATCTTTGACGAATCGCGCACCTTCAACGACCCCGCCCCCATCACCATCGCCAGGCAGAACATCCTGCCCGGATCCATCGTCATCACCGACATCAGCGGCCTCACCTTCTACGACGAAGGGCTCGACTACACCCTGATGGTGTTCTTCGACCGCGTCGAGATCCGCCGCGTGGTCGGCGGCAGCATTGTCGATGGCCAGACCGTACTCATCGACTACACCATCGGCCCCGAGTCGGCCAACACCATCACCACCACCGGCCTGGGCTTCAGCGCCCGCTACAGCATCAACGACGGCTTTCTCAATGGCCTGGGCCTGTACATGCGCTACCTGCAGCGCGATGCGAGCATCGACAGCCCGCGGCCGAGCGAGTTCATCCTCGACGACTCGCGCGACCTCATCTTCGGCGCCGACTACATCACCGGTCCGCTTTCGCTCAATGCTGAGTACGAGACCTACGACAGCGTCGTCTCCCCGTTTGACGCCACGCGCTTCGAGGCCCGGTACGTGCACACGCTGGGCCGGTTCTCCTCGCTGAGCCTGCTGGGCAGTTACCAGATGATCGACTACCCGTCGCTCGACAACCACGTCGATCTCGCCACGGTCACCGCGTCGTGGAACCAGCAGTTGACAAACCAGTTGCGCCTCAACGCTCAACTGGTCTGGCGCGATGAACGCGACGATCTCCAGGGACACACCCAGGGCTTCGAGCAGCGAATAAACTTGAACTGGCGCTACCGCCAGACGGAGATCTATGTCTCCGGACGCAACTCGATCTTCGATTCCTCAGCGGAAGAGCGGCTGGCGCAGAGCGTCGAAGTCGGCTTCCGCAGGACCTTCTGAGGGCCACATGCCAGCAACGCTGCGCGGCTCCAACCCGATCGCTCTCTGCACCGCACGCGCCCTGTCCGCTGCCGCTCTGCTCGCCGCGCTGCTGCTGGTGCCGATGGGCTGCGCCAAGCCGGCGGGCGAACTCTTCCCGCCGCTGGCCGCGCCGCTAAGTTGGCCCAACCCGCCCGACGAGCCGCGCATCCACTACGTCGGCCAGATCGCCACCACCGCCGATCTCAAGGCCGCCAAACCCTTCGGCGAAGCGCTGCGCGAGCTCTTCGCCGGCAAGCAGCCGATCCTCGGCATCGTCAGCCCCATGGCCGTTGAGTTCGACGATCAGCAGCGCCTCTACGTGGCCGACACGGCTGCGCGCGTCGTGCACGTCTTCGATCTCGACAAGCGCAAGTACGAACAGTGGATGCCCCCGGCGCCCGACACCTTCATCACCCCCGTCGGCCTCGCGCGCGCCGGCGATGGCCGCCTCTTCGTGGCCGACTCGTCCACGGGCGTGGTCTGGCTGTTCGACTCGACCGGCCGGAGCATCGGCATGTGGGGGCTGGGCCATCTCATCCGCCCCTGCGGCCTGTCGTTCGACGAAGCCGGCCAGCGCCTCTTTGTCGCCGACGCCGGCGCGCATCGCATCGCCATCTTCGGCCCCGGCGGCGAACTGCTGTCCACGCTCGGCTCGCGCGGCACGGCGCCCGGCTCGTTCAACTTCCCCACCGACGTGGTTATCGATCATCAGGGCCGGCTCTACGTTTCCGACTCACTCAACTGCCGCATCCAGCAGTTCGGCTCCGATCTCATGCCGCGACGGCAGATCGGCAGCCGGGGCGACCTGCCCGGCTACTTCTCGCGCCCCAAGGGCATCGCCGTGGACAGCGCCGACCACCTCTATGTCGTCGACGCCCAGTTTGAGGCGGTGCAGGTCTATTCGAGCGAGGGGCAGCTCCTCATGGCCTTCGGGCGCGAAGGGCGCGGCCCGGGCGAGTTTTGGCTGCCCGCGGGCATGTGCATCGACGACAGCGACCGGCTGTGGATCGCCGACACGTACAATCGCAGGGTGCAGGTCTTCGACTACCGCCCGCCGGCGCCCACCAGCGACACCGGCCCCAACCCCGGCCCAAGCCCTGCGCCCAAGGGAGTGACGCCATGAACAGATCCGTTCACACTCTCAGTATCTGTTTGAACGCCGCCGGGGTGCCGTGGTCGAAGCGACGCTCTGGGAGCGCCGGCCACGCGAGCACTCTCATCGCGCTCGCATTCATCTTCATCGCCGCATCAGCCGCGACGGCGCAGCAGCAGAGCGTCGTCGATTCCGTGCACAACCTTTCCGCCAGCGGGCCCGGCGAAGTTCGCGCCGCGGCGGAGGAGCAGGTGTGCATCTTCTGCCACACGCCCCACCACGCCTCGCCGATCGTGCCGCTCTGGAACCGTTCGATGCCGCTGGACGCCTACACGCCCTACACCAGCCGCGCGCTCGACGCCGAGCCCGGCCAGCCGACCGGCGATTCAAAAATGTGCCTGTCGTGCCACGACGGCACGATCGCGCTGGGCGCGGTGCTCTCGCGCCCCAACCCGATCGTCATGCGCAGCGGCATCACCGTCATGCCGCCGGGCGGCTCCAATCTCGGCACCGATCTCTCCGACGATCATCCCGTCTCGTTCCGCTACACCTCGGCCCTGGCGGCGCAGGATCAGCATCTCCGCCTGCCGGCCAACCTGCCGCCGGAGGTGCGCCTCGACGCGAACCAGGAGATGCAGTGCACAACGTGCCACGATCCGCACAACAACGCGCTGGGCGATTTCCTCGTGATGCACAACGAGGATTCAAACCTGTGCCGCGCGTGCCACCAGATCGACTCGACTGACATCCTCGGCCACAGCAACTGCAGCGCCTGCCATACGCCCCACACCGCCGCCAGCGGGCCGTACCTCCTGCGCGGCACGAACATCACCGAATCATGCATGGATTGCCACGACGGCACCGTCCCTGACGCGCCCAACATCAGCCCCGACCTGCACAAGATCAGCGTGCACGACACCAACCGCGACATCGACCCGAGCGAGCCGATTCCCTTTGACGTCACCTGCACCGACTGCCACGAGCCGCACACGATGAAGCACGGCAGCGCATCGGCCCCGCAGGCGCCGCTCAACTTCGGCGACGCCAGCGGCGTCACGCTCACCGGCGCCATCATCCCCGTCGCCCAGTTCGAGTATGAAGTCTGCTTCAAGTGCCACGCCGACCGCAGCGCCGTGCCGCCCGTGGTTACGCGCCAGGTGATGACGGACAATCTGCGTTACAAGTTTGACTTCACCGCCGTGTCCTATCACCCCGTCGCCGCGACCGGCCGCAACAACGACGTGCCGAGCCTGCGGCCGCAGTGGACCACGGCGAGCATGATCTACTGCTATGACTGCCACAACTCCGACGCGGGCGTCCGCAGCGGCGGCGGCGGGCCCGACGGCGTGCACGGCTCGAGCCACGCGCCCCTGCTCGCGCGCCAGTATTCGATGATCGACTACACGAGCGAGAGCGCGACGAGTTACGCGCTGTGCTACCACTGTCATGAACGCAACAGCATCCTTGGCGACGAGTCGTTCCCGACGCACCGCAAGCACATCGTCGATGAGCGCACCACCTGTTCGACCTGCCACGATGCGCACGGCATCTCCTCGCACGGCAGCACGATCAACAACAGCAACCTCATCAACTTCGACCTGTCGATCGTCTTCCCCGACCCGTCCTCAGGGCGCCTCGAGTTCATCGACCAGGGCCGCTTCGCCGGCCAGTGCTTCCTCAGCTGCCACGGCGAAAACCACTCGCCACGCGCGTATGGGGATTGATGCCCAATCGGAGCAACGATGCACCACGCCGCGGTGCCGTGGTCAAGCGAAGCGCGGTGCCGTGGTCAAGCGAGGCTCCGCGAGCGCAGGCCACGCGATGGCGCAAACGGTGAGCGAATTACGCAGAAGTTCGTATGTGCTGAAGCGTGGCCCGCCCGTCGCAGCCTTCGATCAGACTCAGGCCAGGAAGCCGACCTCTGGACCACGGCACCCGCATCACTGGATGTGCACGGCCGGCGGCCACCCGCCCGCGCTCAATCCGACCGGATGTACACCTTGCGCCTCGAGCGGACGCTCGAGCCGCCGCCGCCCATCGAGCCGAGATCGACGAGCACGGCGATCACGATCAGCACGATCCACAAGCCCGTGATCGAATGACCGGGCGCCGAGTGCCATGCCAGCGCATACGCCAGCGTCGTGAACGGCAGGAACAGGAACCCCAGAAACGCCCAGAGGTCGTTCTTGTACGCCGGGCCCAGCCAGTCCGAAAAGATCACGATGAGCACGATGGCCACGCGCGGGGCGAAGATGGCGATGAGTCCTGCGAGACAGGGCATGCACAACGCTACGACCGATGCGGGCGGCAGGCTACAGGATTTGACCTGCATCGGCGACGGCAAAGCGCCTTGAGCCCCGCCGCCGCGCCTACTGTCGGCGGTCGTGCTTGGCTGGCTGAGCCCATCTTCGCTCCACCCGATGGCGCGCCGCAACTACCGCCCCGAGCTGCTGGCCGTGTGCACCTGGCCGGTCACCGCGGCGATGTTCGAAGGCGCTGTCACCGGCATTCTCGCCAAGAAGGCCTTCGACGACACGCCCGACTGGATCATCGCCACCCTCGCCGCAGCCCCGGCGTTCTGCAACATGTCGAGCCTCATCTGGGCCCGCCTGGCCAACGGCCGCCGCACGCTGCACAACCTGCTCATGCTGCAACTGGGTGTGGTGGCGCTGGTTGCGTGCATCGCCCTGCTGCCGCGCACCGAAGCGGGCCTCTACCTCTTCACCTTACTGGCCGTGGGGGCCCGGCTGCTCATGACCGGCGTGATTACGCTGCGCGCCGTGCTCTGGCGCGCCAACTACCGCCGCCACGAGCGCGGCGCCATCACCGGCCGGCTCATTCTCATCCAGACCATGCTCGTCTCGCTCACGGCGCTGCTGCTGGGCGCGGTGATGGACATCGACCGAGACAGTTTCCACTTCGTCTATGGTGCCGCGGTCTTCTTCGGCCTCGCGGGCGTGTGGTTCTTTTCGCGGCTGCGCCTGCGGCACCCGTTTCTCATCCGCCCGAGCCTGGCGCCGCGCGAGCATCCGCCCGGCGGGGCCCTGGCCGGCCTGCTCGCCGAGTGGGGCGGCACGCTCAACGAGATGATCGTCATCATGCGCAGCGACGCCGCCTACCGCGGCTTCATGGTCTGCATGTTCATCCTGGGCATCTCCAATCTCGCCCTGGACGGCCCGCTCATCAAGGTCGTCGATGAGCAGTTTCACCTTTCTTACCTGGGCTCGCTGCTGCTGCTCAACTCCCTGCCCCTGGCGCTCATGCCGGTGTTCATTCCCATCTGGTCGCGCCTTCTGGGCCGCTGCCACATCATCCGCTATCGCGCGATCCACGGCTGGACGTTCGTCATCGCCCAGTTCCTCGTCTTCGCGGCGGTGATGAACGACTCGATCGCCCTGCTCACCGCCGGCCTGGCGGTGCGCGGCGTGGGCGTGGCCGGCGGCGAACTTGCCTGGAACCTCGGCCACAACGACTTCGCCTCCAGCGAGCGCGCCAGCACCTACATGACCATCCACGTCACGCTCACCGGCGTCCGCGGGCTTATCAGCGGCTACGTGGGCATGTGGCTTTATGCCGGATTCCCGACGACACACGGCGTCGTCCCGCTGCTCGGGGAATACGCTTTCCTCTTCTGGGCCATCATCTGCACGCTGGGCGCGCTGGGCTTTGTCTATCTCAATTTCCGCCTGGCGCACCTCACGCGCCGCGGCCCGCAGGAGCAGCGTTGATGCAGCACATCCTCGGCCACAACCGCGCCATCGAGACGCTCCAGGCCGCGCTCCAGGCCGGGCGCCTGCACCACGCGTGGATCTTCCACGGCCCGCCGGGCGTGGGCAAGCGCACGACGGCCGAGGCGCTGGCCGCGATCCTGCTCGACCCCGACGCCGCGCCCAATCTCGCCGGCGTGATCGAGGCCGACCCGCAGAGCCGCACGGCGCGCCTCATCGCCGCCGGCACGCATCCTGATCTCCACGTGGTCCATCGCGGCCTGTCGTCGTACGTGAGCGACGCGCGCACCCGCCGCGGCAAGCAGACGAACATCCCCGCCGAAGTGGTGCGCGAGTTCATCGTCGATCCCGCAGCGCGCTCGGGCCACAACAGCGCCTCGCGCGCTTCAAAGGTGTTCATCGTTGACGAAGCTGAGCTGCTCGACGACAACGGCCAGAACATCCTGCTCAAGACGCTCGAAGAGCCCCCACCGGGCACGGTGCTCATTCTCATCACCGCGCACGAAGATGAACTGCTGCCCACCATCCGCAGCCGCTGCCAGCGCGTGGCGTTCGGCCCGCTCGATGACGACGCGATGGGCAAGTGGATCGCCGCCGCGGGTTTCGATCTCCCGGCAACGCAGCTGCGCTGGCTGGTGCACTTCGCGCAGGGCTCGCCCGGTCTGGCGACGCAGGCCGTGCGGCACGGCCTGTTCGAGTGGCACGAGACGCTGGCGCCGATGATCCGCGATCTGCAGGTGGGCGCATATGCGGCGGAAATGGGCTCGACGATCGCCAGACTCATCGACGCCCACGCCACCGCCAGGCAGAAGGAGAACCCCAACGCCAGCAAGGAGTCAGGCAACCGCGAAGCAGCCGACTTCGTCTTCATTCTCCTGTCGCGCGAGATCGGGGCTCTGCTGGGCGCGGCGATCGCGGCGGGCGGCGACGTGGAGCCTCACCTGAGCGCCATCGAATTGGTCCACGAAGCCGAGCGCCAGCTCGACTCGCACCTCAATCTGACGCAGGTCTTTGAAAACCTCGTGATCCAGTGGGCGAACCTGTTCGACAAGGCGGCCACGTGAGCGCGGCCCGGCCGGCTTTAGCCCTGCACGCTGATGGACAGGCCGGCGACGCGATCCTCAGCCGGTTCGCGCGGGCTCGATGGCCGCTGTCCTGAAGCCGCGGCCTTCAGCCCGGCTCGCTCCTCGCGCAACTTCTCCATCGCCATGACCCACGTCTCGCGCTCGTAGTCGAGGAGCTTGATGACCTCGTCGACAATGTCGGCGTCGCGCTGCGAACTGGCTTCCATGAGCCGGCGGTACATGTAGGTGTACAGGGCCGCCAGGCGCCGGCACAGGTCCGGCGCGATCTCCGGCCGCAGCGCGTTGATCAACTCCATCAGGATGTCCTGGCACTGGTGAATGCCCTGGTAGCTCTTCTCGAAATTGCGCTCGCGCAGGCCGTCGGCCCCCTGCCGAGCGAAGCGCAGGGCGCCTTCGAGCAGCATGAGCCGCAATTCCTCGGGCGTGGCCGAAAAGACGCGCTGGCGGAGATAGGCGTTGGCCTGGTCGTTCATAGATCTCATCAGATCGGCCGGCAGGCCGCTCCACGTTCATCTTGCCGCCAACGTCCGCATAAGGCGTCCGCGCGAGGTTATGCCACCGGGCGAATCGCCCCAAGCGCCGACTGCTGCTGCTGGAGCGACGCCAGGGCCGTCTCCATCGCGGCAAACTGCCGCGTAAGTTGCTCCCGCCGCGCTTCGAGCCGCACGTCGAACGCTTCGATCCGCTTCTTCTGAATCTCGATGAGCGTGTCGTAGTTCTTGCGCACGACGGTCATGGTGCCGTCGATCGAGTCCGTCATGTCCTTGACGAGCTCGTTGAGCCGCTCCACCACGCCCAGCGATTCGAAGATCGGCTCGGATGACTCATACGAGATCCCGTTGCCCAGGTCGATCGACTGATCGTCGGCCAGTTTGCGCGCCGCAAAGACATTCGCCACGGCGTCCGGATCGGAGGTCAGCGCCTCGCGCAGCGTCTCTTCGTTGAGCACGAGTTTGCCGCCCGTGCCGACGTTGATGCCGATCTGCGCCAGGTTCTGGTACGAAGTATCCACCCCCAGCGCGCTGCCCTGCACCGTGCGGTACAACTGCGCCTCGATGCTCGCGATCGTCGAGTTGCCCAGCAGCACGCCCCGTTCTTCGGTTTCGGAGTCGTAACTGCCGAGGTCGTTGATGCGCGTAATCACCGCGTTGAACGAGGTGATCCACGATTTGACCGTCTCGATCTGCTTGGTCGTGTCCTCGGTGATCGTGAGCGTCACCGGCGTCTCGCTTGGCGACTTCAGGTCGATCTTCACGCCCGTCACGACATTGTCGAGCGTGTTGGTCGTGCTCGTGACGAGCACCGCCCGCGCCGGATCAGTCGAGCCGAAGAACACCACGGCGTCCTGGGCCTCATTCAGTTCCGTCAGCCCAAGGTCCACGCCCCCCGTGTCGATGATGAGATCGCCCGCCGTGCCCGAGATCTTGCTCGTGAGCGACAGGTAATACGGCTTCTCGCCAGTGCCGTTGTTGATCAGCGACGCCGACACGTTGAAGCCGGCGTTGTTTAGTTTCGTAATCAGATCATCAAGCGTGTCCGTCGCCTCGAGTTCGAGCGTCTGTTCGTACGAGCCGTTGATGAAGTTGTTGTCCGTGACGTCCTCGGCGCTGCCGAGGATGTTGAGATCCTTGGCGGTCGAGCCCGTGACGCTCTCGACCTTGATCGGTGCAAACGGGTTGTCTGAGGTGCTCTCGATGAGCAGGCCGTCGCCCGTGTCGTTTACGCGCGCGTTGATCGCCAGGCCCTTGGAGTTGATTTCGGCGATGATGTCCTGGAGCGTCTTGGAGTCGGAGCCGATGTCGATGACGGCGTCCTCGCCCTCCCCGTCGGTGATTCGGAACGATCCTTTGCCGATGCCCCGGCCGTAGTTCATGTTGGTCAGCAGCGTCGAGCCGGCGACATACTGCAGTTGGAGGTTCGTGCCCCGCACGGTGTCGCTCGCCACGCCGGCCGGATCGGTTTCGATGCCCAGCGCCGCGGCCGCGTCGCCCCCGACAATGAAATTGCTCCCCCCGCCGACCGTGTCCGTGAGGAGCAGCCCGTTGCCGGCGGAGTTGAGCGAAGCGGTAACGTTGAGCGTCGCCGAGGCGTTGATGGCGTCGATGATGTCGCTCATCGACGAATTCGGATCGAGCGTGATCGTGTCGAAATTGCCCGCCCGGTCGGTGATCTCCAGCGTCGTGCCGCCGCCCAGGCCGCTGCCGCCGTTGAGGCTCCGCGTGAGCACCGAGTTCAACCCGGCCTTGATCTGATCGCCGCCGATGACCGTCGGCGTGCCCGGATCGGCCGACTTGAAGATGCCCAGGTCGATCGCGCCCTGCGTCGCCCCGGCCGTGCCGGCGAGCACCTGGAACGTCGAGCCGCCCGTGGTGCTGTCTGTCAGTTCGATGCTCAACCCGTCGGCGCTGATGTCCAGCGTCACCGCGCCGCTTGTCTGCGACTCGATGCGGTCCTTGACGCCCTGCAGCGTGGTTACGGCCTCGAGCGTGTCCTCGCCCGAGGTGATCTTGCCGAGCTTGATCTCGTAGATCGTGCCGTCCGCCGTCTGGATGTTGAAATCCGTCAGGTCGATGCCGGAGTTGATCAGCACGCCGTTGCCGTCGTTGAGCGTGGCCAGGCGGGTGTTGAGGCCGATGGAGTTGATCTGCGTGCCGACGATCTCGCCCACGGCCGTGCCGGCGATGCCCAGCGACGTGGCGGTCGTGTAGCCGGTGGCATCTTCAATCTTCAGCGAGCCGCCGCCGCCGGCGTTGTCGGTGACCGTAAGGCCTGTGCCGTCGCTGCTGATCTTCGCGGTGACATTCACCGTCTCGTCGGCATTGATCGCATCGAGCACATCCTGCATCGTCACCACGCGCGAGAGGTCGATGGTCGAGACGGCGCCCGACGAGTCGGTGATCTTGATCTTGCCGCGACTGACGCCGTTGCCGTTGTTCAGCCCCGCCAGGGCCGTATCCGTTTCGAGCCGACCCTTGCCGTATTCGAACGACAGGTCGGTCATATTCAGAGGCGTCGCGTCGCGATCAGCAAAGCCCGCGGAGAGATACTGGTTGGTCGAGACGAGTTGATCCACGAGGAACGTGTACGTTCCAGCCTGAGCCGAAGCCGTCGCGGTGCCCTTGAGCACGGATTCATTGCTGCTGGTGGCGGACTTGAGGTCGAAGGTCTTGTCCTTGCCGAACTTGGCGGATGCGGACTGCAGCGCCAGCAGCAGGCTGTTGAGACCCAGAAACGCCGACTGCTCCGCCTGCAACTGGGCCTGGCGGTTGAGGGCCAGCACCTTGGGGCGCGATTCAACGGCGAGCAACTGCTCGATGAGCGAGCCGGTGTCGATGCCGCTGATGAGTCCGACGCTGGTGGAAATGCCGGTCATGTCCCGTCTCCCGGAGAATCGAGCCGCCCCTGCCCGCCGACTGCAGGCGCGCAGTGGCGGCGAGGCGCGTGCGCTCAGTCAGCAATCGAGGTGCCGGTCTCCGTGATTATCGACCCGGGGCCCAACCGCCCTTCAGCCTCATCCACGAAGCGCAGGCCTTGCGCCATTCGGCAAGATCGACCCGTCGAGGCGGCGCCTTTAAGGATGGACCCCGCGCTGCGCCATAATCGGACCGCTCCCCCCAATCCCGCAAGCCTTGCCTTACCTGACCTGCCCTAAAGGCCGATCTTCCAGCCATGACCGTGGCTTCGCAGAGCACGCGCTCCGACCGCGTCGAGGTGATCCTGCAGCAGTTGCACACGCTGCCGACCCTCTCAGCCATCGCTATGCGCCTGCTCTCGCTCACGTCCGACGACGAAAGCGAAGTCGGCGACATCGTCAAGATCATCGAATCCGACCCGTCGATCACCGCCAAGGTGCTCAGCCTCTGCCGGCGTTCCGAAACGGGCCTGGGGGCGCGCATCACGACGGTGGACCGGGCCGTGGTCATGCTCGGCTTCGAGGCGATCCGCAACGCAGTGCTCTCCGTCGAGATCTACAACCTGTTCGAAAGCACGCGTTCGGCTCCGCAGCGCGGCCTGGACCTCGACGACATGGCGCCGGGCAGGCCGTTCGACAGCGCCGGCTTCTGGATGCACAGCATCGCCGTGGCCGTCGCCGCCGAACTGCTCGCCAAGAGGCGCGGCCTCGAGCCGCGCATCGCGCCCGACGAAGCGTTCGTCTGCGGCCTGCTGCACGACCTGGGCAAACTCGCCCTCGAGCGGCTGCTGCCGCGCGGCTACGAGCGCGTCGTCGAACTCACCGAGCAGCGCCAGGGCAACATCGCCGAGATGGAGCGCCGCGTCATCGGCCTCGATCACCACACCACCGGCAAGCGCCTCGCCGAGCAGTGGAACCTGCCGCACATCATACAGGACGTCATGTGGCTGCACGGCCAGCCGGTCGAGTCGCTGCCCGTCCTGCCCCACGAAGGCATGATCGCCCTCGTCACCCTCGCCGACCACCTCGTGCGCAAGCAGCACCTGGGCTTCTCGGGCAATCACGTCTTCGCCGACGACCTGGCCACGCTGTGCAAGCACGTCGGCGTAACGCAGAAGGACGTGGCGGAAGTCGGCAGCGCCGTGCACGTCGAGACCGCGGCCCGCTGCGAGATCCTCGGCCTCTCCGAGACGCCGCCTGAAGGGCTCTTCCTCGCCTCCATCGCCCGCGCCAATCACGCGCTGGGCCGCATCAACGAAGCGCTCGAACATCGCTCGCAGTCGGCTCATCGCAGCGAGCAGGTGATGCGCGGCATCATCGACTTCCATCAGCAGGCCACGCCCGGCCAGTCCATCGTCGCGGTGTGCGGCAACGTCGTCGCCTCGGCCTCCAAGGAGTTCGGCCGCGGCTTCTACGCCATGCTCTACGCCTCGGCGCGCTCGGACGCATGGCAGATCGGCCAGTTCTCCTGCGACGGCCGCCTGCTTCGCGCCCAGACCATCGAAGCGCCCGCAGCCGGTCTCGATCTCGACACGCTCTCGGACGAACTGCAGGTGTCGGTCGGGATGATGGGCCTGCTGCCGGCGCTGAGCGAATCAATCGGCGACGCGTCTGACATCCGCAACGTGCGCCTCCTGCCGCTGCGCAGCGCCTGGGGCGTGTCGGCGGTGCTGCTGCACGACCGCCCGGTGCGCGAGATGGGCCTCTCGCGCACGCAGATGCTGGCGCTGTGCGAGACGTGGGCCAGCGCCATCGCCGCCGCCCGCCAGCACGAAGGCGCCCGCCAGCTGGGCGAACAACTGGCTGAGTCCAACCGCATCCTCACCGAGACGCAGGCCAAACTCGCGCGAAGCCAGGCGCTGGCGTCGCTGGGCGAAATGGCCGCCGGCGCCGCCCACGAGATGAACAACCCGCTGTGCGTCATCTCCGGCCGCTCGCAGGTGCTGGCGAGCCAGTTGGAGAACCCGCGCGACCGCCGCATGGCCGAGCAGATCGCCGAGCAGGCCCAGCGCCTCAGCGACCTCATCACCAGTCTGCACCTGTTCACCGAGCCGCCGCGGCCCGAGCCTGCCCGGGTCGCGATCAGCGAACTCGTCAGCCGGGCCGTCAAGGCCGCGCAGGAGCGCGTCGGCAAGCGCGCGCCGATCTCGGTGCGCCTGGCGTCGGACCTGCCCGACGCGTACCTCGACGCCGACCAGGTGAGCAGCGCGCTGGTCGAACTCATCGTCAACGCCAGCGAGGCGCAACCCAAGCATTTCGTGGATGTGCAGGTGCTCATCGAGCCGCGCAGCCAGCGGCTGAACATTATCGTCAAGGATGACGGCCAGGGCATGAGCGCCCACACCCTCAACCACGCGTTCGATCCGTTCTTCTCCGTCAAGCCGGCCGGCCGCCAGCCCGGACTCGGGCTCTCGCGTGCTCAGCGGCTCATCGCGGCCAACAGCGGGTCGATCGAATTCGAATCGCAACCCGAAGTCGGCACGACAGCGCGGATCGTGCTCAAGTCGTGGCAGGTTCCCGACGACGAGCAGACTCCCGCTCCGCGCCCCGGCGCGCTGCGGCCGGAGGAGACGCAAGCGGCATGAGCGGCATTCGCATCCAACTGAGCATCACACTCGGCCAAGGCTCGCTTCCGCGCGGCCCGGCCCGGAGACTCACGCCGTGAAAAAGGCTCGCAGCAAACCCATGCAGGTCGATTCACCGGCGCAGCCGCCGGCCGCGCCAGTCGCGTCCGGGCGCGTGCTGGTCATCGACGCGGACACCACCACCGCTGCGGCAGCGCAGCGCGCCGTTGCCGGGTCAAACGTGCTCATCGCTTCGGCTGCAAGTCTCGCCGAAGCCGCCCAGCGCCCTGACCTTGGCGTCTGCGACGCCGTGATCCTTGCGGCGCGCACGGTCGCCGACATCGAAGACACCGCCTTTCGCCTGCGCGAGGCCCGTGCCACCGCCAGCCTCGTCGTGCTCTGCGCCGCGAGCGACTTTCAGCTCGCCGTGCACGCCATGCGCCACGGCGCGGTCGATTGTCTCACCATGCCGCTCGACGAGACCGACCTCCGCGTGCGGCTCTTCGACGCCATCGCCCGCTACCAGCGGCAGCGCCAGCAGCAGGAGCGCTTCGACCAGCTCAAGCGCATCTGCAAGCGCATGAACACCACGCGCATCGACGTCACGAACCAGGTCGATTCACTCTGCAACGACCTCGTGCACGCCTACCAGGAACTCACGGACCAGATCTCCAACGTCACGGCCGTGACCGAGTTCGCCGCCGTCATCCGCCAGGAACTCGACGTCGAGGAACTGCTCCGCACCACGCTCGAATACCTGCTGCGCAAACTCGGCCCGACCAACGCCGCCGTGTTCCTGCCCGCCGCGGGCGACGACTTCACCCTCGGCGCCTACATCAACTACGACTGCTCGAAGGACACGGGCAACTTCCTGCTCGAACACCTCGCCGACGTCATCACGCCGCTCATGCTCGAAGAGCGCGAACTGCTCGAGTTCATCGACAACGTCTCGCTGACCGACTGGATGGGAGACGACGCGGCGTTTCTCGTCGATTCGCACCTGCTCACCTTCGGCTGCCAGCACGACGGCGAGTGCATCGCCATCTTCTTGCTCTGGCGCGATGTGAACGCGCCGTTCGCCCCCGACCTCGTCAAGATGCTCCGCTCGCTCTCGGCGGTGTTCACGCGGCAACTGGCCCACGTCATCCACGTCCATCACCGCCACCTGCCCGATGATGACTGGCCGCCGCACGAAACTGGCGACGAAGGCGGATTGGCCGCGTAAAACGCAGCGCCCACGCACCGCGCTCACCTCGCCAGGCGCCCCTTGAGCGTCAGCGTGCGCGACTCTTCGATGAGCACGGGCACGATCTGGCCGACCAGCGAAGCCGCCCGCTCGCGCGGCACGTCAAACACGGTGATGAGATCGCCATCCGTGCGGCCGCTGAGTTGCACTGTGGGCGACTCGTGCCACTCCACCGGCGGCGCGGCCGTGCAGCAGCCTGTTGAACAGTCGCCGTCATCATCCGCCAGCGCGTGGCCGTTGAGCGTCAGCCCGACCGTACCCCGCGCGCCGGCCAGCACCGGCTCGCGCCGCGCCTGCACCGTGGACATGCCCTCGACGAACACATCCAGCGTGCGGCCGATCTGGGCCGTGTGGATGGCGTGCGAGATCGCGCCCTGCACCTGCAGCAGCGCGTTGTTGCGCTGCCGCTTGACCTCGTCGGGCACGTCGTCGGGCAGGCGGTCGTAGGCCGGCGTACCGGGGCGCGGCGAATACTTGAACACAAAGCAGTTCTTGAACCGCGCCCAGCGCATCAGATCCGCCGTCGCTTCAAAGTCCTCTTCCGTCTCGCCGGGGAAGCCGACGATCACGTCGCTGGCGATCATCGCGTCGGGAAGGTACGCGCGAATCCGCTCGATGAAGTCGCGATACTCCTCCACGCTGTAGCCGCGATTCATCGCTTCGAGGATACGGTTCGAGCCCGACTGAACCGGCACGTGGATGTAGCGGCAGATGCGCGGGCAGTCGCGAATGGTCTCGAGCACATCATTGCCGAAATCGCGCGGATAACTCGTCACGAACCGCAGCCGCCGCAGTTGCGGCACTTCATCGTGGATGCGACGCAGCAGGTCGGCAAATGTCGTGACGCGATGGCCCGTGAGCGGGTCGCGGTCGTGCCCGCCGGTGAACGATCGCCCCTTCTGCGATTGCACGACGCCGTCAACGACCACCGCTGCATCGTGCTCGAATCGATAGTGATTCACCGTCTGACCCAGCAGCGTGATCTCGACCACGCCGCGCTCCACCAGGGCGCGGCATTCATCGACGATGTGATCCGGCGGGCGGTGCATCTCGGCCCCGCGCGTGAAGGGCACGACGCAGTAGGTGCAGAACTTGTTGCAGCCGCGCGTGATGCGAACGTAAGCGCTGCGGCCGGCCGAACGCTGGTCCTGCGGCGCGAAACTGCGCGAAAGATCGAGCAGTTCGAGTTGATCCTCGGCCGCGGCCAGCGTGCCTGAGCGCCGCGAGGTGCTTCCCTGCAGCGCGATGGCCGGCTCGCTCGTCGTGCTCGCGTTGCGCAGCAGCAGCGGCAGCTTGTCGAGTTCGCCCGGGCCGCAGAGCAGATCGACGTGCGGAAACTTGCGCAGCATGTCGCGCCCGTCGCGCTCGGCCATGCAGCCCAGCACGCCCAGCAGCAGATCCGGCTGCCTCTTCTTGCGGCTCTTCATCAGCCCGAGGCGCGACCACACCTTCTGCTCCGCCTGCTCGCGCACCGAGCACGTGTTGTACAGGATCACCCCGGCCTCATCCGCATCCGGCGTGAACCGATATCCCAGCGCGCGCAGCTGCGTCGTGACCAGCTCCGAGTCCAGCTCATTCATCTGGCACCCGAAGGTCTCGAGATACACGAGTTTGCCGACGTCCGCGGACATGTCGCAAATGATAGGGTCGCGCCCATAGAAATGATGGGCGCGCGGCTTTTCTGCCCGGAGGCTCGCTCGGGCATCCGCCGCGAGGCTGAGTCTTCCTTCATCCTCCCCGCGTATCATGCCTCCAATGGCACGCGAGCGCATGGTGACTTCGGAACGGCTCGACTCGGAAGAGGAGCGGCTCAACTGGTCGCTGCGCCCCACCGTCCTCGACGACTACATCGGCCAGCCTCAACTCGTGCAGCGCCTGCGCATCGCCATCCAGGCCGCCAAGCAGCGCGGCGAGCCGCTCGAACACATCCTCCTCCACGGCCCGCCGGGGCTCGGCAAAACCACGCTCGCGCATGTCATCGGTCACGAGATGGGCGGCCAGGTCCACCTCACCTCCGGCCCCGCGCTCACGCGAGCCGGCGACCTCGTCGGTCCGCTCACCAAGCTCAAGCGCGGCGACATCCTCTTTGTCGACGAGATCCACCGCCTGCCCGCCGCTGTCGAGGAGTACATCTATCCGGCGATGGAAGACTTCCGCATCGACGTCTCCGTCGATTCGGGCATGCACGCGCGGTCGATCACGCTCAACGTCGAGCCCTTCTGCCTCATCGGCGCCACGACGCGCGCCGGGCTCGTGTCCGGCCCGCTGCGCAGCCGCTTTGGCATGACGCACCACCTCGACTTCTACAGCGATGAAGACCTGCACACGATCGCGCGGCGTTCGGCCCGCCTGCTCGAAATGCACTGCGACAGCGACGCCACGCTCGCGCTGCCCGCGCGGCGCAGCCGCGGCACGCCGCGCATCGTCAACCGCCTGCTTCGCCGCATCCGCGACTACGCGCAGGTGCACAACGACGGTCTGGTGAACGCGGAGATCGTCGCCGAGGCGCTCACGCTCGAAGGCATCGACGCGTGCGGGCTCGACCCGCTCGATCGCAAGTACCTCAAGGTGCTCGGCAGCACGTTCCAGGGCGGCCCGGCAGGCATCGACGCCATCGCCGCCACCATGAGCGAAGAGTCCGACACGCTCGAAGAAGTCGTTGAACCCTACCTGCTGCAGTGCGGCTATCTCACGCGCACCCGCCGCGGCCGCCAACTCACCCAGCAGGGCGCGGCCCACGTCGGCGTCACAATCGCCGCCCCCGCCGCCGACGCTCCACTCTTTGAGGGGTAGATTGAACCCGCTTAAGGCTCCGCGAAGGGGAGCGCGCCTTGCCCGCCAGTCACCGCTTTGCCACCGTTACCTTTACGAGCTTGTCTTCGCTGCACAGCACGCCGCCGGGCGCGCCGTCGATGACGTCCTGGATCGTCATCGCCTTGAGCCGGCGCTCCATCTCCGCCATGATGTTGTCCATCTCGCTGTGCAGCGGGCACAGGTGCTTCTGGTGGTCCGAGCGGTCGAGCGGGCACGCGCGGATGCGCGGCAGCGGATCGATCGCGTTAACCACTTCCAGCAGCGTCATCTCCCTCGGATCGCACACGAGGCGGAACCCGCCGCCGCGGCCGCGCCGGCCGCTCACGAGTTTCGCCCGGCCCAGCGCCTGCAGCACTTTCACCGCGTAATCCGCCGGGACTTTCGTCTCGCGCGCCACGTCCACGGCGGTCAGCACGCCGCCGTCGCGGTCCGCGGCCTCGGCCAGCACGATGATGATGCGCAAGGCGTACTCGGCTGTGGTGGACATCATGAGGCGGATCTCTCCTGCTGCCGCGCCATTCAGAGGCACTGAAACCGATCAGCGGTTGGCCAGCTCAAACTTCTTCATGAACTCGACGAGTTTGGCGCACGCCTCGGGAGGCAGCGCGTTGTAGGTGCTCGCGCGCATGCCGCCCACCGAGCGGTGCCCCTTGAGCCCGTCAAAGCCCGCCGCTTTCGCCTCGGCGATGAACTTCTCCTCCAGCGCCTCGCTGGGCGCCCGGAAGCAGATGTTCATGAGCGAGCGGCTGTCAGGCTGCGCGGTGCCTCTGAAGAAGTCGCTGTTGTCGATGCAGTCGTAGATGACCTTCGCCTTGGCTTCGTTGCGCTCGGCCATGGCCTTGAGCCCGCCGATCTGCTTGATCCACTTGAACGACTGCCCCATCACGTAGATGCCGAAGGTGTTGGGCGTGTTGTAAAGCGAGTTGTTCTCGGCGTGCGTGCTGTACTTGAGCATCGTCGGAATGTCATCGCGCACGCTCTTGAGCATGTCATCGCGGATGATCACGAGCACCGCGCCCGACGGGCCCAGGTTCTTCTGCGCGCCCGCGTAGATCAGCGCGTACTTCGACACGTCAATCGGCCGCGAAAAGATATCGCTGCTCGCGTCGCAGATCAGCGGCGCGCCCGGCGGCACATCCGGCTCGCTCTTCCACTCCGTACCGAAGATCGTGTTGTTGGAGGTGATGTGCACGTACGCCGGACGGGCCGAGTAGTGGATGTCGGCCGCGGCGGGAATGCGGTCGAAGTTGGTCGGCTTGCTCGACGCGGCGACGTGCGCGTTGCCGAACAGCTTGGCCTCTTCGACCGCCTTCTTCGACCACGTGCCGGTCAGGATGTAGTCCGCCGTGGCGTGCTTGCCCAGCAGGTTCATCGGCACCATCGCAAACTGCAGCGACGCCCCGCCCTGAAGGAACAGCACCTTGTACTTGCTCGGAATGCCCGCGATCTCGCGGCAATCGGCCTCGGCCTCCTCGATCACCTTCGTGAACGCCTTGCCGCGGTGGCTGTGCTCGATCAGCCCGACGCCCGAGCCCGCCAGGTTCCACAGGTCCTTTTGCGTCTGCTTGAGCACCTCTTCGGGAAGAACCGCCGGACCCGCGCTGAAGTTGTAGATTCGATCGCTCATGACTCACCAATCCTTCGTTCGAAAGCCGCCCGCCGCGCCGCCCGCTCAGCCCTTGGCGATCGGCCGGAGGGTGACGCTGATGATGTTCTCGTTGCCCGTGCGGATGCGCTGCAGCGTGGTCTCGTTCGGGCACCCGACGAGGTGCACGCGCGCGCAGGTCGCTTCGCCGCCGTGGTAGTTGATGTTCTCGACCTCTTCGACGTTGATCGATTCATCCGCGATGGCCCGGAACACATGCGAGAGCACGCCGGGCCGGTTGCGGTGCCGCACCGAGAGCACGTGCGTGGCCGGGCTGGCCGCGTGGAGGTTCACGCAGTTGTGCACGTCATGCTCGGCGATGAAGCAACTCATGATGCGAATGACTTCGTGCGCGATGGCGATCTGCGCCTGGTCGGTCGAAGCGCCGATGTGGTGCGTGCCGTACACGCCGTGGTGCTGGGCCAGTTCGCTCCAGAACTCGCCGGTCGGGCTGCCCGGCTCGCCGCGATAGACATCCAGGCCGCAGCGCAGGCCCTTCTTCTCGATCGCGGCCAGCAGTGCCTGCTCGTCGACCACCTTGCCGCGCGAGGTGTTAATGAGATACGCGCCCGGCTTCATGGCGTCGAGGAACTCGGCGCTGACGAGGTTTTCCGTTTCGCCAGTGGCCGCGACGTTGATCGACACCACGTCGCCCAGCCGCGCGACGTCCATGGGTGTGGCGCAATATCCGATGCCCAGCGACTCGGCCTCCTCCGTCGTCAGGTTGCGCGACCACGCGACGACCTTCATGCCGAACGCCTGGGCCCGCTTCATGATCTCCCGGCCGATCTGACCGAGGCCGACGATGCCCAGCGTGCGCCCGTGCAGCCCGCGCGCCTTGCCGTATTCCTTCTTGTTCCACTTGCCCGCGCGCAGGTCCGCCGTCTGATCGGGGATGCGGCGATCGCACGAGCAGATCAGCCCCATGACCAATTCGGCCACGGCGATCGAGTTCTTGCCCGGGCAGTTCGCCACGAACACGCCCATGCTCGAGGCGGTCTTCACGTCAATGCTGTCGTAGCCCGCCCCGGCCCGGATGATCAGCCCCAGCCGCGTGCCCGCCTTGATTGCTTCGCCCGAGACCTTCTTGCCGCGCACGATGAGCACATCCGGCTCGATCTCGCTCATCAGCGCCGGCAGATCTTCAGCTGGCACGTCGGGGTTGTGAATGACCTCGCAGCCGAGTTCTTTCAGCCCGTCGACGCCGACTTTCTCGAACTTCTCCGCTATGAGCACCTTCATGGTTCACCCCGCCTCGCAAAACTGGCCAGCCGCATCCTCTTCTCTGCTCAGTCGAGTGTATGCACGAGCAATCCGCTGCGGAGTTTGGGCTCGAACCACGTGCTCTTGGGTGGCATGATCTTCCCCGCGTCCGCGACCGCCATCAACTGCTCCATCGTCGTCGGGAACATCGAAAACGCGATCGCCATCTCCCCGCTGTTGACGCGCCGCTGCAGTTCCACCGTGCCGCGAATGCCGCCGACGAAGTCGATGCGCTTGTCGGTGCGGATGTCGCCGATGCCCAGGATCGGTTCAAGGATGCGCGACTCCAGCAGCGCTACATCGAGCGAGTTGATCGGGTCGCTCCGGTCGATGCTCTTCTCGTCAATCTCAACGAGGTGCCATTCGTGGTCAAGGTAGACGCAGAATGACCCGGGAACCGGCGGCGTCGATTTGTCCGTCGCGCTCACGCGCCCCACGCCGCGCAACTTCTCCAGCACCTCGGCCGGCGTCTGCCCGTTGAGATCCTGCACAACGCGGTTGTACGCCATGATGCGCACCTCCGAGGCCGGGAAGAGCACGGCCAGGAACCAGTTGTACTCCTCATTGCCCGTGTGCCCGGGGTTTTGCTCGCGCAGAGTCTTGCCCGCCCGCCAGGCGCTGGCGCAGCGGTGGTGCCCGTCGGCCACGTAGACGTGCGGCACCTTTCCAAACGCCTTGACCAGCGCCGCCGCGTCCGGCGCCTTCCAGATCGTGTGCCGCACACCATCCACAGCCGCAAAATCGTAAAGCGCTTCACCCTTCGCTGCCTCGGACATCAGCCGCGCGACCTCCGCCTCGTCCTTGTACGTCAGGAAGACCGGCTCGGCGTTGGCGTTCATCTCCAGCACATGCCGCGTGCGGTCATCTTCCTTGTCGCGCCGCGTCTTCTCGTGCTTCTTGATGAAGTCATGCTCGTAGTCATCGATGTGCACGCAGGCGACGATTCCCGTCTGCGCCTTACCGTCCATCACGAGGCGGTAGATGTAGAGGTCCGGCGCTGTATCCCGCGCGAGCGTTCCCTCCGCCTGAAAGCGATTGAGGTTCTCGAACCCCTTGGCATACGTCGCATCATCATGCGGGTCCATGTCTGCGGGCAGGTCGATGTCCGGCCGGCACACGTGCAGGAAACTGATCGGATTCCCTTCGGCCAGGGCGACCGCTTCCTCGCGGTTCACAACGTCATAGGGCACCGAAGCCACCTTGGCGGCGAGTTCGCGCGTCGGTCGCAAGGCTCGAAAGGGATTGATGCGCATAGCAGGTCTCCGAGAGGACAGAAGCTGGACTCGGGTGAGGGTAAGACCGCTCCCGGCCCCTGCCTAGCCCGCAGCCGGTAGTGCCTTTCCCCGAAAGGGAATGAGGGGTGAATCGCATCGCCGGCTCCAATAAGACGCCCGAACGTGCCAAAGGCGTAAAAACTGGGCGGCTTTCCACCATTTGCACCGCATCGGCCCCATTTATCGTGTATAACCATCCCGGCACAATCCGGGCGCTTCGCCGCCCGCCCCCAGCGATCGGAGTTCCCATGCGCGCAAAGCGAACCTGGTTCCATGCAGCGGCGGCCCTGGCCAGCCTGCTGTCTGCGGCTGTCCTGCCGGTCCTGGGCAATGGCCCCGCCCTTGACGGACCGGACCTCGCGGGCGGGGTGGTCGCTATGCGCGGCGTCTTCTTCGTGCCCAATCAGGGGCAGTGGGCGGATGAGAGCGTGTACTACGCCATGCGCTCGCGAGGCATGGACCTGGCCTTCCGCGAGTCGGCGCTCTCGATGCATCTCGCGCGGCCAATCGAAGATGCGTCGAATGCAAGCCAGGACAACGGCTCTGCGCCACCCCGGTTTGCCTCGCTCCACGATGACCGGCGGCCCTTGCGCGAAAGCCCGGGCGTCGACGACTTTGCCCCGGCAGACGAGCATCTGACCCTCACGGTCAGTTTCCCCGGCAGCAACGCCGTCACACCGCGCGGCGCGCAGCCGCAGGCGGCGAGGTTCAATTACTTTGTCGGCGGAGAAGGGCGCGGCAGCGCAAGCAACGTCCCCTCGTTCGCCTCGGTGGTGTACGAAAACCTCTATGAAGGAATTGACCTGCACGTCAAAGGCAGCGAGCAGGGCGTGCTCAAGTATGAATTTCACTGTGCGCCGGGCGCTGACTGGTCGCAGATATGGATTCACTACGACGGCGTTGATTCGCTGTGCATCGACCACGCTGGCACCCTTTCCATCGAGACGGCGGCCGGCACGCTCGCCGATGGCGCCCCGAACGTCTGGCAGTATGATGAGCGGAGTCGTGATGTTCTGCCGGCGCACTTTGAACTCATCGACGAGACCACCTATCGCATCGCCGTCACGGGACCGGTGGATTCGGCCAGAGAATTGGTCATTGATCCAGACGTGGCGTGGATGCTGTACTTGGGCGGAAGCGGCAGTGTGGATTATGCCTATGCTGCGGCAGTCGACTCAGCGGGCAACACTCTTGTCACCGGCGAGACGGAGTCGCGCGACTTCGAAGGCCGCATAAACGAATCTCATGGATGGGATGCGTTTCTGGCGAAGGTCGATCGATCGGGGGATCTGGTGTGGGTGACGTTTCTGGGAGGGAGGGGTTACGAAAGCGGACGAGCCATCGCCCTGAATGAGCGCGATGATGCATTCATCGCGGGCAATACGAACTCTCTGGACTTTGACGGTCGCACCAATTCCAACCACGCGGTTCACCTCGCAGACGATGGATTCGTCCTTCGCGTCGATGCAGCTGGCGCGCTCCAGTGGATGACCTATATCGGTGGAGGGCTCGCGGACGGCTCAAGCGGCGTCGCGGTTGACGCGAACGGCGATGTGGTCGTCGCGGGCCACACCGGTTCTGACGACGTCGAGGGGAGCCAGAATGCTCCGCATGGGCACAGCGATGCCTATCTAGCAAAAGTTGACGGCACAGGAACACTGCAATGGGTAACTTACTTGGGCGGCAGTGAGGACGACTTTGGTGCCGCGGTCAGGATCGACCGCGATGGGAACGCGGTTTTCACCGGTCAAACCACATCCGACGACTTCGAAGGTCGTATCAACGAGTATCAGGGCGAATACTCGGATGTCTTTGCTGTCAAAGTCAGCCCTTCTGGTGGCGTCCAGTGGATGACTTATCTCGGCGGCACCAAGAACGAGTTCAGCACGGGAATGGCTCTTGACAGTCAGGGCAACATTCTCGTGTCGGGCGCGACCATCTCTGAAGATTTCGAGGGACGCCTCAACGAGCGCAACCGGCGAGGAGCCGCGTTTTTGCTCAAACTTGAGACAAACGGAACACTCATCTGGATGACTTACCTGGGAGGATCGGAGCCCGAGGAAGGGTTAAGTGTCGCCGTTGATTCCTACGACAACGCGTACGTCGTCGGCTGGACATTCTCCCTTGACTTCTTCGGCCAACTGAACCACCTGAACGGCGTGAACGACGCTTACGTCGTCAAAGTTGATTCAACCGGCAGTCCTGAGTGGATGTACTATCTCGGTGGAAGCGATTACGACGTTGCCGTGGCTGTGGCTATTGACATCACCGGCGAAGCACTTGTGGCCGGCCATACTCAATCACTCGATTTTGACGGCCGGCTCAACGAAAAACATGGCGGCCAGCACGACGCCTTCGTCGTGCGCGTCAGTACCACACGGCCACGCCTGTCAGTCACCTCAACCTGCCCCTCCGGCGGACCGATCGGCGTCGAGTGGCGCGATGCGACACCTGACGCCCCTGCGGTTTTGCTTTTCGCGCGCAACTCCGGAGCGTTTTCAATCCCAGAGGGCAACCCCTGCTCTGGAACGGTGCTCGGTCTCGGGACGAATCTCCTGCAAGCCGTCCTGCAGATCAACAGCGATTCTGACGGCTCGCGCACCCTCAACGCCACCGCCGGCCCCGGCGCCTGCGGCGGACACCTCCAACTCCTTGATGTCACAGTCTGCACCCCCAGCAACGTCGTGCGAATCGAGTAACTCGCCCCCCCGGCTGTAAAAAGTGTCCCGCCGCGCTGCCCCTGCGTGCGGACGTACCGGCCACCCGGCACGCGCGCGAACCCCCCGCGCGGAGGCTGCCGCAACGTCGATTGCGCTTTGACTTGCCCTTCAGCCCCCCACCCGCACGCCTGCCGAACCGCCACACCCCACTGGGTCGATCAGACCTTCGCCTACCGCCGCCGCCGCCGGGCTGCTGTACCGTCTCTCATGAATCCTGCTTGATAAGGAGCAGCCCCATGAGCCAGTCCACCTTCAAGTTGTTCGCCATCGTCGGGTCGCTGGTCACCGACCTCGCCGTGCCCGGCCTGCTGTACCACTGGGTCCAGCTCGAGCAGACCGCCGCCGAGCACACCGCTGGCCTCGACATCTCCGCCCAGCTCACCGGCCTCCTGGCCGCCACCGCCCAGCCCACCGACGATCCATTCGCCGCGATCGGCCAGGCCGGGATTGCCGGCGCCCTGGACCTCACCTTCGACGCCTCCTGCCCCTCGGGCGGCTACGCCCGCCTCTCTTGGTCCAACGCCACGCCCGGCGGCGAAGTTGTGCTCATCTACGCCCGCGAAACCGGCAGCTTCCGCATCGCCCGAGGCGGACCCTGCGGCGGCGTCAGCCTCGGCCTCGGCGAACACCTCATCCAGGTCGTCTTCCACGGCGGCGCCGGCGAGACCGGCTCGCGAACCATCAACACCTACACCGGCCCCGGCGCCTGCGGCGGCTACCTCCAACTCCTCGACCTCACCACCTGCCAGACCAGCAACGTTGAGTTGATCGAATAACCACCGGCCCGCTCGAACCGCGCGCTCAATCCACACTCGACCATGCGGCTCACCCGGCCCGCGCACCGCACCGCGCACGCGCACCGCGGCTTTCGCACACCGCGCTCGCACCGCGCCGGCTCCACGCCCGCGCACCCAACCGCCGCGCGCCTAACCCCCCGCCCCCTCCGGCACGCGCAGCTCACGACGCATGATCTTCCCCGTCGCGTTGCGCGGCAGCTTCTCCATCAAGTACACATCGCGCGGCACCTTGTACTGCGCCAGCCACTTCCTGCAGTGCGACCGCAGCGCCACCTCGTCAAACGTCGCGCCCTCCACCAGCTCGACGAACGCCACCGGCGCCTCGCCGCGCGATTCGTCGCGCACCCCGATCACCGCGCTCGCCGCCACGCTCGGGTGCTTGTTAAGCGCCTCCTCGATCTCGCGCGGAAACACGTTCTCACCGCCGATGATCATCATCTCCTTGATGCGCCCGGTGATGTACAGAAACCCATCCGCATCCTCCCGCGCCATGTCGCCCGTGCGCAAGTAGCCCTCTTCATCAAACGCCGCCGCCGTCTCCTCGGGCAGCTTGAAATACCCCTGCATCATGTTCGGCCCGCGCAGGCGCAATTCCCCATCCTCGTTCACGCCCATGCGCTGCCCGCTGCTGTCCACGATCTTCACTTCAATGCGCGGCAGGGCCCGCCCCACGCTGTGCCGCCGCGTCTCGCTCGGCCGGCACCAGTGGCTCACCGCGCTCGTCTCCGTCATGCCGAATCCTTCGTTCAGCGTCACGTTTAACCGCTCGCGAAACGCCTGCGACACCGCATCCGGCAGCGGCTCGCCGCCCGACACCACAAACCGCAGGCTGCTCCAGTCTTCCGCCGTCTGCTCCTTCACGTTCAAAAGCGCCGTGTACATCGACGCAATCCCCATGAACGCCGTCGGCCGGTGCCGCTTCATCAACTGCACGATCTTGCGCGGCATGAACCGCGCCGTGAATATCACCTTGAGCCCATGACTCAGCGGCAGCAGCGTCAACGCCGTCAACCCGAAAACATGAAACTGCGGCAGCACGCCCAGGATCACGTCGCGCTCGTTGAAATCCACCCACTCCATGCACTGCTCAACGTTCGCCGCGATGTTGCCGTGCGACAGCATCACCCCCTTGGGCTTGCCGCTCGTGCCCGACGTATACAGCAGCACCGCCAATTCATCGCTCCCCAGCCAGCGCGGCCAGCGCAAAAGCGGCGTCTGCCGAAAGTTCATCGCATCCAGACGCACCAGGCGCGGCCCGCGCGGCGCCTCGCCCACGAACTCCAGCATCGGTCCGACCGTCACGATCGTGTCGATCTCCGAATCATCCACCACGTACTGCAGGTCGCTGCCCTTGAGCAGATAGTTCAGCGGCACCACCGTCCGCCCGAGCATCCACACCCCCAGCGCCGCCATCGGAAACAGCCCGCCCGTGGGCAGCATGATCCCCACGTGCCGCGCCTCGCTCACGCGCTCCACCTCCGCCGCCACGTGCAGCGCCCCCGCCAGCACATCAACGCCACGCCACGACCGCTGGTCATCAACCATCATCACCCGCGCAGGATGGCACACGATCTGCCGCAGTATCGCCCAGGGCACACTCATGCCACAATACTCGACCCTTTCGCCGCGATATCAACAGGCAGCAGGCCTCCACTCCCCAAAGCCCAGGCATAGCCATGCCCGGGCGTTGTCCCGCAAATGAAATCTCAAATCGCAAATCACCCCATCACCCAATCACCCCCTCACCCCATCACCCCCTCACCCCCTCACCCCCTCACCCCGCCGCCCTGCCGCCGCTTGATCCACCCCCTCCCGCCCGCTATCAAGCATCCGGACTTATCCACAACCTCCACCCCCACCCGCCATGCCCGAACCGCTCCAACAAGACGAACAACTCGAACACATCGACATCCCCGCACACGCCTTCCGCACACTCGTCGAAAGCGTCGGCGTCAAGCGCTTCGCGTCCGGCATGGGCCTGTCCACCCGACAGGTCAACCGCATCCTCAGCGGCGCCCAGCCCAACCCCATCGACCGCCTCATCAAAAGCCTCTCGTGCTGCGACCCCGACGTCGGCGACCGCATCCTCGATCTCATCTGCCAGGAGATGGGCGGCTACTTCATCCGCGAAGAAACCATCGACGCCGCCTCCATCAACGCGGTCCGCGAATGCGCCGAAGCCATCGCCGCCATCAGCGACGGCCACATCTCCAAGATGGATGAACTCGTCATCCGCGAAGCCGTGGCCGCCTTGACCAGCCTCGCCCAACTCGTCCGCCGCCAGAAGATCCGCCGCATCACCGTCATCACGGAGTGACGGGACCAATTCCCCTCCTCCGGCTCTGCTCGCCACGAGGACCCAAGCCCGCAGCGCAAGCAAGGACCGCAAGGCCCGCAAGCCCGCAGCGCAAGCAAGGATCGCAAGGACCGCAAGCCCGCAGCGCAAGCAAGGACCGCAAGGCCCGCAAGCCCGCAGCGCAAGCAAGGCACACCGCCCGATCCAAGCCCCACGCGTAAGCACGAAGCCCCTTCCCCAAGCCACCAACGCAGCCCCGCTCTCCTGCTCCCCTCCCCGGCCCGAGCCCGGCCGAAGGCTCACCTCTCCCAGCGCCTCGTTGGACTGAGTCTGTCGAGTCGCCGCGCCATGCCCGGGCCGCCGTGGCCGCTTCCTCCGGCTCTGCGTGCCATGAGCCCCATCGAATGGCAGGGGAGGGCCAGGGTGGGGGTGATTCTCAACGAGCCCGAAGCGTCAGCGAGGAACCAACGACCGTCTGCGATCCTGAGCCTGTCGAAGGGCGCGTGTAAGCAAGGGGTGTTGGACGACCGAACTCGACAAAAACGACCTCGATCTGACGCCTGAGCCTTCCGGCCCCCTCACCCCTTAACCCCTTCACGCGCCCTTCCGGTCAACCGCTTTACCACCCATCCCCGCCCGAGTCCCAAGCCCCGCCAAAGCCCGCAACTCCATCTCCTGCAACCCCTTGCGCCGCTCTATTGCGTCGATCCACTTCGAAGGCCAATAAATCACCTCATGACGCCGCGCAGAAATACCGCGCTAATTCGTCTGAAACGCCACGATGTGGCCGAATAGAATAGAGCTCCAATGCGTTGGCGCAGAAAAACTGCGCGAAGCAGTAAAGGGACGGGTCTTTCCATGCTACTTCGGCTCTTCGGTGAAAACTTCCTCTCCTTCCGAGACAGGTTCGATTTGTCCTTCGTCGCCGCCGATCTCCCCGGAGAGCGCGGTCGAGGAACGTCGCCCATCTTCCCCACCGGCTCAGACGCGCCGCTGGATGTTCTGCGTTGTGTGGCACTATTCGGCGCAAACGCTTCGGGGAAGACAAATCTTCTTCGCGCTGCATCAGCCCTGGGGTGGCTAATCCGAGACTCGAGCCGAACTCTTGAGCCGGATCGGCCCATTAGCTTTTATAAGCCGTTCGCTCTGGAGGAGTCATTTGCGAACAATCCATCGAAGCTAGGCGCGACAGTTCTTCATGAAAACGTGCTTTATGAGTACGAGTTGTGGTTCACGGCAACTCGAATCGAATACGAGCGCCTTATTCGGCTTGACGCTCCAGATACCCCCCTAGTTCTCCGCAACGCACCCGATTCTGTCGAGGGGGAGCTGCGCTCAGCTAGTCGCCAAGTACAGGCGTTGCTTGCGAAGCCTCGAACCAACGTACCCATTCTCTCCTTCCTGGCTCAACATGGACCCGAGTCGGGTCCAGGAAGCGCAGTTGCACTTTCGAGGAGCTTTGCTACAAGGCTGCGATTCCGCGACTACTCTACTGCCCAAAACTCTGACTTTCATGATCCTGTCGCACGACGAATCCACCAAGAGCCTAGTTTTCATGAGTGGGTGCTCTCCAAGTTACTAGTCCCCGCCGATCTCGGTATTCAGAAGCTCGAAACTGAGGAGATTGATTTTCCGCCGGGGTTGTCCGGCGCACCGGAGGAGTTTCGCAAGCACTTTGTAGATAGGGGCCCATACTATCGTACATTACTCGTACACAAGGGCAATCCGAACTTTCGCTTCGATCTGGACAAGGAATCGTCGGGCACTCGCAAGATGTATAACCTTTCATCCGATTGGTGGTCTCTGGCTCATCGTAGCGTTACGACATTTGCAGATGAATTGTCTGCAAGCCTTCACCCGCTTCTTGTTGACCATCTCGTTCGATCGATAAACCACCGCTCCTGGGAGCCAGATCCGATGTCTCAGTTGGCCTTCGTCACGCACGATACAGGCCTTCTAGAATCTAGAGCGCATGAGCCCGCTGCGTTGCGACGCGACCAGGTCTACTTCACCAAGAAGCAAGAGTCGGGCGCATCCATCCTATACTCACTCGCAGAATTCAAGAACGAAGCTCGAGGAGTTCATAATCTTCGACGACGTTACCTCGATGATCGCTACGGTGCCATTCCGCACATTGAGAGAATCCTGATGTGAAGTCTCCGAAATATCAGCATATGTTGGATGGCCTGAGACGGCGCGAAGGCTGGCGCGAAACTACGCCTCGAATTGTTCTCATATTCGAGGATTCTCGTTCTGCGCCAAACTACTTCGAGGCGCTCAGGACATTCCGCCAAATTAGCAATCGAAGCATTATCGTCGACTACGATGAATCCGTGACTGACCCACATAGCGTCGTCAAGAGAGCGGTACAGTATCGGCAGGAGATGATTGAGGAGCACTCATTTAGCAAAGACGACGGTGATCAAACGTGGGTCGTTATTGACGTGGATCGACATGAGCGAATTCATGAAGCCATCCAGCTCGCCGAATCGCAGGGTATTGGCGTAGCGGTATCAAATCCCTGCTTCGAATTCTGGATCTTGCTGCACTTCGAGGAATGCGCTCCAGCCATCGCTGACTGTTCCGAGTTAATACGCAAGCATCTTCGCAAGCACATTCCGAAATACGAAAAGGGAACCGCAAAATTCTCCGAAATTGTTGCGATGGCGCCGCAAGCTTGCGAGAGAGCTGCAAGACAGTATAAAGCAAAGGCAGAGTGCGACCCGCTCAAGTGCGTGCCTTGCACCCTAGTGTACCGTCTTATTCAGGTGTTTCCGCCAGCGATCTCAGCCGAGTGAGCGGCTCAACAAATCGACGTCGGCGCGAGTCTCTTCCGGTTACTTACGGATCGAAAGACGGGTGGACAGTCGCATTCCTTGGTTCGCGGCTACCGTGGGCTGCAGTTGGGTTTGGCGCCGGAAGGCCACGCGCGCCGAGCGTGGGCTCGTTCGTTTTCTTCGCGATCGCTTGGCGTTCCGTCAGGGACGTGGCTCGGACCGTGGCGGCACTTCACACTCCGGGCCACCCCGGCGGACCAGCATAGCGAACTCGCCTCAGCAGCGTCAGCGCGAAAAACCGCTTCTCCGCCGCAAATTTGCGCACAAATCGCGGTGAACTGGTTTACCGTTTCGGCGCACGGGCGTCTCGGCATTGATCGACTCGCACGGCCCGCACCTAGCTCGACTTGCAAACCCTTCGCTTCTCGATGGTTTGCTGCCCGATCCGCAGATCAATTCGCACGCCGGCGCGCCGCCGCGACACTGCCTGGATCGCCTCCATCGCCCTCTCTCCGTGGACTTCCCATGCCTCTGCCACTCACTCCATCGCCGTCTCCAGCAGCAGCGACGACGACAGCAGCACCGTCAGCGCCCCGGCCCCGCCCAGCAGCATCGCGGTCGTGCATTCGCGCCTCGAACTGATCCGCCCCCTCATCGCCGCCGGCGCCGAGGTCAACGGCATCGTCGAGTCCACCGCCATGACGCCCCTGCACACCGCCGCGATGTGCGGCAATGAGCAGGCCGTGAAACTCCTCCTCGAACTCGGCGCCGACCCCGCGCTGCGCACCACGCGCGGCCAGAGCGCCGCCGAACTCGCCGCCGGCCCCCACCGCGACGACATCACCTCGCTCCTCAAGAAGCACACGAGCAATTGACGAGCAAGCGGCGGCTTCGACAGACTCAATCCAAGGAAGCGCCAAGAGAGTAGAGAGTAGAAAGTCGAACAGGAGATTCGACCCCTCGATCCCTTGATGCCTCGATGCCTCCCCTAGTGCCTAGTGCCCAGTGCCTAGTGCCTCGTGCCCAATGCCCAGTCCCCAGTGCCTCTCCTCTTGCGCCTTCTGCGCCTCTTCGCGGCCAACACCCCTCCGCGATCTCCGCGGCTCCGCGTGAGACTGACTTTCCCTGATGCCTGATGCCAAGTGCCTGGTGCCCCTCTTCTCTGCTCCCTGCCTCGGTGCCTTTCCTCCTCACCCCTTCTCCCCGTCACCCCTTCACCCCCTCATCCCCTCACTCTTCGTGCCCCTTTGTGCTCTTCGTGCCCTTTGTGGTGAGAGAATTCGCCCCCCGCGCGCCAGCGCACCGGGTCAGGCGCGACTTGTGCGCGACAGCGCCAGAAACGCAGAAAAACGGATTAAAACTCACCTGCACCCCCTCCAGAAAAATGAAAATCGACGAAAATCACCCAAAAGCCGCGACCATTTGGCGCTCTGGGCAAAATGAGCGTCATGGCGCGCACGGCGCTGCTCGAAAACCAGCGCACAGAAGCGATCCCGTGCGCAGGGCGTGCGCGCCACCCGGTGCGCGCCCGTGTTGGCACGCGATTTGCCTCGCACATTTCTGAAAATCGCCCCTGCCGCCCGCGCCACCCGGCACAATTCTTGCACGGCCCCCCACTGCGCCGCGCCCGGCCCCCGCACTCACACTGCAGAATCGACACCCACCGCGCACGCCAGCGCACGCGAATCGGTATCAGGTGATGACGCGCTGCAACGCCCCAACACGCCGCGACGGCGCCCCAGGCATGGCCATGCCCGGGCGTTGTTGCCTCGATGCCTCGCTCCCTCGATGCCTTCCCGATCACCCCATCACCCACTCACCCACTCACCCCATCACCCACTCACCCCGCTTGACGCCTGATGCCTCGATGCCTTCCCCTAGTGCCTAGTGCCTAGTGCCTAATGCCTAATGCCCAGTGCCTCTCCTCCCCATCACCTCCCTCACTCCATCGCCGTCTCCAGCAGCAGCGACGACGACAGCAGCACCGTCAGCGCCCCGGCCCCGCCCAGCAGAATCGCGATCGTGACGAACGCGCCCAACAAGCCGAGACCATCGATCAGCCCCTGCGCCAGCAGCGGCCCGCTGGCGGCGAAGACCCACGCGCCGCCCATCATCAGGCTCGACGCGAAGCTCGTCCGATGCGGCAGCAGGCGCTGGGCCACGGCAATCGACACCGGCGTCGCCGATGCAAACCCGACGCCGGCGCAGATGGCCAGCGCGACCGCGACCCACGGCGACGCGAGCGGGAAGCAGATGATGGCGGGCACGCCGATGATCGCCGAGCCGACGAGGATGCCCTTCTCCCTGCCGGGCCGCACGACGAAGGCGCCCAGCAAGCCGCCGATGCCCATGCCGATGGCCATCGACGCCTGCATGCGGCCGTTGAGAATCGACGACGATTCGCGCAGCGAAGCGTCGAGCGCCGCGGCCCCGCTGGCGCTGAGCGTGATCGACTCGGCCCAGCGCACCACCAGCGTGACCAGCGCCTGGTTGACGGTGAAGCGGGCGATGTTGCCGGCGTACAGGATGGCGACGGAGCTCCAGCGGCGGCGGACTTCGGCCGGCGAGAGAGCCGCAGCGCGGTCGCCGGCCTGGGTGTGCCGATGCGGGATCGCGCCCACGGCGAGCCAGAGGGCGATGGCGCCGACAACGCCGGGCACGACAAACCACATGAGCGAGCGCAGGCCGAAGGACTCGTTGAGCCACGGCACGAGCAGGCTGCCGGTGGTGCTGCCGATCATCCCGCCGGTGAAGAAGACGGCCACGCCCATGGATCGGCGCCGGCCGGAGAGTTGGCCCATGGCCGAAGCGCCCACGGGGTGGAATGCGCCGATGCCGGCCGTGGCGACGGCCTGGAGGATGAGCAGTTGCGAATAGGTCGTAACAAAGCCGAGCATCGACAGGGCCAGCGCCGCGCCCAGCAGGCCAAGTGGCCCGAAGATGCGGGTGTTGTAGCGATCGCTCGCGGCGGCGACGACGGGCTGGATGAGCCCGCTGCACAGCGAACCGACCGCCAGCAGCAGCGCCCCCTGCCCCTGGCTGATGGTGATGCGCCCCTCGAGGACGCTCAGCAGCGGGATCACCGTCATGGAAAAGCAGTCAACGATGACGTGGGCGATGACGAGGACCGAGAGGCGCTGGGTGACAAACGTGATGGCGGCCGGCGCTGCAGCGGAGACGATGGAGGGCCCGACGGCCGCAGCGGGCGGCTGGATCACGACGCCGACCGCGGCCGGCGCTGCGGCAGCGCCGGGAGTATCAACTGCAACGGGGGACGACATGGACGATAGTAGTCGAGCCTCGCTGCGCTCAGGCGTTCGGGCAGCACCTGAATCGGCGCTGTTATCGCAGGGGATTTGCACTCACGCCACGGGCGGATGGATCGGCACTTCGAGCACGAAGCAGGCGCCCCGGCTGCGCTGCGTGGATGCGTCCAGCCGCAGCTCGCCGCCCATGTCGCGAGCAAGGCTGCGGCACAGCGCCAGGCCGAGGCCGACGCCTGCGGAGGCTTCCCTGGTTGCCCGCTTGCCGCGCTGGAACGGGGCAAACAGCCGCCGCGCGGTTTCGCCGTCGATGCCCGGGCCGTGGTCGCAGACGTGGATGAGCACGCGCTGGCCGCCGCGTTTGAGTACGAGGTCGATCCGGCGCGGGTCGTTGCCGTTGGCGTACTTACACGCGTTGTCCACGAGGTTGGTGAGGATGCGGCTGACGCTGTCGCGATCCACGTGCACGGCCTGGTCGGCGCCCAGTTCGCTGTTGATGCTCAGTTGCATGCCGCGCTCATCGCACTGGCGCTGGAGCAGCGGCGCCACTTCATCGAGCAGCGCCCGCACCTTGACGGGCTGGGGCGAGGTGTGCTGGCGGCCCTCTTCGAGCCGGGCGTACGCGAGGACATTTTCGACGAGTCGGGCAAGACGCGATGATTCGCTTCGCAGGGTTTCGAGGTACTCGCGTCTGCGGGCCGCGTCGGGCACCATGTCATCGGCGAGCATCTCGGAGTAGAGGCGGAATGTGGTGAGAGGCGTGCGAAGTTCGTGGGTGACGGCGGAGGCGAAATCGCTGCGGCGCCGGCCGTAGAGCAGGCTGGCGTGGAGCATCAGGCCGCCCACGCTCAGCGCCAGCAGCACCACGGCCCAGACGATGACCAGGGCCAGGCGGGTGGGCGTGAGGCCGGCGGCGCTGGCGGCGACGGCGGGAACGCCTGTGACGCTGGCGGGAACGGTGGCGAGATTGACCAGCGGCGCCGCGTCGCCGGCGTCGCCATCGTCGAGGCGCGGCACCAGATCGGCCTGCGGCATAAGGTCGGCGACCTCTTCGATGAGCGTGGCGCGAAGGCGCGGCCAATCAACAAGAAAGCCCTGCAGATGCTGCTGTCCGCCAGCGCGGATGCAGCGGAGGTAGATGAGTTCAGGCTGCGACGCCGCATCGCCGACCCACAGCGGCACGAACGGACCGACGTGCACGGCGTCCGACTTGGTGAAGATTGGAGGCGGCGACAGCGATCCGATGTCAGCCGTCTGAGGCTGCGGCGCCACCTCGAACTGCTGCGACTCCGTCTGGTGGGCCTCGTTGCTCTCGATGCTTCGCGCTGCCCGCTTGACCTGCTCGATGTTCGACCAGGCGATCTGCGCCTTCTGGTAGTTGCCGCCGACGTCGTCCTGCGACTGGAACATCTGCGCCGGCGGCGGCTCGGGCGTCATCGCCAGGGCCGCTTCGGCGTCGAGCACGCGGGCCCGGAGGTCGTCGATGGGGATCAGGATCGCGATGCGGTCGAGCACGGTGTTGCAGCCGAGGATCTGCTCGGAAGTGAGCACGGTCGACTCGGCGAGATCGCGGTGATTGCTCGTGGGCACCTGCGGCGAACTGAGCCGGTTCTGCGCGTCGATCTGAAAGTGGAGCGTGATGATCGGCTCGCGGAAGGTGAGCAGCGGCGAAGGGGTGAGCACCGCGCCTTCGTCGATGGGAGTGAGCATGCGGGTGTAGGCCCGCTCCTGCGGGTAGTAGGACAGGTACTCGAAGTAGGGCCGGGCGGCTTCGCGGGCGAGGCGCGGGCCGAGCCAGGAATCCATCCGCCACAGCGCCAGGCGCAGGACTTCCTGCCGGCGGGCATCGGCGCGGGCCCGGATCTCCGATCGTTCGAGCGCGAGCACCGCCGAAGTCACCCACGCGAGCGCCAGGACGACCAGCGCTGCGCCCAGCGCGAACCATTTCCACCATGCGGAGGGAGGTCTGCTCATCGCGGCTCGATCTCCACTTCACTGCTGAGCATGTACCCCTTGCCGCGCACGGTGGCGATCATCTCGGTGTCGTGCTCGTTCACGGCGAGTTTGTCGCGCAGTCGGGCGACGTGCATGTCAACAGTGCGCGTCTCGACGCCGCGCGGGTCGATGCCCCACACGCGGTGGAGCAGTTCATCGCGGCTGATGATGCGGCCGGCGTTGGCGGCGAGGTAGCGCAGGATCCCCGCTTCGCGCTGCGAGAGCGTCGCGCAGCACGCGCCGCCCTGCACGACTTCGCAGCGGTCGAGGCGGACGATCATGTTGCCCAGGCGCAGGCTCTGCACGTCACTGGGGCGTTCGGGGCTGCGGCGGAGTACGGCCTCGACGCGGGCGAGCAGTTCGCGGGCGCTGAAGGGCTTGATGACGTAGTCGTCGGCGCCGCTCACAAGGCCGCGGACGCGGTCGTCTTCGCTGCCGCGCGCTGTGACCATGATGACGGGCAGCGTGGGGCGGGCGGCGCGGAGATCATCGAGGATGCTGTAGCCGTCGCGGCCGGGCAGCATGACATCGAGCAGGACGAGATCGATGGAGGCTTCAACGGCCATCGCCGCGCCGCGCCGGCCGTCGGCGGCTTCGAGCACCTCGTAGCCGGCGTAGCGGAGCGCATCGACAAGGCCTCGCCGGATCGCCGTGTCATCTTCAACTACCAGGATGGTCTGTTGCGTCACGACTCGATCCTCGCGGGCAAGGGATCATACCGCATGGCATCCCGCGGCGGGCGCGGCAGCGGCGTGGCGCCGAAAGGCGCCACGCCGCAAGGTGTTCGGGGGGAAGGCTCCCGAACGAAAGGGGTCGCTGCCGGAATCAGCAGTCGTCAATCGTCAGCTGAGTCTGCTCATCCTGAGGCTGCTCGGCCGCGGGCTGTTCGAGCGCGGGGTCAGGCTTGAACTGGAAGCCCTTGGCCTGAGCCTGAGCGCGAATCGCTCCACGCAGAGCTGCGTCGAACGAGCGGTCGGCGTCGCCCTGGTGCTTCTTCATTTCTTCGTTGACGTAGGCCTGGCGCTTGGCGCTGTAGTCGGTGATTTCTTTCTGAATTGCTTCGCGCTTTGCGTTCACCTCGGCGATGTGGGCCTGCTTCTGCTCGAGCGTCATGCCGCGCATGGCTTCGGGGAGTTCCTCGTCCTTGACCTCGGCGAGTTTGAAGTCCTCGGCCTTGCAGGCATCGACGAGATCCCAGCCTGCGTTCCAGTAGAGGCCGCCGCCCTTGGTCGAGCAGCGCTGAGCCGCGGTGGCGGTGTTGAGCGACTGGGCGTTGGCGTCCTGAAGAGCCTGGTTCATCTTGCCTTGCTCGCCCGCAGCGCCGTAGGGGATGTAGGTCTCGTTGATGGCGCTGCTCAATTCAGCCAGCTTGTCGTCGAAGGGAGAGGCGATGACGATGTTGCCGTTGTTGTGATCGATGGCGGCGTAGTGTCCATCGGCGAGCAGGGCGACTTCGCGCCAGGCCGGCGCGATCTGATCAGCCGGATTGCCGCAGTAGATGGCGTTGACCATGACGCCGCGCGAGATGAGGCTCTTGCACACATCGGGATAGCGGAACTGCTGGTCCTGATCGGCGGATTCGTTGCCGGCGACGACGACGAGCTTGAGCGTGCTGTCGGAGGGCGTCCAGTCGAGCTGTTCGCCGGCTTCGCGCAGGACACGGCCGACGAGTTCGGTGCCGCCGTTGGTGCGCAGGGCGAACAGTTGGCGCGAGACTTCGTCGAGGTCTTCGGTGAAGGGGCAGTCGATCTTCACCCAGCCGTCCTCGGCGATGTGGCCGTCGTTGCCGTAGGTGAGCAGCGCCACGCGCAGGCGGGGCGTGGGCGTGGCGAGCGCCAGGTCATTGACGATGTCCCAGAGTTTGAGTTTGGCCGCTTCAATCAGGCCATCCATGCTGCCGCTCGTATCGAGGCAGATGGCCAGTTCGACCGTGCGGCGGCCGGCCTCGCGCTGATGCAGCACGATCGGGGGGAGCGCTCCGACGCCTTCCAGGTGAATCAAGACTTGGCGCTCGTCCATCGGCAGGATCTGCTCCTCGGCCGTCTGAGGCGAGGGGTTGTCAGGCGGCGCGGCAATGGCGAGACTGCACGTAGCGGCGAGCAAAGCGGCGGTGAGTTGAGCGGTGTGCATCGGAATCTCCTTAGGTGGTGGGTTGTAGCGCTCCCTTCGCAGAGCCTCCGGGTCGCGGCTCAACGAGGGGTGTCAGCGGCACGTTACGGTGATGGCGCGTTGCGCACGAGGATGTTGCGGCCTTCGTAGCGGAGCATGATGTCGCCGTCGAGCGAGAGCACGCCCTGGCGATTCTGGGTGATGAGCGCCTGCAGGATGGTGATGTGCTCGGGGCTGCCGAACTGCACGGTTTCGTCAGGCGTGATGGGCTCGCCGGGAGTTTCGCTGGGCGTGATGAGTTGCGAGTCGATCCAGCAGCCGTCGCGCTTGAAGAAGGCGCGGTCGCAGACCTGCTGCACGGCGGAGATTTCGACGCGATTGAGTTTGTCATCCACGTACCGGTTCTGGTAGTTCAGTTTGGCCTGGAGTTTCTGCTCGTTGAAGTTGACGCCCTGGTTGACGGCGCTCTGGCCCCAGCGCTGCTGGACGGCGCGCGTGTCGAGGTTCGTGTTGCAGTTGGCCTGAAGGTTGTTCCAGTCAGAGAGATCGGTGCCCTCGGTGGCGAGGAACGCGGTGTACTCGGTGAGGATGCCGAACTCGGTGGACAGGCGCAGGATCTCCTCGGCCAGCTCGCGGTAGCGCGGGTCTTCAAAAACCGGCGTGTTGTTGGTGATGCTGCCGACCGAGGCGGCGCCGGCCTGGCGAATCTGATCGACGAGATAGGCGATGCGCCGGCTGGCCCACAGCCGCGGCACAAACGCGTTGCGGGTCGTGGCGCTGCCCAGGTCGAACTCGAACTCGAAGGTCTTCTGCTCGCCGAGGAAATCGCCCGTCAGGCGGAAGTGCAGCGGCGAAGCGTCGGCATCGGGCCGGCGGTACTGGCCGAGCACGATGAGTTGATCGCCGTCGAACAGATCCGGCAGCGCGGAAGGAATGAGTTCGCGCACTGCGGCGCCGGTGGTCACCTGGCCCTGATCGCCAATCGTGTCCAGACTCGCGTTGGCAAGGACCGGGCCGGACAGACGGCGGAAGGTCTGCGCGACCTTCAGTTCGACGTCTTCATCCGGCTGCACGTAGACCGACACGGCGCGCGTGGCGTCGGAAAGGCGATCGAGCAGGGGGACGTTGACGTCGTTGCCCACGCCGAAGGTGAAGATGCGCCGATGCTGGTGGTTGCCCTTGTCGGCCAGGGCGCGGATGTCGACCTCTGAAGTCTGGCCGACCGTCGGCAGGCCATCGGTGAGGAAGAGCACGAGAGGCAGGCGGCCTTCGGTCGATTCGTGCGTCTTGAGCGCTTCGACGAGGGCGTCGTGGATGTTGGTCCCGCCGCCGGCGCGCATCATGTCGAGGTAGACGCGGGCGGCGGCGGCGCTCTTGCTGTTCTTCTCGACGGGTTGATTCGAGAAGAGCGAGACGGTCGTTGAGAAGTCGATGATGTTGAACGCTTCGCCATCTTCGAGGCCTTCGAGCACCTGAAGGGCTGCGGCCTTGGCCTGGTCCATCTTGGGCCCGGCCATGGAGCCGCTGCGGTCGATGACGAGCGTAACCTCGCGCTTGATGCCGGGGCGCTGGTCTTTCGATTCGCCGGGCAGGCCGGCGACGAGCAGGAAGTAGCCGCCTTCGATCTTGGGATCGGGATAGGCGTAGAGCGAAGCGGTGACGCCCTGCTGCTCGCGCAGGTAGGAGAGGCGAAACGAGCCGGGGTCCATCACGCTGCCGGGCGCGATGCTGGCCTTGAGGTGATTCGGCGAGATGCGCTTGGTGTCGAGCGTGTGGCTGGGTGAATAGACCATTGAGATCGGCGGCCGGGACTGCATGTCAACCTGCACGTTCCACGGATGCCGGCGGTCGAGCGATTCGCTTCGGGGCAGGATGTAATCGACGCGCGGGCCGTCGACGGGGAGCAGGTGCTCGTAGGTGAGACGGACCTTTTGCGTGCCTCCGGCGGGAACGGGAAAGACGCTCGAGCGGACGAGGTTGTAGCCGGCGAATTCGAGCAGCGCGGGGTCGCGGACTCTTGCGACGATGGCGTCGTAGAGGCGGCGGGCTTCATCGCGGCGCATGACCTGGGCGGTGGGCTCGGCGGACGCGCCCTCAAAGAGGAACGAGCCGACGACCGCGCCGTCGGGCACCGGCAGCAGCAGCACCGCTTCGGCCTGGGCCGATGACGCGTTGCGGAGCGACACTTCAAGGGTGGTCGTCGCGGTCGAATCGAGGATGCGGACCTGCGCATCGACCTTGTCGATGAGGATCGGGTCGCCTTGGCGAGTGACGTTGAAACTGCGGGCCTGGGGTACGACGACCTGCGTCGCGCTGCCGAGGTTGGAGCGGATGATGATCTCGATCTGCTGGTCCTGGGCGGCGGCCGGGCCGGCGAGGAGACCGAGGAGGGTGAGGAGGGTGGTTATCAGGCGTGGTCGTCGCGATTGCTGGCTGAGCATGTGCCCGGCTCCTTGCTCGGTGTTGAGGCGGTCTCCTTTCAATATACGTTCAATGCGGAGGTGCTTGCGCAACAACGGCGTAACGACTTGCGGCCCACTTCTTTGGGAAAAACAGGTCGTGTTGACCGCTGAACCGCCTTGACAGCGGCGCGTCGGTTCCGGTATGCTGACAGGGATGGATCATGGCGAACGTGTCCTCGCCGGATTCTGCCTGTCAGGACCAGTTGCGACACAGAGAGGGGAGGAACGCATCTGTATTCGCGCCGGCAGTCGCGCGGCGCGTTTTCATTGGCAGGATGATCGGAAGCGTGGAACGGGGGCCACCCCGGCTTTCGATCGTTCAGGTGCTTGTCAACATCAAAGGAGAAGAAGAATGAGAAAGTCAGCGATGTTCGCCGCTCTCGCATGCTGCTCGATCGGAGCAGCGGCGTTTGGCCAGTGCGACGACAGTATCACCTCGACGTTTAGCGGCGGCAACGGTCACCGCGGCGCCATGTGGGATCTCACCTGCCTCAATCCCGACGGCATCACGATCACGAGCTTCGACTTCAATGCCCGTGCAGGGACGAGTGGCCAGGCGATCGTCGAGGTCTACTACGTCACCGACCACACGTCCTACGTCGGCAAGGAGAACAACGGATCGCTCTGGACCCTGCTGGGAACCGAGACGATCCCGTCGATCAATCCGAACGGCACACCAACCCCTGTGAACATCGGCGGCCTCACGATTGCGTTCGGTGAGACGTGCGGCCTGTATTTCACGCGCAGCGACGGAATCAGCATCGAGTATACCAACGGTCCGCTCGGGGCGTTCCAGAACAACGACGTGCGCTGGGAGGACCGCGGCATTGGCGGAGAGTACCCGTTCCTTCTCTCGTTCAACAATCGCATTTTCAACGGCACCGTGTACTACGACTGCGGCGGCGGTGGCGGTTATCGCCTGACTGTCGGCGGCACGTGCCCGGGCACCGTGACCGTTGACTGGGCCGGCGCCACGCCCAACGTGCAACAGGGAATCGCGTTCGGACAGGGCCAGGGCAGCACCATCATCCCCGGCGGGCCGTGCGCCGGAACGATGCTCGGCATCCAGGGCGGCGTGCAACTTGTACGCACGGTGAGCACCGGCAGCGGGAGCGGCGGAGTCGCGGGCAACGCGGGCACCGGAGCGTGCGGCGGCTACCTCCAGCTTGTTGAAGCAGGATCCTGCAACACGAGCAACGTGGATCAGATTCCGTGAGCTGATCGAATCGCCTTGCTTCAATCAAGCCCCGTCGCTTCGTGCGACGGGGCTTGCTTTTTTCTGGCTGGTAACCGTGAACTGCGCCTGCCCCGTATCAGATCTGCCCGACCCAGCCGCGGTTGTGTTGTTTGAACAGTTGGCGCAGCGATGCGACCTGCTCGGCGGGCAGCGGACCCTTGTCGAGCAGTTGCACGTTGCGCAGGAAGTGGTCGGCGCGGCGGGTGCCGATGATGATGCTGCTTACGCCCGGCTGGAACGCGGAGAAGCGCAGGGAGAGTTCATCCCAGCTGAGCGGCTCGGGCGTGAGCTTCATCGAATGGGCCCGCTTCCAGTACTCTTCGCAGTATTCGCCGGCGGGCTGCTCTTCGAAGCGCCAGAACGCGTTGGCGAGCGGGCGCTTGATGATGACGCCCAGGCCCTTGGCCTTGCAGTGCGGCAGGGCGCGGTCGAGGCAGGACTGATCGCAGATGTTGAGCGAAGTCTGAATACTGGCGAAGCGGCCGGAGTCAATGGCCCAGAGCAGGGCTTCGTTGTCGCCGCTGTAGGCTGCGTGGCGGATCTTGCCGGCCTCGACGGCGCGGTCGAGCGCGTCGATGGCGTCGCCCTGCCGAAGGACGTCGAGGCCGCACGAGTGCAGGTGCATGATGTCGATGCGGTCGGTGTGGAGCAGCTGGAGCGAGCGGTCGATGCCGGCGGTGATGGCGCGGGGCGACCAGTCTTCGTTCATGTCGCGGTCGTAGCCGCACTTGCTGCTGAGAACGAATTCATCGCGGCGGCTGGCGATGGCCTTGCCGATGCGCTCTTCGGAAAGGCCGTACATCCCGGCGGTGTCGATGAGGGTGACGCCGGAGTCGAGCATGGCGTTGAGCAGGGCGTGCACGTCGCGGTCGCCCACGCCGCCTGTTTCGCCGGGCGCGTGCCAGATGGCCGCGCCGCCGAAGCCGATGGCGGAGACGTTCAGGCCGGTGTTGCCCAGTGGGCGCTGCTGCATCTCATCCTCCTGTCACATTGAGCGGCACATGACGATGGTACGCGCGGCAGGCGGAGGTTCGCGGCCTGGTGTGCGGCGCGTGGCGCGGGATGCACCCTTACAATGTGCGGCCATTTTTGGAAGCCGCCCATGACGCCGCAGCCGAGCACCGCGCTCGACCAACTGATTGATGAGTGCATGATCAACGACCGGCATCGCCTGATGCAGAGGCTCCGCGCGCTCAGCGGGCGGGCGGAAGCGCGAAGGCCGCGCGGCCGGGTCGCGGCGGCGCGGCGGGCGGGTGATTCGATCGGCGCGCTGGAAGCGGACATTCGCAGGTCGATGGATCGCGTTGCGACCCGCCGCGCTGCGGTACCGCGCATCACGTATCCACCCGATCTGCCCGTCGTTCAGAGGCGCGCCGAGATCGCCGAGGCGATCCGGATCAACCAGGTGGTCGTGCTGTGCGGCGAGACGGGCTCGGGCAAGACGACGCAACTGCCCAAGATCTGCCTCGAACTGGGGCGCGGCATCACGGGCGCCATCGGCCACACCCAGCCGCGGCGGGTGGCGGCGCGGACGGTGGCGGCCCGCATCGCGGATGAACTCAGCGTGCCGCTGGGGAAGCAGGTCGGTTACAAGATCCGCTTTGGCGATCAGACGAGCGAGAACACGCTCATCAAGATCATGACCGACGGCATCCTGCTCGCCGAGACGCCCAGCGACCGGTTTCTGAGCGCGTATGACACGATCATCATCGACGAGGCGCACGAGCGCAGCCTGAACATCGACTTTCTACTGGGGTACATCAAGCAACTGCTGCCGCGGCGGCGCGACCTGAAGGTGATCATCACTTCGGCGACGATCGACCCGCAGCGCTTCAGCGCGCACTTTGACGATGCGCCGATCATCGAAGTGTCCGGGCGGGCGTATCCGGTCGAGGTGCGCTACGAGCCGCCTGCCGCTGAAGCGGATGAAGACGAGGCGCCGGACCTGATCGACGCAACGGTGAGCGCCGTGGATGAACTCATCGGGCGCGAGCGCGGCGACATTCTCGTATTTCTCAGCGGGGAGCGCGAGATCCGCGAGGCGGCCAAGGCGCTGCGGCACCAGGCGTCGCGCGGGGTGGATGTGCTGCCGCTGTATTCGCGGCTGAGCAGCGCCGAGCAGAACCGCATCTTCCAGCCGCACCAGCAGCGGCGCATCGTGCTGGCGACGAACGTGGCGGAAACGTCGGTGACGGTGCCGGGCATCTCGTGCGTGGTGGATCCGGGCATGGCGCGCATCAGCCGCTACAGCACGCGGACCAAGGTGCAGCGCCTGCCGATCGAGGCGATCTCGCAGGCGAGCGCCGAGCAGCGCAAGGGGCGCTGCGGCCGGGTCGGGCCGGGGGTCTGCGTGCGGCTGTATTCGGAGCAGGACTTTGCAGCGCGGCCGGAATTCACCGAGCCGGAGATTCTCCGCACCAACCTCGCCAGCGTGATCCTGCAGATGAAGGCGCTGCGGCTGGGGGATGTCGAGCGGTTTCCTTTCATTGAGAGGCCGACGGCGCGGATGATCCGCGACGGCTATCACACGCTGCATGAACTCGGCGCCGTCGATGCGCACAATGAACTGACCGAACTCGGCCGCGAACTGGCTCGTCTGCCGATCGATCCGCGACTGGGGCGGATGATTCTTCAGGCCGATCGCGAGCACTGCCTGGCGGAGGTGCTCATCATCGCCGCGGCGCTGTCGATACCTGATCCGCGCGAGCGGCCGCACGACCAGCAGGAGAAGGCGGATGCGGCCCATGCGCGCTTCGCGCACGAAGACTCGGACTTTCTCGCGTTCGTCAATCTCTGGCGCGCGTACCACGATGAGGCCCGGCGCTTGTCGCACAGCAAGGCCCGGCACTGGTGCCGGCAGAACCACGTCAACTTCATGCGCATGCGCGAGTGGCACGACATCCACACTCAACTGCGCGAACTCGCGATCGAGAGCCGGCTGCGAATCAACACGGAGCCGGCGGAGTATGACACGGTGCACCGGGCGGTCTTGTCGGGCCTGCTGAGCAACATCGGGCTGCGCACCGACGGGCACGAATACACGGGAGCGCACGGCACGAAGTTCTTCATCTTTCCCGGCTCGGGACAGTTCAGGAAGAGCCCGGCGTGGATCATGGCCGCCGAGATCGTGGAGACGACGCGGCTGTATGCGCGCTGCGTGGCGAGGATTCAGCCGCAGTGGATCGAAGCGCTCGCCGAGCACCTCGTGAAGCGGCACTACTCCGAGCCGCTGTGGAGCGAAGACACGGCGCAGGTGACCGCGGCTGAACGCGTGTCGCTGTACGGCCTCGACATCGCATCGGGCCGGCGGGTGCACTACGGCCCGATCGAGCCGAAGGCGTCGCGCGAGCTGTTCATTCACCATGCGCTGGTGGAGGGCGAGTGGCGGACCCAGGCGCCGTTCTTCGAGCACAACCGCCAACTGATCGCCGAAGTCGAGAAGGTAGAAAGCAAGGTGCGCAAGCGCGATGTGCTCGTGGATGTGCACCAGCGCTTCGCGTTCTATGACCAGCGCCTGCCGGCGGATGCGTACAGCGGGGCTACGTTTGACAAGTGGTGGAAGGAGGCCCAGCGAAGCACGCCTCGCCTGCTGCACATGACGCGCGACGATCTCGTGCAGATCGAGCGCAGCGCCGCTGACTTTCCGGATCGCATGACTCTCGGCGAACTCACGCTGTCGCTGCGCTACGTGCACGATCCCGGCGCACCCGATGACGGGGTGACGGCGATCATTCCGGTCGAAGCGCTGCACGAGATCGACGCGGCGCCGTTCACCTGGCTCGTGCCGGGCATGCGGCTGGAGAAGATGACGGCGCTGATCAAGTCGCTGCCCAAGGGCACGCGCACCGCATTTTTGCCGGCCGGGGACTTTGCGCGCACTTGCGCTGAGAGCCTCCACCCCGACGAGCGGACGCTCGAAGCGGCGCTCGGCGAGGCGCTGCACGGCCTGCGCGGCATTCCGATCAAGCCGTCTGACTTTCAGATGGACAAACTCGATCGCCACCTGCTGATGAACTTTCGCATTGTCGATCGGCGCGGCCACATCGTCGGCGAGGGACGCGATCTCGAACAACTTCGCCGCGACCTGGCCGGCAAAGTGCGCTCGCAACTGCAGTCGATGAGCGACCAGCGCTACTCACGCAAGGGGATCACCACGTGGGATTTTGGCGCGCTGGCCGAGTCGATCGAGATCAAGCGAGGCGGCATGACGGTGACCGCGTACCCGGCCGTGGTGGATGAAGGTTCGTCGGTTCGCCTGACGATTCTCGATACTTCCGCCGCGGCGCTGGCGGCGAGCCGGCTGGGCATTCGCCGGCTGTACGTCATCGCAGCGCATGATGAACTCGCGCATCAACTCAAGACCATGCCGCAACTCAATCGGCTCAAACTGCTCTACGCTTCGCTTGGGCCGCCGAAGCTGCTGCACGAGCAGATCATCGAGACTGCAGCAGAGCAGGCGTTTCTGGGTGATCGTGAGATCCCGCGAAGCCGCGAACAGTTCGAAGCGCGGCTCAACGATGGCTGGGTGCGCATCGGTGAGGCGATGTTCAGTATCTGCTCGCTCGTCGAGCCGATTCTCGCGGCCCGGCACGAAGTGCACCTGCGACTGGATAAATCCGCGCCGCCGACGTGGAAGCCGATCGTCGATGATCTCAAGACGCAACTCTCGGAACTGTTGCCCGGCGAGTTTCTGCGCATCACGCCGCTCGCGCGACTTCGGCACATTCCGCGCTACGTGGCGGCGATGCAGCGCCGACTCGAACGCCTGAGCGGCGCTGGACTGGCGCGCGATGCGCAGCATCGGCAGGTGATCGAAGTCCACCGGACCCGGCTCGCGCAGGCGATGGCCCGGCGCGATCCGAGTCAGGCGACTGATCCACGGCTGGTCGAGTACCGATGGCTCATCGAGGAGTTGCGCGTGTCGCTGTTCGCGCAGGACCTTGGCACGGCGGAGAAGGTGTCGCCGCAGCGGTTGGATAAGTTGTGGGAGCAGATGGCTTAGGTTGCAGATTTCGGATCGCACGTGCAGTACGATTAGCAAACGATGAAGCAGAGAATATACCTCGACACTTCGGTGATCAGCGCCCTCGATGATCTTCGGCATCCAGAGAGGGCACAGATGACCCGTGACTTCTGGTTGCGTCTGGACGAGTTTGAGATCTGCTCGAGCGAGGCGATTCGGATCGAAATCGTCAGCACACGGGATGATTCCCGCCGTGGTGAGATGTTGCGCCTTCTTCCGCAGATCATGATTCATCCACTCACGAGCGAGATGAGATCACTTGCCCGGAGATACGTGGATGCGGCGGTTTTCGGAGAGTCAGTCGTCATCGACGCCCTCCATGTGGCAGCGGCCGTTTTGACGCAGTGTGAAGTACTCGTTTCCTGGAATTTCCGACACTTGGTCAATCGGAGGCGGCGGGCGGCGGTAAACGCAATCAACGCGGAGCAGGGACTTCAGTCCATCGAAATCGTCGCTCCACCAGAGGTTTGAAGCCTAGAATCCGCTGTGAACGGTGAGCCGCTTTATTTCGATTATCCGGCTGCTGCCCGAGCGGCTGGGATCAGCACCGAGCAGTTGCGCCTTCTCGAGCAGATGTTCCGAGCTGATTATCCGACGGACGACATGCTTTACGAACTGCACGTGCTGAGGGCGTGCAACTCGGTGAGTGGCGGCCTGGCTTCACTTGACGCCATTCTGCGCGAAGCCAGGGAGCGCGGCGCATCTGCGGCTTGAGCGCCGCCGAGCGACTTGAACCGGCCGAATCCGCGAGGCACCAGGCCAACTCAGGACCTGACGGACGCGCGGCCGCGCGGGGCGACGAAGGAACAACGCTCGCCGAGGCTCCGGTTCGCGCTGTACTGTCAGGTTTCGCCTGACCTGCTCGTCTGGCCCGCCTGTCACGTCGGCGTGTCGCGGAACGGCACGGCGGCAATCTGATGGTCGTCTTCGTACACGATCACGCCCGGCCGATCTGTTCTGAGGATCTCGGTCGCGATGCCGTACCTGTTCAGGACGATGCAGAGTTGATGCATGCGCTGGATGTGATTGTGGGCGGTTCGACGGTACCATGAGATGGCGTTGGGCGCTGCGTTGTGCTTGCGCGATCTCGAAAGCCGGTCAGGTTGATCGAGGTGATCCTGATACCAGTTCAGAGCCGCCCGCATGTCGGCGCGATCGGCCGCATCGATGACCTGGTCAGACTTGAGAAGGTCAAACGCAGCCTGAAAAACGCCGAGCCGGCGATGCGAGTCTTCATCGATTCGATTACAGACGAAGCGGAGGTACATAGCGAATAAGCATATGTTGCCGGCGGCGCTTACTTCTCTGCATCCATGAACTCGAACAGCTTCTCCTCCATTGATTCATCCAAGACTTGGCGCTGCTGGACATCCTCGACTCGCTGGAACACCTCGTACAGCTCGCGAAGCTGCTCATCAGTCAGCGATTCGAAATAGGGCCAATAGTTGTGCGTGTCGTAAGCGGCCCTGTGGGGTCGACCGTGCCCGCGCGATCTGTGAAGGAGACCGTAGCCATCGCCCGCGTACGAAACCCAGTGGTGCTTGAGGTTCTCGCCTCCGAGCCGCGTCTCAATGGGAGACGTCTTGTACCACTCATCGGTGCTGAAGCCGAAGATCCACTCGCGATAGCCCATATGCGAGCACGTGTATTCGCAGGCAAATGCGCGATCGGTGTAGATGGTGGGGTCCAGCAACAACAGCAGGATTGCTCCGGCGGCGACGATTGAGCCGGCAATCAGGGTGCGCCTTCGCATGCTGAACGATAGTTGCTTGATCAGGTCAGGACCTGACGGTCGGGCGGCCGCGAACAGTGGTCTGCGTACCGCGCTCGCCGATGCTTCGGTTCGCGTCGTACTGTCAGGTGTCACCTGACCTACGCACTTTCGCAACGCGCGGCGCGCAACGCTGCGCCGCACGCCACGAGAACACCTTCGGAGTTCAAAGAAACGCGACTCACCCTTCCGGGGGTGGCGCTCGAAAACTCGCTTCACCCCCGGCCACTCACGATCACGCCTTCGGCGTGCAGAAGTCCCGTCATACCCGCGCGACCCTTACAGGCGCGGCTCGTCCGGACGGACATTCGGAGCGCCCCCACCCCGGCCCTCCCCCGCAAAGCCGGAGGAGGGAGTCCAGCACGTTACTTCTTCATCCACCGCTTCCACCAGTCGGTGATCTGGTGCAGGCGGTGGAGGCGCATGTCGGGCGGGCCGCCTCGGCTCATGCCGTGGCTCGTGCTGCGCGGGTAGCGCACCATGCGGGCCGGAACATTCTGCAGCTTGAGTGCGGTGAAGACCTGCTCGGCCTGTTCGATGTTGCAGCGCAGATCGCCCTCGCTGTGGATGATGAGCATCGGCGTCTTGACGCCCTTGAAGTACTTGATCGGGCTCGCGTTCCAGCGAGCTTCGGGCCGGTCCCACGCGTTGCCTTCCCAGTAGTGATCCGGCAGCGACATGTAGTCGCTGTTGCCAAACTTGCTCACGAGATTGGACACGCATCGGTCGGTGATCGCGGCGCGGAACTCGTCGGTGTGGCTCACGGCCCAGTTGGTCATGTAGCCGCCGTAACTGCCGCCCATGATGCCGATGCGACTGCGGTCGATGCCGCGATGGTTTTTCATGAAGGCGTGCACGGCCTGGATGTCGACCCAGTCGGCCACGCCCCAACTGCCGCGGATGGCGGCGGTGTGTTCGCGGCCGTAGCCCTTGGAGCCGCGCGGATTGGAAAAGACCACGACGTAGCCCTGGGCCGCGAGCATCTGGAACTCGTGGAAAAAGCCGATGCCGTATTGCCCATGCGGCCCGCCGTGCACTTCGAGAATGCCGGGGTACTTGCGGCCGGACTTCGCGTCGGGGGGCATGAGCACCCACGCCTGCACCTGCGTGCCGTCGGCGGTCTTGATCCAGTGCTCTTTGATGTCGGCGAGTTTGAGTTGATCGAGCAGCGGGCCGTTGAGGTTCGTCAGGGGCGCAATCTTGAATTGTGCTGTGCCGGTTTCGGCGACGCCGATTTCGTCGAGCGTGGTCGCCGTGCCGCGCACGATGGCCATGCGCCTGCCGTCGCGGCTGAGGTTGCTCAGTTGATGCGCCGCGGCGCCGGAAGTGTGGAAGGCGATGGCCCCGCCGCTGCGCGCGACGGAGGCGATGTGCGTCTGCCCGTGCCAGCCGATCTGCATGTAAATGCGCCGGTTGTCGGGCGCCCAGCGAAGTTTGGGCGCGAACTCAGCCTCGGAGGTGTCGCTGATCGACACGGCCAGGAGGCAGTAGTCTTCGCCGCCTGTAAGGCTCTGCGCTTCGCCCTTGACGGGATCGCAGATGAACAGTTCGAGGTTTTCGGTGCTGTACGAATCATCCATGCCTACGCGGCCGGCGTAAGCGATCGTCTTGCCGTCGGGCGACCACGCGACGCTGCTCTTGGGGCCTTCGGGCAGGTTGCGGATCGGCGTGGCCCGCCGCGTCGCGAGGTTGATGCGGATGATTTCGTCCTTCCACGGCCGTGCGTAGGCCATGCGGTCGCGGTTGCGCGTCACGGCGAGTTGTCTGCCGTCGGGCGAGAAGTCGTAAGAGAAGTAGCCCGTGGTGTCGCGCGTCGCGAGCGTGCGGCTCTTGCCCGTCGAGGCGTCGATGAGATGCAGCGCGTAGCGCTGGGCGTTGAAGTAGCCGTCGCCGTCGTAGCGGCAGAACCAGTCGTCGAGGACGCGCGGCGGATCGCAGTTACCCCCCTGCTCGCGCTGCTTCTTTGCGTCGCTGGTCCAGTCGGGATCCTGCGGCCGGAAACTGGCGACGATGCAGTTGCCGTCGGGCGACCATTTGAAGTCGCGCAGCGATCCTTCGGAAAAGGCCGTCAGGTCGCGCGCTTCGCCGCCGGCGGCGCTGATAAGCGCGATCTGCGGCCGATCTTTGGTGCGGCCGCTGATGAACGCGATGGTCGAGCCATCCGGCGACCAGCGCGGGTGGCGGTCCTTGTTGCCGGATGTGAACGGCCGGGGCTCAGTCCAGTTGCCCTTGCTGTCGGCGCTGACGATCCAGAGGTTGAGCGCGTATTCGTTCTTCTCGCCGACGGTCTTGTTGACGAAGACGATGCTCCGGCCGTCGGGTGAAATCTGCGGATCGGAAAGCCAGCGGAACTGCAGAAGATCTTCGGCGGTGATGAGACGCCGGCGCGAGCTGGCGCGGCGCGAGGTGGTGCGGCGCTTGCCGCGGACTTTGCCGTTGCGCTTTGCGCGTGATGCAGCCATGATCGGGCGTCTCCTTGCGGCGGTCTGACGGGACGATCATGCTACGCCCGATGCGCGCGGCAGAATAAAGCCCAGGGAGGGCATTCCCTGGGCGTTGTGCGCGAAGCAGAAGATGTTGCGGATGCTGCTATGGAATCTGCGCGACGTTGCTGGTGGTGCAGGGACTTTCCACGACGATGAGTTGCACGTAGCCGCCGCACGCGCCGGTGCCGACCTGGCCGTTCACCTGCCCGCTGCCGCTGCCGGTGTTGATCGTGTTGACTAGGCGGAGGTTGTCTGTGCCCAGACCGAGTTGGGTGCCGCCGCACGGACCCTGGGGCAGAACGAAGGACCCGGTGTTGTTGGCGAAGGCGATGGCCAGCGGCCGGCTCGGCGTGGCGTTACTCCACGCGAGGGTAATGGTGCCCGGGCACTGGCCGCGAATGGAGAGGCCCACGCCGCCGCCGCCGCCACCCGAGCCGAGCCACTGAGCGACGTTGGCTGCGAACACGCCGCCGTCGAGGGTGTTCCACCGGTCGTCTTCGAACACGTTCACGTCGAGCATGCTGAGCACGTTGTCGGTGCCGTTGCCCGACCAGAGCGTGGCGGTGTTCGTGGTGAAGATGTTCAGCCCGCCGCTGGCGATGCCGCCGTTGGGAATCTCGATCGAGGTCACGCCGTCGGTGAGGATCGGAACCTGGTTGGCGACGTTGTACACGCCGTTGGATTCCTGGTTGGTCGAAGAGCCGCCGGCGACGGTGCAGAGATCGTTGTTCCACGAGTACCACAGCGACGGATTCTCGCCGATCATGAGCACGCGCCGGCCGGTGGCGATGTATTGCGTGAGGTTGGTCTTCTCGGTCAGCGTGAGCACGGCGTTCCACTCGCGGATCTGCACCATGATCGCGTCGTACTGGAGCATCTGCGCGTAGTCTTCGAGATTCGGCGCGATGTCGACGGCGGAAAACCAGCGGTCGATCTCGACGGTGAAGTTGTCGTAGCGGTAGTCGCCATAGCCGAAGCCAAAGCCGTGCCGCTCCTGCGAACAGAGCAGGCGCTGCTGGGCCAGAGCGCCGGCAGAACCGATGAGCATGGCTGCGGCGGCGCACACGACGGCGAATGAACGGATGGACATGGCACTTCTCCTCTCGCGGGCATGGGCCCGGCGGCTGATCGCACTCGTGGCGGCCGCGGCTGCGCGTGTTCGCCCGGCCCGCGGCTCGCCGATGCGCCCATGGTAACTGAAAGCAGCAGCGTCTGTCAATGGCCGGCGGCGACCGTCCCGGCTGGAGCGCCAGAAAAGTGCAGCCCCGCCACGGGGGCGGGGCTGCGGAGAATCGCTGTCGATGGACGCGTGGAACTCACGCTCCGACCGAAGGGATTACGGGAGCTGAGCAACGTTGCTCGTGGTGCACGGGCTGGCGTCCACGACGACCAGCTGGATGTAGCCGCGGCAGGCGGCGGTGCCGGCCTGGCCGTTGACCTGGCCGCTACCGCTGCCGGTGTTGACCTGGTTGACCAACTGGAGCTGCTGGGTGCCGAGGCCGAGCTGGGTGCCGGCACACGGGCCGCCGGGGATCACATAGGCGCCGGTGTTCTGGGCGAAGACGATGCCCATGGGCTTGTTGGGCGTCGCGCCGCTCCAGGCGACGGTGATCGTGCCGGGGCACTGGCCGCGGAGGGTGAGGCCCAGGCCGCCGAGCGTGCTGTAGGTGCGGAAGGTGTAGTCGAAGCCGGGGAACGAGCCGTAGCCCGGGTTGGCGTAGACCTGGCCGTAGGGATAGCCGTTGGCGATGTCGCCGGAGATGCCAAGGGTCTGATTGCCGGTGAAGCGCAGGTAGTAGGTCGTGTTGGCGTTGATGGCGACTGGGGCCCAAGACACGTCGACCCAGTTGCCCGAGGTGCCCTGAGCCGAACCGGTGGCGAGCATCTGGCCGCCGCCGTTGGGCAGGGTCGTCCAGAGTTCGATGGTCACGTTGTCCGTGCCGCCAATGCCGGCCTGCAGGAAGATGCCGGCGCCGCAGATGCTGTTGGCGACCTGGTGCTGGAACGACTGGGCCAGATCGCCCTGCGAGAACGCGGCCATGTAGGCGTTGTTGGTCGAGGCGTTCTGATCGATGTTGCACTGCGCGTTGGCGACGCCACAGGTGGCTGCGAGAAGCGCAGCAGACAGCAGAATCTTCTTCATCTCGTTTTCTCCTTCTCAATCCTCAAGTGGTGGGATTCACGCTCGAACCGCCGAACAGTTCGGCGATGCGAGCATTAATCATACCGGCATCCGGGAAAAAGCAACACGATTCGGCCACCTGCTTCAAACAAAATAGAAAAGGCTTGACCCGCGGTCCTGATCGCCTTTACCTCGACAGGCCGCGGCTAGGCTCCGCCGGGAATTGAGGCAGGGTTATCGCTCCCGCCCCGCCGTCGGAGGGGATTCCCACTCGCGGTCGAGCGCCATCGAAATCAGGTGATCGGCTCCGCTGCGCGGATAGGAGAGGTCGAGCCGGCCATTGAGTTCGAACGTGACCAGACCGGTAAGGAGGCTGGTACCCGCGCCGAGGCGCGGCGGCAGTGCGGGGGGCGGGCCGCCCGACTCGCGCCAGCGGAGTTCGACGGCGATGGTGTCCGCCACCGACTCGGCGCTGCGGATGCACCAGTCAATGCCGACGCGGCCGCCGGCGCAGCCCAGCGCGCCGTGCTTGATGCTGTTGAACATGAGTTCCTGAATCACCATCGCCAGCGGAATCGCCTGCCGCGGCACGACGCGGAGTTCCGACCCGCTGGAGGCGACGCGGCCGCCGAGGTCCGGGAGAATCGAGGAGCGCACCAGTTCCGCCAGGCGCAGCGGGCTCCAGTGCACGCGCGAGAGCAGCGTGTGCACGCCGGCCATGCCCGCCACGCGCGAACGCAGCGTGGCCGCGAACGACTCAACCGTCTGCCCGGATTCGCCGGCAGTGAGATCGATGAGCGAGATGAGCGCGGCGAGGTTGTTTCGGATGCGGTGGTCGAGTTCGCTCAGCATGCGATGCTGCCGCTCGATGCTCTGCCGGTGGGCCTGTTCGGCGCGCTTGCGCATCGAAATGTCGCGCACAATGGCCAGGACGCGGTCGCGGCCGCACGGGACCATGCGCACTTCGTAGTGCCGCCTCTCACCCGAGTGGCGCGCTTCGTACTCGTACATCTGCATGGAGCGGTGGGCGAGGGTGCGCTCCAGAGCGCGCTGGTGTGCGTCGATGTCGGTGCCGACCATGACTTCGCGCATGGATCGGCCGAGGAAATACTCCGGCTCGGCCATGAGCCGCGCACCCGGAGGCGCGTGGTAGTCGAGATACGTCCCGTCGCGATCGATAAGAAAGATACAGTCAGGCAGGGCGGCCAGCAGCGCCGTGCTCCGCTCCTGCCCGGCCTGCGCCTGCGCCTCGGTCTCAATCCGCCGTGTGACGTCCACGAGCACGCCGCTCGTATACGGCTCGCCGCGCTCGGGCGTGACGTGCACCATCCGGTTCTCGAGCCAGATCCACTCGCCATCGCGGCGGCGGGCTCGGAATCGCGACTGGAGTACGCCGATCGATCCGTGCGCCTTCCACCTGCGCACGCGCTCGCGGAGAGCGTCCGCATCCTCGGGGTGAATCAGCGAGAGCAGCAGGGCTGGATCGGCCACGAACTCCTCGGCCGCGTAGCCCAGCAGGTGCAGCACGTTGTTGGAGATGAAGTCGCGGCCGCCGTCGGTCTCATACAGGACCAGGTCGTGCAGGCGTTCGAGAAGCACGGCGAGGCGGCCCTCCGCGTGGCGCAGCGCATCGAGAATCGTCGCCGATTTGTCATCGCCGACGGCCTGCACAGGCTCCACGGCCGCACCGGAACTGTGGCTCGACATGCATCATCTTACGAGCCGGGGTGCGGCCCGTCGCACGACGGTGCCCATGAAAGAGCCCCGCCTCCGGTTGGAGGCGGGGCTGGCTGTGCCTCTCGATGTGCGACCGAGTTACGGAATGGTCGCGTAGTTGCTGGTGTCGCAGGCGGGAATGTCGTGCATCTGCAGGTAGTCGCCGCACGCCTGGGTGTTGCCCGAGACGGATCGATTGCCCGTACCGGAACTGAACGTGTTGATCAACTGGATGTTCTGGCTGCCCAGGCCGAGGTAGGTCCCTTGGCAGGGGCCGAAAGGAATCTCGAAGTTGCCGAGGTTGCGGGCGAAGACGAGCGCCAGCGTGACGTTCGGCCGCGCGTTGGACCAGGTTACGGTGATGCGCCCGGGGCACGTGCCGGTGATGGACAGGTCGAAGTGGTCCACTTCGCAGTAGGTCAGGTCGTCCATCGTCCAGTTGTTGAGCGGCGAGACGAACTCGATCTCATCGACGCGGAACTCGTACCCGGCATCGATCCAGCGCGGCACGCCGTCGCCGTTCATGTTCAGCGTCGCCGTGGTCGCCACCACCACGCCGGCGCGCTTGAGGCGCATGGTCACTTCCGTACCCGTGGCGCCGGAGAACCAGGCGCCTTCGACGCGCACATCGCGGCCGAAGTGGAGGCTGCCCGTCGTCCCGGTGGTGGCATAGGCCCGCTGCGCTGGCGACTTGGGCGTGTAGGGATCCTGCTGCGATTCGTAGTGGCGCCAGTTCGTCCAGGTCGCGACTCCGCCGTAACCGTTCGAGACGGTGCCGCTGCCCGCGAGATTGTCGAAACTGACGACGGTGCAGGTTTCGCAGTAGACGAGATTGTCCATCACGAAGAACCCCAGGTCCCCGTCAAACTCGACGGCGTCAACTTCGCCGTTGTAGCCGGTGGATCGATACTGGGGAATGCCGCTGCCGTCGGTTGTAACTGAAGCGCTCGTGTGGACGAGGCCGCCGTTGCGATACAGCCGGAAGCGGATAGGCGCGTGTCCTGATGGGCCGGAGAACCAGGCGCCCTGCACGATCACGGGACGGCCGAAGGAGAAGCGCGATGACTGACCCTGAGGAACGTAGACGCGCTGCGTGGGCGATTTGGCGGTGTACGGGGACTGCGGCGTCTCGTAGAAGCGCCAGGCACCCCAGTCGGCGACGCCTCCGGTCCCCGCGGACACGATGCCCGAGCCGGTGAGTTCGTCAAAGTCGGCCGAGGTGCAGTCAGGCCGGGTGAAGCGGAAGTTGGGCCCGTACCGGTCGAAGGTGGTGGATTGCGTGGGCATACGGAAGCCGCCGGAGTTGGCTTCAAAGCGGCCGTCGCCGACGTGGGTGATGAGCGGATCGAAGATGTCCTCGCCGAACGCATCGACGACGATGCCGTCGGTGTTCGAGACCGCGGAGTAATAGCCGATGGTGTAGTTCGTGCCCGCGGTGAGACGGCCGGACGCGCGGACCCAGCGGTAGTGATTGCTCAGTTCGGAACCCGTGCCCGCGGGCAGGGTCGCATCAGCGATGAGCAATTGATCACTGGTGCGCCAGATGCCGATGCGGTGCTCGATGTCCATGCCATCGTCATCGCGATCCCACACGCCCAGGTGCGTGACGACGATGTTCTCTGCCGGAACGAACTGCCAGCCGTGCATCGAGTCGGCGGCGGGTGTGCTGTCGTTGCCATGATTGAACATCGTCATGGCATCGGTGTAGTAGCCGAGCATGGGCGCGGCGTCGGGTGTCGCCAGCGGCGGGCCTCCGTTGCGGCCCGGCGCCGCCACCTCGCCGCTCTGGCCCAATGCCCCGGAACAAAACATGGACAACGCCACAGACAGCGCCAGTGCACTTTTCATTGCTCTCTCCTCTTGTTGGTTTGGTTCGGTGCCCCCGCGCGCCACGCGCAGAAGGGCGGTTTGCCACGTCCGATAGTCTGGCGATCAGCGGGGAATTGTCAAGTGAGGCGGATTAAATTGTCCAACCTTGCGCATCGAGTGCCGCACAACCATCTGTATAGGTGGCTGTGCGGCGCGGGCGCGGCCGCGTTGTGCGGCCCAGTGCGGAGCGCTTCAGCGGATCTGGAGCACGTTGCTCGTGCCGCAGTCGCCCAGGCCGATGGCCTGAAGGTACTTGCCGCAGGCGCCGCTGTCGGCGCTGCCCTGCACGTTGGCGATGCCCGATGCGTTGAAGCGCAGCACCGTGAGGCGCCGCGCGGTGTTGTCGAGACCCAGCATCGTGCCGGCGCACGGCGCGCCGTTGGGGATGCGCGCGCCGCCTGTCGACTCGGCAAAGAGCAGCGCTGCGCGCGAGCCCGGCGAGCCGTTGGAGATCGCCACCGTCACCTGCGCCGGACACCCGCCCACGAGCGACAATTGCAATCCCGATAGAGCAGCGCCGTGGCGGAGGATCTGCACGGTGTCATCGAGTTCATCGATGAGCCCGAGATCGAGATCACCGTCGTTGTCGGCGTCGAACATGACCGAGCAGGATGCGGCGCTGGTGGCCGCGAACTCGCGAAGGAACGAGAACTGTCCCGCGCCGTCATTGATGAACAGGCTCCAGTCGCCGCTGAAACTCGCGTTGATCCAGTCAAGATCGCCGTCGCCATCGAGGTCGCCGAGATCGGTCGCCAGTGGGAATTCGTCGGTGACATAGCTGGTCGCCGGGGCGAGGTTGCCCGCGCCGTCACCCAGCAGCGCGACTCCGGCGCCAGGCGAGAAGGCGTTCACGCCGACGACATCGGCGTTTCCATCGCCGTTGAGATCGCCCAGCGCGACCATCCACGTGTAGCCGCCGCTCGAACGCGACGAGGCAAGCGTGAACGTGCCGTCGCCGTTGCCGGCGAGGACGACGATGAGGGTTGAGTTGACGGTGCTGGCGACGAGATCGAGTATGCCGTCGCTGTTCATGTCCGCCGCGGCCAGGCCGTATTCGCCGGACCCGCCGCCCTCGAAGAACTGAGGCGGATTGAACGTGCCGTCGCCGCGATTGATGAGCGTGGAGAGATTGCTGCTGCTCGAGTTGGTGTTGACGATGTCCATGTGGCCGTCGCCATTGGCGTCAACGACCGCTATGCCGCGCGGCGCGCTGCCCACGTTGTACTGCGTCTGCGGCTGGAACGTGCCGTCGCCGCGCCCCAGCAGCACTGAGATCGTGTTCGTGTTGATGTTGGCCACGCACACATCGGCGAAGCCGTCGTGATTGAAGTCGGCGGGCTCGTTGGGGCTCGCGCGGCGGTTGACGGGGTACGGCCCGCTGAAGTTGTCGAACTGGCAGTTGCCTTCGGCCCTGTTGATGAAGACGCGCAGGTCGGCCGAGTCTTCGTTCACCGTGGTGAGATCGAGAAACCGGTCGCCGTTCAGATCCGTCGCCAGTGCGCCATAGGCGCGCGTGCGCGCGTTCGGATTGGTGCGCGTGCTCAGCGTCTGCACCGGCTCGAATCCGAGGCCGGCCGGCTGGGCCCGCGTCCAGAACAGGTGCGAGTAACCTGCAGCGCGCAACGCATCGCCGGACACGCCGCGGATATCGTGCGAGAGGATCACCATCACCGTCTCGCCGGCTGAAAACGGCTGATCGGGCGTAAGCGTCACGACCCGATCCTGATCCGAGTACGAGAACGATCCCGAAGCGGTGCCGCTCCAGCGCCCGAACGCCCAGAAGGACGCCGCGGTGATCGTGCTCCGATCGACAGGCTGATCGAATGTGACGCTGATGCTGGCATCAACCGGCGCGCTGAGCGAATTCGACGCGGGCGCGATGTTGATGACGCTGATGTTCTGGGCCTCAGCGGCCTGGCCGCACAGCGCCAGCGCGGCGGCGGCGAGAATCCCCCGGCAGTTGATGACAGCGATCCTGCGAATCATGGGCTCTCCTCCAGAGGTTCGGGATCGGAACAGTCCACACGTTGTGAACATGCCCAACCGCCGCCGGGTTGCAGGTATTCCTGAGAACGCGGCGGCGCGCAGGTCGGGACGGTACCGTGCAGGCCCGGCGCGATCAATCTCTGGCTTGATGACGGCACGGGCGGTACGATGGTGCATCCCAGGGAGGTGCCTGATGCGCGCAACCGTGCTCTTTGGCGTCTTACTTCTACTTCTCTGTTCTGCCGCCGTGCCGGCTCAGGACGCCCGGATTGATCCGGTGCAGCAGCAACTCGATGCGCTGCTCGCCGAACACGAGGCGTCTGAACTCGCATACCCCGAGGCTTACCGCGCCTTCCTGCCGCGCTTCGAGAAGTTCATCGAAGAGCATCGCGGCACCGAACCCGAAGCCCGCGCGACGCTCTGGCTCATTCAGCAGACGTGGTGGCTGCGGGAGGGCAACAGCATGGAGAAGGTCAACGAGGCCGCCATGCCGCTGGCCGAAGACCTGATCAAGCGTCATCCCAAGTCGCCGCAACTCGACCTGCTCGTCGAGTACAAGTACAACTTCAGCAAGGAGCAGCGCGAGACGCTGTTCAACCGGCTGCTGGAGGTCTCTCCGCATTCGCAGGTGAAGGCTGCGGCGCACTTCGGCCTGGCGCAAGGCTCGCCGGCGCGCAACGAAGACGGCTCGCCGAATGAGCACTTTGCGCTGCTCACGACCGAGTTCGCCAAGGTGAAGTGGCGCGAGACCACCTACGGCGCCATCGCCGAGGCGTACCTCAACCCGCTCTCCCCGGCCGACCTTGCGCCCGGCAAGCCCGCGCCGGAGATCGAAGGCATCGACCACAACGGCAAGCCGATGAAGCTGTCCGACTACCGCGGGAAGGTGGTGCTGCTCGACTTCTGGGGGGACTGGTGAGGCCCCTGCCGGGCCATGTACCCACACGAGCGGTCGCTCGTGCAGAAGTATGAGAACAAGCCGTTTGCCATCGTCGGCGTCAACAGCGACCCGACGCTCGAATTCCTGCGCACCGTGATGAAGGAGAAGGATCTCACCTGGCCCTCGTTCTTCGACGGCGGCGGTACGGGCGGACCGATCGCCACGCGCTGGGGCGTGCGCGGCTGGCCGACCGTCTACCTCATCGATCACAACGGCATCATCGCCGAGGGTGATCGCGGGAATCTCGATGAAGCAATCGAACGGCTCGTGAAGGCCGCTTCGCCGGCGAAGTAGCGAAGCGATGCCCTGAATCCCGAACCCGCTCAGGCGGTGGCCTGGGCCGCGTGTCTGCCTTCCAGCACTTCTTCAATCATCTTGTCGATGAACGCGGGCAGATCATCGGGGGTGCGGCTGGTGACCAAGCCCGCGTCCACGACAACTTCCTGATCGGTCCAGCGCGCGCCGGCGTTCTTCAGATCGTTCTTGATCGAGGGATAGCTCGTGACGGTGCGCCCTTCGATCACGCCGCAGTCGATGAGGATCTGCGGGCCGTGGCAGATCGCACCGACTGGCTTGCCCTTCTTGAAGAACTCGCGCACGAAGGTCGTCACATCTTCGCGCATGCGAAGCTGGTCCGGGTTCATGACTCCTCCAGGGAGGAAGAGCGCGTCATAATCATCTGCATTCGCGTCGTCGAGGGTGCGATCGACGTCGACCTCATCGCCCCAGTTGTCATCTCGCCATCCGCGGATGCTGCCGTCTTTGGGGCTGATGACGTGCACGGTCGCGCCGGCGTCGAGCCAGGCTTTCTGCGGCTCGACGAGTTCGCTTTCCTCGAAGCCGTCGGTGGCGAGGATCGCGATCGTCTTTCCGTCGAGTCTTGAGCCGCTGCCGCTGGAGTTCTGGTTCCGGTCATCGCTGCGGCCGGAATCCTGCTTCGATTGCTTCATGGCCATAGGGGCCTCCTTTGCGGGAATGTAGCAGGGCGCCGCGCCGCGCTGCAGCGCCGATGCACCGCCGAGGTGATAGGTGATTCGCTCAGCAAGGCGATGTGATTGATTGCCGCGGTTCGGATGCCCCCGCAGCGGCGTCGGCCGCGACCGGACGGGGCCACTCCAAGCGGTGGCCCCGCGGCACACCTGCCGGCGGGGCGTTGCGAACTACAATGTGAGCCCTGCGCCACCGTAGCTCAGTTGGCAGAGCGGCTGATTTGTAATCTGCAGGTCCGGGGTTCGAGTCCCCGCGGTGGCTTTGAGTCCTCGCCCGACTCCGACACAGCCGACTTCAAGCCGCGCCACACCGAGGAGAATCACTCGATCGGCAACTCGCACCACGCCTTGTGTTTCGCGTGCCGTGCGAAGTGGTCGCTCCCCCAACTGTTCAGCCCGACGGGGCCCTATTCGATGAGGATGACATTCGACGTCGCGCAGGTCGAAAAGTCGATCGCCTGGAGGTGGATGCGTCCGCAGTACTTTGGATCGACGCGATGCCGGATCGTGGCAAATCCACTCTGATCGGCCGATCCGTACGAAACCACTCGAACGGATTCGTCGAGGCACAGAATCGTGCCGCTACATGGTTGATTGGGGGGCACCTGAAAGTTCCCCCGACCGAAGGCCACGACAATCGCACCCTGAGCTCCGGGAGTGGCTCCGGTCACTCGGAGGTGTACCGTCTCAGAGCAGGAACCGCGTTGCCATAACGCCAATCGATGATCTTGGGTGTCAAACACGTACGCGGAGCCGGAGTTGCGGCCGCTGTTGTCGTCATACAGGGCGCCGACGACGGCAATCGACTGATTGATTCCGACTGCGTAGCCGAAGTAATCATACTCGTTGCTATCCGGCGCAAGCAACTTTTCAAGCTGCTGGCCCGAAGACACATCGAAGACGTAAACGGCACCGGAATTGCTGCCCCGCTCGTCACGCCCGAAGGCGCCAACGACGGCGAGCTCGTTATCGATTGCAACCGTCCAGCCGAACATGTCGTAGGCTGCTCCATCCGTTGCGCGCAACTTGCCGACTTCCTCCCCACTCAGAGTGTCGAAGAGGTAGGCGACTCCCGAGTCTGCCAAGTTCTCATCATGCAGATGTGCGCCGATGATCGCTCTGTTACCCGATATTCCAGCAGACACTCCAAACCAGTCCCCTTCTGCATTGTCACTCGGAACAAGTTTGGCCACTTCGACGGGAGCGGCAGGATCGGCCACGTCGAACAAGTATGCTGACCCTGAACCGGAACCGTTGACATCGGCAAGATACGCGCCGACAACTACTCTCGTCGTGCTGATCGCGACACTGCGACCAAAGTAATCTCCTTCCTGCCCATCACTCGACAGCAACTTCGCGGTCTGCTCACCCGAACGCACATCGAAGAGGTAGGCCGCACCAGAGTTCGGCCCATTGCTGCTGTGGGCGATGGCACCAATGACGAGCAAGTCGCCGCTGACCGCCACCGCACTGCCGAACCGCTCTCCTTCTTCACGATGATTTGGGAGCAACTTGTACATCTCTGCGCCGGTCGATGCATCGAAGATGTACACCGCTCCACTGTCGTTATCGCAACCTGGCGCGCCGATCACTGCGACATTCCCATGGATCGCTACCGACGAACCAAAAGCGTCACCCGATCGGCCGTCGCTCGCGAGGAGTTTGACTCGCTCCTCACCCGTCAGCGCGTCAAACAGATATGCCGACCCCGCTTGAGGACCATTCTCGTCGTCCTCATACGCCCCGACGACCGTGAGTTGTCCGGAAACGCCCACCGCCCGTCCAAACAGATCTCCGGCGGATCCGTCGCCCGGCAGCAGTCGCAGCAAGAACGGAGGATCACATTGGGCGTGTGCATTGATCGTAGTCAGACTAGATGCAACTATGATCCCGATCCGCAACGCGTCCGTTATGCGCTTTGCTACCATAACTCTCTCCGCTGTCTGCGCCGTTTCTCTGACGGATGTTGTGACCGAACTCAGCAAATGCTGACTCGCTCCAGGCAGACTCTGAACCCGTCGAACACGTCGAACACGTCGAACACGTCGAACACGTCGAACACGAATCCGCCCATACAACCTCCGCTTTTACTGAAGTATTCCCTCATCGTCGCGCATGGAGCACCGGAGAAGGACCTGCGAACGTTTGCACAGGGTTACAGAGACCAGCGCCCCCGCCGCGCCAGCCGCTCGTTCTCCGCGCGGTACGCGCCTGACAGGATGCTCTCCCACCACGGCTGGTTGGCGCGGTACCACTGCACCGTCTGCTCCAGGGCGGCCGGCCAGGCCGAGCGCGTGGCGCGCCAGCCCAGCGACTGCTTCGTCCACGTCGAGTCGATGGCGTAGCGGCGGTCGTGGCCGAGGCGGTCGGTGACGTACTCGATGGCCGACTCATCGCGCCCCGTCAGCCGCAGCAGCATGTGCGTCAGCTCAACGTTGGGGTGCTCGTTGCTCGCGCCGATGTTGTACACCTGGCCCGGCTGCCCGCGCTGCAGGGCGGCGATGATGGCGCTGCAGTGATCATCCACGTGAATCCAGTCGCGGACGTTGAGCCCGTCGCCGTAGAGCGGCACGCGCTGGCCTCGCATGAGGTTGATGGTGAACAGCGGGATGACCTTTTCGGGAAACTGGCGCGGCCCGAAGTTGTTCGAACAGCGCGTGATCATCGCCGGGAAGCCAAAAGTGTGGCCGTACGCGAGCACAAGCAGATCAGCCGCGGCCTTGCTCGCCGCATAGGGCGAACTCGGGTTGAGCGGCGTGGTCTCCTTGAACGCCGGTTCGCTCGGATCGAGTGAAAGCGAGCCGTAGACCTCATCCGTGCTCACCTGCAGGTAGCGCTGCACCTTGAGTTCGCGGGCGGTGTCGAGCAGCACCTGGGTGCCGAGCACGTTGGAGCGGATGAACGGGCTCGAATCGATGATCGAGCGATCGACGTGCGACTCGGCGGCGACGTTGATCACCGCATCGCAGCCGTCCATCGCCCGCCGCACCGCCTCGCGGTCGGTGATGTCGCCGTGCACGAAGTGATGCCGCGGATTGTCGAGCAGATATTCCAGTCCGGCCAGGCTCGCGGCGTAGGTGAGCGCATCGAGATTGACAATCTCGGCCTGGGGCAGTTGTTCGAGCACGTTGCGCACCAGGGCCGAGCCGATGAAGCCCGCTCCGCCAGTGATGAGCACCCGCTTTGGCTGGTAGGACTGCTGGGGCATGCTCAATCATCCGCCGCGCTGGAATGCTTGCGGGCCGGGCCCTTGCCGTTGGCGCCGAGCCGGGCGACGAGGCTGGACGCGTGGTGCAGGCTCTCGATCGTGCCTGCGTCAGACCACCAGCCCTGCAGCATCGAGAACTCCAGCTGGCCGCGCTTGAGATACGCGTTGTTCACATCGGTGATCTCAAGTTCGTTGCGCGCGGAGGGCTTGAGTCCCTTGATGATGTCGAACACGCTCGCGTCGTACATGTACAGACCGACGACCGCGTACATGCTCGGCGGGTTCTGGGGCTTCTCGACGATCTCGACGATCCTGCGGCCGGCCTGGCCATCGACGCCGTCGAAGCGCGGCACGCCGAATCGCTGCGGGTCTTTGACATCCTTGAGCGCGATGCGGGCGCCTTGGTTGCCGTTCTCAGCCAATTGGCTGCGGTACGCCGCGGCCATCTCGGCGATGTCGTTCTGAAAGATGTTGTCGCCGAGGATCACCGCGATGGGCTGGCCGTCGGCGAAGTCCTCCGCCAGGCCGAGGGCCTCGGCGATCCCGCCGGCGCCCTTCTGAAAGGCGTAGGAAAGTTTGCGCAAGCCGAACTCCTCGCCGTTGCCCAGCAGTTCGACGAAGTCGCCGGCCGCGTTGCCGCCGGTGACGAGCAGGATCTCCTTCACCCCGGCCGTCACGAGCGACTCGATGGGAAAGTACACCATCGGCCGGTCATAGACCGGCAGCAAGTGCTTGTTGGTCACGCGGGTCATGGGTAGCAGCCGCGTGCCGAATCCCCCGGCAAGTATGACGCCCTTCATGAGTTGGCCATCCTAGAGAGAAGGGCCCCGAGGATCAAAGCGGTTATCGGCGGCTTGCGGGGCTGCACTCCCCAAATCGGTCGGCGTTCGGCGGCCACTTCGTTACATTGAACTGCCCGCCGGGCACAAAGCGGCCGATGGGTAACCGCACGGCGGGCGTTGCGGTCCCCGTGTCGAAGCCGGCGACGCTGGTGAGAGTGGGCAAGGTGGGCGGCCGAGACGAGGCACAATTGCGGTGATCTGCCCCGGATAAGGGAGTTGGCCTTGCACGAGAGCCGATCTTCAGGTAAACTACGCACTGCCCTGTGGATCACGAGCGAGGAACGTATCGCAGGGGGCTGCACTCTTCTTCAACTGCTGTTCGCGCTGCGACGCGGTGGGTAACTCTTTCAGGTGGCGTGGAAGTGGACCAGGTGGCGATCGGTATGAACGTGGAAAGTGGCGCCCACCCGGCCTGGCCGGCAGGCGGTGGTGCCGCCGTCGCCACCTCGGACCCGGCGAGGCTGCACGACAGCGCCATTGAGCGCTGGCACGTGCTCCGCACCCTCAGCCGCCAGGAGAAGGCCATCGACCGGACGCTCCGCAGCGCCGGTTATCGGGTCTTTCTCCCGCTCGTGCAACACGTTCGCATCTATGGCCATCGCAAGCGCACCGTCGCGGCCCCGCTCTTTCCCGGCTACGTCTTCCTCTGGGGCCCGCTCGACGCGGCGTACTTCGCGACCGAGTCCGGCCGTGTGGCGCAGATCATCAAAGTCGCCAACCAGGCCCGGCTCGAGCACGAACTTGCACAGATCCGCCTCGCCATCCAGGGCGAGGCTCAACTTGATCCCTACCCGTTCCTGCGCGTCGGACGCCACGTGCGCGTCACGCAGGGCGCGTTCAAGGGTGTGGAAGGGCTGATTGACGAACGCCGCTCGCCCGATCGCTTGATCCTCGTGATCGATGCGCTCGGCCGGGCGACGTGCATGGAGATTGACGCTTCGATTCTCGCTCCGATTGACTGATGCCAGCCGAGGCGCGGCGTGAAAACGCCGATTGAACCCGCCTCAGGACACGAATCCGATCGATCCAGGGATGATCGGAACATGACAACCAGATGCGCCGAATCGGCCGGCCGGCCCGCCACCTTTTGTGCGCGCGACATGGGCAACGCCCGCGCTGACCTACGGTCAACCCTGCCTGACGACATTGAACGCTCGATTTTATAAGACCCTTGCTCGCAACGGCGCTCGCGCAGCCGGCGGTTATCAGTCACTGCCGCCCTCCGGCGCAAATGCGAGACGGTGCAGATCGTGCCGGTCAGCGAAACTGCCCCGATGATGCCGGCGCGAGCGATGAGGAAAGACCGGCGAGCTGGACATGCGGCTTGATCCTCTACTTACCCAATCGGACACTCTTCAAGGCGGTATCGTGCCGATATGCGGCAGGTCCGCGCGCACTATCGAGGAGTGGGTCATGATGAATTGCCGAATCGCCGTCAACACGCTGGCCGGATCGTTCAATCGACGCATGTATGCCGCGGGCGGCCTGCTGGCGGCTGCCCTGCTCGTGCTCCTCGCGCCTGCTTTGCTGGCGATGCAGGCCGCCGGCGATGACCTCAAACTCCGCGCTGCCAAGGAGCCGGCGATCATCGACCTGCACCTGCGCGAGCAGGACATCCTCTCGCGCAACGCAGCGCCGCTCGAAGCCGCCGGCAACGCGGCCATCGAACGCATCGCCGCGGCTGGACAGTCCAATCCGGGCCGGCTCGTGGCCATCCGCCTCACCGGCGCCGGCCTCAGCCTCAGCGACGCCCAGTACAGGCAGGCCCTCACGACCGGCGGTCCGGAAGAAGCCCAGCGCGTCGCGGCGGCATACGAACAGACGCTCGGCCAGTACCTCGAAGCCTTGCTCGACGCGATTCGCACGACCGATGACAAGGTCTCACTCAGCGTGCTCGGCCTGCCGCTCGAATCGCGGCGCAGCCTCGACCCCAAGGCGGCCAACCGCAACTACAAGGGGGTGCTCGATCGCGTCGATGCGTTCGTCGCCGCCAAGAGCATTGTTCTCTCAGGCGGCACGGTGACCGAACGCATCGCCCTGCGCGACGGCCTGCCCAGCAGCCTGGCCCTGCGAGACGGCCGGCCGGTGCTCTACCGCGCCAACGGCTCGTGGCGCATCGCGCTCAACTCAGAGGCCCTCGCCGACCAGCCGCTGCGGACCATGGACGCCGACCAGGCGCAGGCCGCGGCCCAGGCGGGCGAAACGACCGAGGCGTCCGAGGGCGGCCTGATCGTCGTCGACGACGAAAGCGCAATGGAGGGCGACCCCTTCGCCGAGCCCATCGAGGATGACGTGTGGGCGGAAGAAGGCGAGGATGACCTGACCCTCCTCGCCTCAGCGACCGAAGGTGGCACGAGCGGCTCGAGCACCTCATCCGACGCCCACTTCAAGTTCCACACCGGCGACAACACCCCCATCGGCCGGCGCCGCAGCAGCGGCGGCGGAGGCGGCGGTAGCGGCGGCGGCTCGTTCGTCGTCGGTGGTGGCGGCGGTGGCGGTGGCGGCGGTGGCGGCGGAGGAGGCGGCGGTGGCGGAGCCGGCGGCCTGGAAGGTGAAGGCGGCTCCGAAGGCGGCTCAGGCGGCGGCGGCAACTCCGGAGGCGGCAACTCCGGAGGCAACAACTCCGGCGGAGGCAACTCCGGCGGCAACCAGGGCAACCAAGGCACCGAACCCTGGAACTCCTGGAACCACCTCCACGACTTCACCGGCCTGCCCATGACCGAAGACGGCTGGACTGACCTCCTGGCCATGTACCAGCACCCGCTCTACTACAAAGACAGCCGCATCATCTACGTGTCAAGCTCCGACGGCAACGACGCCACGGCAGTCTACTACACCCCGGAGGCCCCCATCGTCGGCCCCGACCCGTTCAACCCCGTCGGCCCCCTCCAGCCGTTCAAGACCCTGGCTGCAGCGTACAACCAGCTGCGCGATGGTTACCCGGACATGATGCTGCTGAAGCGCGGGGATGTGTGGGAGGAACAGATACCAACGTGGCAGATTTCTGGCCGCTCGCCATTGGAACCGATGATCGTTTACACATACGGTCCATTGGACACCGACCGTCCCACTGTCGGTGCGTTCCGGACACGCTATGGCCCCACTCATCCGCAGTACGCCTTCAACCATATCGTGCTGGCAGGCTTGCACATCAACGCGCCGAGCGGTATTGGGAGGGAGATTGGAGGAAACGGGTGGCTCATCGAAGATCTCTTCCTGCCGGAACATACCAATACTGGCATGTCAATCCAGGGTGTCGGTTCGATCCCGCTGCAGAATGTGGCCATCCGCCGCTGCGTGGTTGCCGATCGCTACGCGATTCCGGGAAGCGGCCATGTGCAGGGTGTCTTCGTGTCGGCGACTCACGGCCTGCTTGTCGAAGAGAATATTTTTGACCATAACGGCTGGCACGAGACGATTCCCAGCGGCGCCGCCACCATTCATAATCATAACGCCTACATTCAGCACACTTGCTCGGATGTCGTCTTTCGCAAAAACATCTCAGCCCGATCATCCTCTCACGGCGTGCATCAACGGCCGGGTGGGCTGATGGAGGACAACCTCTTCCTGCAAAACCCCATCGTCCAGATGGGCTACAGTCACAGTGCCAATGCCAATGGGCCATGGAGCGGCATTGTGCGGCACAACGTGATTCTGGACTCACGAGACATTGACGACAGTCCGCGAGGGTTCGGATTGTGGCTTGAGACTCTCAAGGGCGCTGAGATCTATGGCAACGTCGTGGCACATCAGCGGACGGGCACTTCCAATATTCGGGCAATCGTCTATGGCCACACGAGCCCAGAACTCCACCATGCTGAAGACATTACCATTCGCGACAACGTTGTGTATCGCTGGGAGCGCGGCGGCTACGGCGCAGGCGAGGGGATTCGGATTTACAAAGATGATGCCCCAATCCTGAACTTCGTCATCACCGGCAACATCATCCGCCAATTCGCCGGCTCCGTGATTCATGTGCCCACCGATCCTGGGTCACTCAGCGAAATTGCGGTCAGCAATAACAGGTATTTCGCAGAGAACTCCTCTGTTTTCGCTCCAGGCTCGACATTCATCGGTTGGGTTGCTGCCACGGGAGACAGCGGATCAGTCTTTTCAGAACCGTCTTTTCCTGATCCCGAGCGTGACATTGAGGCTTACATGTCCTCGATTGGCCGCCCGGCCGAGAGTTACGAAGCAGCTCTTACTGCATTTCTCGCCGAAGCCGCCAAGCAGCGACGCGGCTTCTGGAGAGCGGAATTCACTTCCCGTGCGGTCAATGCCTTCATCCGCGAGGGGTTCGGATTGCCTGCCGTGCCCGCGAATTAGCGCAGTGGGCGCTCACAGGCGGCATTGCCATAACTCAACGATTGCGGGGTGAGATCAGCGTACGAGTTGGTCGAGGCGCATCGACTGCGAGTATCACCATTGCCTCAGTCGCCTGCTGTTATTGAGTTCGTCGGTATACCCGGAAGTGGAAAAACCACAATCGCTCGCGCCCTCTTGAGTGCACTTGATGAGGCCGGCGTCTCGGTCCGATACGAAACTAACATCTTCAATTGGACCACTTCTACGTCAGATTATCAACTGCGCCGCAGGTGGCGTCGTCTGCTTGTCGACAATGCCTTCATCGCCGCGGTCCGAAATCCCGCTCTTTACTTCTCGATGCTTCGCTTCGCCTTGAGCATCCGCCCTTTCACCTTCAAGAACGTTCAGTACGGATGGCTGATCCTGGGCTGGGTGCGCCGCACTTCCACCAGTATCAGCTCTACAGGTACTGTGAATACAGTCAACGTGCAGGATGAAGGCGCCTTGCATCTTCTCACTAGACTTGCCATGTACGGCGATCGATACTCCGAATCTGCGCTGCGAAGTATCGCCTCGCAGTTGGCGGTCGCGCTGCCTCGGATTATGGTTGTCGTATCTCCGATCTGCATTGAGACGGCAGTCACGCGGTACGTGCTTCGCAAGGGCCTTTCATTGGCCGACTCGCTTAGGATTTGCCGAAACGGTGCTCTCACTTTTGAGGAGGCGGTTGCTTTGCGCCGTCGTCACCAGGAGGCAGTGAAGGCGATTGCGATGCGTTTGCACGAGTCGATGCCCGGCCGGCTGATTCAGTGCCTCAATGATGATACGCCGATCCAAGACCATGCAGCCGCCATCTTGGACGCCCTTCCTCGGGGCTGGTGCCGTGGCGCCGATAGCACGGAGGTCGCCCATGCAGCTTCACCCAGTTAGGCGGCAGCCGATTCACCTCATCAAGAGGGACGTTCCGTTATGACGCAGAAACGTGCCGTGAGAATGCTCGTCCCGGAGAGGCTCCGACGCGCCGTCTACGAGCGGCTTGGCGCTCGACAACGCCGTCTTCGCCCTCTTCGCCTGAGCAACGTCCTCGAGAATCACTTACGCTACGAGGGCGAGCTCTACGAACCGGTACGGTACTCCGATCGTTTGCGCGAAGGTAAGCGCGACTGGACTCAGCGATGGTCGATGATTAGCCGGGTGCTTCAGCAGTATGATGCCGGATCGATCCTAGATATCGGGTGTGCAGAAGGGTGGTTCTTGCGGCGGGCGGCAGAGGAGTTTGGCTGCTTTGCTTTGGGTATTGAAATCGACGACAGGCGACTATTCAGAGGCGAGGTTTCGCGACTAGTTGATGAGAGCGAGTGTCATGCGATCATGAAGGCCAAACTGACTCCGGCGAGCATTCTGCGACTGCCGACAGTTGATGTCGTGTTGTGCCTGTCCGTGGTTCACCATGTCGTGCGCGCCGAGGGAGTTGAAGGCGGAAGGGCATTCCTGCGATCAGTTGCCACACGTGCACGAAAGGCGCTCGTGTTTGAAATGGGTTGCCGCGAGGAGCACGAGATGTCGTGGAAAGAAATCATGCCCGAAATGCCCGAGGGCCAGGATAGGTTTATGATAGAGTACCTGCGCTCAGCCGGCTTTCACAACGTGCGCGTGCTTGGCGCGACGCCATCACTTCGACATGAAGCGACACGATCGCTCCTGGTGGCCGAACCATGCGACCGTCAATTGGCGAGTCGCGAAGCCGAGGCTCAAACCGTGACGGAGAAGCTATGAGCATCGCCGAGCTTCCGCAGTGTTGCTACGTGGTTACGGCGCGAACGGGGCGTGATCTACTGATCATGACCCATGCGGCCCTATTGACACTTCGGCATCACCACGCCGGAGCGAGGGTTGTCTTACTGACTGATGTTCCGACTCAGTCTTCCTGCCGTCAGCTCTATCCGGCACTCATGGACGCCGTTGATGAGACCATCGTCATTGACTCTGGTCTGGAGAACGGCCCGGCTTCATCGCGCTTCGTCAAGACCCGGATGAGGGAGGCCGTCAGGGGAGACCTGATTTACTTTGACATCGATACGGTTGTCTTGCGACCTGTCGACGCATTGGTAGATCACGACTGTGCGCTCTGCGGCGCGGAGTATGACCTTTCGAAGGGCGGTCGATTCGATTCGGTTCTGCTTGACAAGTTCCGTCGGGCGGGATGGCCGGCGCCGGTGTGCCCATATCTCAGCAGCGGCGTGCTGTTCATGCGCGACGACGAACAGGGTCGGCGCGTCGGCGCGCGTTGGCACGAGTACTGGAGAGCGACTCGCGAGATCATGGGCGACACCGATCAGCCGTCTCTGCACCGCGCGACGGTGGAGGCGGGTGCCTCTGTTCACCTTGTGCCTGAGGACTACAACCAACCCGTGCGTGACATGCCCCAGAAGCTCAAGAGGCCCGCGGTGTTGCATTACACGACGCGCGCGGCCTTGAACAAGCCCTACGTGTTGATGCATCACCTAATGAGGCATCTCGAGGAGCACGGTACTCTCGATGTTCGGGCATTGGAGCGTGCGCGTGATCGGAATGATCCGTGGGTCTCACCGGGCCCGGGGATCAAAGGGAATTGGTACACGGGGCGGTACGGCGCGGCTGCGAGAGAAGCTGCGCGCCGGGCGGTTCGATTCGCACTGCGAAAGGCATGAAGCAGCCGTTGACCAGATCGTTGGCAGTCCAAGGCGCCTTGTGGACGCTCGGCGGCTACGGCTGGAGCCAGATCATGCGCCTCGGCAGTCACCTCATCCTCGCCTGGCTGCTGGCGCCGGAGATCTTCGGCCTCATGGCGCTCGTCAAGGTCTTCATGCAGGGCATGGAGATGTTTTCCGATGTGGGCATCAAGCCCAGCATCATTCAGAGCAAGCGCGGCCACGACCCTGCCTTCCTCAATACCGCGTGGACGATTCAGATCATTCGCGGGCTGGGCCTGTGGCTGTGCACCTGCCTGCTGACCTGGCCGGCCGCAGCCATGTTCGCGCGCAACGACGAGACCGCTTGGGCGCTGCTTTACCTGCTGCCGGTCGCGGGCTGCGGGACCGTCATCGCCGGTTTCAGTTCGACGGCCCTGGCGACGCTCAACAAGGACCTGCGGCTGGGCCGGTTGACGACGCTCGAAATCGCCTCACAGATGGTCTCTCTCACGGTCATGGTCCTCTGGGCGCTGGTGAACCCGTCCGTGTGGGCGATGGTCGCCGGCGGACTGGCGAGCGTCTGCTTCAAGATGATCGCCAGTCACTTCATCGTTCCGGGCCACCGGGTTCGGGTGGCGTGGGACCGCGAGAGTGCGCAAGAACTGTTCACTTTCGGCAAATGGGTGTTCCTGAGCACTGCGTTTACGTTTCTGGCGCTGAATCTCGATCGGATCATCCTCGGCAATGTTCTGACCCTGGCTGACCTTGGGCTCTACAGCATTGCGTTCGTATTCGCGAAGGTGCCCTTCTACGTCTGCACGCGGCTGGGCGGGACGGTGCTTTTCCCGGTCTACGCCAGGCACCGCGACCGGCCCGAGCGGATGGTCGAGGTTGCGCTGCAGGCGCGCGAGGTGGTGCTCTGGGCGGGGGCAGCAGTGTGCATCGCCATGGCGGTGGTGTCACCGCTCTTTTTCGAGACCCTTTGGGATGAGCGGTACCACAGCGCCGGCGGGATCGCGCAGTGGATGGCGCTGTACATCTGGAGCATGATCGTGCTGCTCACGATGGACCGCCTGCCTCTGGCACTGGGCAATTCCAAGGCGCTGTTTTATGCGAACGTCTGGCGGACCGCAGGAGTCGTGTTCGCCGTTGCGGGCTATGCAGTGTGGGGGCTGGCGGGATTCGTCATCGGTCTGGCGCTTGGGCCGGTGATCGCGCATGTTTATGTGCTGCGGGAAGTGCCCTTCGGGCGCGAGGCGCTGACGCGCCAGGCGGTGAGGTTCACGCTCGGGGCGGCCGCGTACGGCCTGCCCGCGGCGCTCATCGCCAATAGACTGGATTCGGCATACGAGTTCTGGATTCGAGTCGCAGCGACGGCGGGTCTCGCGGGCATGCCGCTGGCAGTGGCGGCGGTTGTCGTGCGCGGCCAGGTCTGGGGAAGGCGCGAGCCAAAAGCGTCCGCCTCGCCGGCGGTAGTCGTTCCGGAGGCGCCATGATCGCTCCCGTTGATCTTGCGCGCTGGGAGCCGCTGATCCGCGAGGCGATTGAGTCCGGGCGGACCAGCGAGTGCGGCGGCTGCGAGTTTCTGCGGGGGCGCACACGCGGCCGTGGAATGCTGATGCGCATCACCGACTCCGGCGGCGACTCCGTTGTCGTCAAGGCCTGCCGGCAGCGGGACCTGAAGGAGCGGCTCCAGGGGCTTTCGGGCCTGAGCATGGCGCATCGCGAGTGGCGAGCCCATGAACACGTCGTGCGATCCGGGATTCGCGCGCCGCGACTGCTTCAGTTTCTCCGGCTGAACCTGAATTCGGGGGAGCGGTTCGAGGCGATCGTGATGGAGGATCTCGGACCGACCTGCAACGGCATGGTGCATCTCAAGGAGTTGATCGCACAAGGCGATGAGGATGCGGTCGAGAGCTTTGAAAGCCGGGTGGTGGGTCTGACGGAGCGTCTGCTCGCCGCGAAAGTCGTGGATGTGGATCACCAGTTCCGCAACATCGTGGTCGGCCAGGACCGGGAGCCCATGCGGGTTGATTTTGAGTGCGCTCGCGTGTTCAGAGGCGCGAAACCGCCTGCGAGTTCGCATGGCGCGATGCTTGGGTGGTTGATTGTGAGTCATGCATTCACCTGCCAGCCCGAAACCTCGCGCACCGAACGCTTTGCCGACCATCTCAGACAGTGTCTGCGGCCACCGGAGGCGGTGCTGGAAGTAGCAAAAGAACGCGTGAATAGAACTCTCGAACACCAGCGTCTGGCGAACGGAATTGACTCCCGGGTGCGTCTTGAGTGGTGACAAGTGACGCCGCTGATCCCGATCGCGCTGTTCGGCTGGCCGGCAGCGGTGCTGGTGCTCTTTGCCATACTCCAGGCTCGGGTGGCGGTGCTGGTGTCCTATCTGGGCGCGTGGCTTTTTTTGCCAATGGCTGCGTACGAGTATGCCGGTCTGCCCGGTTATGGAAAAATGGAAGCCGCGTCGTACGGCGTGCTTGCCGGAGTGATCCTCTTCGACTCGGCGCGACTCGGTCAGCTTCGCCTGAACAGGTTCGACCTGCCGATCGCAGTGTGGTGCGTCTCACCCTTCTTTACGTCTGTGCTCAATGGCCTCGGAGCGTACGACGGCGCGTCGATGGCCTACGGCCAGGTCATCAGCTGGGGCGTGCCGTATCTGATGGGTCGGCTCTACTTTTCCGACATGGAGGGGCTGAAGGCGCTGGCGATCGCGGTGGTGATCGGCGGCCTGCTTTACGTGCCGCTGTGTCTGTTTGAGATTCGAATGAGCCCCCGGCTGCACATCTGGGTGTATGGATTTCACCAGCACTCGTGGGGACAGTCGCACCGGTTCGGCGGATGGCGGCCGACCGTGTTCATGCAGCACGGCCTGGCTGTGGCGATGTGGATGACGACTGCTTCAATCGTGGCGCTGTGGATGTGGTGGTCGGGGGCGCGCCGTGGGCTCTGGGGAATTCCCTTGGGCTACATCGCTGCGGCACTGTCGACGACAACAGTTCTGTGCAAGTCCATCGGCGCCATTGCGCTGCTGGCGATCGGCGCGGCCGCGATGGCGTCTGTCAAAAAGCTGCGAACCGGAATAGTGGTCAGTCTGTTGCTGGTGGCGCCTGTGATGTACATGGGCTTTCGAGCATTGGGAGTCTGGGATGCTGCACAACTGATGTCTCTCGCCGACGCGGTGGCCCCGAGCCGGGAGGGATCGCTGCGGTATCGTTTAGAAGCAGAAAACATTCTCAGCGAACACGCGATGCGCAGGCCCTTCTTCGGCTGGGGAACGCACAGCCGCAACCGCCCATCTTCGATGGGATACGACGTCGATAACATCGCGACCGACGGCTTTTGGATCATCACATTCGGCCAGCAGGGCGCTGTTGGACTCGTTTCAGTGGCGGCGCTGATCTTGCTGCCGGCGTGGATGCTGTTCCGACGAACGCCCCCATCACTGTGGTCGAGTCGCGAAGTCGGGCCCGTCTTCGCGCTCGCGTTGTGCCTGGTGCTGTTCATGGTTGATTCGCTCTTCAACGCCATGATGAACCCAGTCTACGCAGTCATCGCTGGCGGCCTGTGCGGGGCGACGAGTGTCGGCGCTTTGAGGCCTGGCTTTGCGCGCCCTGCGCGTGTCGCCTCTCATGACTCCGCGATTCTCGCTTCCCGAATGGCGCACAAAACTTACTCATGAATGTATTCGCAACAAGTGTGGTGCGGCAGGACGTCAGCGGCGCGGTGGCTACCGAAGTGGATGCTCTAAATGATGAGAACTCGCACATCACCATGGAGGTCCTTGAACCTCTTCTGCGACCGTCGCTCGAAGCGCTTGAATTGCAGCTCGGTCCGAACCTCTCGCTTTCGCCGCTTGGCCGTCTCAAGCCTGGCATCGACTCTACGACCAAAGGACTCATCGAGAATGGTAGTGGTGAGGCCGTGGCCGTCGTCGTCTGCTCGCGGCCGTCATCACCCCTGCTCGTCGCGCGGGGTACGGAGCGTGCCGAGCGCATCCGCTCAATGCTCGGAGAGCGATTGGGTGCCGCGATCATTGCGCCGATTTACAGTGGCGTCATCGACGGACGAAGTTACGTCGTCCTGCCTGTGGCGCGCGATCTTCCTTCAAACCGGCTCGTGCTGCGGTGGCGGCTGTGGAGTTTGAGGCGAACGCTTCTCGACTGGCTGGCAGACGCGGTCCGGGCCGCGGCGATAGCGCAAAGAATTACGCCACAAAGCGACAGTCAGTTTTCACTGGCCCTCTCACACCTTGGATCACAGGCGTTCCTGGACTCCGCAACCAAGACGGCGGTTAATGAGTCGCTCAATCGCCTGCATGCGGGTCAGTGGTCGCCATTGCACACTTTCGACCATAACGATCTGTGGTACGGGAATATTTTGCAGCCACTTACTTCAGCAAAGCGCGACGGCACCAAGTGGCCATTTGTGCTGATCGATTGGGCCGGAGCGAATCCTCGCGGCTACGGCGTGTACGATCTGATCCGCCTCTCCAGGTCGCTTCAGCTTTCTTCCGCGCGACTCGGCCGTGAACTGGTTCGGCATGCCAGGGCGCTTGAGTGCGAGCCTGCAGACCTTCGTGGCCACTTTTTGGCTTCGATGGGACATCTTCATCGCCACCTTGAGCACTTTCCGCTTGAGCGCTTCGTGGAGGTCTTCAAGTCCTGCTGGCTGACACTCGATCGCGGATTGGACACGGTTCCTTCAAAGGCGCAATGATTCAGGCGCATCGGAACTTTGTTGGAGGATCGTCGACGTCGTCGCGGCCGCGCGGGTGGCAGAGCGTTCGCCGACCAGTGAAAGCTGCGCTTGGCTGCCTGGGCGTGCCGGATCTATACGCAAGACTTTCGCGCCGTCGCGGGGCGATTATTCTCATGTACCACAGTGTGGCCGGGCCCGACGAGGCGGCGTGGATCGATCCGGCGAACCACGTGCCTGCCGATGTGTTCGAGGAGCAGATGCGATTCCTCGCCGAGAGACGGAAGGTGCTGCCGCTGCTGTCGATCGTTGACATGCTCAACCGAGGCGCGTCTCCTCCTGCCGGCAGCGTCGCCATCACGTTTGACGACGGCTATCTCGACAATCTTCTGGTCGCGGCCCCGATACTTGATAGTCTCGGTCTCTGCGCAACGCTGTTTCTCGCGACCGGATACGTCGAACGTGCCGATCCGCAGTGGATCGATGTCGCATACGCCTGCTTCGCTCATCGAAAGAACGCCCGACTGGAGTGGGCCGAGGCGCCCGCCGGCACTTGGCTTCTGGACTCTGTCGATGTTGAGCGGCAGGCATACGGCGCCGTGTGTGATTCGCTTCTCAAAGCCGAACCAACCACTCGGCGAACGCTGCTGAACGATTTGCACACCCAACTTGCACCATCGCAGGAGCCGCCTCGCCTCACGCTAGATTGGTCTGATGTGCGACGGCTCGTGCAAGAATACCGCTGCTTTGAACTGGGAGCGCACACGGTTGATCACATCGATCTGACCGGAACCGAAGACCTGGCGGAACATCAGGTCCAAGAAGCATGCGCCGCCATCGCCCGACAGTCCGGTCGACAAGCGCGGCTTTTCTCGTTCCCTTACGGTCGAAGCTCGCCTCGCCTGCGCGATGTGCTCAAACGTTCCGGACTCGCAGGCGCATGCGGCGGCGGCCACGAGACGGTCATCGACTGCGGTTGCGACCCTTTTGCGATGTCACGTGTTCCCGCCCCCCGAAGCATGCACCAATTCGAATTCCTCACCAGCACCGCCAATACCGGAATCCTTCGCCGCTGCATGCGATAGCCGATGCGCCCGCTGGTTTCCGTCATCATCGTTACGTACTACTCTCGCTCAACGATCCGTCGTTGTATCGACGCGCTGCGTTCATCCGTGGACGCTGGGATCGCACGCTGCATTGTCGTGGACAATGCCAGCGACGACGGCACAGCTGAAGAGGTCGAGGCCAGCTTTCCCTGGGTTACGCTGGTTCGGAGTCCGCACAATCTGGGATACGGCCGAGGCTGCAACCTCGGCTTTCAGCGCTGCGATACAAAGTACGTGATGATTCTGAACCCCGACACGGTCCTCAGCCGGGAGGCGATACAGACTCTCTGCGAGTTTATGGAAGCTCACCCCTCCTGCGGCATAGCTGCCCCGGCAATCCTTGAGGACAACTCGCACCTTCAGGCGGCGGGACTGATGACGACACCATGGACGGTTCTCCGCGCCGCGATGGGATCTCGGCAGGCGTACACCCGTCGCCGAGTAATCATGCCCGGCGAAGAGGCGTTCCGGACGAATTGGGTCTGCGGCGCTGCCATGCTCATCACGAGCGATCTGTTCCGCTCACTCGGGGGATTCGATCCTTGCTTCTTTCTGTACTTCGAGGAGACCGATTTGTGCCGTCGTGCGACGTCGGCTGGCGCGGAGATCTGGGCGGTCGGTGCGGCGTCGATCTCCCACGTCGGCGGCGCGAGCGCCGAGGCAACTGGTGCCGCGCGCGTCGGCTCATGCATCGCAGCGTACTACTTCCCCAGCCGGTATTACTACCTGAAGAAGCATTTCGGGGTGGCTGCTGCAGCGATGACCGAGCTTCTTGAGACCATTGCCCTGCGAACTCGCGGGCTGCTGCGGTACATCTTGCGCGGCAAAGCGTTGAATGAACAGCTTCGCCGCCCGCCGCTGTTTCAGTCACCCAAGTGTCCATCGCCGAAAGCATGAAGTACTTCGCGATTCCCGCCCGTGAACTGTCAGATGATCTCATCGAGCGATGGCGCCTGATCCAACAGACCAATGATACATTTGCCAGCCCCTACTTCTGTCCTGACTTCACGCAAGCGGTCGCCCGGGTGCGACGTGACGTGTACGTCGGTCTTATTGAAGACGCCGGGAGAGTGGTCGGCTTCTTTCCCCACCACCGCCGATGGGATCGAGTCGCCCGGCCGGTCGGGCTGCGCCTCTGTGATTACCACGGCGTCGTCGTCGACACGAGTGTTGACTGGCGGGCGGAGGACCTGCTGCGCGGGTGCCGCCTCGTCCGCTGGGAGTTTGATCATCTTCCTGCGCGGCAACACCAGTTCTCAGCTGGCTTCGCCAACGAAGAGATCTCGCCCATCGCCGAATTGCACCACGGCTTTGACGCCTTCAAGCAGGCGTGCGGCAAGAATGGACGAAAGCAGATCCGGGAGGCCGAGCGCAAAGCGGAACGACTCGCGCAGCGCGCGGGACCCCTGCGTTTCGTGGAGAACTGCGACGATAAGCGTCCGCTGGAGTGCCTCTTGAAGTGGAAATCGAAGAAGTGCCAGCAGACTGGGGTCGTTGACTTCTTCGCCATCCGTTGGTGCCGAGCGCTGATCGAGCAGTTGATGGCGATGAAGCTCGCTGGCTTTGGCGCGCCTCTCTCCGTTCTCTATGCGGGTGACGATATCACGGCTGTTCATTTGGGACTGGCCACGGCCCGAGTACGACACTCGTGGTTTCCAGCGTACGACGAGCGCTTCGCCGCGGACTCGCCGGGTGCGATCCTCCTGCTTCACCTGTTGAAATGCGCTGCGGAGGCGGGAGTGGATCACTTCGACTTCGGCAAGGACGTTTCCGTGTACAAGAGCCGGTACATGACCGGCGCCATCCCGCTCGCTCAAGGTCGGTTCGAGGTGCCGTCAGTCGTCAACTGTGCCGCACGCTGGCGCTCGCAGATCGAATCTTGGAGTCGCCGTTCCCGCCTGCGAGCGGTACTGCGGCATCCGGGGCGCCTCATCCACGCTCTCGAGCATCGTGGCCGTTATGATTGAATCGCCCGCCGGTAGGAGGGGTCCAGATGTCTCAGCTTACCGACGTCGCTTCGGCGAGGTTGTAGGCCGGGGGTGGCATGGCGTATTCCGGCGCATTCAGTCACAATACCGGCGTCTGTTTCGAAAGCGGAACCATGTTTATGTGCATGAGGGACCTTTTTCCCCGCCGCACAACAGTTCCTTACGGTTTGGCCAGTATGTACGCTGTGAAGATCTTCCGATGTGCGTCGTCGAGTCGATTGTCACGCACGGCGGCAAATCGATGCTCGATCTCGATTTCCAGGAGATGCGTCAGAACGCCGTGATGTGGGTCGCATTCAGCAACGGCGATCCTGTCGGCATGCTGTTTACTCGACAAGGGCAGCACTTCGCGAGGTGGTTCGTTGATCTCAATCCTGACGACATCGTCATTTTCAGAATGCGCACTTATCCGGAATACCGTGGCCGCGGAATAGCTCCTGCACTGATGACGCATGCTATTTGGTCGCTCTGCGCGAATGGAACGCGAGCATTTATCGATTGCCGCGTGTACAACCAGCCTTCTATTCGGTCTATTCTTAAATCCGGGTTCAGGCGCATTGCCACGATGAAGCCGCTGAGGCGCGACGATGTGCTTCCCGATCGTGATGGACGACCGGACGCGTGAATAGCTACTCGCCCATTGAGGAGCGGCGCACGGGATCGCTTGCACTCTCCTGTTCGGCTGCTGCAACAACCTGCTCGGAAGGCCTCGTGCCAGTTCACGATGCCGGTATTCAAACACCCAGCTCGACTACCGCGACAGCGGGCCAAGCGGCCTCCGTCAGCGACGTCGATTGGGAGACATTCGTTGCGTCTCACGATGATGGGCATCATGAGCAGTGCGTGGAGTATTCGCGACAAAGAGAGAGCCGGGGATTTGCTCGCTCTCGAGTGGCGATCTGCAGAGGCGGAGCGGTCGTAGCCGGCTGCAACGCGATCATCGCCTCTACTCCAGTCGGCCGTCTCGGGCTCATCCAGCGTGCTCCCATCGTGCAGGACAATTGCGCTTCCCTCCTGACCGCGACGGTATCTTCTCTGGACGGGTTGGCGAGCGATAAGAGTCTCGCTGTGCTGCGGATCGACACCTTTCCGACGCAGACCGCAGTCCATCAGGTGCTGCTCGATGCCGGCTATTGCTGGTCTGCACCCTGGTGCGGCAAGCGCGCATCGCTGCTGATCTCGCTGCGCGCCGGCGATGCAGACCTTCTTTCACAGATGAAGACCAAGGGGCGCTACAACACACGTCTTGCGGAGAAGGCCGGTGTCATCGTCGAGACCGGTTCGCTGAATGAAGTGCCGGAGTTCTATGAACTCCACAGCAAGACGGCAGCTCATCATGGCTTTCCGGTGTTTCCTCTCGAGTACTTTGCGTACCTCTGGAGACTCTTCGCCACGCGGAACCGGATGGCCTTCTTCATCGCGAGATTCAATGGCCGACCGGTGGCAGCAATCTGCAACACCGTCGTGGGATCGCGAATGTACTACGGCTGGGGCGGCATCGATCGGGATCCTTCGTGCAGCCGCCTCATGGCCAATTACCTGCTTCACTTTCGAGCAATGCAGTGGGCTCGAGAGCACGGCTGCACCCATTACGACCTCTGCGGCGACACCGAGTTCAAACGGAAGCTTGGCGGCGAGCCGATTCTCTGGCCGCTGCCCTTGCGAAAGTTTTACGGCCCCTTCGCCGGCCTTCGCCGCTGCGCGTTGGAGACCTGCTGGAAGCGGCCGCTGCTGCGGCGAACTGTGGACCAGATCGCGTGGCGTGCTGGCTGCCGCCCGCGCCTGCCCTACTGAGATGCACAGCGCTCTTCACCGTACATTGCCCGCGTCGCTGGCGTCCTCCGTTCCGCACGAACGGGCGAGCGAGCCCAGTGAAACCGAAAGAAGAGCGCAAAGCGGCGCCGACTTTGACGCCGATGAGTGGAACGCGTTCGTTGCCGAGGCCCTCCACGGGTACCACGAGCAGACCTACATGTACGCGATGGTTCGGCAAAACTTTGGATTCGCGTGCCGACACGTATTCATTCGTCAGGCGGGAAGGCTCGTCGCCGGTGCTCAGGTTCTCCTGCGACGAACGCCGATCGGGCTCCTCGCGCACGTGTGGCGAGCCCCCATTGCCGTGGAAGATCAGCCCGAGCTGCTCGACCAGGCGGCGCGGGCGATTGACGATGCCGCGCGAGAGTGGCGCGTCGCTTCGATCCGGATTGATACGCTGCCGACACAGGATGCGGCGCGGCGGGCCCTGCGGGAGCAGGGATTCTGCCCCAGTGACGCGTGGATTGGAAAGAAGACCTCGCTCGTGATCCCGCTGGTTGGGAGCGACGATGCATTGCTCGCGCGCATTCGCCGCAAGACCCGTTACAACATGCGCATCGCCGCGCGCGAGGGAGTGGACATCCGGGTTGAGATGACCGGCAAGATCTCCGAGTTCTACGAACTCTACCGCCAATCCGCGGCGCACAACGGATTCGTTCCCTTTGAACAAAGGTACTTCGAGCAGATCTGGCGCACCTTTGCGCCGCGCGGCCGAGCGATGATGTGCACTGCATCGCTCGGCGACCGGCCAATCTCGATGCTGTTGAGCATGAAGTGCGGTGAACGCCTGTACCCCTCCTGGATCGGCACGGACCGTGACGCTCTCCACCGCAACCTGCAGGTCGGTGGTTTGCTCTACTACGAGGCAATGCGCTGGGGACGCGACCACGGCTGCTCGCTGCTGGACTTCCAGGACGCGATGCCGTACAAGCGTCTTTATTCGGATCAGGAACTCTCCTGGCCGGTGCCGATGCGGAAGTACTACGGCCCGCTCCGAGCCGCCAGATCGCGTGCGGTCGAATGCTCATGGTCAAGGCCAGCCCTTCGCCGCTCGATCACGGCCGCCGCGCAACGTCTCGGACTGCGGCCGCGAATGCCTTATTGACCATAGTGACGCACGACGCAAACTGTCCAATTCACTTTCGGTCCGGAGACGGCGGGTAACTCCGATGCCCGTGAGGGAGACTCACCAAATGCAACCTATTTATCTTTACGACACGACTTTACGAGATGGTACTCAAGGCGCCAACATCAGCTTCAGTTCCGCCGACAAACTGGCAATTTGCCATCGACTCGATTCGTTCGGAATTCACTATATTGAGGGTGGGTGGCCAGGATCAAACCCACGTGATCTGCAGTTTTTCGAGCTTGCGAGAAAGGCACGCTTCAAACACGCCAAGCTGGCCGCATTCTCTTCCACACGGCGCGCACATACAGATGTCACTGCAGATGCGAATATCCGGGCGTTAATCGACAGTGAAGCGCCCGTCATCGCGATCTTTGGCAAGAGCTGGGACGTACATGTTGAGCGAGCACTGTGCACAACTCTGGACGAAAATCTGCGCATGATCGCTGAGTCGGTCGCGTACATGAAGCAGCGTGGCCGCGAGGTGGTCTATGACGCCGAGCAGTTCTTTGATGGATTCAAACACAACCGCGACTATGCGCTGCAGACGTTGTTTGCTGCGGTAGATGCAGACGCAGATTTCATCACGCTATGCGATACCAATGGCGGCACTTTGCCAAGCGACATCAGTGCGATCACGACCAGCGTGCGTGACGCTCTGAGAGTCAGGTACGGCAGTTCCCGAACTGTCAGACTCGGCATTCACACTCACAATGACTGCGGCATGGCCGTAGCCAACACAATCGTCGCGGTACAGGCTGGCGCTGAGATGGTTCAGGGAACGATCAACGGATATGGGGAAAGAACGGGCAATGCTGATCTGACCTCCGTAATTCCTGTGCTGAAGCTGAAACTCGGGCTAAGCTGCGTGTCGGATGATCAACTCGCCGGGCTAACAGATCTGGCGCGTTACGTGAGCGAGACGGCGAACATGATTCCGCAGAACTCACGCCCCTTTGTAGGAAAGAACGCGTTTGCTCACAAGGCGGGCGTCCACGTCAACGCGATCATGAAGTTCCCTGAATCGTACGAGCACATGGAACCCGCACTGGTCGGCAATCAGAGGCGCATTGTGGTTTCGGACTTGGCGGGGAAGAGCAACATGGAGTTCAAGGCCAAGGAATTTGGCTTTGAGTTTGGAAAGGACGGTTTGGACAGCCGCACACTAGTCGCGGAAATCAAGCGCCTTGAGCAAGAAGGTTACCAGTTTGACAGAGCCGAGGGGTCCTTCAAGGTATTGATGCAAAAGCTCACGGAGCGATTCCGTCCGTTGTTTGAGCTTGAGGCGCTGCGAATCACCATCGAGAAGGACCGACACGACAGCAGTCTCGTTCATGCAGTACTGAAGATTCGGGTCGGCGACAGCATTGAGATGACCGCTGCGGAAGGAAGCGAAACTGTCGATGTGCTCGACAGGGCGCTACACAAAGCTCTGGATGTCCATTACCCGGAGCTCCAGACTCTGAAGACAATCGACTACAACATCAGAGTGATAGAGGGACACAATGGCTCTCCATCACGTTCCAGAGTCTCGATCGAGTCACGGGATGGCGATCATCGGTGGAGCACGATGGGCGTCTCTCCAAATGTGATCGAGGCCTGCTGGACGGCACTGGCAGATAGCTTTCACTATAAGCTCATCCGGCCGCAAAATGCCTCACCAATCGGCTGACGCTTCCGTGTCATTTGCTGTCAGGATCAGTTCAAGAATGGGTAAGGCAATCATTCTCGATGGCTGATACCGCCGTCATCATTATCGGACGCAATGAAGGCGAGAGACTGCGAAGGGCGATTGCTTCAATCCCACAAAACGAGGGCCATTCTCTTTACGTGGATTCCGGCTCCACAGATGGCAGTATCGAAATCGCGAGATCTCTCGTTGCGGTGCACCAACTCAATCCTTCGACTCCCTTTTCCGCCGCACGCGCCAGGGCGGAGGGCGTGGAAGTATTGGCACGAGAGTACGCCAGAGTCGATTACATCCAGTTTCTCGATGGTGACTGCGAGCTTGCTTCCGAATGGCTGCGACAAGCCGCGGCCTACCTTGATCAGCATGAAGACGTCGCCATCGTCTGCGGGCAACTCAGTGAAGCACAATCCGATGTGTTGCTCTATCGCAAGCTGAGTCCGCAAACCTGGAAGCAGCCCGCAGGTGATGTGGAGGCTTGCGGCGGCATCTTTATGATTCGAGCGCTAGCGTATGAGGCCGTCGGAGGGTTCAACCGCTCACTGCTTACCCGCGAGGAAAGCGATCTCTGTGCCAGGATCAGAGCCGCAGGGGGACGAGTCGTTCGGCTGGATCTCCCGATGGCCTGCCACGATTCGGGAATTGACACCTTTTCACAGTGGTGGGCGCGGGCCGTCTGGGGTGGGTATGGCGATGCGCTGAGCATCCGCAACAGTCGCGCAAACCGGCGGCGTCTTCGCCGAATGTGGACGGCTCTACTGCTACCACCCACGCTTCTTGTCATTGGGTGCTTTGGGATGATCTGGTCACTCTGGTTTGCGGCCGCCATCGTCTGCGGACTGGCGGGTATTGGAGTGCAGTTCACGAGAACAGCTGTCGCGCGTTGGCGACAGGGCGACTCAGTTTCCTACGCGCTCCAGTTCTCCGCTTTTTCGTCCCTGCGGGTGATCGCGGGGGGAGTCGGCTTTCTGAGATACTACACCCAGCGGGGTGCGACTGCGAAGCGCCCCGACCCGCGTCCGGGCCTGGACGCGACGGTAATCGATGCGGTGTCAGAGCACGATCGGTGTGCCGCCGACGCTGTCTGAGAACAATCGATGAGTGGCAATCGCACTGTTGTTGTACTCGGAGTCACTTGTAACGGGCTCTCCGTCGTCCGAAGTTTCGGACGACGTGGCATTCCCGTTGTCGCGGTCGATTCCTACACGGACCGCGCTGGCCTCGGTTCGCGCTATGCCAAGGTCATATTCGCTCCGACCAATATCATTGAGGACGAATCGCCCTGGCTTGACTTTCTGATCAAACTGGCCTCCCGCGAAGCGGAAAAGCCGATTCTCTTTCCAACCGAGGATGCCTATGTGTTGTTTATCGCGAAGCATCGCGAGGAACTGGGCACCTGCTACGACTTCAACCTACCGCCGGACGAAGTTGTTCAAGCATCCGTCAGCAAGCTGGGCACTCACGCACTCGCAGTCAAGTGCGATATTCCGACACCGTGGACCTATCTAGTGCAGACGTATGAGGACTATGAACGGATCAAGGATCAGGTTTCGTTCCCATGCGCCTTAAAGCCGTCGCTGGCACACGTGTGGTTGCGAAAGTACACTGACGAGAAGCTGCTGGTCATTGAACGACCCGAGCAGTTGCACGAGCGACTGCGAGAGCTGATGCGCCTTGGGATTGAAGTGATCCTTCAGGAGATCATCCCGGGTGGGGATGAACAGGTGTTCGTGTTCGGTGTCTACGTCGGCAGAAGCGGACAGGTGCTCGGGCACACCGTCATGCACAAGCTGCGCCAGTGGCCGGTCGATTTTGGAGTCGGGGCATTCGACGTGAGCGTGATTGAACCTGGACTGAAGGAGACGGCGTTCGAGTTGATTCGCAAGTCCGGTTACCGCGGAATGGCGTCAACAGAGTACATGCTTGACCCCCGAGATGGTCTCTACAAGCTCATCGACATCAATCCGAGAACCTGCATGATCGGGGAGCTGGCGATCGCGAGCGGAGTCGATCTTCCGTACCTCTACTATCGCGATGTCATCGGTGACCAGGTGGAGCCAGTGGAGCCGTGCAAGCTTGGGGTGAAGTGGTTCTGCTTCGAGTGGGACCTGAAGAGTTTCCTAGAGCACAGACGCCGTGGCGAATTGACCCTGCGAGGCTGGCTGGCCTCATTGCGCGGGAAGCGTGTGTGTGCGTACTACGCAGCGGACGATCCAAAGCCGTTCTTCACGGCGATGATTCAGCTTGTGCGGCGCACTTTCAGCAATGCCATTGGTCGCTCCGCGCCCAGATCAAATGAGCCGTGTCGGCAATCCGTACTTTCAGGTTCCGAGTGCCAGTCCTGATGCAGCAGGTGCGAACGCGTCTCGATCGAGCCGCCTCGAAAGCGGGAGTCTTGCGGGCGTACGAAGACTGCAGATCTCCTGGTGTGGCTGTGTTGATGTACCACCGCGTCCTTCCGGCGGGGCAGGCACGCGAGTATCCGCTGGCTTCGCTGGCGATGCCGGTTCACGCGTTTGAGGAGCAGGTCGCGTGGTTGGCCGGGCGGTATCACGTCGTCTCGCTTCGCGATGCGGCGGAGATGCTGCACCGCGGCGAGGCGCCAGAGAAGCGGGTCATCGCGCTCACGTTTGACGACGGCTACGCGGACAACTTCGAAAACGTGGGGCCGATCCTGGAGCGGTATGGTCTGCGCGGCACGTTCTTTGTCACGACCGGATTCGTCGAAGGCAGCGAGCCGATGTGGTTTGACATCGCGGCGGAAGCCTGGCTGAGAGGTTCGCCCAGCGCCCGGGAGGGCATGGTTGCATCCCTGCCGAAGCCGCCCGACAGACGCGTGGCACGGGAGGGCGGCATTCGAGTGTGGATGCAGGGCTTGAAGCAAGTGCGGCCCGGCGAACGGTTGGCGCTGATCGACCGAGCGACCAAACTGGCTCCGGGCGGGGCTGATCCGGCCAAGTACCGCGCGATGACGCGCGAGCAGGTAGCCGAGCTGCACGCGCGTGGACACGAAATCGGCTCTCACACCATTACGCACCCGATTCTGACGCAACTCGATGATGGTGAATTGCTTCGCGAACTTGTGGAGTCCAAGGACACACTCGAATCGTGGATCGGCGACGAAGTGTCGAGCTTCTGCTACCCCAATGGAGACTGGGACGAACGCGTGAAGGCGGCCGCGCTCGAAGCCGGGTATCGCGTCGCCTGCACGACGACGCCTGGCTTCAACCGGCGCCAGACGGATCGCCTGTTGCTCAGCCGGTTCGACATCACTCCGCAGAGGGTGCTGAATGCCGATGGCACTCACGATCTGCTCGGGTTTCGTGCGGAGGTTTGCGGGTGGCGGCACCTGTGCCGAAGGCTGATGTTTCGATGAGTTCAATCTTGGCAACACCTTCGATTGCGGAACAGCGGGCCGGCGAGAGCCGGGGCCCGGCACTCGGCGCTGCAACAGTCCGCGCAACCCTGATCGGCAGCGGCAAGATCTCTGAGCAGCACATCCTGGCGCTTCGGCATCGGGTCGGATGCGAAGTTGCGGCGATTTGCGACCTTTCGCCAGCCATGGCGCGCTTCACGGCGGAACGGTTCAGCATCCCGGCGACGTTCACTGACTTTGAGCGCATGCTCAGTGAGTGTGAGCCGCAAGTCGTGCACGTTCTCACCCCTGCCGCGTCGCATGCACGGATCGTGCGGCGATGCATCGAAGCCGGCCGGCACGTGATCGTGGAAAAGCCGGTGGCACTGTCGCACGAGGAGTTTTGCTCACTGCGGAGCCTCGCCGAGTCTAAGGGGGTTCTCCTCATCGAGAATCACAACTACCGGTTCAACCGGCCGTTTCTGTGGCTGGAGGAGCGGGTGGCCGACGGCGCCGTGGGCGAAGTTGAAGAGGTTGACGTCCGGCTGGCTCTGCGCATCCGCGACGGTGGACGGTACGCCGATGCCAACGCGCCGCATCCGAGTCATCAACTACCGGCGGGAGCAATTCATGAATTCATCTCGCACCTGTGCTATCTCGCGCTGCGGCTTTGCGCGGCAGAGCCGGATCACGTCCGCGCGGCGTGGCGCAACTTAGGCGGCGGAAGCATTTTCAAGTACGATGACCTGGACGCGGTCGTCGGATTCGGTCGGACGACCGCACGACTCCGCTTTACCTGCCGTCAGTGGCCGGATGAGTTCAGCGTTGCGGTGCGAGGCAGTCGTGGTCAGGCATTCATCGAAATGTTCAACCCGACCTGTCGACTCGTGCGACAGCGAGGCGGGAGCCCTCACCTCGTGCCCCTGTTCAATTCACTCTCGAATGCGCGCTCTTGCCTTGCTTCTGGATTCGGCGGCGTGTGGGGCAAGATCGCCGGAAGGACCGCGTACGAGGGCCTCGAGCGACTCCTGAACTTGACCTACGACGCCATCGAGAGCGGCGGAGACCCTCCCGTAACTCTCGATGACATGGACCGCACGAGCCGGTTGATCGATGCGCTCCTTGCACTGGAGAATCAGGTTTGAGACTGCTGATCACGGGTGCGGGAGGGTTCTTGGGCCGCGCTGTGGTAAAGGCGGCAGTGGAGCGTGGGCACTTTGTTCGAGCACTTGTTCGGCCGGCTGCCGGGCCGATCCCTCGAGAATGGGCGGGTGAAGAACATATCGAAGAAGTCCGGCATGATCTGCGACAGCGTCAGGGTTGTTCATCATTGCTCAATAATGTTGACGCCGTCATCCACCTTGCCGCAGCGAAGTCCGGCGACCTGTACGAGCAGTTGGGCGGAACGGTGGTCGCGACGGAGAACCTGCTGGACGCGATGACTGCAGCCGGAGTGAGTCGGCTGGTGTTGACGAGTTCCTTCGCGGTGTACGAGTACCTTGACCGGTGGTCATGGAGTCGACTCGATGAAGACTCTCCGCTGGCGAAATGCCCCACAAACCGCGACGAGTACTGCCAGACGAAACTCTTCCAGGAGCGGCGTGCTCGAGAACACGCCGAGAAGCACAAGTGGCGCCTGGTGGTGCTGCGGCCGGGGGTCATCTTTGGCCGAGGCAATTTATGGTCTGCTCGACTGGGTACTCAGGCGGGGAGATGGTGGATGTGTACGGGGCTGCTCAATGAAACTCCGCTGACCTATGTTGAGAACTGCGCCGAGGCGATTGTGTTGGCGGCCGAGCATGAAGGAGCAGTTCGCGAACTCGTGCTCAATGTTGTGGATGAGCGGCCGCTGGCGCTGACGTACATCAACGAGGTCCGGCGAAAGGTCGCGCCCGGCGCATTCATCGTCCCCATGCCCTGGATGCTGATGCGGACGATCGCCCGCTTTGCCTGGCTCATGAACAGGATCGTGTTCAAGGGCCGAGGAAAGCTCCCGGGGCTGCTTGTGCCCGTGCGGCTGCACGCCCGCTGCCGACCGCTGCGCTATCCGAACGATCGCATCCGCACCGTGCTCGGCTGGAAGCCGCGTTATTCATGGCGCGAGGGCCTGGATCGTTCTGTGCGGCAGTCCGCCCAATCGGCGCCACCGGCGGTCGAGGAACCGGCGGCTGTGCCTTTGAGACAGGCTGTCTGATGACCTTGCGCGTGGCCTATCTCTGCGGCGAGTACCCCCGTGCGACGGATACGTTCATTCAGCGCGAAGTCGCGGCGCTGCGATGCGAAGGGTTCGAAGTTGAGACGATCTCCGTTCGACGACCTGCGCAGCGAGAGGCTGGGACTGTCGAGCAGGAGGAAGAACGGCGGCGGACGCACTATCTCATACCTTGCGGGCCTGGGCGGCTGCTCACTGATCACCTTGGATGCTTCATCCGATCGCCGTGGCGGTATCTACTCGCGCTTCGAACGGCACTCGTAGTGAGATCTCCAGGATTGAAATCGCTTCTTTATCAGCTCTGCTATTTTGCAGAGGCGGGCCTCGTCGTAGCCGAGTCGCGCCGGCGACAGGTCAAGCACATCCACAACCAGGCGCCCGACGCAAGCGGCTATGTCGCCATGATTGCAGCGGAGATGGGTGATCTCACCTATAGCTTGACGCTTCATGGATTTGGCGCGCTGTCAGAACCGAGCCGCTGGCGGCTGCGCGAAAAACTTGAACGGAGCCTGTTCGCGATCTGCGTTAGTTCTTGGGCGCGGGGCCAAGCTATGCTTTGGAGCGATCCTGTGCACTGGGATAAGTACCACGTCGTGCACTGTGGAATCGATGCGAGCCAGTTTCAGCCGCACACGCACGATGGTCGAGGCAAACGCCTTCTGTTCATCGGGCGGTTCGATCCCGTCAAGGGCCTGCCCCTGCTGATCGAAGCAATCGATCGGCTCGCGAGGGATCACCCCGACGTGCACTTGGATCTGGTGGGCGATGGCCCTTTGCGCGGTGACCTCGAAGCCATGGTGTGCGGACTGGAACTGGAAAAGTACATCACGTTCCATGGCTACCTCTCTCAGGCAGAGTGTCGCGTTCGACTGCAGCATGCAGATGTGCTGGTGATTTCCAGCTTTGCTGAGGGCATCCCCGTCGTGCTCATGGAGGCGATGGCGTCCCGCGTGGCCGTGTTAGCCACGAATATCGCAGGCATTCCCGAACTGGTCGAACATGGCGTGAGCGGCGTGCTCGTGCCGTCTGGAGACGGCGAGGCTCTGGCGCAAGGACTCGACCAACTGCTTGCCAGCCCTAAGTGGCGCGAGCAATTGGCGGACGCGGGTCGGCAGCGCGTGGAGCGCGACTTCAGGTCCGATCTGGAGGCGGCGCGTCTCGTTCACATCTTTCGGGAACGACTTGCCGGCAGGCCCGTGTCGGTGCGTCCAATTGTTCGAGGCACAGATCGATCGCATTGGCAAGAGATTCCAACACCAACCCCAGTCGGGACGGGGCAGTGAATAGCGGGTTTCCTCGAAGCGAAGGGCTCGCTGCACACCCGGAGGCGTGCTTCGAACCCAGCGGGCCGGCATACGTGGCGATCTCCCCCTGCCGGGATGAGGCGGCGTACATGCGGCAGACGCTCGACTCTGTGATTGCCCAGACAGTGCGTCCGTCGGTTTGGGTCATTGTCGACGACGGCTCGACGGATGGCACGCCCGGGATTCTTGCGGAGTACGCGGCGCGTCATGAGTTCGTTCGGGTCGTGCGACGGGGGGATCGCGGGCGGCGCAGTGTTGGGCCGGGCGTCATCGATGCGTTCTACGCGGGTCTGGAGACGGTCGAGCTCGCCGACTTTGACTTTGTTGTCAAACTTGATCTCGATCTTGATTTGCCATCCGGTTACTTTGAGGAACTGATCTGCCGCATGGAGGCCGATCTTTCGATCGGCACGTGCAGCGGTAAGCCGTATTTCATCGATCCTCGCAGCCGGAAACTCGAAAGCGAAATGTGCGGCGACGAGATGTCTGTCGGGATGACGAAGTTCTACCGCCGCGAGTGCTTTGAGCAGATCGGCGGGTTCGTGCGCGAGGTGATGTGGGACGGGATCGACTGCCATCGCTGCCGGATGCTGGGGTGGAAGGCGTGCAGCTGGGATGATCCGGAGTTGCGGTTCATTCACCTTCGGCCGATGGGCACGAGCGACAAGGGCTGGTGGACGGGGCGCATGCGGCACGGGGCCGGGCAGTATTTCATGGGCACGGGTCTCGCGTACATGACGATCAGCGCGTTGTATCGCATGACGCGGCCGCCGCGCGTGCTTGGCGGGCTGGCGATGTGGTGGGGCTATGTGAAGGCAATGCTCCAGCGCCGGCCGCGCTATGACGATCTCGAGTTTCGCCGGTTCCTCCGGGGCTACCAGTGGCAGTGCCTTTTCAAGGGCAAGCGCCGGGCAACCCAGGAATTGGATGAACGCCAGGCGGCGGTGTTTGAGCAGCGGATGAAGGCTCAGTCCGCCTCGAGCAGCCGAGTGACGCGAGGCGCCGCTGTCGCGGCCGGATAGCGGCGTGATGACCATCGTTTCAAAACCCTCAAACGTCTTCTCCGCACCACGTCCCATACGACTTCTGGGCGCGCGGCTCGATTCGACGACGGAGCAGCAGTGCATCGCGCATGTACTCGACTCACTCGATGAGGGTCGAGGCGGGTGGATCGTGACCCACAACCTCGATCACCTCCGCCGGCTCACGCTCGATGGCGCGTTTCGAGCGCTTTGCGAGCAAGCGGACATCCGTGTCGCGGATGGGATGCCGCTTGTCTGGGCGAGCTGGGTCCAAGGTACGCCGCTGCCGGAGCGCGTGGCGGGTTCGAGTCTCATCTGGACGCTCAGCGCGGCCGCGGCGATGCGAGGCAAGTCGATCTTTCTGCTTGGCGGCGACGGCGAGAGCAGTTCGCGCGCCGCCGAGGCGCTGCGGAGCAAGTGGCCGAATCTCAAAGTTGCGGGCGTGGACCCGGCTCCAGTGGGCTTCGATCGAGATGCTGCACGGATGGAGCAACTCAGGCGGAGACTCATCGCCGCGGGGCCCGACATCGTGTATGTCGCGCTCGGCTCGCCCAAGCAGGAACAGTTGATCAGCGAACTGCGCAGCACCCTTCCCCAAGCCTGGTGGATCGGCGTGGGGATCAGTTTCAGTTTCGTCTGCGGCGAAGTGAGGCGGGCGCCGCGCTGGGCTCAGCGGGCCGGCCTGGAGTGGGTGCATCGCCTGGCCCAGGAGCCCGGGCGTCTCTGGCGGCGATACTTGTGTCAGGGCATCCCTTTCGCCGCCCGGCTGTTCGTTTCTGCAGCACTCAAGCGATTCGCGGTGCGTACAGAAACATGAACCGCCGCGTAACCGACGGATTCGCAACGCAACCGCAGGAAGCGCCAGTGCAAATGTCGCACACAGAACTCCAATCCCGACTCGACTCCGCGACCGCCACGATTGGCGTCATTGGCTTGGGGTACGTTGGGCTGCCGCTGGCGAGTGCGTTGCATGCCGGGGGGTTCCGGGTCGTCGGGTTCGACGTCGATGCGAGCAAGATCGAAGCCCTCGCGGCGGGGCGGAACTACCTCAAGCATCTCGGGCAGGAGATGACGGCGGCTGTGGCGGCGAGCGATCGGTTCGAGGCGACGACCTCGTTTGCGCGGCTGGGCGAGCCGGATGTAGTGATTGTCTGTCTTCCGACTCCGCTTGGCGCGCATCGCGAGCCGGATCTGAGTTACGTGATTGACGCGGGGGAGCGCATCGGCGCGACGCTTCGCCGCGGGCAGTTGATCGTGCTCGAGTCGACGACGTATCCTGGCACAACCCGCGATGAGTTTCTGCCGGCGGTGGTTGAAGCGGCTCGCCGGGCAGGTCGCGAGTCACTCGAATGCGGCAAGGACTTCTTTGTCGCCTACTCGCCGGAGCGCGAGGATCCGGGCCGGCAGTCGCACTCGACGCGCACCATTCCCAAGCTCGTCGGCGGCCTGGATGATGTCGCGACTGATCTCGCGGTGCGCCTGTACCGCCGGGCCGTTGAGCAGGTGATCCCAGTGCGATCTGCGGAGGTCGCGGAAGCGGCGAAACTGCTTGAAAATATCTTCCGCTCGGTGAACATCGCGATGGCCAACGAGATGAAGATGATTCTGGATCCGATGGGGATCGACGTGTGGGAGGTAATCGCTGCGGCCTCGACCAAGCCGTTCGGCTTCATGCCGTTTTATCCGGGGCCGGGGCTCGGCGGGCACTGTATCCCGATCGATCCGTTCTACCTGACGTGGAAGGCCAAGGAAGTGGGCCGGCCGACGAAGTTCATCGAACTTGCCGGCGAGATCAACACGTCGATGCCGCATTACGTGATGGGCAAAGTGACCGATGCGCTGAACCAGCAGGGCAAGGCGGTGCGCGGCTCGCGCGTGCTTGTGCTCGGGCTGGCGTACAAGCCGAATGTGGACGACATCCGCGAATCGCCTTCGTTTGAGTTGATCGAACTGCTGCGCGATCATGGGGCGCTGGTGGAGTATTCGGATCCGCACGTGCCGCAGACGCACCAGATGCGCAAGTACGATCTGCGGATGAAGAGCGTCGAACTGTCGCGCGAGTCGATCGGTTCGTTCGACGCGGTGCTGATTGCGACGAATCACGATGCGTTTGACTATGAATTGCTTGCGGCGCATGCGCGGCTCGTGATCGACACCCGCAACGCGATGCACGCGTTCGAAGCGCAGATGGGCGCGCGGCTGGTGAAGGCCTGAGCGAACGCGCAGCGCCGCCACGCGGCAGCGCGACGGCGACAGCACTTCGAAGATCGCGCCACTTTCGGGCAATGACGGCACCGAGATTCTCAATCTCGAAATGACTCCCTTCGACACAACTCAAGGCAAAACGAACGGCTCGCTGCTGCCGGAGCTGGCGCGCCTTGCGCCGGCGGCCGGAGGTTGCGTCGAGGCGTTTGTGCTGCTCGGCGGCGGACTCACGCCCTCGCCGCTGACGGCGGCTGCGCAGTGTTCGGTGCTCGATCTGCTGGTCGGGCCTGGCGATCGCACCGTTCTCAACCGCTGGATGGAAGTCATCGACGGGCTTGGAGATCTGGCTGCGGATCGGCTGTCGATCATCGTCGCCAACGGGGAGGACATTCCCCCGCCGCGTCTGTCGGCGGAGGCGGCGAGGCAGATCGAGGTCGTGGTCGATCAGGAGAGCTACCGCGGCGCGGCGGGCGTGGTGCACGATGTGTCGCAGCATCTGAGCGACGACTCGCTGCTGCTGGTGGCCGAGGCGGCGCGGTGCCCGGACTTTGACCTGGCGGCGCTGGTGAAGCATCACCGGTCCAATGCCTACGAAACAACGGTGCTGGTCAATCCGGACGGGACACCCGCGGGCGTGTATGTGGTTGCCCGCCACCTCATGCGCTACGTGCAGCGCGAAGGGTACATGGATCTGAAGGAACAGTGGCTGGCGAAAGTCATCGCCGGCGAGCATCGCGTGGGGGCGTTTCGATTGATTGATGGATACTCGCGGCCGCTGCGCACGCGGGAGCAGCTGCTGCATGCGGCAAGGCTCAGCGCGCAGCCCGCTTCGCAGAGCAGGTCGGCTCGATTTCGGCTTGAGGCTGCAGCGCGGCGAAGCGGATTTCAGTGCATCGCAGCGGATGCAACGGTGGACTCAACGGCGGTCGTGGTTGATTCGATCATCATGGCGGCGGCCAATGTCGGCGCGGGCAGTATCGTGACGCGGTCGATTGTTTGCGCCGGAGCGGTCGTGCCGGCCGAGGCGCGGCTGGTGGATGAGGTGTTCACCGCCGGCCACTCTCAAGTCGATGCGGCACGCAAGAACGGAAACCACCGGGGGCCGACACGTTGAGCACACTTCGGCGCACATGGGACTTTTCACTCGGGCTCTGGCTCGGCGTGCTGACACTCGTCGCCGTCGCGGCCACCATCGACCTCTGGCGCGACATCTTCGCCATCGGCTGGCAGGATCCCGAGAATTCGCATCTCATTCTGGCGCCGTTCGTCGCCGCCTGGCTGATCTGGGTGCGGCGCGAGCGGATTCGCTTCGTGCGGCCGAACCCGAGCGTGTCTGGCCCGCTTGTCGTGATCGCGGGTTGGATCAGCGTGCGTATCGGCTACCAATATGGCATCATCGTGGCGCAGCACGGCGGAGCACTGCTCATCGTCTGCTGCGCCGCACTCACGATGCTCGGGCCCCAGGTCGTGCGGCTCTTCCTGCCGGCTGCCGCGGCGCTGCTGTTCATCCTGCCGGTCCCCGGGCGGATTCGTGAGGCCATTGCCCTGCCGCTGCAGGAGCACACCGCGCAGATCACCCATTACCTTCTGACCGCCATCGGCATTCCGCTCGAACGCGGCGGCAGCGTGCTGACCATCAACGGTACCGAAGTCGCCGTGGCCGAAGCCTGCAACGGAATGCGCATGGTCACGGCGTTGATGCTCATCACGTTCGCGTTTGTGTTCTCGGTGCCGATGCGGCAGCGGATCCGGCTGTTCTTTCTCATCCTCAGCCCGGTGATCGCGCTGCTTGTCAACGTGATCCGCCTCGTGCCGACTGTGCTGCTCTACGGCTACGCCAGCGAATCGGTGGCTACGACGTTTCACGACATCAGCGGGTGGATCATGCTTTTCGTCGCCCTGGGGATTCTCTGGGCGATGCTCGGGCTGCTGCGGTGGCTGGAGATTGCGGTGTCGCCGCATCCGATCGGAGAGGAGGACTAGATGACGCGAGGCAACCGCCATCGACTCCGCTCGCGGGGCATTCCGCTGGTCACGCTGGCGCTGCTGATGTGCATGTTTGCATTCGGCGGACTCGGGCAGGACCCGCCGACGGGAGCGCCGGACTACTTCGCTCGCGTGGCGGCAAAGATGGATGAAGTGCCCTTCAGGGTCGACAACTGGTTTGGAGTCAATCTGCCGTACACGGACGTCGAAGTGGAAATGCTCCGGCCCAACAAGATGCTTCAGCGCACCTATCAGGATCAGACGACGGGGCAGAAGGCCAGCCTGTCGATTGTGCACTGCACGGATGTGCGCGACATGGGCGGCCACTACCCGCCGGTCTGCTATCCCGCGCATGGATGGAACCTGGAGTCGAGCGAACTCTCCGAAGTGTCTGTGCAGGGTCGGCCGCAGAGCGTGCGCGTCTACGTATTCTCGCGCATGAACCGTGGAACGAGAGAGGCCATCCGGATCGTGAGCTTTTTCATCATTCCGAACTCATCGGACATTCGCAGCGAGAGAGACGGGCTGGAGCGTGCCGCCAAGCGGCCACAGGCGGCGGGGCTTGGCGCTGCCCAGGTGCAGATTCTGACGCCCGATTCGCAATCGAAGGAAACCACCGCAGAGATGGTGTCGAAACTGATTGACGTCGTCGAGCCTGTCATCGCGACAGTCCAAGAAGGTGTGAAATGAACGCAGACGGACAGATGCAGGTTCACCGCGTGCAGGTCGGTGACGGCCTGGTCGGGCCGGCAGCCGAGGAGCGCCAGGCCGGGGCGGTGGCGCTGCTCCACCGCCGGCTGCGCGGCCGGTACCCGATCGCGATCATCCTGGCCGCGGTGTTCGCGTCGATCGGCATCGTTGGCGGCTACCTCTCAAGCGGGCCGCAGTACACGAGCGAAGGGTTCATTCGAATTGTTCCAACGCTGCCGCGCTTGATGTACCGCACGGAAGAGAACGAGATGCCGCCGCTGTTCGGCGAGTTTGTCGCCTCGCAGGCCGAGATCATCGACTCCCCCCGTGTTCTGCAGCAGGCCGCCGACGATTCGAAGCTCACAGAAATAGGATGGCCCATTGGCGGTGACGGCGCTTCAAAACTGAAACGAAGCATCGACGTCAACTATCGTCGCGGGACTCAGATCATTTTTGTGAGCGCGACGACCGATTCGCCGCGCGAGTCGGAGCGGGCGGTCAACGCGGTCATCGAAGCCTACATGGCTCTCTATGGCGACACTTCCGACTCTGAGGTTACCGAGAAGGTAAGTCTTCTGCGCTCCCGCCGCACCGATCTTGAGAACCGCCTCACCAGTATTCGCGGTTCCATCCTCGCGTTCAGCGACAACTACGGCTCATCCGATCTGGACTCGATCCTGGCGGCGCGCACGCAGGAACTCATTTCCATTGAGCAGGACATCTTCACTGTAAAGCAGCGCATTCTCGGGCTGGAGACGGCCGAGCCTCGTGAGACCGGCTCCCAAACAGGCGAGCCTGATCTCTCACTGGAGTACCTCGCCAAAATGGATCCTACCGGCCTCGGAGAACTCGTACGCCAGCGCGAGCAACTCGACGCGCAGATTGAAGAAGCCCAACGCTTCGGCCCGCGTCATGTTCAGACCCGCCGGTTGATCGAAGAGCGCGACGTCCTGAACTCGCAGATCAACAAGCGGCTGGAGGTCGTTCGCGGCTGGGCCCGCGACGGCAGCCTCACTCCAACTGAACTGGCCGGCAACACCGGCGATCTGACGCTTCAGCAGGCGCAGGATCTGCTCGCGAGGCTGGAGACCGCCCGCAATGCCGCCTTTGAGGAAATGCAGCGAATCTCCAAAGCCATGAGTGAGATCGACGCGAAGCGCGAGGAGGCGGAATCCGTAAAGGGCTGGCTTGCCGAGACGGCGCGCGCTCTCGAACAGCTGCTCGTCGAGACACAGAACTCGACTCAGGGTCGCATCGACCCTTCGCTGGGCGACCTGCCGACCCAACCCTCCAAGGACCGCCGCTTCCAGCTCGCCGTCCTCGGCGGCATGGCTGGCGCGGGCTTCGGCGTCGGCCTTGTGCTGCTCTTCGGCCTGCTCAGACCGAGTTTCCGCTACCTTGATGAGATCGAAGAAGCCGAGACGCTTCTGCCCGTGCTCGGCACACTGCCCGATCTGAGCAGCGAAGCTGAAGACCTCGAATCGATGGCCACGCTGAGCGTCCATCACTTGCGCAACATGCTCGCCATGCAGGCCCGGCCGCGCAAGCAGGGCGGAACGGCGTTCATGGTCACGAGCGCCCGGCCCGGCGACGGCAAGACGAGTCTGACGGTTGCGCTGGGCATGTCGTTCGCCGCCCAGGGCGTCAAGGTGCTCCTGATCGACGCCGACCTCATCGGCCACGGCCTCTCGCCGACGATGCGCATGGATGGCAAGGTCGGCCTGCGCCAGGTTGCCGGCGGCGCCTCGCTGGCCGAGTGCATCGTGCCATCGCGCATCGCCAATCTCTCCGTGCTGCCCGCCGGCCAGTCCACGCGTCAGAGCGCCGGGTCCAACGGCAAGGCTGCATCGAATGGGTCGCTCGAAGCCGAACACCTCTCCACCGAGCGCATGCACGAACTGATCGACGAAGCCCGGAGCAAGTTCGACATCGTGCTCATCGACACGGGGCCGCTGATGGGGAGCCTCGAAGCCAATGTGCTGGCGACGGTCGTGGACCGCGTGGTGCTCACCGTGCCGCGCGGCCAGGATCCGCGCCTGCTCCGTGCCGCCTTGGGCCGGCTGCGCTCGGTTGGCGCGACGTGCGCCGGCCTCGTCTTCAATCGCGCCACGCCCACCGATCTGCGCAGCAGCATGAGCACGATCTCGTTCCACTCGCAGAGCATGCGATCCAACGGCGAAGTGGGTCCGGAGTCCACAGCCGAGTCCCGGCACGCTCTCGTCCGCGCCATTCTGATGAGCGGCCAGCCTGCAGACAACAAGAAGGCCGCTGACAAAGCTTGACGCTACTCACGCGACATCCCGAGACCAGCGTCGAGCCCGCCGAGCCCGCGCGCCCGGTCTTCTGGGGCCTCGATCACAAGGCGCTGCACGATCGCTTCTGGGCTTCGCGCGGCGTGCAGGTCGTGCGGCCGGGCATGCTCGTCGAGCGCGCTAAGGGGCAGGAGCCGGTCCGGGTGCGCGAAGGGCCGGGCAAGCGCCATCGCGGCGACTTCTACCTGCTCCTGGGCGAGCGCGATCTCGTGCTCTTCCGCCTGGCCCCGCTTCTCGATCGCTTCTCTTGGCTCAAGCCTCGCTCGATGCGGCTGCGGCTGGTGGAGCAGGAGCCCGAGCCTTATCTGGAGCGCGTCGAGACCGATGAGCAAGGCCTGCTCAAGCGCATCCGTCGGCTTTACCACAGTCGATCGAGCGCCACGCAGCAGGCCTGGCTCACCGCCGACGGCAGCATCGCCCTGCTCTGGGCCCAGTCGCCCAGCCTCGCGCAGGCGAAGCGCGCCATCAAGCGCCGCCTGCGCCACGATGCGATCGTGCCTGAGATCGCCCGCGCGCGGCTGTTCAACACCGACGCGGACGCAAGCCGCATTGATCAATTCCTCCTTGTCCTGCAACGACTCTGGCAGCGGCCGGGGGCCACGCTCGACGGGGTCTACGAGTTCAGCCCCGGCATCTGGGTGCACGAACAGGCGCAGGTCGCGCCCGGCGCTCGTCTCATTGCGCCACTCTGGATCGGCGCGGGCACGCGCATCGACGCCGCGGAAGTTGTGGTGGGGCCAGGCGGAGTCGCCGACAGCGCTAGTGCCCACGTTGATCTCCAGCCCATCGACTGGGAGCACATTCGCTTTGCCTCGCGCAGCCGCTTCACGCGCGGCGACGCAGCCCCGCTGTCCCGACCCGGCAAGCGGCTCTTTGACATCGCCTTCGCCAGCGCGGCGCTTCTCGGCACCGCCATCATCTATCCTCTGGCCATCGCCGCGATCGTCCGCGAAGACGGCTGGCCCGCGTTCTTCATTCATCGCCGGCAGACGCTCGGCGGCCGCGAGTTTCCGTGTTACAAGTTCCGCACGATGTTCCGCAACGCCGAGGCGTTGAAGGCGGATCTCGTGCAGGCGAACGCGTGCGACGGCCCGCAGTTCCACATCGAAGATGACCCGCGCGTGCTCAAGGTCGGCAAGATCCTGCGCAAGTATCACCTCGATGAACTGCCCCAGTTCTGGAACGTGCTGCTCGGCCACATGAGCGTCGTCGGGCCGCGGCCCAGCCCGGACAAAGAGAACCAGTACTGCCCCACGTGGCGCGAAGCGCGATTGAGCGTGCGGCCCGGCGTGACTGGACTGTGGCAGGTCCGCCGCACGCGCCGACCCGAGAACGACTTCCAGGAGTGGATCCGCTACGACCTGGAGTACGTGCAGAACCAGAACTGGCGACTCGATCTTTGGATCATCTTCGAGACGATCCGCAAGATATTGATCCGATGACCTGCCTCATGTGGAGCTTGAAATGACACGACGCGGCAAGAAGCGTCTCCTCATTCTCGTGGGCATCACCGCGCTGCTCGGCGGTGCGGCAACGGGCGCGTATTTCGTCCGCGAAGCGCGGCGGGCCCAGCAGATCGCCCAAGCGTATGCAGAAGGCATGGCGGCCTATGACGCCGGCGACTACGAGAACGCGCTGCGCGGCTTGGGCAAGGCGCTCTCGGAGCACCGCGAGGATCCGGAAGTGCTCTACCGTGTCGCCGACGCCCGGTGGCATGTGCCGGTCGAGAACAACCGCCACCTGGGCGCCGCGATCCCTTACGCGCGCGAAGCGGCCAACCGAGCCCCGCAAGATGCGCGGCCGCTGGCGCTGCTGCTGGTCTTGTATCGCCGGGTGGGATTCGTCACCGAGCGGCTTGATGCTGCTGAGCGGCTGCTGGCGCTGGACGGGGCGCATCAGCAGGCTCACATCGCCAGGATCGAGTGCCTGGCCACGCTGGGCCGTTCGAGCGAAGTGCAGGCCGCGGTTGATGCGTTGCTCGCTGTGCACTCTCAGGACCTCTACGGCCACCAGTCGCGCATCGAGACGATGCGACTCAACGGCCACCCCGCAGAAGAAGTGCTCGCGTACACGAAAGATCTTGTCACGCAGTATCCCGAAAATCTCATGCTCGCGACGCTGCAGGTGCGCGTGCTGGCCGCATACGGCAATCGCGAGGAGGCCATCGAAGCAGCCAAGCGCGCCCAAGGGCTGAAGATTCCTGATGCTGAAGCCCTGCTCGAACTCGTCCGCATGCTCGATCAGATCGGCCTGCGCACGGATGCCGATGTGCTCCTCGATCGAAACGCGATGGACACGCAGTTCCGCGACGACGTGCACGCGTATCTCATCGAGCGAGCCTGGAAGGCTGGCCAGATGGATCGCGCCCGTCAGCACGCGGCGATGCACGCCGAGCCGCTCGATGCGACTCCTTCGCGACTGCTTGGCTGGATCGCGCTGACCGCGCTTCCGGTTGATGGCGGCTGGCAGTCCGGCGCCGTCGGCGCCGAACTGACCACGCGCACCGATGACCAGGGCCGCTATTGGCAGGGGCTGCTCGACAGCCGCGAGTTCATGGATGCGGCTGAGTACAGCAAGGCGCGGCAGCGTCTCTCGGAACTGGTGGCGCTTCCTGTAACCGACAGTCTGGCGTGGTTGATGCTCGGCGAGGCCGATCAGCGCCTCGGCGAATCGGAGATGGCCGTGCTGAGCCTTGAGGAAGCCGTGCGGCAGGATCCGACGTCTTCACGTGCGCAGATGATGCTGGCGACTTCGCTGCTCGATTTGGGCCGCCTGGATGAGGCTCGCCTTCCGGCCGAGCGAGCGGTCATGTCCAACCCCGGCGCAGCCGAGGCGCTGACGCTGGCCCGTATCTACGTCGCGCTCATCGATGCCAACCGCGCTGACCAGCGCATCCGCGATGGTGTGGTCACGATCCTGGAGGAGATGTCTGCACAGGCGCCGGACCAGGCCGATGTGCAGGCGCTGTTGGCGCGGACGTACGTGGCCGTCGGGCATCTCGAAGAGGCACAGGTGGTGATCGGTCAGATGGCGACGATGGAGCGGCTGCCGAACTCAGCCGTGTTGCTTGATCTGGCCAACGCCTGCAGGCGATCGGCGCCGCAACTCGTCGAGGGGGTGCTCGCCGTCGCCGCGCGGCTCGAGACCGTCGGTCCGGGGCTCATGGCGCTGCAGATGAGCGCCGGCTCGGCGGCGCTTGCGCCTGAGGTGGTGCGCGCCAGGTACGAAGATGCGATCAAGACCGCGGATGATGCGAACCTGCGCATGCAGTACGAAATCGCCTACGCACGGTATCTGGATGCAACGGGTGATGAGGGCGCACTTGCTGAACTCAAGCGCATCTCGACGGCGTATCCGGATCGGCCCGAGGCGCAGAACGCGCTGCTCGACTCCCGCGCGGGGTGGACGGATGAGAAGTGCATCGTTGATGCGATCGAACGTCTCAAAGCTGTGACAGGCGAGAACGCGGCCCGCTGGAAACTCGCAGATGCTCAGCGCCGCCTCGCGTTCGAGCCGGGCGACGAGGCGGCCTCGGCGGTTGTGCTTTCACTGACGCCGCTCACGCAGCCGCCCTCGTCGAATGTTCGGGCGATGATGCTGTGTTCCGACGCCATGCTCATGCTCGGCGACAAGCGGCAGGCGATCGACATTCTTCTGCGCGCCCTTGACCGTGATTCGAGCAATCCACTGCTTTACGCGCACACGATCGACCTGCTCCAGAGTGCCGGCCGGGCCACCGAGGCGGCGACGCGGCTGCGCGAGTTCCTCGCGATCCGGACGCTGAGCCCGGAGTTTCAGCGCCGGCGCGTTGAACTGCTGGCGCGAGCCGCCATGTGGGACGAAGCGATCCGCGATTGCGAATCGCTTCTGGCGGCGACCGGCGAGTCGCAGGATCGGCTGATGCTGGCCGTGCTTCATGGCGGCCACGGTCAATCTGCGGACGCCCGGCGGCTTTTTGATGGGTTGCTCGCCGAACCCGATGCGTCTCGCGACGTGCGCATCGCGGCGGCGGACTTCTACGCCGCGGCCGAGAGCGTCGAGCGCGGCGCGGAAATGCTCAAGCCACTTCAGGAGCAACTGACGGCCTCTGAATACATCGCGCTGCTGGCCGGCTACTACGAACGGCAGGGTCGGCTCGACGAAACAGCCAGACTGCTGGAGACGCAGGCCCAATCCTCCGGCGATGGCGATGACTGGGCTGCACTGGCCGAATTCCAGATCCGCACGCGCCAGGCGGATCAGGCCCGGTCGACCATCGCCGCCGGCCTGAGAGCCGATGCGGATCATCCGGCCCTGCTCGCGCTGCACAGCCTGATCGATTCGCTTGAGTCCGGCAGCCTTGGCCCCGAGTCCATTGACGACATCATCGACGCGCTCGTCGATGAGAGCCTTCGGCCCGCGATGAAACAGATCGCCGCGGCGATGCAGTACGCCGAAGCGAACCCGGGCGACTCTGCCGGCTACATCAAGCGGCTGCGCGACGCCGTGGACAGCGAGCCCGCTCTGATCCTCGGCTGGCAACTGCTCGCGGGCGCTCTGCTCAACGCGGGCCAGGCGGATGAGGCCGTGCTGGCGGCACAGAACGCGGCGCGCGTCCTCCCGAATTCGGTCCGGGCGGCAGAACTGCTGGCCACGACACTGGCGGATGCCGGGCGCTTCACCGAAGCACGGGCCGGGGCGGGCCGGTGGCGGCAACTCGATTCGGAGCGCCCGACTCGCGCCGATCTCCTCATTGCCCAGATCGAGACGCAGTCAGGACAGCCGGAGCGGGCCCTCACGGCGATCCAGCCGTGGGTGGAGCGCATCAAGGCGGAGGCGGACCAGTTTCCAACGCGCCTTGGCCTCTACGCGAGCATTCTCATTCAGGCTGGCCGCGCGGATGAGGCGCATGAGCTGATCTGGCCGCGAGCCGAGAAGAGCGGCGACTGGGCTCAGGCGTACGTGCGGCTCGCCGCAGAGATCGGCGACGTCTCGCTGGGCGTCCAGTGGGTGGATCGAGCGGAGCCGCTTGTCCCGCTGACGCCCGACACGCGCATGGGAATGGCTCAGGTCCGCTCCGAATTCGGGCAGCGCGGCGGCGGGGCGGATCAGTTCCGCAAGGCGGTGGCGCTGCTCGAGCCGCTTCAGTCGGATCCGGCCTTCCCGGCGGCGGCGCTGGCGATGCTCGCCGGCTGCCAGCAGCAACTCGGCGAAATCGCCGCCGCGGAGGCCACGTATCGCAAGGCGCTGGCCGCGGCGCCGGGCGACCCGATCATTCTCAACAACCTGGCCTACCTGCTGCTCGATTCGGCGGAGAACGCCGACGAAGCACTTCAGATGGCCACGCAGGCAGTCGCTGCCGCGAAGCAGCGCAATCTCCCCGCGGGCATCCGCGCCAACCTGGCGGACACGCTCGGCACGGCTCAATTGAGTGCCGGCCTGTTTGATGAAGCGCAGCGGAGTTTCCGCGATGGCCTGGTCCTCGACGGGCGCAATGCACTGCTGCAACTCGGCCTGGCGGAAGCACTTGCGCGAGCCGGGCGCGTGGATGATGCCCGGGTGCAATACGAGCAGGTCGCCGCACGGCGCGACGTCAATCGGAGTGATGCGGATCTGGCCGCCCGGCTGGACCGCGTCGCGGCGCTGGTGAACTAGCGCTGCATCGGGCTTCCCGTCCTGGGCTGGCCCGCGAAGTTATCCACAATTCAACCACCACTTGGCCAGCGCGCGAGCGAATCTCCGCGCGCTGGGGGTCGTTTCGTGCCCACTATCCGCAGCGCGCGAACGGCGAATGGCGTCCCACTTCCTCCAAATCACCTGTATTCGCAGAACTGGCAGGGGATTCTCGTGAGTTGCCGCGGAAGTTGATTCCTGAGGAAACAAAAACTTCACAGAATGTGGTATTTTGCGGCTTTGGGGGTTGACATCCGCCTGCTTTGGGGGGAAACTGTACGCGTTACAGTCCGGCCTGTCGGTCGCGACTGCGATGGAGAGATGATCGCTGCGGATTCTGTCCTTTTCCGCGGCTTCCGCCGTTCCGTGGTGGAACGTGTTAAAGGTTGAGTGATTCACAAGCGGCCGCTCGGCGTTTCTCGCTGCGCGCCCGTGGAAAGTCTTGCTCCGGGGGGAGCGGGTTCGGAGGATCCGGATTCGCTTCGAGATCGAGTGGAAGGTGTTCCGGAATCGGAGGATGAGATGAAGACGAATCGCATGAGTTTTATGGCTGCGACCTTGGCCGTCGGCACGATGGCCACAGTAGCGCTCGGCGCGGGTGAGAAGATCAAGGTCATCGAGACAGACCTTTGGGGTGCTGGTGGTGGTGGCGGGCCGTTCGAAGTTGAGCCAATCGGGTTTCCCACGAATCCTCAAGGGGTCGGCCTGCACGGCGCTGGAGCCGGAAACTTCGTCACCTTCTGCGTCGAGACGGACGAATTCCTGAGCGAAGGTGGCGTCTATTTCATCCAGTTCAATGACGCGGCAGAGGCCGGTGGTTCTGGAGGTCCCAGCCCCGATCCCCTCAGCGATGCGACCCGGTACCTCTACGCCCACTTTATTCGCGGCACCATCCAAGCCGAACTCGACGCCTGGGACGCACACGTCGGCCCGACTGAGACGTTCACGTACGGCGCCTTCGCCGACGGCGAAGCGCTCCAAAAGGCGATCTGGCACTTGGAGGAAGAGACCGGCGGAAGCAACAACTTCCTCGTCGGCCTCGCAACGTGGGCGCTCGCAAACGGCACGCTCAGCGACCTCTCCGAGATCAGCAAAGTCCGCGTGATGAACATGTGGGACAACGCCAACTTCACCGGCAACCGCCAGGACCTGCTCGTCATGATCCCGCTGCCCGCTCCCGTTTGGATGGGCGGCGTCGGGCTCTGCGGCGTGATCGGTCTCGCGTTCCGCCAACGCCGCCGGTCCCGTCAGCATGGCGCTGATCTGGCGGTCTGACGTCTTGGAATGAGGGTCCTCCAACCGGGGGCCCACCGGAACATCGCTATCGAATCTCTTGCGTGGGCTGGCGTAACGTCAGCCCACGTTTTCTAGACCGACTGGGAATCCAGTTGCGCCTCTTCGGAGATGGAGAACCACGTGGCCGCCACAGCCATGCGACGAAACCGAATCACACAGGCCGTCGGCATCATTGCCGCCGCAGCATGCCTCACGACTGCCGCCGCCCTCGCCGACCCCATCCCCGCCGGCGAGATCCGCATGGATGCCTTGCGGAACCACTTCAGCGTGCCCGGGGGCGGTTACGCAGGCGAGTTCGTCGTCAACGCCAGCCGCCTCACCTTCACGCCTGCGGGCCTCGGCCGCAACGGCGTCGACTCCAACCACTTCATCAGCTTCTGCGTCGAGACCACCGAGTTCATTCAGCTCAACAGGTGGTACGACGCCGAACTCAACACTGAATCGCGCAACACGTACCGGCAAGTCCAGGAGGAGACCGCGTTCCTCTACTACCACTTCGTCAAGGGCGACCTGGAAGGCTACAAGTACTTCGATGACGCCTCCGCCAGCGGCGCCGAAAAGGCCGCGTCGGTCCGCGCCCTTCAGGAAGTCATCTGGTACTTCCAAGACCCGGCAGGCTTCGTCGCCCGCTACGGCGCCAACGCCTTTGGCATCGGCGGCTACTTCAAAGGCACCGCCATGCACAAAGTCCTCGCCCGCAGCTGGTACGCCAACCTCGCCACCTGGCTCGACGGCTCAGGCAGCGAACTCGGCAAGGTCCGCATCATCAACATCTGGGAAGGCGGCAACGCCCGCCAGGACACGCTCGTCATGATCCCGCTGCCCGCCCCGGTCTGGATGGGCAGCCTCGGCCTGTTTGCAGTGATCGGCGGATGCAGGTTCAGGCGACGCTACGAGACGCGGCGATCGAACTCCCTCTGAATCGCAAATCGCGGCGGCCCGCAGCCGCAGAGAATCCCTTCGAGGGCCGTCGCATCCGGCGGCCCCGTTTCGTTTCTGGAGCGGCCTGGCCTCGAGCCGCCTCCGGGGAACGGGCGTTGACTCCAAGGTGTCGAGACGGGTCGAGTCGAAAGCGCAAGCCCATTGCGAGCCGCGCAGGCACATCCAGAGAGGGAAGTGCAGGTCATCCGTCACGCCGGGACGGATGAAACGCTCAGGGATTGCGGATGGCCACTCGTCAGTGTGTGTTCGTGACGCCGGTGAGCCTCCACTGGCTTGACGGAGACCGACCCGACTGGTGGGCAACGCCCGAGGTGGATTCCCGAGAATGCGTCTTCTGCATTGCACCGAAGCGGCCGCCGTGTATACTGGCATTGAAGTGCCAGTATCTATCCACCATCCTGAGACGCCTCGCATCGCCTCGCGGAGGCAAGCCGATCTGGATCGCCATCTCGATGCGCAACTGTTCAAGGCGCTTTCCGATCCAACGCGAACGCTCATTCTGTCCTGCCTCGTCAAGTGCGGCCGGCCGTGCTCGGTCACGGAAGTTGCTGAAGTGTGTCGGGTTGAGTTCTCTGTGGTGAATAAGCACATGAAGATTCTCGCCGAGGCTGGAGTACTCTCGGCCGCGAAGCAGGGCAGAACGGTCTGGTACGCCGCCCGCTGCGGCCATCTCTGCACGCGGCTCGCGGCGCTCATCGACGCGATCTCGGAGTGGTGTCCGAATCTGACGTCATCCGACGGGCGCCGTCCAGGCACTCCGTGTTGCAACGGCGAGAGAAAGTCAGATGTATGAATGGGCCGCCGTGAGTGGGTCAAACTCGCCTCGCTCATCGCGCTGATTCTCGGCGTGTCATTGCTGCCCGTCGGGGCGCCGGAGGTCCAGTCCGCCGTCGGCGAGGGACTGCGCCTCACCCAGTGGTACGCCCGCGAGCACGTCATCCTTTGTCTTCTGCCGGCGTTCCTGATCGCCGGGGCGATCGCCGCCTTTGTCGATCAGGCGGCGGTGATGAAGTATGTCGGTCCGGGAGCGAGCAAGTCCGCCGCCTATGGAGTCGGCGCGACGTCGGGATGCATCCTCGCCGTCTGCTCATGCACGGTGCTGCCCCTCTTTGCCGGCATCTACCGGATGGGCGCCGGACTCGGCCCGGCGGTTTCCTTCCTCTACGCCGGACCGGCGATCAACGTGCTCGCCGTCATCCTCACTGCGCGCGTGCTCGGCGTGGAGATCGGTCTGGCGCGCGCCTTCGGCGCCGTCGGCTTCAGCATCCTCATCGGCCTCGCCATGGCCGCAATATTCGAGCGACGGCGGAACGGCGCAGAAGAGCCGCCACGTACGATCATCACACCCGACGCGCGGCCGGCTCGGCCCCTCCGCCAACTCGGCGCCCTGTTCGGTCTGATGATTCTCGTGCTGATTTTCGCCAACTGGGGCGCCGCGGCTGATGCTTCGGGATTCTGGCACGCGATTCACGCCGCCAAGTGGCTGCTCACAACCTCTGCCGCGGTACTCCTCGGCGTCGTCCTCTGGTGGTGGTTCTGCTTCCCGTTGCTTGGCGTGATCGGCACCGGCTGGCTCGTGGGACTGCTCGCCTTCTTCTTTGCCCACGAACCGGCGATCCCGTTCGCTGCCGGCACGGTCGCGCTGTGCTTCATGATGCCCCGAGCCGGCGAACAGGGACGCGAATGGTGGAATCAGACCTGGGGGTACGCCAAGTTGATCACGCCCCTGCTCATCGGCGGGGTCTTCGCCGCCGGCGCGCTTCTGGGCACACCGGACTCGCGCGGGCTCATTCCACCGGAGTGGATTGAGCGCGCCGTCGGCGGCAACGACCTCGGCGCCAATCTTGGCGCCTCCGTCGTCGGCGCCTTCATGTATTTCGCCACGCTCACGGAAGTTCCCATCGTCGAAGGCCTGATCGGTTCAGGAATGGGAAAGGGCCCCGCGCTGGCACTGCTTCTGGCCGGCCCGGCGCTGTCGCTTCCCAACATGCTCGTCATTCGCAGCGTCATCGGCACCTGGAAGACCGCCGCCTACGTCACCATTGTGATTGTCGGGTCCACCTTGGCGGGGCTGCTGTTTGGAACATTGGCCTGACGCTCGAAAAGGAGGCCGCGCATGGCCACAGTGAAAATCGAGATATTCGGCACGGGCTGCCCCAAGTGCAAGGCATTGGAGAAGTCAACCCGCGAAGCGGTTGGGCAACTCGGCATCGAAGCAGAGATCACCAAGGTCGAGACGCTCGACGAGATCGTCAGCCGCGGCATTCTGATGACCCCCGCCATCGCCATCGACGGAGAGGTCAGATCGAGCGGCCGCGTGCTCTCGGCCGCAGACGTCCAGAAGCTGCTCAAGTGACGAGAGAGAGCGCATCATGGATTCACAAATACCGTCCGGCATGGCCAGGAAGTTCCGATTCACGCTCGCGCTGGGGCTGATTGCGATTGCCATCGCAACGGTCGCGATCGGGCTGATGCGCGAAAGCAGTCGGGCCGAAGAGGCCGCGAGTGAACCCGTCCCGGACGCCGCTCAGGATGACGGGGTCATCCGCGTCTACTACTTCCACGGCGATGTCCGATGCAAGACTTGCCTGGCGATCGAGGCGCGCACCAGCGAGATCGTCAGTCGCGTCTTTGCCGACGAGATCGCCTCCGGCTGGCTGCGCTTCGAGCGCGTCAACTATGACGAGCCAGCCAATCGACACTTCCGCGAGGAGTACCGTCTCGCCTTCAGCACGGTGGTCGTTCAGGGAGCCGGGGAAGACCGAAAATGGGAGAACCTCGCCGAAGTCTGGACGCTCATTCACCAGGATGAACCTGCACTGGAGGAGTACCTGACGCGCCACATCCTCCGCATGATTGACCCCACGGGATGATCCCTGAACTCATCAGCGCTGCCATGCTCGGACTGCTCACGGCGATCAGTCCCTGCCCGCTTGCGACCAACATCGCCGCCGTGTCATTCATTGGTCGCCACGCGGGCACTCCATCGCGCTCTCTGCGGGCCGGTTTGGCGTACGTCGTGGGACGGACGCTCTGCTACGTCATCCTCGCCGCTGCACTCACGGCGGGCCTGCTCGCCGCGACGACCACATCCGAAACCCTCAATCGCATCCTCGGTCTGATGGTCGGGCCGGTGCTGGTTGTCGCGGGCGCCATGCTCGCCGGGCTCATTCCCCTTCCCCAATGGCCGCTGCCCGGGCGCGCGATTGGTGAGCGACTGGCCGCCAGGGGAGACAGTGTTGGCTCATTCGCCCTGGGCGCGCTCTTTGCGCTGTCTTTCTGTCCCTCATCGGCGGCCCTCTTCTTCGGAGGGCTCATGCCACTTGCGGCCAAAGCGCAGTCCGCGCTGTTTGTGCCGATGGTGTTCGGCATCGCGACCGGACTGCCCGTCCTTGCCTTCGCCATGCTCCTGGCATGCGGCGTGCATCGCGCCGGTCGGGCCTTCGACCGCCTGGCGGCAATCGAGAAGCGGCTCCGGCTTATCACCGCACTGGTGTTGATCGGTGTGGGGCTGTACCTCTGCTTCAATGCGATCGTCCCCGACTGACCTGGACGAGTGTCCCCTGCGAACCGGGGCGGCCGGCCGCGTGATATGGACTGCATTCGCCCAGGCGAATATAGTTTGGCAATGGCCCCAAACCCTTACGAGCAGGCGTTCCGCGCATGCGCCGATCGAACTCGATTGAGGCTCCTGACCCTGCTGCGCGATGGGGAAACCTGCGTGGGTGATCTGGTTTCAGTCCTCCAGTTGCCTCAGCCCACCGTGTCACGGCACCTCTCCACCTTGCGCAGGGCGGGGCTCGTGGAAGTTGCGCGAGACGGCAACTGGATCTTCTATCGCCTGGCGCGTCCCTCGAATGGTTTCCATCGACAGTTGCTCGCGTGTCTCTCGTGTTTCGCCGCCGCCGACCCGACTTCGCGCAAGGATGTTCGCCGGCTTGAGCGGCTGCGCGTCGCGGGTGGGTGTTGTGTTCGCTCTGCCCAAGCATGCGGAGCCAAACGATCGGGCCGTGCATCGGCCTGTGTGGAGTAGCCCATGACGGCGAATGCTCAACCCCCGGTAGCTTGTACTTCCACTCAAACCTCCGCTGCGTGCATTGACCGTCCGAAGAAGCTGTCGTTCCTCGACCGCTACCTGACGCTGTGGATCTTCCTTGCCATGGGCGGCGGTGTGCTGCTGGGCAGGCTGCTGCCCGGCGTCAGTGAAGCGCTCGACCGCCTCTCGGCGGGAACGACCAACGTTCCCATCGCTATCGGGTTGATCCTCATGATGTACCCGCCGCTGGCCAAGGTGCGATACGAGAAGCTGCCCGAGGTCTTTCGCGACTGGCGAATCCTGGCCCTTTCACTCATACAGAACTGGCTCGTCGGCCCGCTGCTCATGTTCGTCCTCGCGGTCCTGCTGCTGCGCGATCATCCCGAGTACATGATCGGCCTGATCCTGGTTGGCCTGGCGCGATGCATCGCCATGGTGCTCGTCTGGAACGATCTGGCCAAGGGAAGCAGCGACTATGCCGCCGGGCTCGTCGCATTCAACAGCATCTTTCAGGTCCTGTTCTTCGGCGTGTACGCGTGGGTTTTCATCACCTATCTGCCTCCGCTGCTTGGGCTCGAAGGCGCCGTCGTCGATGTGAGCATCGCTCAGATCTTCCAGAGCGTGATGATCTACCTCGGCATTCCCTTCTTCGGAGGAATGATCACCCGCTTTGTGCTCCGGCCGATCAAGGGCGACGATTGGTACTCGAACGTCTTCATCCCGCGCATCGCCCCGATGACGCTGATCGCGCTGCTGTTCACAATCGTCGTCATGTTCAGCCTCAAGGGCGACCAGATCGTCGAACTGCCGCTGGACCTGCTCCGCATCGCCCTTCCTCTGGCGCTGTACTTCATCATCATGTTCTTCGTGAGTTTCCTGATGGCCAAGAGGGTCGGGGCGGACTATGAGCGAGCCGCGACGCTGGCGTTCACGGCTTCGGGCAACAATTTCGAACTGGCCATCGCCGTGGCGATTTCCGTGTTCGGCATCGGCTCGGGCGTCGCCTTCGCCACTGTCGTGGGGCCGCTCGTCGAGGTTCCGGTGCTCATCTCGCTGGTGAGCGTCTCATTCTGGCTCGGGCGGCGTCTTTACGGCCGCGACTTCCGCACGCGCGCGCCACGCGCCGGCGCACAAGCACCTGTGAGGTAGCGCAATGGCATCGACGGTCCTTTACCTCTGCACTGGAAACTCCTGCCGAAGCCAGATGGCGGAAGGATGGACACGCGCCCTGCGCCCGGACTGGCAGGCGCACTCGGCCGGCACGCGGCCTGGTCGACTCGATCCCCGGGCGGTCCGTGTGATGAGCGAAGCCGGCATCGACATCGCCGACCAGCACTCCAAGCACATCGAGGAACTCCGAGGGATCGCGCCCGACCTGGTCGTGACCGTCTGTGACTCGGCGCGCGAGGCGTGCCCGGTCTGGCCCGGGGTGACGGAGATGCGACACGTCGGCTTTGATGACCCGCCCCATCTGGCGGCGACCGCATCGAGTGAGGATGAAGCGCTGGCACACTACCGCCGCGTGCGCGATGAGATCAGGTCGCTGGTCGAGTCTCTGCCTCCGGGGTAGCAGGGAGGATGGGTGATGCAGCATGAGAGAGCATTGGCGATGATGCCGCCCGTCAGTCGCGCCTTCAACAGGCCGCCGCTGGCAACAAAGGAGCCGCCTTCCTCAGGAAGGTGAGCACACCATGTGGCGTGAATGGCGCCTGGAGGCGGTAGAAATGGACGGCACGAGAATCGACCAGATCCTGGCGAACCGAGCGCAGCCCGACTCCGCGGCGAATTGATTCGGGCAGTTGCGGTGTTCCCTTTTTCGCGGAGCACAGCAGTGAACCGCGCACTTTGGCGCGTCAGGCTGCACCGCCGAACGTTGGCAGGCGTCCGCAACTGGCGGACTGTTTTGGACGTGCATCCAAATCCAAAGCGGGCAAAGGGACTCGAACCCTCGACATTCAGCTTGGGAAGCTGACGCTCTACCAACTGAGCTATGCCCGCGCGGTCGGAGGCCGGGCAGAGTATAGGTGGGTGCCGCGGCATCGTCATTGTGTCGTCGAGCGGCTCGGCGGCCAGGAGAGGGGCTGCCTCATTCTGGCCGGGCTACTTCGTCACTGTTACCGCGACGGGGCCGGTGCGGGCAAGGACGTTGACGCCGACGTCCTGCTCATGCCTTGTCAAGTCCAGATCGATGCTCGAGTCGCCGACGCGCAGGTTGAGGATGCGCAGGGGAATGCCGGCGCGGCGGGCGATCTCGATGGCGCGATCGACGCGCTTCTCGAGATGCGGCCGAGGAACGCGAGGTACGAGCCGGCGTGGCGGTGCAGCGTGTAGAGGTGTTCGGGAAGACCGTGGTACACCGTCGCGAGCCATGCGGCCCCGGGCAGCGGCAGCCGTTGGGCGTGGGAGATGGACACGACGGGCATGCTGCCGAACTTTTGATAGAGCGGCACCAGGTCGGGAATGTCGAGCCGGCCGTGCAGCGTGGTCACCTGCGTCAGGCGCGACCGGCGCGAGAGCGGAAAGTGGAGATAGTCGATGTGAAAGTGAACGATGTCGAACTCGCCGGCCATGTCGAACACGCGGTCGAGCATCAGGATGTGGTGCGCGACCTGATCAATGCACTGGCGATCGAGCCGCAGCGAGCGCGCGGAGCATGGTACGAGTCGGGCGCTGGTGGTTGAATCGCCGCTGGCAAAGAGCGTGACATCGTGACCCTGGCGGACGAGTTCATCGGTGAGGTAGGAAACGACGCGTTCGGTTCCGCCGTAGTTGCGAGGCGGGACGCTTTCGTGCAACGATGCGACATGGGCAATTCGCATGGAGAGCAGACCTCGCGGCATAGCGGCGGCCGCCACGGCGCCGATGCGGCGCGGCGAGCGGAGCCGTTCGCCAGGAACGGCCACCGGAGACTACTCCTGAAGTGGATCAGGCAGGCTCCGCGAATTGCTCGTTTGCAAATGGCGGCGGCGCAGTGTCCCGCGCCGCTGCCGAGTCATCCATTAAGGCTGCGGAACGCCGCCTGCGGCTTTCCAGGCGTCATCGAGCGTGCCGAGGTATTTCGCCGGCTCGGCTTCGAATTTCTTGATGCAGCCCTTGCAGCAGAATCGCACGAGGTGGTTGTTGTACACCTTGTCGATGGGCTCGCCCATGCTGCCGAGTTCTTCGCCGGACACGACGCAGGTCTGCAGCGGATACGTCTTGCCCTGCCGCTCGATTACGGCCTTGTCGAGTCTGTCCAGCGTGGGTTTGGGGTCCTTCTCGAATGTGCCGACGCACTTTTCGCAGCAGAAGCGCACCAGGCGGTTGTTGTAGACGTAGTCCACAGGCTCACCCATGCCGCCGAGGTCTTCGCCAGAGATGGGGCAGGTCGCCAGCGGGTAGTACGGCGTCTGGGCTTCGATGATCTTCTCATCGATCTTCTTCCAGTAGCCGGCCTTGTCCGCCTCGAACTTCTTGATGCAGCTCTTGCAGCAGAAGCGGACCTCGCGGCCGTCGTAGGTCTTGACGATGGGATCGCCCATGGAGCCGAGCTTTTCGCCCGAGACGGGACAGGTGTCCAGCGGGTAGGGATCGGATTTAATCTCCTTCGACGGATTCTGGACGGCGGCGCCGAGGCCGGCGATGCCGAGCAGGGTGCAGCCGAGCAGTGCGGCGGCGGTGTTGCGAATGCGGTTCATCGGATTCTCCTTTGAAGATGTGGCGGATGGCCATTGTGGATTGAAGCGGCGTCAACGCGGCGCCGCGCGGTTTTCGTGAAACTGTCGATGCAGCGCGATGCGCTTGGCGAGATAGAACAGCGGCGGGTAGATAAGCAGCTCGAGCAGGAAACTGGTTGCCAGTCCGCCGATCATCGGCGCGGCGAGACGTCGCATGGTGTCGGCGCCGGCGCCCGTGGCCCAGAGCAGCGGGACCAGGCCGATGAAGGTGGTCATCACCGTCATTGTCTTGGGCCGGATGCGCTGCACGGCCCCGTCGTGGATGGCCCACCAGAGATCGTCGGCGTTGCGCATGCGCCCTTGCTGCGTGAAGCGCTCGAAACTGTTGTCGAGATAGAGCAGCATGACCAGCCCGGTCTCGGCGTCGAGACCGGCCAGCGCAATCACGCCGACCCACACCGCCAGCGAGAGGTTGTAATCCAGCAGATAGAGCAGCCACACCGCGCCCACGAGGCTGAAGGGCACCGCCAGCAGCACAATCCCGACGCGCAGCCAGCTGTGCGTCGCGAGGTAGAGCAGCAGGACGATGAGCACGCCCGCGACCGGCACCACGATCATCAGCCGCGCCCGCGCCGCCTGCATGTATTCGTACTGGCCGGACCAGACGATGCTGTAACCCGACGGCAGCGCGACCTGCCGCGCCACCGCCTGCTGAGCGTTGCGCACGTACGTGCCGACGTCGATGCCGGCGATGTCCACGAACACCCAGCTTGTCAGGCGGGCGTTTTCGCTCTTGATCATCGGCGGGCCCTTGTGGATCACGAAGTCGGCCAGTTGCCCGAGCGGAATCTGCGCGCCGCCCGGCGTGGCGACGAGCGTCTGCTTGAGCGCATCGATGTTGTCGCGCAATTCATGGGGGTAGCGGACATTGATCGGATAGCGCTGCAGTCCTTCGACGGTGCTGCCCAGCTTCATGCCGCCCAGCGCCGTCATGATGACATCCTGCACGTCGGCGACGAGCATGCCGTAGCGTGCGATGGCATCGCGGTTGATGACGATGTCGAAATAGTTGCCGCCGACGCTCTTTTCCGGGAAGGCGCTGGTGGTGTACTGGCCGGTGCCCTCGGCCGTCTTGATGACGGTGGCGATTTCATCGGCAAGGCGGGCCAGTGTGCCCAGGTCGGGCCCCATGACTTTGACGCCCACGGGTGTCTTGATGCCGGTGCTGAGCATGTCGATGCGGGTCTTGATGGGCATCGTCCACGAATTGGTCAGGCCGGGGATCTGGACTACGTCGTTGAGACCCTGAACGTGCGCACCATCCGGGAGCACGTAGCCATAGACGAGTTCGGCGGTGGTGATGGGGCGCGCCTCGCCAAAGAGCCATCGGCCGAGCCAGCGCGTGCCCCGCGGCCAGTGCTCGAACGTCACCGGCACGTGGCGCCACTGCGTCTTGTCGCGCTCCAGGGTGATGGTCGTTTCGATCATGCTCGGCGGCGCAGGGTCGGTGGCGGTGTCGGCCCGGCCGACCTTGCCCATCACGCTGACCACTTCGGGGATCTGCATGATGAGTTTGTCGGTCTGCTGAAGCAGCTCGCGGGCTTTGCCCATGCTGATGCCCGGGTCGGTGGTGGGCATGTAGAGCAGGTCGCCTTCTTCGAGAGGGGGCATGAATTCGCTGCCCAGACCGGGGAACGCTTGAGTGAGAGCGGGGAAGCGCTGCGCCGCCTCGTCACCGAAGAGTCGCTGGAAGCCCAGCAGCGGCACGGCCGTGCTCGCGACGAGCAGCGCCGCGGCCAGAAGCACGATCCAGCGGAAGCGCATGACCAGCACAAACAGCGGGTGGTACACTCCCTGCAGGATCCACGAGATCGGATTGGCGCGCTCGTGGATGATCTTCTGCGGCACGAGCAGCATGCCCATGAACACGATCCAGCCGATCGCAAGCCAGAGGCGATACACCTCCCACGCGCCCAGCGGCGCGGTCCAGAGGATCGCCGCCGGGATGAACATGGCCGCGAGCGTGATCGCCGCATTGCGCCACATCCCCCACTGCTTCGGCAGGACGCGCGGCGTGATGAAATAGGTCATGAGCACGGGGATGATCGTCACGGCCAGCAGCGAGGCCGAGCCCATCGCAAACGTCTTCGTCCACGCGAGGGGCTTGAACATGCGCCCGCTCTGCTCGCCGAGCACGAAGATCGGCAGGAACGAGACGGTGATGATGAGCAGGCTGAAGAACAGGCTCGGCCCCACTTCGCGCGCCGCTTCGGCGATGATGAGGCGCCGGTCGCGCGGCTCGGCCGGCTCGCCCGCGGCCGCCGCCTCGTGCAGACGCTCTTCCTCGCGATCGAGGTGCTTGTGGGCGTTCTCGACCATCACGATGGAGCTGTCCACCATCACGCCGATGGCGATGGCGATCCCGCCCAGGCTCATGATGTTGGCGTCGATGCCCAGGATGTACATGAGCACGATGCTCGCCAGCACGCCGGTGGGCACGACGAATACGGCCACGAGTTCGCTGCGCGCGTGCAGCAGGAACAGGATGCACACGAGACCGACGACGATGATCTCCTCCACGAGGGTGTGCTGGAGCGTGCGCACCGCGCGGTCGATCAGATCGGATCGATCATAACCGACGCGAACGGCCACGCCGGGCGGCAGGCCGCGCTCGAGTTCGGCGAGTTTGGCTTTGACGCGCTCGATGGTCTCGCTGGCGTTTTGGCCGAAGCGCATGACGACGATGCCGCCGACGGCTTCGCCCTGGCCATTCCACTCGGCGATGCCGCGGCGGATCTCCGGCCCGAGGCGCACTTCGGCCACGTCGCGCAGGTAGACGGGCCGGCCCTGCGGACTCGACGCCAGAGCGATGCCGCCGAGTTCATCGAGCACGCGCTGCGTGCGCACCGCCTCGACGGATTCGCCGCGACTCTCGATGCCGGCGCGCTCTTCGGCGCTGAGCGTGCCGAGGTAGCCCAGGCCGCGCACCATGTACTCGGTCTCGCTCATCTCGATAAGCCGGCCGCCGACATCAACGTTTGAGCCCTGGATAGCCTGCTTCACGCGCGAGAGCGGCACATCAAACGCGAGCAGCCGCACCGGATCGACGACGACCTGATACTGCTTGACAAACCCGCCCACGGGGGCCACTTCGCTCACGCCTTCGACGGCGGTCAGTTCGAATCGCAGATACCAGTCCTGCAGACTGCGCAAGCCCGCGAGATCGACCTCCGGCTCGGCCAGCGGCGCGCCATCCAGCGGACACTCCTCCATGCCGTCGAAGGTGCGCGCGCGCTCCAGCCGCTCGCGCGCCTCGGCGGGCGCATCATCCGGCTCCGCATACCACACATCCTCGACGGGATCATGCCACAGTCCCTGCGGATGCTCCGGGCAGTAGCGCCCCGTGACGAGCACGTACTCGTAGGCCCAGCCGACGCCGGTTGCGTCGGGTCCGAGTTGGGGCGAGACGCCCTCGGGCAAACGCGCGCTGACGGAACTGAGTTGTTCGAGCACGCGGCTGCGGGCCCAGTACATGTCCGTGCCATCTTCGAAGATGATGTAGACGAAACTCGAGCCGAACATGCTGTAGCCGCGCACCACCTTGGCCAGGGGCACGGCAAGCATGGCGGTGGTCAGCGGATAGGTCACCTGGTCTTCGACGATCTGCGGCGCCTGGCCGGGGTACTCGGTCCGGATCACCACCTGCACGTCGGAGAGATCGGGAATCGCATCGACGGTGATGTGCTGCGCCGACCAGATGCCGGCGCCGATAAGGCACGCCGTGAGCAGCACGACGAGCAGTCGATTGGCGATGCACCAGTCGATGAGGCGAGCGATCATGGCTCGCCTCCCCCGCTGCGCTCCTCAAGGAGCCGAATGTACTTCTCCGGATCGGCCTCGAAGTCATCGAAACAGGATTCGCAACAGAAGAGAAGTTCGCGGCCCTTGTAAGCGCGGCGGATGGGATCGCCCATCGAGCCGAGGCGCGCATCGCTCACCACGCAGATATCCAGCGGATAAGGCGTCAGTTCTTCGCCCGGCTCGGGCTCGCGCAGCACGCGGTCCTCGGGCGCGGGAGGCGGCGTGACGGCGGGCTGGCCGGTGATCATCCTCGCCAGGCTCTCGCGCATCCGCGCTTCGCTGTCGAGCAGGAACTGGCCGCTGGTGACCACCATCTCGCCGACCTGCAGGCCTTCGAGCACCTCGACCATGCCGCCTTCGGTTTGAATGCCCATGACGACGTCGCGCGGCTCGAATCGCCCCTTCCCGAGGCTCACGAAAGCAACGCTCCGCTCGCCGGTGTCGATGATGGCGGCGCGCGGCGCCAGCGGCTGATCCGTGGCGATGGTGTTGCGCAGTTCGATCTGCGCGAACATGCCCGGCTTGAGCAGCAGGTCGGGGTTGTCAAACTCCAGCCGCACGCTCGCCTGGCGCGTCTGCTCGTTCAGGTAGGGATAGATATAGATCACGCGGCCTTCGAGCGATTGGCCCGGCAGATAGGACAGCGTCATCGTGGCGGTGTCGCCGACACGGACGAACGGCAACTGGTACTCATAGAGTGACGCCTGCACCCACACCTGGCTCAGGTCCGCGACCTGGTAGATGCGCATGCCCGGATCGACGCGCATGCCTTCGTTGGCGCGCTTGGCAGTCACGATCCCGCCGAACGGGCTGAGCACCGTCATGGTCTTGGTCGGCTCACCGCGCTGCTCGAGCGCTTCGATCTGCCCGGGCGTTACGTCGAAATACTCGAGTTGCACGCGGGCATCGCTGATGAGGCGTTCCACGTCGATACCCGAATCGGGCAGCAGCTCTGACACGTTCTTGCCGCGCATTTCAAGAGCGGAGAGGTACTCCGCCTGCGATGCGTACAGTTGCGGCGAGTAGAGATCAAAGAGCGGCTCGCCTGCCTGCACGCGCGCGCCTTCGTAGTCGACGTACAACTTCTCGATCCAGCCGGCGACCTTGACGTTGACGTCGCGCACGCGGGTTTCGTCATATTCAACGCTGCCGACCGTGCGCACCGTCCGCACCACCGGGCCGCTGACGACCGGCGCGATGCGCACGCCGATGTTCTGGGTGACCACGGGGTCGATGCTGATCTCGCCGGTGAACTTGCTCGGGTCGAGCGGCACGAGGTCCATGTGGCAGATGGGGCACAGGCCCGGCTCGGGCAGGATGACCCAGGGGTGCATGCCGCAGGTATAGAAGTCGGCCTGGGCCGCAGGTTCGTCGTGCTGGGCATGTTCATCGTGCGCACCGTCGCCCAGCCATCGCTGGGCTTGCTGCCGGGCCGCGGGGCCCCAGAGCGTGCCGATGGCCAGCCCGGCCAGCACCGCCAGCGCGACCAGCAGCATGATCCACAGGCGCGGCCCTCGCGGCGGCTTGCGGCTCGGCGGCGGCGCTTTGGCGGATGCCGGCTTGGCTCCACCTGGCGAATCTGCTTTTTCAGGTGTGTTCATGGTTGCGGCTCCTGGGTCTGGGCGGATTGCTCGCGGTCCTGCGGATTCGTCGCGACCGGCTGCCGCGGCACGTCACGCCCTATCGCCGATTCGAGCTGCGCCACGCTGCGCTCGAGCGAGGCGAGCGATGACTCGTACATGAGTTGAAAGTTGATGACCTTGCGCCAGTTGTCGATGAGGTTGAGGAACGGCACCGTGCCCGCGCGATAGCCGTTCAGCGACGCCTGCACCGTCCGCTCGGATTCGGGCACGATCACGTCGCGCAGCAGCAGCGCCTGCTTCTGCTGCGCTTCGATGCGAGCCAACGCATCGCGCACCTGGAAGGCGATGCGATTCCGCTCGCCGGCGAGCGACGCGGAAGTCTCGATGAGACCGCGCGTCGCTTCGCGTTCAGCGGCGGAGAGGCGGTCATTCCAGATCGGCAGGTTGGCGCTGAATGAAAGCCACCACTGGTCGCGTCCGTTGGCGAGCATGGAGAGGCCCTCATCATCGACGGCGTTGTACGTCACGCCGACGGTGAGATCGGGATACCGCCCCAGACGCGCCTGCTCGCGCTGCTCGCGAAACTGGACGAGTCGCTCGCGCACGGCGGCGATCTCGGGGCTCGACTCCTCCGCCAGGGCCAGCAGCTGGTCGAGTTCGAGCACGAGTTGCGACAGTTCGATCGGCGGCGGATCGGCAATCGGAGTGTCCACGTCTCGATCGAGTTGGCTGTTGAGCATCGCCGCCGCGCTCGTGCGGTTCTGGCGAAGGGCGATGAGTTCGGATTCGAGATTGCCCAGTTCAACGGAGATGCGCAGAGCCGCCTCCTGGCTCGCCCCGCCGGTGCGGATGCTCGCGCCCACCGCATCGCGCACAAGCCCGAGCAGCGAGCGGCTCCGCTCGGTCGCGTCGATGGCCCTCACCGCGTAGTAGAGGCTCCAGTACGCCTGCCTCGTGTCCGCCATGACGCCCAGCCGCACGCGCTGCAGGTCCTGCTCGGCGATGGCGACGTCCTGCTGGGCGATGCGGCCGAGGTTGTCGAGTTTGCCGGGAAACGGCAGGCGCTGGCTCAGGCTGGTCATCAGCCCGACTTCGCCTGCGGCCGTCTCGGCCATGGCCCCGACCGGCGAAATCATGAACATCGGATCCTCCAGGCTCGTCACCTGCGCAATGCGCTCGCGCAATCGCAGGACGCGCTGCTCGGCGGCGAGGATGGCTGGATGCCGCTGCACAGCCGCCTGCACGTAGTCTTCCACTCCCGGCGACTCGGGCAGCGCGGCCAGCGTCTGGTCCGCCACTACTTCGCCCGGTTCGGCGCGCTGGAGTACTTCGAGTTCGGCGGGCGTGACACGATCCAGATCGTGGATCGCAAAGCGCGTGGCCGGTCCGTCGAGCGGACCTGATGAGCAGGCGCTCATCGCGCACGCGACTCCGGCCGCGGCGCTGCATGCGCTCAGTTTTCTGCTTTTCATTGGGAACCTCTTCCCGAACATCAGTTCAGTGCGCATCGCCACTGCGGCGCGCAGGATCAGCCGCGAACCGCACACCAAGCGGAACCGATGCTGCCTGAGAAAGTCGTGATTAGGTCAGCGCCGTCAGGGCGCGATCACTGCCTGGGGCGGCAGTGCAGCGCAGCGAGTCGGCGTGCACGAATCTCCATGCGCGCACCTTCTCCGCGACGCGGCGCTACGTGCGCCAGACGCCTTTGAGCGCCTGAACAGTGTTGTGGGAAGGAGGGCTGATGACGCGCTGCCGAGGCGTCCGAGTCGCAAGGCTCAGAGCCGGCTGCGGAAGAATGGCCGTTGCGGAAGCGGCGGGCATCTGCAGATCAACGCGCGTGTCCCGCGGCTGCGGAGCCGGCGAGACCGGGGCCCGGCGCCCGGAATGAGCCTGGCAGGCGCAGTCGGCCTCAGTGGGAGGCGGAGTCGCGGGCTCATCGCAGCATGACGGCGCCTGCGGCGCGCAGCAGGCCATCTGGCAATCCGCCGACATGTCGGTCGGACGCGCATCGACGGCGCCCGGCAACCAGAGTTGCGCCAGCAGCAGGCCGAGGATGATCGTCAGAGACCACTTCATGGCACGGACCAATTATACGCGGCTCCATCCGCATCGCCCGCAGGAGCACGGGGTCTGGACTCCCTATTCACCAAAGTTCGGCCAGCCAGGCGGCGGCCTTGACGGCGCGGCTACCGGATCATCGCGCCCGACGGTTATCGGGGCAGCGCGGCCGCTCCACTACTGATCCAGAATCGCAGCGCGGAACACCAGGCCGAACGTCCCCTGTGACCAGCCGCGGTATTGCGGGCGGAAGGCGAACAGGTGTACAGCGCCCTTGCCATGCTCGGCCCGCAGCCAGGCCCCCTGGCCCTCGATGATCTCAGGGCTCTTGATCCAACCTGAGAGGAGCACACGCGTCGGCGCGTAGCGCAGCAGCGTCTCCACCCGGCCGGCCGACTCGATGCCCGCGTCTTTGCGCTCCTTGTCGTTCATGGGCCGAAACGCCGAGGAACCCGAGAAGAACAGCGCGACCGACTCGGGCAGCCCGACGGTGAGATCGTGCTCTTCGGCGATGCCGCGCAGCACGCTGCCCGGGCAGGAGAACTCGCGCGCCTCCGGAGCGCGCGTCACGTTGGCCACCGGCAGTTTCATGAGGTCGATGGCCCATTGACTTGACGAGTCGAAGGTGATCAGTCTTCCGCCGCCGCGCACGAACTCCTCGACGGCGACGGCGCCCTCGGGCGACAAGCCGCGTGTGTATTCATCGGCGATGGAGCCGGGGCCGCGGCCTTCATCGAGTTGCCGCGCGCCAACGTCGGCGATGATGAGCACATCGAGGAAGTCCCCAAGCTGGCCGGCGCGGATCATCTCGTTGCGCACGGGGACGTACGGGATCTTCCACGTGTCGAGCACCCAGCGCATCCAGCCTTCATCCATGCTGCCCGACCACGGGCTGTAGAGGCCGATGCGCGGGAGGCGATCGACGACGATTGAATCGCCATCTTCCTGCGCGACCTCTTCAAGTTCGAAAAGCCCCCGCTGATCGCCGCTGGTGTTGAACTCCCACGTCCGGCCGTCAACCAGCGTTTGCGATACTTCCGTCCACGTCCCGCTGTGCCATGCTGAAAGCGGACCCGGCTCTCCGAACGCGCATCGATCGTCTCCGACGAACCTTGCCGTTGCCTCACCGACCTGGCTCACGCGCTTGAGCGGCGCCTCGATCGCCTGCATCACCTCCACGCGCCTGACCCCGAGCAGGTACGGCAGCGTCCAGCCGGCCACGTCGTAGGGCGGATCGCCCTCTGGGTAGCGCTGCACTTCCATGAGGTCTTTGACGTGCGTGCCGTAGGGCTGCTCGCGCTGGATGACGATCGAGCCGGTGGGATAAGTGCGACCGTCGGCTTCGATCTCTGCTTCGCTCACGTTGATCTCGACGCCCGTGGCGAGCAGCACATCGACAAATCGCGCCACGGCGTCGGGATCGCGATTGTCGCTGGGAATGATCCACGCGCGCGGCGCGCCCTCTTCGGCTGCTGCAATCGCCCGCTGCGCTGCATCGGCCGCGTTGCGCAGCCACAGCGACGGCTCGCGCGACAGACTGCCCACGAGTGAGCGGCCGAAGGCCATCTCGTAGTCGATGATGTCGCGGAGGCGCCACCACCCGCCGGGCCACGGCATCGGGAACTGGTTGGAAGGCGCGTACTCGCGCTGAACCGGCCCGGAAAGCCGATTGATGGGCAGGAAGATCGGCGAGGCCAGGTTGGCCGACGCGGCCTCGGTGAGAATGCCGATGATGTTGTGCCGCACGGGCACGTTGCGATTGCCGCCGTTCCACCACATATCGTACGAGACGCCGGTCGACACGCCGGTGAACCCTTCGCGCGTCAGGTCGAGCAGGGCCCGGCTGCCCAGTGCATCAATTCCCGTGATGATGTTCGGATCGAGATTCGGATTGAGCGGATCGCGATATGGAGGCACGAACAGCCGCTCGCCGCTGCTGCCCTGCTGATGCACATCCCAGTAGATCTGCGGAAACCACTCCGTATAGAGCAGTTCGCTCACGATGCGTGTTTCGTTCTGCGTCAGCATGAACCAGTCGCGGTTGTTGTCGTGCCCGGAGTAGTACTGGTACAACTTGAGCAGGTCAGCGCCCTCGTGCGGCGTGCCGACGGTCTGGCGATACCAGTTCGTCACGTGATCGATGCCGTCCGGATTGGTCATGTAGAGCACGACGACCATCTTGTCGCGCGCGCTCTTCCACGGCTCATCATCTGACGTCGCCAGGGTGTAGGCGAACTCCATGCCGAACTGCACGCCGGCGCATTCGGTGGCGTGCATGGCGCACGAGACAAACAGCGTCACCCGCCCGTCGCCCGCGGCGCGCTCGATCTCCTCGGCGCTGCGGCCGCGCGGGTCGGCAAGGATTCGCGCATTGGCCTTGATGGCGTCGAGGTCGTTGAGGTTGGCCTCGCTGGAGATGATGCTGATGAGAAAGTCGCGGCCTTCGGTCGTTGTGCCGACTTTCGTGGTGATGACGTTTGGGCTTTCTTCGCCCAGGCGAAGGAGATAGGAACTGGTCTCCGCCCAGTCGGTCAGGGTGAAGTCGCCGCCAACGGGCCGGCCGAGGTGCTCGGCGGGCGACGTAACATCGGTGCCCGAGTGAACCGTGAGTCCCAGGGTCGGCTGCAGCGCCAAGCAGCCCAGCACACACGCCGCCACCATATCCCGCATCATGCCTGCTCCCGTCATCAGGTCTCTCCGCAACCGGCGCACCGCGGCGCCGGCGTGCACTCTAGCCAGCCGGGCCCGCCGCCGCGCCGCACCCCCGGCGGGCGACGGCGGGGCGCAGAGCGAATCCCTCACCCGCGGGGACGGGCGGGCGATGCACAATTGAGATGACACCGATCCGAAGATCGCAAGGAGGTCGAGTATGTCGCTCACCGTGCACGCTATTGAGATGACCACGCGCGCCGACGGCCGGACCATCGTCTTCCGCCTGACCGGCAAACTCACGCGCGATGACTACGAAATGTTCGTGCCCGCGCTGGAAAGCGCCATCGAAGAGCACGGGCGCATCCGCCTGCTCGTCGATCTGATGGACTTCCACGGCTGGACCGCCGGCGCCCTGTGGGAAGACATCAAGTTCGACGCCAGGCACTTCAGCGACATCGAGCGCGTGGCGCTCGTGGGCGAAAGCCGATGGGAGAAGGGCATGGCCATGTTCTGCAAGCCCTTCACCGCCGCCACGGTCCGCTACTTCAACACGGCGCGGCGTGATGAGGCGGTGCGATGGATCGAGGAGCCGAACTGATACGGGGATTTTTCGCCGCGGCCGGAACACTTCGCGGCGCAAACCGAATAATGCTGGCAGATGCGATGGCGTCTGCCATTCCGCCGCCTGCGCCCCGGCCGCAAGACGCGGCGCGTGCTCGGCCTGCTGCTCATCGTCGCGCTGGCGACCTACAGCTACGTTTACGTGCAGGTCGAGCGCTCTCAGTCGCCCACCGACCGGTACATGACGCTCGAGGACGGCCGGCGGCTGGCGTATCTCGCCATCAACGCCCAGCCGTCGCCGCGACATCGTGTCGTGCTCATTCACGGCGCTCCGACGCACGCAGGCAGTTGGCTCACGTTCATCCGCCGCTGCGCGTGGACGTTTTCCGACGTCGAGTTCATCATCGTCGATCGTCTCGGCTACGGCAACTCGGATCGCGCGAGCGAACCGAGTCTTGAAGCCCAGGCGCGCAGTCTCGAACCCTTCCTCCAGCCCGGCGTCATCCTCGTCGGCCATTCGTACGGCGGACCGGTCGCGCTGCGCGCCGCGGCGGATTATCCTGACCTCGTCGGCGGCGTCGTCCTGGCGGCGGGCGCGTGCGATGCGAACATGAACGACTCCCAAACACTGCGCTGGCTGCTTGACCAGGTTCCCATTGTCATGCCTCAAACCTGGGCGACGAGCAACCGCGAATTGCTCGCGCTCACCGATGAGAACCGGTCCATGCAGCCTCTGCCCGACCGCGTGCGCTGTCCGGTTGCGATGGTGCATGGCACGTGGGATCCGGTCTGCCCGCACGACGGCACGGCGCGCTACCTGCAGGAGCAGCTGGTCAACGCGGCGGGGTTTGATCTCGTCACGCTCCCCCGCGCCGGCCACAATGTGCATCTCAATCACCCGCAGGAGATCGCCGCCGAACTGCACGCGATGCTGACGGCTGCGGGTAGCCGCGCCACCAACTGAAGCGCCCCCGGAAAAGTCGCGGATTCTGATGCAGCACCGCCACCTGCCGCGTGATCGTTTGTCGCTGCGCGGATTTCGATGCCGGGCGCGCGGCGCAGTTACGAGTGTATCTGATGAACACCAGTCGCGCGAACGTCGTCGCGGCTGCTCATCAGCTCTCTCGAAAGGAGGCACATCATGTGCCAGAACAACTCTCTCATGGCGCGCACTCTCTGCGCCGCCCTTGCACTGGCCACGCTCAGCCCGCTGGCGCTGGCCAAGGACGCCACCATGACCTTCACGACGCCCAGCAATCGTCGCGCCGCTACGGTAAAGGTCAGTCTGGATCCGTATCGCGATGCCCAGGTCGTCATCCCCGCCGGCTCGACCGTGGAGCAGAAGCGCGACCTGATCCGCGATGCCATCAAGGCGGCGAACCCGAATCTGACGGTCGAAAACGTCGGCACGACCGGGCTGAAGATCAAGGACATCCACGACAACACCACCGTAACCTTCGACCCCGGCGAAACGGGCGAGGCCAATGACAAGATCGCCTGCGCCGCGCCGCCCAACGGAGCCATCGAATTCACCGGCTTCTTTGATCCGATGGACTGGAACAGCCAGCCCGCCGTGTTCACCGCCGGCATCGTCACCGACGTCGGCGAACTCACGGTCCAGGTTTCCGCGAGCGAACTCAACTTCCAGACCGAAGGCCCGATCATCTGTCAGGCGCTGTTTCAGCGGCTCGCGCCGCAGGCGCCTCAGTATGGCGCCAACGTACTGTTCGCGGGCGATCGCCTCGAAGTCTACTTCGATCCCGCGTACTCCATCCAGACCGGCGGCGTGATCTTCGGCAGCACTTCTCAGAGCCCCGGCAACTCCGGCTCCCTGAGCACCGGCCGGGCCACCGGCTATCACGCCCAGGTGACGGGCTCCTGCCCGGGCACCGTCGATCTCCACTGGAGCGGCGCCAATCCGGGTCAGCAGCAAGGCGTGGTCTTCGCGCTCAACACCGGCTCGTTTGTCGTGCCTAACGGCCCGTGCCAGGGCACGCAATTGGGCCTGGGCACGAGCGGCCTGCAGCTCTACGCCACCATCGGCACCGGCAACGGCTCGGGCACGATCAGCGCCTCGGTGAACCAGTCGGCGTGCGGCGGCTACGTGCAGTTGATCGCGCTGCCCTCCTGCGCGACGAGCAACGTGGCCCGCGTACCGTGATCATCGATTCGACGGCGCCTCTCGGATAGACGCAAAGGAGCGCGGCACACGCCGCGCTTCTTTCGTTCCATCATGATGCGGATGGTCAGCGGCCCATTTGCAGACCATCATCACTCCTCGATCCGCGCCGCTCGAAATGGAGTCTTGACCGAGTCGCGCCCGCCCGGGCCGCGCCTGACGACCGCCTGCGTGGTGAGAGTCACGAGCGGCGCCTGGGCCGGCACCATCTTGCTCAAGACGGCAATTCCCGATTCGTTCGCGGTGGCGGCGCCGAGGACGATCACCGGATCAAGCAGATCGAGCGTCGCCCCTCCGAGCAGCGACTGGCCGACGCTGTTTCCGGCACCCGTGATCGAGGCGAGGAACACCACCTGCTCGCCCGGGTTGGCGCGACGGACGCCAAAGCTCGCCTGCTCTCCGCGGACGAGCGGCGTCTGATGCAACTCCAAACGGGTTTGTGACGCATTTGGATAGACAACCGCTCCGTATCGGCCCGGCGTGGCGATGTCCCATCGCCCGTCTCCGTGAATCTCCTCCACCAGTACATCGCCCGCCCAGCCGCCGTGCAGCGTCCGCACACTGGTGAGGAATCCTGAGCCGGTGTTCTGCAGCACGTAGAGGTACAGGCTGCTGTTCACGGCGATGTCGAGGCGACCGTCGGTGTCAAAGTCGGCCGTAGCGACGGATACGACATATTCCTCCGGGATTTCCATATTGGGCCCGAACCGCACGCTCTGCTCTTCGGTGTAGAGCACGCGCACGAGCGCCGGTCCCGGGGCGTAGTAGTTGACTCTTGAGCCGACGAGGATGGTGTCGAGATCGCCATCGCCATCCATGTCTCCCTGCGCGATGCGGTCGAGGTCGTTCTCCGGCCAGGAGACATCGATCTGCTGCGACGCGAAGTTGCGCCCGTTGCCGTTGTTGAGCAGCAGCACAACGGCGCTGCCGCAACCCCAGTAGTACAGGCAGCCGCTCAGGTAGGCGATGGTGAGGTCCACATCGCCGTCCCGATCGACATCGCCGGGCACGATCTGCAGCGCACCGGGACCGAGGCCACCGCTGAAGTAGTAGATCATGCCGGACTCGCTTTGCGTGCGGCTGAAGTTCCAGATCGCGTTGACTTCGGGGTTGCGGCGAATGTGAACGATGTCGAGCCAGCCGTTGCCATCGAGATCCGCGAGTTCGAATGATCGCGCGAAGTAGTCGTAGCGGATGTGCTGGAATTCGCCGTTACGGCCGTCGCCGCTGTTGTACCAGATGGAGAACCCCGTCCACCAGGAATAGGTTTCGAGGAAGACGAGATCGACGGCGCCGTCGCCATCGACGTCGCCGGCGCGCATGGTTCCCTGCTCGCGCCCCAGCACGGGGACGATCGTGTCCAGCAGCAATTCACCCCCGCCCTGGTTGAGGTAGATGTAGATGGCATCCTCGTTGAGGACGGCCAGATCGTTCAGCGCATCGCCGTTGAGGTCGGCGACGACAGACGAGATGGCCGGCTGGGCGTCAACGTAATACACGGGCTGGCCGAACTGGATCTGCCCGTCGGCCGCGGTGCAGGCAATGGACCCGATTCCGAGGGCCGTCAGCGCCTGGGCGGAGGCGGCGCGACTTCTGTGTTGTTCTGGTTGACGCACGATGATTCTCCTGACCTCACACGACACTGCTATTGCACCCGCGCGGCGTTGCTGGCGACACACATCGAGAGATCCACCAACTGAATGAAGCCGCCGCACGCTGCCGGTCCGGCGTTCGTATTGAGCACGCGCGCGCCATGAGGATCGGAGCGGCCGGTCCAGACGATCTGCAACCGATTGGGGTCAAGGTACAGCTGCAGGCCGGCGCAGGGCATCCCGCCGGGAATCGTCTGCAGGCCCGGCGATGGCGAGAAGAGAATCGCCGCGTCGCCACCGGGGCTGGCGTTCGACCACTGCACGCTTGCCGCGCCGCCTCCCGGGCACGAGGCATCCACGGACAACGCAATGCCCGGCACCGTCAACTGGGCGGCGCGGCTGATGATCTGCCCGCACTCGCCCTCGATCACCACGTCATACGCCGCCGCATCGAGCGGCCAGACGCGGCGGATGATGAGTGTGTCCGTCGCGGCGCCGCGGATGTTGCCGCCATCGGTGAGATCGACGCCATCGCGACGCCAGCGGTAGGCGCGCGGCGTCTGTCCCGTGGTCGCGACGGAGAATACTGCCTCGCGTCCGATGGCGATGTCATGGTCCTGCGGATGCTGGCGCACCCACAACAGTGGCTGCATCTCCCAGGTATCGCTGTAATCGGTTCTGCCGGGATTGAGGCCCCCGCCGAAGAGCACGATGCGCTGGCGTGCGGCGTCGTACGCGGCGGCGCTCTCGTGCCGAACGAATGGCCCTTCGCCGGTCCGCGCAACTCGGCGCCACGTCTGGCCGTTCCACTCCCACGTTTCACCGGTCGAGACATCATTGGCAGAGCCGCCGAAGTAGACGGCCACGCCGCGCATTGAGTCGAAGGCGGTGGCTCCGCGCAGCGGCATTTCGGGTCCATCCGCCTCCAGCAGCGTCCACTCCGCGCCATCCCATGACCACGTATCACGAAAATTGTTCGTATCATCTGTGCCACTATGCAACATGCATGCCGCTCGCACAGTGTCGTATACCATCCGGCCGGAATAACGGCCGGGCGGACCGACTTCATTGGCCACGAGCTTCCACGCTGTCCCGTCCCACTCCCACGTATCGCGATAGAGATTTGAACTGCGGCTTCCGCCGAAGAGCACCGTCACACCGCGCCGCGCATCGAAGGCCATGCATGGGTCAACTCGCGGCGACGGGCCCTGCTCGGCGACGAGAGACCACTGGACGCCGTCCCACTCCCACGTGTCACCAAGCGTGCTGCTCCCGGAGCCGCCGAAGATGACCAGCCGATCGCGCCACGAGTCGTAGGCGATTCCGGCCCAGGATCGCGCGGGTGGTCCGCCGTCGGCGAGCATCGTCCACTCGGATCCATCCCACTGCCAGAGATCATCGTGTCGGGTGTTCAGCCAGTTTCCGCCACCGAACATGAGCGTGACGTGCCTCAGGCTGTCGTACGCCATGGCGTGCGACCGCCGCGCCCCGGGCCCGGTCTGGGCGACCTGGCTCCACCCGGCACACTGGCGCGCCAGCGCTGCCTCGCCGGCGCACAGGAGGATCGCGCACAGCGCCATCATCAATGCGAGAGATGCCGGCGGGGGCGCGTGTGATTCCCTCATATCGCATCTCCATCATCGAATGACGGCTGTGTTGCTCGTCACGCAGTAGTCCACATCGACGATCTGTATCGACCCGCCGCACGCCTGCGGGCTGGCTGACACATCAAGAGTCCGGCTGCCGTCGGCATTCGACACGCCGCGCCAGACGATCCGGGCTGACTGGTTCAGCCCGAGCGGCAGCCCGGCGCACGGCATTCCGGGCGGAATGAGCCGGAATCCCTGCGCATTGGCAAACAGCAGCGCCACGTCCCCGGCTGAACTCGCATCGAACCAGTGCACGCGGAGCGGACCGCCCTGCGGACACGTCGCATCTGCAGTTAGTCGCGTGTCGCGCACGACGAGTTGAGCCGCGCCGCTGGCGAGGTCTCCACAGTCGGCGGAGATGACGACGTCATAGCGCCCCGCGTCAAGCGGCCAGACGTGTCGAATCGTGAGCGTGTCGGTTATCGCGCCGCGGATGTTGCCGCCGTCGATCAGGTCGCGACCATCACGGCGCCAGCGGTAACCGCGCGGCGTCTGTCCGCGCGTCTCGACCGAAAACACCGCTGGCTGGCCGAGGCGCAGGATCTGGCTCTCCGGGTTTCGGATGAGGCGCAGCGGACCCTTCATGAGCCACGTGTCGCCATGGAGGATCTGGCCGGGCCTGGTCGAACCGCCGAAGAGCACGACGCACTCGCGCGCCTGGTCGTAGACGAGGGAGGAGAATTCGCGCTGGAGTGGCCCTTGTCCCGTTTCAGAGATGAGTTGCCATTCATAACCGTTCCACGCCCACGCATCACCGACGGACAGACTGTTCACGTATCCGCCGAAATAGATGGGCGCCTGCCGGATGTCGTCGTACGTCAGCGCGCCGCTGATTCCCATTCCCGGCGCGGAGTCCGACAGCAGACGCCACTGCGAGCCGTCCCACGACCACGTTTCATCCATCCAGCCCCAATCCTCGTCAAACCCGCCAAACAGCAGGCACTGCTGTCGCGCGCGGTCGTACGTGAGGCAAGCCTGCGAGCGGGCGGGTGGACCCTCGACGACAACCTGAATCCACGACTCGCCGTCCCAGAGCCACGTGTCTCCACTGGGCCCCGAGCCGCCGTAAAGGACGGTGACACCGCGAGCTTCGTCAAAGGTCATCGCGACGGAATAGCGGCGCCCGGGCCCGACTGAGAACTCATCGGCAACCTGCTCCCAGCTCTGCCCATCCCATTCCCACGTGTCGCCGAAGCGCGCACTGCTGAGTCCGGCGCCGCCGAACACGACGACGCGCGCGCGCCGATCGTCGTAGGCCATTCCGAAACTGCTGCGCGGCGCGGGGCCGCCGGAGGCGACCTGCGTCCACCCGCGGGCGTCCCAAACCCAGGTGTCATCGTACCTGGAGTAGTTCATGTCGGCGCCGCCGAAGAGGACGGTCCGTTGCACCACGGTGTCATAGACCATGCCAAAGGTGCGCCTCGGCACGGGTCCACTCTCGGCCGCGAGCGTCCACTCGACGCAGTGTTGCGCCTGGATGAGCGCGGGACAGCAGACGAGCATCAGCATGCCGAGCAGGAACGTGTACGGGCGCTGCGCTGGATTCATGCCGCTTCTCCCTCTCGGTTCGGGGCCTCACTCCACGCGCGCGACATTGCTCGTGGCGCAGAAGTCGAGATCGAGCAGTTGCAGTCGACCGCCGCATGCACCCAAACCCACCGAGCCGTTGAGCGTTCCGCCACCCTGATTGTCTGACTGACCGCGATAGATGATGCGCAGCCGCTGCGCGCCGAGTTGAAGCACGGTTCCCGCGCACGGCTGACCCGGGGGGATGGTCGTCATGCCGGCTTGCGTCGAAAACAGCAGCACCACGGGGCCGCCGGGTGAGCCGCCGGACCATTCGATGGTCAGCGGTCCTCCTTGCGGGCAGGACGATGCGACGCTCAGCCCCAGCTCGACGACCACCAGCGACGCATCGCGACTGAAAGTCTCGCCGCACGCGCCGCGCACCTGAACGCTGTAGAGACCCTGGTGCTCGATCCGCGCCGGGTCGATCGTAAGTGTGTCCGTCTGCGCTCCGTGGATCGAGCCGCCATCGAACAGCGGCGTGTTGCCGAACCACCACTGATAAGTAAACGGCCCGCCGCCGGCCGGCGTGACGCGAAACTCCGCGCGCCCCTCGCCGCCGACCACGACGTCCTGCGGCGACTGCTGCACCCACAGGCGCGGCGTCTCCGACCAGGTGTCGCTCCAGGTGTCCTGGCCGCGCCGGCCGCCGTATACGACGAGCTGCTGATTCACCGCGTCGTATGTCCCGCTGTGGTACGCGCGGGCACGGGGCCCCTGGGTACCGATGGGAATCCATCGCGAACCTGACCAGCTCCACAGATCAAAGAGGTAGCGCTGCGGATTCCACCCGCCGTGCATGATGATCTGCTGACGCTTGTCGTCGTAGACCATCACCGCGCCCTGGCGCGTCGGAGGCGGCTCGGCGTTGATCTGCTCCCATATCTGCCCGTCCCACTCCCATGTGTCGGCAAAATCGCGGCCGCCGAAGAGCACCGTGCGCTGGAGCAAGGGGTCGTACGCCATCGCGTGCTGCGCGCGCGGCGGCGGCCCACCCAGTGTCACCCGCGTCCACTGCTGCCCGTCGTACTCCCAGGTGTCTTCGTAGTCCGTGCTCAGCGTGCCGCCTCCGAAGAGCACAGTCACTCCTCGCTCCGCGTCGAACGCCATCGCGTGCCGGTATCGGGCTGGCGGCCCGATGACGTTAACTTCGCGCCAGGCGACGCCGTCCCACTCCCACGTATCGCTCTCATACGTGAAGCTCGAACTGCGACCACCGAACATCACCATCACGCCGCGCACCGAGTCATACACCATGGCGTGCTCGGTTCGCGCCTGCGGGCCGCCGGTGGCGACCTGATTCCACCGCTCGCCGTCCCATTCCCAGGTATCGCCAAGGGCGAAGCTGTCCGATGTCTTTCCGCCGTGCAGCACGACCACGCCGCGCTGCGTGTCAAACGCCATCACGGCCGTCCATCGCTGGCCCGGCCCTTCGCGGCTCAATTCGCTCCACTGGCCACATTCCTGCGCCAGGCCGCGCGGCGAAATGGCGGCCGTCAGTATCAATATTGCAATCGATATGGATCGTCTTCGCCCGAGCGTCCGTGGCATGTCACGCTCCGTTTCTCAGGCTGCCGCGCGTGGTGCATTGATCGGAGGCGCGACATCTGCATGATCATACCAGAAGACCGCCCATGACCCGCCGGCCGCAACATGGCGCGTGAAAATCAGGGTTGATTTCTCGCCGGGCCTACCGCTCGCTCATCGCGTTTCGCACGGGAACGTGCAGGCCGAGGACCGCGTTAACGATGGCCTCGGCTTCGTATTCGGCGGTGAAATGCCCGCCGCCTGGCCGCAGATCGACGCGCTGCACGGACTGGCCCGACCAGAGCCCGACCCACCGGTCGAGAGCCGGATACACGCGCTGGCCTTGCGCATCGACGCACCAGTCGATCCCGTCGATGCGCCGGCACTCCAGCGGCGGCGGGCACGTCGGATTTGCATTGGCATTGCAGCGCAGCGCACCGAACCACTTGTCATCCGCGCACATCACGAACGCAACAGGGCGGTCGCTCAACTGCTGCACCGCGAGTTCGACTTCTTCCATGAACGCAGGGTCGAGGCCGATGTAGTGATAGAGCCGATTGGTCGGCTGGATGGCGTCTTCGCTCAGCGGCAGGCCGGTGCTCACGTTGAGAAACGGGCCCCAGTACGCATTGCGCACGGCGAGATACGGCTGAGAGCCGGGCGGGCCGTAGAGACCGGCCACACTCTGCCCCACGCTCTTTGGCAGACTGCCGGTGCGCAGCAACTCCTCGGCGTTGCTCACGTTGTAGTTCACCCAGTCAAAGAGGAAGTGAAAGAGTGGCCGGTCGGATTCGTGCAGCGTCCAGCCCCAGGTGTTGAGCACGACGAGCGAATCAATGCGCTCCGGCGAGACACCGGCCGCGTGCAGCCCGATCGGTCCACCCCAGTCGTGAATGACGAGCGTGACCTCGTTCAGATCGAGCGCCTCTATGAACTGGGCGAGATTCTCCGCCTGCGAACGCGGCGAGTATGGGAATGAATTCGGATCGGGCTTGCTCGACATGCCGAAACCGAGCAGGTCGGGCGCGATGGTGCGATAGCCGTGCGCGCGCAGGCCGGCGATCACCTCGCGATAGAGAAACGACCACGACGGATTGCCGTGCACGAGCAGCACCGTGCCGCGCGGCTCGGGGGTGGCCCGTTCATCGACGTAGTGAATGACGCCGCCGGCGGTCTTGATGCAGTGATGTTCGAAGGGATAGAGGGCGGGATCGACCGCAAAGGGCGGTTCCCAGTTGGGCCCGCAGTCCTGGGCGAGGGCGGAAGACGCGGCGCCAAGGCACATCATCAGCCCGGCCGCAATTGCGAAGTTGGCTCCACGCATGACACTCTCCCGCCCCGGTCGAGTGTAGACGCGGGATTGGAGATGCACTGCTACTCTGCAGTCGGAACAGACGTGCTTGAAGCGGCTCCGACCGGCGCTCCGCACTCCGGACACTGGTTCGATGTGCTGCCGCGCAGGTCGTAGCCGCACTTCTGGCAAGCACCGGCCACGTATGGAGCCAGCAACCGATCGATGAGCCAGCAGGCAATGAGAATAACGAGAGCCGCGCCAAGGGCTGCGCCGATTACCTTGTATGCATACGGCCAGTAGATCGAAAGCTCGTATTGCCTGCCGAGTCTTGCCGGGTGATTGACCGATTGCCGCCAGAACGGGACGCCGAGTGAACCTGGGGGCCACAGTGCGAGCCGGTTGCCGAGCCAGGAGACGGGCGGCGCCTCTGACGCGACATCGGGTCCTCGAAAGCCGAACCACGCCACCTCCGCATCATCGACGATGACCTTCTCGCTGAGCGTCTCGACGATCCTGACTCGGTTGCTGTTGCGCTCAAGTTCCAGGTGCAATGGCCACGCGGCATTTGGTATGCTTCTCGAGGGATTCGCCAGATCCTTGACCGGCGCTGCCTTGACGCTCACATCACGAACAAGGTGCCAGGGCGCTTGCGAGACTTCTTCGCGCAGCTCGGCAACGTAGAGTGTGCCGTCGATCAGCGCCGTAAACCGCGTGGCCGACCACTGCGAATTCGGCTTTGTTTCGACGAACGGCTGCGCGAGCAGCCAGCCGGCCACGCACACGGTGATCAACAGCAGGACATTCCTGCCGATGCGAATCCACTTCCGCGCTCGCGACATCGTCGGTCTCCTTTCGGTCAACCTCTCCGTCTCGGCAGAGCGCTGCAGGCCGCCCGCTGCAGCAGACGCGCGGGCTTGGGAACTATTCGCAAAAAGAAAGCGGAGAGGGCGGGATCGACCGCAAAGGGCGGTTCCCAGTTGGGCCCGCAGTCCTGGGCGAGGGCGGAAGACGCGGCGCCAAGGCACATCATCAGCCCGGCCGCAATTGCAAAGTTGGCTCCACGCATGACACTCTCCCGCCCCGGTCGAGTGTAGACACGGGATTGAAGCAGCGCCAACGAGTCCGCCTTGCTGCGGCAGACAGCCATCGCGGCCATTGTCCAGTATTGCTGCAACGCAGTATGATTGTCCATGGGGCTCGACAGCGTCGAACTCGTGATGGAAGTCGAGGACGAATTCAAGATACGTCTTCCCGATTCTGAGTGTGAAAAAGTCCGCACGGTCGCAGACATCGCCGCGCTGGTGATTTCGAAGCTGCCGAGGTCGGACGGCGTCTGCGCGTCTGCCCGCACCTTCTACAGCCTGCGCCGCCAGATTGCCCGACTCACCAATCTCAGTCGCAGTGACATTCGACCCGGTGTTCAGCTCGCCACCTTGTTCCCACCCGCCAAACGACGGAAACAGTGGGCTGCTCTCCGCGCAGTGGAGCGCAATGTGCCGCACTTGCGAGCGTCGACCCGGGCCGAACGCACGCTCCTCTGGATGACCGGATTTCTTGGTCTGGCGTGGCTCACGTGTTCAGCCCTTGGATGGCTGGCGTATGGATTCTCGAGTGTTGCCGCCTTGTTTTCCGTCGGTGCATTTCTCGCGGGCGCGTGGCTCCTCACGGGCATCAACGCCCGCTTCGCGACGCACTTCCCCGCCGATTGTGTGACGCTCGCCGATCTCGTCCGCTTGACAATGCCGGTGCAGTTCCCCAATGCAGCCGGCGACCAGCTCATCTTTCAACACCGAGTCATGGAAGACGTTCGCCGCCTCACGGCAAACCAACTCGGCCTACCCCTCGATCAGGTTAAGCCCGAATCGCACCTCGTCAACGATCTGGGCATGGACTAAAGCCCAGCATCCGCGCGGACCGCGCTTGTGCAGCAGCACGCGTCGCGCCAACCGCGACCGGGCTTGCCAACTCATGCGTTCGAAAAAAGAAAGCGGAGAGAGCGGGATCGACCGCAAAGGGCGGTTCCCAGTTGGGCCCGCAGTCCTGGGCGAGGGCAGAAGACGCGGCGCCAAGGCACATCATCAGCCCGGCCGCGATTGCGAAGTTGGCTCCACGCATGACACTCTCCCGCCCCGGTCGAGTGTAGTCGCGAATTTGAAGCAGCGCTCCTGCGGACCCGGACCGCCCACTACTCATCGTTCATCCTGCTCCTTCAATGGGAACCACTTCCATTCGCGCGTTTCGATCAGCCGCGATTCCTCACCGTCGTATTCGTGGTTGTAGTGGTGCGAATGTGGCACGGGAACCCGCGGTTCGCCCTCCCTAAAACCAGCCGTGCGCAGAGCGGTGGCAAAGTCGTTGAGCGGACCGTACGCATAGATGAGATCATGCTGGTCGTACACGAGCTGGCTCTTGTTCCCATCGCCGATGATCCACACCTGGTGGCGACCGTCATTCTCAAAGTACTCGCGAAACTCATCCAGCAGTTGAGACACTTCGCCGCGTTCGTGCATCCAGGGCGACTCGTACCGGCCGGCGGCATGTTCGCTGGTTCGCGGCACGGCGAGCACGTAGAGCAACACGAATGGTGCCTCCATCGCCTCCATCAACTGTTTCATCAGGCGAACGTGATCGCCGCTGGGGCCAATGACGAGTCGATCCGGACCTCTCGTCGGCTGGCGCAACCATACGTTCTCGTGTCGATGGCGCACGTCTGCGCCGCTCTGCAGCACCGCGCCGAACTTGAACGGGCGGTCCGGTGGCTCACGCCACTTGCGCGATGCAAGGTGGAACATGCGGCGCCATGAGAAGCGTTCGCTCATGAAAGAAAGCGGAGAGGGCGGGATTCGAACCCGCGGTACGGTTTCCCGCACACACGATTTCCAATCGTGCACCTTCAGCCGCTCGGTCACCTCTCCACGGCTGGACGGACGCGATGAAAACCCCATCGCACCCGCCTCAAAAAGGTCAGGGCCACATGGTAGGCCGTCAGCCCGCTGGCTGCCGTTCGCGGGCCTCGTGCCGCCCGAGCACATGCTGACCTCCGCGCTCTTTGCGACCTTGGCGGCGAATAATCCCCTTCATGGCCGAGCCTGCCGATCAACTCGAACCACTCTGCGGCCTCATCGTCGTCGACAAGCCCTACCGCCTGTCGTCCACCTCGATCGTCCGCGTCGTCAAGCGCCGCGCACGCGGCGTGAAGACCGGCCACGCCGGCACGCTCGATCCGCTGGCCTCGGGCATTCTGATCTGCTGCATCGGCCGGGCCACGCGCTGGGTCGAGCGCCTCATGGCGATGTCCAAGACCTATGAGTGCACGATCGATCTGAGCGCGGTGTCGAGCACGCATGATCTCGAAGGGGTCATCACGCCGCTGGAGAATCTCACGCCGCCGGCGCGCGATGCGATCGAGAGCGTTCTGGCCGAGCGATTTACAGGGACGATCCTGCAGACGCCGCCGATCCACTCGGCGATGCGCATCGGCGGCAAGCGGGCGTACCACCTCGCGCGGCGCGGCCGGGAGGTGACGCTCGAACCGCGCCCGGTCCGCATAGACTCGATCGAAGTGATGTCCTGCGAGTGGCCGCACCTGACGATCCGCACGACCTGCGGCCGGGGCACGTACATCCGCTCGCTGGCGTTCGACATCGGCGCAGCGCTGGGCGTGGGCGGCTATCTGACCGCGCTCCGCCGCACCGCCATCGGTCCGTTCGATGAATCGCGCGCATTCAAACTCGACGATGTGCCGGACCCGATTGAGCAGGAGCACCTGATCGGGTTGGACGAGGCTGGACTCAACTGATCGGCGACCCCGGGGGCACCGGCTTGTCGATGGCCAACAGGATGACCTTTCGCGCTTCTTCGCCGTCGGTGAGGTCGCTGGCGGCGCAGAGCATGCCGTTGCTCACTTCGCCGCGGATCTTGCGCGGCTCAAGGTTGGCGACGATGACGATCTGCTTACCCACAAGCTGTTCCGGCTCGTAATGACCGCGAATGCCGGCGCAGATCTGCCGGCCGGCTTCGCTGCCGTCGTCGAGCTGGAGCACGAGGAGTTTGTCGGCGTTGGGGTGGTGCGCTGCGGCCCTGACGGTCGCGACGCGGAGATCGATCTTCGCGAAGTCGTCGTACTTGATGGGGTCTTTGAACTGCATATCGGCCTCGTGTTGGCGCGTGGTGTCGTTGGTTGGAATCCAGTTTAGCGCCATTGCCTGCGAGGGCGCAGGCGGCCTACGCCGTCAGGCCGCGGCGCTTGAGTTCGCTGGCCATCTTTTCCATGAAGGCGCGATCCTGCTGCGGATCAAACGGCCGCGCGGCGTCCCAGTCGTAGAACCAGATCGGCCGGGTGCGCCATTCGGCCGGCTCATCGGCGTAGCGCGGAAACAGATGCGCGTGCAGCGCCGGCTCGAGGTTTCCGAGGATCTCGTAGTTGATGCGCGCAGCGCCCGTAATGGCCAGCAGCGCTTCGCCGGCTTCGATCATGTCGGAAAGAAATGCACTGCGAGCGGCACCCTTAAGCGCGTTGAGATCGGACACGACCGGGTCGGGCAGCAGCAGGCAGTAGCCCGGCACGACCTGCCGGTCGCCTATGACGATCCAGCCGGAGTGGACGCGGGCGATGACGCGCGGGTTCGTGCCGGCGTTGGCCTGCGCGACGCGCTGGTGGATCAGCGTGGACATGGGCAAGCGTAGGACAACCGACGGCAACGAAGACGCCCAGGCGTCGGAGCCTGGGCGTGGAAGGAGATGAAAACGCGTGGGGAGTCGGGCGCTTCAGACTTCGAGCAGTTCGCCGATGCGCGCGACAAGTTTTTCGATGTTGAACGGCTTCTTGACGAAGTCGTCGGCGCCGGCCTTGAGCAGTTCGTTGATCTCGTCGGGATTGACCACGCCGGACACGATGATGATCTTCGTGTTGGCGAGTTCTTCGTTCTCGCGGATGCGCTTGCACACCACGTTGCCGTTGATGTCCGGCAGCATGTAATCGAGGATGATCAGGTGCGGCCGGAAGGACTCGGTGATCATGCCCGCTTCGTAGCCGGTCTGGGCCGTCTGCACTTCGAAGCGGTCATCGCGCGAGAGCACGTCGACGAAGAGTTCGATGATCTGGTCATCGTCATCGACGACGAGGATGCGCTTCTTGGCGCCTTCGATGAGATCCGGCGGAATGTCGTTCTCGCGCATGAACTTGATGAGTTCGGCGCGGGGGATGCGGCGGAAGCGCGAGCCGGGCACGCGGAAGCCCTGCAGCCGGCCGTTGTCAAAGCAGCGGATGATCGTCTGCTGACTGACCTTGCAGATGGCGGCCGCTTCGCCGGTGGTGAACACCTGCTTTTTGGAGATGTCGCTCACGGTCATCGCCCCCACTCGGCCTTGTGACTCGACTGGCGGTCACGCGCGGCCGTCATTTTGCCCAAACTTCCGATCAGGCCCAAAATGCCTACCTTACCTTCCTGCACCAATCGGCGAAGGGCCGCGGTGGCTTAACTGGTTCATGTCGCGGAAAGGGCGCAAAGCGTGCCGATTTTGCGGGCGGCTGGCGAATATCGCACCCAAGTCGTTGTCAGGACTTGCGTTGCTTCCCCCGTGCGGCAGGAGAGAATCTGCGTGCGCGCAGACCCCGTCTCTGTATCGCTCCGTCGCGTCCGGCGGTTCCGCAAAAGTGTGAGGAACTCGTAAGGTGGACCGGTAATTACCCCGAATGTGCCTCGGTTTACCGCTGTCGCTCCCGCCAGAGCCGAACCGCCTCTGGCTCGCGCGGGTAGATCGGCAGCAGATCGGCCGGAGGCGTGGGCGGATGCGATCGCTCCTGCTTGCGGCCGGCGGTCGAGACGTGTGAGGCGTCGGGCTGCGTGCAAACCAATCTAAGGCCATGAGCAGTGCACACTTGTGCGAGGTCCGCCACGCGATGCGCCGGCTGGTTCACCGCGACGGACCTGATGCCCGACGCGGCCGCCTCCTGCGTAATCTGCTGCAAATCAAGAACTTGTGCCTCGGCGGCGCCGCCGGCGCCGCTGGTGAGGGTCCAATAGCAGCCGCGCTTGCCCCCGAGGCAGATGAGCATGGGCTCGGACATGTCAACCGCCTCACGGATCGCATCGGCCTCGGGAATCGGGAAAAGAGCGCATCCCGTGGCGAACGCCAGCATCTTCGCCGCGGACACGGCAATGCGCAGGCCGGTGAAGCCACCGGGCCCGACGGAAACGTAGATGGTCCGCAAGTCCCGTGGTGTGGCGTTGACGCTCCGGAAGGCCCGGTCGATGGCTGGCATGAGGTCGTCGTCGTGCCGGGCGGCTTTGGAGACGGGCTCGAGGTGCAGCAACGAATCGCCCCGGGCCACGGCGACGGTGGCGTCCGGTCCGCTGGCCTCGATGGCCAGGGAGATGCTGTCGGCGGGCTCGGGCACTGGCCAAGTCTAACCGCAGAGGCTTGCCAAGCGACGACTCCGGCGCAGAGCCCCTGCGATGAGAAATTCGAGGCTCCGGCCCCGGACGGCGCGGACTCATTGCCCTCACGGGCCGATATTCATAGAATCATGTTTCGCTCTTGACGCCCCGGCATAACCTCTGAAGAGAGCGAGGAGGGGCTTGAGGCTCGCGTGAGGACCGCCCTGGCATGACCATGACTGACCCGCAGGCAGTGAGTCAACCCGTGGAGCGCGTAAGCGCCAAGACGCGCCTGAAATGGCTGCGCGACATGATGCTCATCCGCGAGTTTGAACTGCGGACGATGCAGGCGTACCAGGAGGCGAAGATCGGCGGCTTCTGCCACGTCTACATCGGGCAGGAGGCCTGCGCGGTCGGCTGCATCGCCGCGACCAATCCGGATGATCCGGTCATCACCGCCTACCGCGACCACGGCCACGCCCTGGCGCGCGGCATGGAGGCCCGCTACGCCATGGCCGAGATGTTCGGCAAGATCGGCGGATGCGCCAAGGGCAAGGGCGGCTCGATGCACTTCTTTGACAAGCGCACCCACTTCTACGGCGGGCACGCGATCGTCGGCGGACAGACCCCCATCGGCGCCGGCCTCGCGTTCGCCACCCGCTACGAAAACGAAGTGCTCGGTCAGGGCAAGAAGCGCGTCACGCTGTGCTTCCTCGGCGACGGAGCGCTCAACCAGGGCGCGCTGCACGAGGCGATGAACCTCTGCGCCATTCTCGATCTGCCGTGCATCTTCGTCGTCGAAAACAACCGTTATTCAATGGGCACGTCGATCGAGCGCGGCACGTCGATGGCCGACGATCTGTCGACCAAGGCGGCGGCGTACGGCATGCCCTACTTCCAGGCCGACGGCATGGATGTGTGCGCGGTGTACAACGTGATGAAGCGCGTCGTCGATCGCATGCGCAGCGAGCAGCGGCCGGCGTTCGTCGAGATCAGCACCTACCGGTACAAGGGCCACTCCATGTCGGACCCGCAGAAGTACCGCACCAAAGACGAGGTGTCCGAGTACGAAGCGAACGATCCCATCCGCCGGTTGGCCGATGCGTTGATCGAAGCAGGAAGCCTGAACGAAGACGGTTTCAAGGAACTGAACCAAAGCGTGCGCGATGAAGTCCGCGACGCCATCAAGTGGGCGGAGCAGTCGCCTGAACCGGACCCTGCGACGGAGCTGTACAGCGACGTCGTCACCGAGCCGTTCGGCGCGTATGGGCCGACGAGTCTTCCCGAGATGTGCGAGCACGAACCCGGCGAAGCGCCGGAGTCGCCCTAGAGGGCGCCGCGCGAGCGCTCGGCAGTCGGATCGAAGTCAATCAGCAGAGAGATTCACATGGGTGCTGCGGTAGCCACACGTCAGATACAGTTTCGCGAAGCGATACGCGAAGCGATGAGCGAAGAGATGCGCCGCGACAAGCGCGTGTTTCTGATGGGCGAAGAAGTCGCGCAGTATCAGGGCGCGTACAAAGTCAGTCAGGGCATGCTCGATGAGTTCGGCGAGAAGCGCGTCATCGACGTGCCCATCTCGGAAAACGGCTTTGCCGGGCTGGGCGTCGGCGCCGCCATGATGGGGCTGCGGCCGATCATCGAGTTCATGTCGTGGTCGTTCTCGCTCGTCGCAGCCGACCAGATCCTCAACAACGCGCCCAAGATGCTCTACATGTCCGGCGGGCAGTTCGGCTGCCCGGTCGTGTTCCGCGGCAACGACGGCGCCGGCGGGCAACTCGGCTCGACGCACTCGTGGGCCGTCGAGGGCCTGTTCGCCAACGTGCCCGGACTGCGCATTGTCATTCCCTCGACGCCTTACGACGCCAAGGGGCTGCTCAAGACGGCGATCCGCTGCGATGACCCCGTGTTCTTCCTTGAATCCGAGCGCATGCTCGGCAACAAGGGCCCGGTGCCCGAGGAGGAATACCTCATCCCCTTTGGCAAGGCGGACATCAAGCGCGCCGGCGGCGACTGCACCCTGGTCAGTTTCGGCCGGCCGGTGCACTTCTGCCTTGAAGCGGCTGAGAAGCTGGCCGAGGAGGGCATCGAGTGCGAAGTGATCGACGGCCGCACCATTCGGCCGCTCGACATGGACACGATTATCGAGAGCATCCGCAAGACGAATTACTGCGTAGTCGTGGATCAGTCCTGGCCCTTCGGCTCGGTGGCGAGCGAGGTCGCGACGCAGATCTACGAGCGCGCGATGGATCATCTCGACAACCGCGTGTACCGCGTGTGCAGCGACGACGTGCCGGCGCCGTACAGCAAGAACCTGGAGCAGGCCATGCTGCCCAATCCCGGCAAGATCATCAAGGCGGTCAGGCAGGCGATGTACCTGGAGTGACGTGTATCTCTGGCCTCTAGCCGTCGGCGGAAGCCGACACTTCTCGAACGACACTTTTCAGCGGGTGGAGCGATGGCAATTGAAATCAAGATGCCTCGTCTGTCGGACACGATGGAGCAGGGCACGCTCGTCAAGTGGCACGTGAAAGAAGGCCAGCAGGTCGAGTCGGGCCAGGTGCTGGCAGACATCGAGACGGACAAGGCGACGATGGAGATGCCGACCTACGACGCCGGCAAGGTCGCCCGGATTGTGTGCGAGACGGGCTCGAACGTCGCGGTCGGCGAGACGGTCATGATCCTCGCGGAAGAGGGTGAGTCGATCGAAGAGGCGATCAAATCGGTTGGAGCGGAGGCGAGTGAGGGTGAGAGCGGGGCCGGGGCCGAGCACGCCGCAGAGTCAAAGTCCAAGGCGCCGGCGGCCGCCAAACCCGCACAGGCGGCCGGCAGCGCCGCGGCGGCCGCCGCCGCGCCGTCACCCGGCGCCGGCACGAGCAACGGCGCCGGCAGCGCCAGCGGCGCCAGCGGCGCCAACGGCGCCGCCGGGCGCATGCTGGTGAGCCCGCTGGCCCGCCGCATCGCCGAAGAGAACGGGCTGGATCTCAAGTCCATCAAGGGCAGCGGACCGCAGGGGCGGATCATCAAGCGTGATGTCCTCGCGGCGCTCGGGCAGTCCGACGAGACTGGAGAATCGGAAACGGCTGCCGCGCCGGCAGCGCCAGGCGCAGCGGCAGCGCCCGTCTCGATGCCGGCCGCCCCGCTCGGCGGCAAGGTGGCGCTGAGCAACATGCGCCAGACGATCGCGCGCCGGCTGGTCGAATCCAAGAATACGATTCCGCACTACCAGGTGAGCGTGAGCGTCAACGCCGACCCCCTGCTCGATCTCCGCGGCACGCTCAACGAACAACTCAAGTCGCAGAACGTCAAACTGTCGGTGAACGACTTCCTCGTGCGGGCGTGCGCGCTGGCGATTCACCAGCATCCGCACTTCAACGCGGCGTGGAAGGGTGACAGTCTGCAGATCGGCGAGCGCATCAACATCGGCGTGGCCGTCGCGCTGCCTGAGGAGCGAGGCGGCGGTCTGGTCGTCGCCACCTTGCGCGACGCCGATCGCAAGGGTCTGCGGCAGATCTCCGCTGAGACCAGGGCGCTGGCCGACAAGGCGCGGGGCAAGGGACTGAGTCTCGAAGAGATGTCGGATTCGACGTTCACGATCTCCAACCTTGGCATGTACGAGGTGGACTTCTTCACCGCCATCATCAATCCGCCCAACGCGGCGATCCTCGCCGTCGGCGCGGCGATGAAGAAGCCCGTCGTCCGCAACGACGAGCTGGCCGTCGGCCACGAGATGAGTTGCACGCTGTCGTGCGATCACCGCATCATCGACGGCGCCAGCGGAGCGCGGTTCCTCCAGACGCTCAAGCAGTTGCTCGAGAATCCGGCGACGCTGCTGGTGTAGCGCCGCACTGGTTCGTCTTTTGTTGGGATTGCAAAGCAGGCGCCTTTTCGGTTAACATGCGCCCCATGAGCGGTCCGCAGTGGGCTGCTCCGTGGCACGTGTAGAAAGAGAGAGATGCAATGCGCAGAACAAGTGTGATCATGTCCGCGGCGGCGGTGGTGGCGGCCGGCTGGTGCACCGCGGCGGCGCTGGCCGATGGCCAGATTCCTGACCGGGCGACGCTGGACGCCATTCTGGGCGGCGGCCAGACGCTCGAAGACTTTGAGAGCTTCGTCATCGCCGACGGCGGCGCCACGGTTCTGGACATCGCCGTGCTCGATGACCAGTCGATCGCTTTGGGACAGGGGCCGGGTCTTGTGGAGGACGGAGCAACCTACTCCTCCACCACCCTTCAGTGGAACGGCAACGCGTACTACAGCCTGCAGAGCCGGACCTTCCTCGCCAACGCCGAGACGCTGACGATCACCTACGACCCCGTCGTCACGGCGATGGGCCTCGACGCCCGTGCGTTCGTCGGCTACGGCTACAACGGCTCGATGCGCGTGTACGACCTCAACAATGCGCTCGTGGGCACGATCAACTTTTCGCTCAGCAGCGGCGGAGCCGAGAATGTGTTCCTCGGCTGGGAGTGGAACGCGGGCATCTCGCGCGTCGAAATCGATGACTCCACCTGGTCCTGGAGCCCGGTGATAGATAATCACGGCTACGGAGAAGGCGGGACGACCTACCGCTGCAGCGTGAGCGGGCAGTGCCCCGGCACGCTCACCGTCTCCTGGCAGAACGCCAACCCCGGCCGCCAGCAGGGCATCGTCTTCGCGTCCAACACCGGCAGCTTCGTCATCCCCGGCGGCGTGTGCCAGGGAACGCAATTGGGACTCGGCTCGCAGAACATCCGTCTCGTCAACACCATCGGCACCGGCAACGGCTCGGGCTCGGTCAACGGCAACGCCGGCACCAGCGCGTGCGGAGGCTATCTCCAGCTCGTCGAAGTGCCGGGCTGCGCGACGAGCAACGTCGCCGGACCGATCTAATCCGGCAACTGATTTCGCTTCGTTCGAATCCTCACCCTCCGTGGGTGAGGATTTTTTTGTAGTCGCGAGTTCACCCGCGCCTGCTATTCGATCGCGCGCTCGACGACGTTGGATCGCCGTGCTTGCTGCACGCTCTGGATCAGGATGTCGATCGGCGGCGCGTTGCCGGGGATCGTGCGCATCAGCGTCGCGACGCCGTGCTGGTCTGCCGCAGCCGAGCCGATGAGCGTCGGCTGGTTGAGATTGAGCGTCACGTTGAGTTGCGGCACGAATGTCGAGCCGTAGCCGTTGAAGGTGTACACAAAGTACGTCGGCGCGCCCGGCGCGCCGCGATGGGACCGCAGCGCCGCCTGACCGCCGCGCACGAGACCAGTCGCCTCGAGCAGCATTCGCGTCTCGACACCGGCCTGCGCGAGGTGGATCGCGCCGGCGAAGATTTCTTCGGCCGTGGGCAGGATCTGGTTGGCCGGCAACAGGAATCCAAATTGCCCGGTATCGCGCAGTTCGAACGTGAACCCCCACGCAGCCCGCTCGGCGTAGGTGTAATCCTGCATGACGCCGCTGGACGGATAGAGACGCGTGTACCACGGCCCGGGCGAATACGGCATGTTGTGCACGGCCCGAATTGCGTTGGCGATCTCCTGGGCCAGCGGCGTGTACGCGCCGCCGTCGATGCTCGGGCTGGGCGTCCACGCCCAGGGGTAGAGGACGTACTGCGAGTAACTGTGGATGTCCACATGGCGCACGATCCATGGCTGGTCAAGCAGCAGATCGCGCAGGGCCGCGGTCTCGGGCTCGCTGAACGGCGCGGTGCCACGATAGAGGTCACTGCCCGGATCGCCAGATGACCCGACGCCGCCCCACTTGTACGACCAGTTGCGGTTCAGGTCGATGCCGAAGGTGCCGTTGCCGTTGTTGCGGCGGTTCTTGCGCCAAAGGCGGTTGCTCGTCCACGTGTAGACGTAGCCATCGACGTTGACGATCGGGATGATGTAGAAAACGTGCGAATCGACGAGCGCGGTGAGCGCGGGATCGACGCCGTATTGCCGGATGAGTTGATCGGCGATGTAGGTCGTGGTCATGCCGGCGACCCACTCGCGCGCGTGCTGCACGCCATTGAAGAGCACGCCGGGCACGCCCGGACCGGGCGCGGCGCCGGTGATCGCAATGCCTTTGATCGCGCGGCCCTCGACGCTCGTGCCGACCGTGAAGACGCTCGCGATGCCCGGCTGCAGCGCGGCCAGTTCATCGAGGTACGTGTTGATCTGGTCGTAGGTCTTGTAGTCCTCAAACCACAGGCCGGCGTTCGCCTGGCCGCGGCCGGCGGTGCGCGACTCGCGGTCGATGAGTTGCTGCACGTCGGCGATAAGCACCTCGTACGCTACGCCGGATGCGTCGAGCGCGGCGCGATTTTCGGGTGCGATGCGCACGTCGATCGGCCCGATGCCCACGCCGTGCGACCAGACGTCGGGCGTGAGGCGCAGCAGCGCTTCGAGTTCGACCTCGTTGCGCGGCACGGCGCGGACGATGGCGTGGCCGTCAAACCGCGCCCGCTGATCGACAGCCGCCGGAGCATCGGGCGGACTGGACTGCGACGAGGCGGCGGCCGTGATGCTGGCCAGAAGTGCGGCGGCGGCGATGAGGCGGTGCATGGCGTTCTCTCCCTCGGTGCGCGGTGGGCGCGATTCCAAGGGTAGTGTACCACAAAACGAGCCGGGCGAGGCGGCTAATCGCGCGCCTGGCCGGCTCGGCTATTATCCCGCACCATGAGCCAGTCTGCCGCAGCCGGCCGCGTTGAGGACCTGTTCATTACCGATCGCGAATCCGCGCCGATGCAATCCATCGCGCAGGTGAGGGCTATTGCGGGGCAGGGGCTCGAAGGGGATCGCTACGGCTCGAAGCGCGGCAAGTTCTCCGGCGGCGAGAACGAGCCGGTCGAGCCCGAGCAGCAGATCACGCTCATCGAGGCCGAGGCCATCGAAGGCGCGCGGCACGAGTACGAGATCGAACTGGCGCCGATCCAGGCCCGCCGAAACGTGCTCACGCGCGGCGTGGCGCTCAACCATCTCGTCGGCCGCGAGTTCAAAGTGGGCAACGAGGTTGTGCTGCGCGGCATCAGACTCTGCGAGCCGTGCGGCCACCTCGAAAAACTTACGCGCGAAGGCGTCCGCAAGTCGCTCATCCATCGCGGCGGCCTGCGGGCCGAGATCGTGCGAGGCGGGATGATCCACCGCGGTGACCCGATCGCCGGTGCCTGACACTTTCAAATTCGCATATTGCCAGCGCGATTCCGCGGGAACGGGGTGAAATTCCCGGGCGATCCGCCCCACTTGTGGTTCGTTTGGGAACATCAGCGCCGCGGATCGCGAACGAGACATTACAATGCCAGTGTCTCTGAGAGGAGGAATCATGCGCACTACACGTGAAGCGCGCCGCATCGCGGCGGCGCGATCGATCAGGTTGGTCAGCCTCGGTTCGGCTGCGATTGTGGAAGGAACACTCGGCCCCGCCGTCGCGCTGGCGCAGGCGCCGGAGTTCTATCCCACGGCGCCGGGTTCGCGCGACGTCGCTGCCGGCGATTTCAACCGCGACGGCTTTTCAGACCTCGCCGTCGGCTCATCAACGGGCGCCATCACCATCCTGACCAACGACGGGCTCGGCGCATTTCCCGATGCGCGCACTCTCAACACCGGCGGCGGAGACTACATGGAGGTTGCTGATCTTGATGGCGATCGCGATGCCGACATCGTCTCGGCTCTCGGCACCGCCGTGCGCGTCATGCTCAACGACGGCGCCGGCCAGTTTGGCGGCTCGCTCGAATACTCCGCTTCGGCGAACATCCACGGCGTGGCGATGGGCGATGTGAACAACGATGGGGTGCCGGACATCGTACTGAGCCAGTTCGCGGGCGAAACCTGGAAGTACGAAGTGATGCTCAACGACGGCCGCGGCGCGTTCTACTCCGTGGCCACCGGCGATTACGTCACGCTCGATCCCCAGCCTGCCGAATGGAGCGCCGTCACCGGCGACTTTGATGGCGATGGCGACGTCGATGCAGCAATGATGCAGCAGGGCTACGGCACGGGCGGCAACTACCACGCCGTGCACGTCCACCTGCTCATCAACGGCGGCGATGGCAGACAGTGGACGCGAGACACGCAGGTCTTCAATCAGGGCGACTTCGTCGATCCGCCGCAGCATCTCGTCGCGGGCGACTTCGACGGCGACGGTGATCTTGATCTCATGTACAACGACGGAGGCGGGTACGGCGGCTACAACGTGCTGCTGCGCCACCTCGCCAACGACGGCCACGGGGAGTTCTCCACGAGCTTTCTGTGGTCTCCCACGCTCGACAACTACACCAGGGGAGTCGCGCTGAGTGATTACGACGGCGACGGCGGCATTGACAGCGTCGCCGTCGTGAACATCGGCCAGGCGCAGCGGCAGTGCGCCGTCTACCTGCTGCGCAGGCCGGGCCAGTACGTGATCTTCCGCGACACCGAGCATGGCAAGGCGAATGCGCTGATCCTGCCGGAACTCAACGGTGACGGCTTGCGCGATGTGGTCACGGGCGTCTCATATCCTGCAGCGGGCATTCTCGTTTCGCTCAATGCGTACGTGCCGCCGCGGCCGGTGCTGATGCAGAGCCCGCTGCAGCGCGGCCAGGCGACGACGTTCACCGTCACCGGCGCACAGCCCGGCGAGCGCGTGCACTTGCTCTACAGCCTTGCGGGGACCGACATGTCCCTGGGCCTGAGCGTGCTCGGCGGCGTCTCGATCGATCTCACCCGGCCATTCTTCGCGTTCGCGTCGGCGACCGCCGATGGATCGGGCGAGGCGGAAGTCGTGCGGGTCATTCCGCCGCAGGCGCCGGCGGGCGCGATCCTGGCCACGCAGGCGGTCATCCGCCGCGGCCCGGGCGGCGCGGATTCCGTGAAGACCAACTTCATCACCGCGCCGATGGAGCCGTAGACGATTGCCCCGGTCGCATCGCGCAGTCCGATCCTAACATCCGGTCCAACCGGCAAGCCGGAGTGTCGCGCGGTGGGTCGGCGGGGAGACTCTCATGCGCATCATGATCATCGGCGCTTCGAACGAGCGGCACAAGTTCGGCAACAAGGCAGTGCGGGCGCATCTGCGGCAGAAGCACACCGTGCTGCCGGTCAATCCGAATGAGGAACAGGTGGAGGGTCAGCGCGCCTGGCCGACGGTGAAAGACGTACCCGGGCCGATCGATCGCGCTCTCTTCTATGTGCCTGCTCGCATCGGCCTGCAGGTGATCGACGCGCTGGCAGAGCGCGGCGACGTGAGCGAAGTCTGGCTCAATCCCGGCGCCGAATCAGAGGAACTCATCGCGCGGGCCAGGGAACTGGGCTTCGATCCCATCATGGCGTGCGCGATCATCGACATCGGCGAGCGGCCGTGAGTCTGCGAAGACGGCGGAGCCCTGATATCCTGATCCATGATCAGCAGACTCGGCTCCATCATTGCGGGCGTCTTTCGCCGAACATGTCCTGATCCTTTTGTCATCGCGATCCTTCTCACGCTGCTCACCGCCGGCCTGTGCTGGGGCCTGACCGACGCCGGGCCGACGGAGGTCATCGACGCGTTCATCGGCGGCAAGGGGATGTGGAACCTGCTGCTGTTCTCGATGCAGATGTGCCTCGTGCTAGTGACGGGGCACGCGCTGGCCTCCTCGCCGCCCGTGGCGTGGATGGTGCAGGCGCTGGCGCGCCAGCCGGGCAGCGCAGCACAAGCCACGGCGCTGGTAGCGCTGATCGCCGGCGCGTGCGCCGTGGTCAACTGGGGGCTCGGGCTCATCGTCGGCGCGCTCATGGCGCGCGAAGTCGGCCGGGCCATGGCGGGCAAAGGGATTCGCGTGCACTACCCGCTGCTCGCGGCGGCAGGTTATGTCGGGCTGATGGTCTGGCACGGCGGCCTCTCGGGCAGCGCGCCGCTCAAAGTGACCGCCATGAGCGATCTGCTCAACATCCTCGGCCCCGAACTCGCGGCGCAGATCCAGCCCATGCCCCTGCAGCAGACCATCGGCTCAACTATGAACATCGTCATCACTGGCGGCCTGGTGCTCGGCGCGCCGGCGCTGTTCATGCTGCTGCATCCCAGGAACGAAGCGGAGATCGAGACGTTCACCGACTTCCGCGTGCCGACGTACATCGGCGAGCCCGCGCTGGGATCGGACGATAAGGACGCCCAACTGCACATGGATGAGCCGCCCGCGAGTGTGCCCGAGTGGCTCGAGCGCAAGCCGTGGCTCGCGGGGCTGTTCGCGCTGTTTCTCGTGGCAGCGCTCGTGCAGGCGGTGCGGATGCTGCCGGGCATCGGCTCGGTCGATCTGAATCACATCAACCTGATCATGCTCATCCTCGGACTGGCGATGCACGGCTCGCCGGCTCGCTACGTGCGAGCGGTGGATGAGGCAGCGCGCGGCTGCGGCGGGATCATCCTGCAGTTCCCACTCTACGCGGGAATCATGGGCATGATGAGCGACACCGGCCTGAGCGCGCTGATCGCCACGAAGATGGCCTCGTTTGCCGATGCGCAGTCGCTGCCGCTCGTGACGTTCTTCAGCGCCAGCGTGGTCAACCTGTTTGTGCCCAGTGGCGGCGGGCAATGGGCCGTGCAGGGGCCGATCGTCGTCAAGACGGCTCTCGACGCGGGCGTCGACCCGGGCAAGATGGTCATGGCCCTGGCGTACGGCGACCAACTCACCAACATGCTCCAGCCGTTCTGGGCCCTGCCGCTGCTGGCCATCACCGGCGTACGGGCTCGGGACATCGTCGGCTACACCGCCATCGTAATGACCGCCGCGGCGGTGTGGATCGGGGTGTGGCTGCTTGTTCTTTGACGAGCCGCGCCCGCAAGAAATCTCGGATTTCTTCTCCACATTGCCACACTTGCCCTTGCACTCTTTCGAGAAGCGGGTACCTTGAAGCGGTCGGCGACCAGTACACTTCTCCGCCCTGGGATGTTCCGATCTACCGCATCGCAACCGAGGTCGGGACGAAGGCGGACTTCGTCGGGGCCGAATGGTGGGTAGAAGGGACTCCGGATTCGAACTTCACACTCCACAAGCAGTTCTTCTTCGGTAGCATCAATCCCGAGGAAACCTGGGAAGAGTTCATTGATCGCCGGGAAACGGATTCGCAGTTCTTTGGCGATGTGCGAGATCCCGGCTTTCTTCTCGATGATGTATTCGGCTGGTTCGCCCAAAACGGCTTCGCCGCCGCGTACTAGTCGGCGCTCCAGTACGACCCGGGATCAGAAAGCGTACCGAGCGAGTTCCTTGTCGAGGCCCTGCGCGGAACCAGAGTACGAGACGGATCGTTCTTCACACAGGGGAATGACACGGATCGCTTCAGTCCGATCGTGGATCTCTTCGAGACGGCAGGAGCTACGTACGAGATTAGTTCCTTCAGTCCGCATTCCGCCGCCTGCAGCACGAGTGTGACTTGCCCGGGGTGTGGGCAGTGACTGGCCCTTCGCGTGGAATCAGCGAGAGCCGATCCTACGTCTTCACGAGTGCCTCAGAGACGGCGAGGTGTCGATGTTCTCAAATAGGTTCATACCCACAGTAGTGGCCATCGGGATCACAATGAACTGTCCGGCTCACGCGCAGGAGTACCGGTACGCCCTCTTTCAACTCCCGTCGCAAAACGAGTCGCTCGGTGTTGATGCTTCAGGTGGACTGAATGCGGCTGGTGACGTGGTGGGAAGCGCACCCAACGAGAGCTTCTGGAATCCACGAGCGGTCTTGTGGCCGCTCGATGGGGGCGTTATCGATTTGGGAACACTCGGCGGCGACCTGGCCGGGGCGACCGCCATCAACGATCGTGGTGAAATTGTCGGCTCCTCGGGTTTCAAGCCTGGCGGAAGCTACTTCAAACGACGTGCTTTCGTATGGCGCGACGGCGAAATGACTGATCGCGGTACGCTCGGAGGCGAAACCAGCGTGGCGTATCAGATCAACAATTCCGGTGTTATCGTCGGCGAATCCGAGTTTGAGTTTGGCAACTCCGCAAGCGTTGGGTTTGTTTGGAGTGCCGGTCAGATGAGAGAGTTGGACGATCCTTGGCCAGATCGCAACGCCACGGATGTATGGGGCATTAATGACGACGGCAAGATAGTCGGCAAGGGGCTGAATGCACAGGGATTCCAGAGAGCCATGATTTGGGTTAACGAAGTGCCCAGTGATCTGGGGTCGCTTGCGGGAGGGGAGAGCGTGGCTTACGCCATAAACGAATTGGGCGATGTGGTCGGTCGCTCGGCGACTGCGAATGGCAGAGATCATGCGGTAATCTGGATCGACCAACAGATCATTGATATCCATGACGAGCAGTACGGCCCGTACAGCTGGGGGGATGACATCAATAACCAAAGGCAAGTCATCGGTTCGATTGGGAACCATATCGCGAGCCGTCGCATGTTCATCTGGGAGCCGGGACAACCAATGCGCCTGCTCAAGCACCTGATCCCTCCCCGAACGCGCTTGAATTGGCGTCTCGATCGGGGCAGGATCAATGATGTAGGCCAGATCTGCTCCACTGCAGAACCGGACGGCAATCCGGGCGCGACTTTCGCGCTGCTTCTGACCCGCGTCGATCCATCGATGAGTCTCGCCGCTCCCTTGCCCGGGACCGCAGGTACAGCCAACACCACCACCGTCAGTAACGCGAGGCCCGGCGCCCGCGTCATCTTCCTCTACTCCCGTCACGGCGGCGGGACGCGCATTCCCGGCTGCGACCTCCAGCAGAACGCCCTGCAACTCGATCAGCCGACCATCATCGGTAGCGCCATTGCGGACCAGAATGGCGTCGCGTCCATCACCCGCACCGTCCCCCTCATCGCCCGCGGCCAGACCATCCTCTTCCAGGCCGCGGTCCAGAACGAGTGCGCCATCAGCCAGTTGGTGGTGTGGCGGTTTGAGTAGACCATTCGACTCGGGGCCCCGCTCATGGTCGCGATGGGCGCTGCACCGGGAACCAGTTGGTCGGGGCCGAAGCATCGGTGGAAGTAGTCGCCGGCCGGATCCCGTCGTTCGATGCAGCTAGTTCACAACCGCAGATGCATGTGATGCTCGGCCGCGCTCTCGCTGCCGATGCGGATCGCATCTGGCTCGGTGCCCCACGTGACAAAGCCCAGCGACTCATACAGCGCGCGGGCCGCGGGCGTGCGCTCCGACACGCTCAGCCAGATGCACTCGACGCCCGGCCACGTACGCGCCGTGTTGATCGCAAGATTCATCACGGCCCGGCCGAGACCACGGCCGCGCGCTGCCGGCGAAACGTACACGCCCCAGATCAGCGCGCGGTGTCGCGTCTTACGTGGCTCCAGCCGCACGACCCCCGCCGACGCAAGCAGGCACGGCGCCGGTCGGTCGTCAAACGCGCCGGCGATGTCGTTCTCGTTCTCGGCCAGCTTCGCAGCAATGGCGCTCTCCACCACGGCAAAGTCATCATCGATGCAGCGCAGAAACGCCCACGACGACTCAACGAGCATCTCCCGCCGCAGCGCCGCATACGCGGGCGCATCATCGGGCGTGAGCAGGCGGATCACAGGCATGGGCGATGGTACGCCGGCTGCAACACCGCCTGGCGACGCGACGCGGATCAGACCTCAATGATCCACGAGGCGCGCTTGCCTCGGCGGTAATCGCGCGGCACATCGGTGCGGATAGGGATCTCGCTCCAGCGCGAAGCGCCGATGTGGCGCAGTATGAGATCGATGGCGCCGCGGCTTGGATAGGCGACCAGACCAGCGCTGCTGGCGCTGCGCACGTCGTGGGCTTCTTCCCAGTCCAGCAAGATGCTGGCGTCCCCGGCCGGGCTCACCGCGGTGTCGAGAACGATGCGCTCTCTGGCCATGTCGCGCGTCAACCTGAGCGCCGAGACCGGTTCGGGAAGGTGGTAGAGAATGCCGAGGTTGAGCACCACGTCGAATGTGCCGCCCAGCGCCTGGGGCGACATGCTCCAGAAGTCCAGAACTTTGAACTCGACGTTTGTTGCGCCGACGATGGAATTGACGAGATCGGCCTGCTCGATCAACTCCGGCCGGCTGTCAAAGCCGACGACATCCGCCCCCAGCAGCGCGCACTGAATGGACCAGAACCCCGAGTTGCACGCGATATCCAGCACGCGCTTGCCGGCCAGCGACCCGCCGCACGCCTCGACCAGCGGCGGCATGAAGTGGGCGAAGCGCTTCAGCGGGCGCGTCGGGTCGTTGGAGTGGGGCCCTGGATGATGATGCGCCGCGGCGAAGGACAGCCCTCCCTCAAATTCATGCGCGTAGTGCCAGAGATCGAACCGGGCAAAGGCAGCGCGGATGGCCTCGTCGCTCGGGCCGCCGGGTTTTCGGGGCAGCGGCCAGAACGGCTTGATCGACGGCAGGTGATCTCCATCTGACCGGGGTGCTCGTGCAGGCGCCTCCGCCCGCCGAATCTCATAGCCGAAGTAGCGGAAGGCTCTTTGCAGACGCGGACTCAGAGCATGCGTGGTCATGGTGGGTCTCCACAGACCGCAGACGGCCGGTCGCGGGGAAGGACCGCGCCGGCGCTTGGTGGCCGGTGCGCATGACTCATGCTACTCCGCATCGAGAGGAGCTCGCATGAGGAAAACCGCCTGCATTAACGAATGGCGAACGGAGACCGCTCTATGCCGCGTCCGTGTCGGTGAGCTGCGTGCGGCAGAGTTGCTGGTAGAGCGCGCAGCGGTCGAGCAGGTCCTTGTGGCGGCCGATGTCCACGATGCGGCCGCGATTCATCACCACGATCCGGTCGGCGTTGATGACCGTGCTCAGTCGGTGCGCGATAACCAGGCTCGTGCGGTCCTTGCAGAACTTGTCGAGCACGGCATTGATCTGCGCTTCGCTGTCGGCGTCGATCATGCTCGTCGCTTCGTCGAGGATGAGAATGCGCGGATTGCGGAGAATCGCGCGCGCGATGGCGATGCGCTGGCGCTGGCCGCCCGAGAGGGTAACACCCTGCTCGCCGACGATGGTGTCGTAGCCTTGCGGCTTGGCGCGGATGAACTCGTCCGCCAGCGCGGCATGAGCTGCGCCGACGATGCGCTGCTTGTCGATCACGCCGCTGCCGTAGCCGATGTTGTTGGTGATCGTGTCGTTGAAGATGACGGTTTCCTGCGTCACCACGCCGATCTGCTGGCGCAGACTCTTGAGCGACACCTCGTGCGCGTTCACGCCGTCGATGAGCACCTCGCCCGAGTCGGGATCGAAGAGGCGCGGGATGAGGCTGAGCAGCGTGGTCTTGCCGCAGCCGTTGGGCCCGACGAACGCCACGACCTCGCCATAGTGGATCTTCAGATCGATGCCATTGAGCGCCGGCGTCTGGGCGTTGGGGTAGGTGAAAACCACGTCGCGGAACTCGATGCTGGCCGAGTGGGGATCGAGGCGGCGGCGCGTGTCGCCGCGCGACTTCTCGACCTTGGTGCGCAGCAGTTGCACGAGGCGGTCGGCGGCGGCGGCGGCTTCGTAGATGTCGTTGGTCAGGGCCGTCAGCGGCCGCACCGACGCCCCCGCCGCCCCCAGCGCCATCAGCGCGCCCAGCGCCTGCGTGCGGTCGGCCGCGCCGTTGAGGATGTACCACGCGCTGATCCCGCCGAGCACGATGATGCCGATCATCGTAATCGCCTCGACCACCGGCGAGTTGAGCGCCTTGGCACCGCGGATGGACAGTTCAGCCGCAAGCAGGCGCTTGTTCGCCTGGTTGAAGCGGCCGACCTCCTGGCGCTCGGCGGTGTGCACCTTCACCACGCGGATGCCCTGGACCGACTGGGTGATGGTGGCGAGCATGAGCCCCGCCTGGCGCAGCGCCTTCTTCGACGCGGTCTTGATGCGCTTGCTGAAGTAGCGCACCACGCCCGCGAGCACCGGCGTGCCGATCAGCGCGATCAGGCTCATCTTCCAGTCGAGCACGAACGCCACGATCAGCGCCGCCACTCCCTTGAACAGTTCCGCCACCGCCTTGCTCGTGATGGCGGTAAAGCCGCGGCTCATCTGGTTCGAATCGCGCACGATGCGGCTGATCGAATCCATCGTGCCGTCGGCGACGATCGAGCGCAGCGGAAAGTGAATGACGCGATAGAACGCCGCCTTGCGGATGTTCGCCACCGTGCGGATGCACGCCGTCATTGCCAGGAGCGTGTGGAAGTACTTGGCGAAGGCCCCCACGATGGTCAGCGCGAACACGATGCACAGAACGACCAGTACGCCCTGGAACGGATCGGGCGGCAGCAGGTCGATCCACTGCTGCGGGATGATGTTGTTCCACTTCTCGTTGTACTCGGTGACGAGATCGGGCAGGTTGCGTGTCGTCGCGCCGAGCATCGCCTTGAGGACGATGGGGATGGTGGCGATGCCGGCGCCGAAGCAGGCCGCGGAGATCGTCGCCGCCATCAGGGCCAGGGCCACGGTCGTGCGGTATCGGAGGATGTGCCTGGCGAAGCGCCAAAAGTTCTTCATGGAAGAGTTATTATCGCCGTTCCGCCGCCGCGGAATAGCCCGCCCTGGAGATCGCGTTCGAATCTCACCCGACCCGGCGTTTACTCATCATCGGGCACTGGGCGGATGTACGCCAGTCGGCGATCGGTTCGGGCCAGCCCAAAGGACTTGTAGAGCGACAGGGCCGGAAAATTGTCTTGATCGACGGCAAGTGTGAAGCGAGTGTAGGGCCGCTCCGATAACTGGCGCAGCGCCAGGGCCATCAATCGGCGCCCAAGCCCCCGGCCGCGGTAACCCGCCCCCACGCCAAGATAGGAGAGTTCAACGGACTCCCCGTCGGCCAGCGGATTGAGCAAAAGCACCGCCGCAGGCTGCTGATTCCACAGGACCAGCGTCCACAGCAGCGGATCCTGCACTCCCGCGCCGACGTGATCAGCCAGGACATCGTCGATGTTGCGCAGACCGCACAGGGCCGGACAATCGAGGGTATCTCTGTAGGATTGCAGCAGGGCTTCCTTGAAGAGCGGCTCCAAGGGCGGCTCGTAGTGCAACAGTCTCACTTCCGCGGGCCACTGCGGCTCCGGGACCCCTGCGGCCCGCGACACGCGCCGCTCCATGTAGTTCAGCACCGCCAGCCGCGTGTACCCCGCCTGCTCAAAGGCGGCGGCGGTGAGCGGCTCATCGGGCTCCATCAGCACCTGCGTCAGGGCGATGCGGCGGTGGTCGAGGCTGCGGTGGGCGTGGCCGATCAGCCGGGCCAGCGTAGCCACTTCTTCGGGGTAGCGAGGGGCGGTCACAAAGAGCATCGCGGTGCGACCCGAATTGGGCAGGGCGATCAGCGCCGGCCGCAGCTGCCCGTGGTCGCCGGCCACGGCCCAGCACTGGTCGGCGTCGAGGCGCTGAGAACGGATGAACTCAAGGAACCGCCGGGCCGCCGCAGCCGAGGGGTCGCTCCCGCCTCCCACCACGTGGCGCAAGGCGTCGAGCAGCCGGTCCTGCGGGACCTGGAGGATGACGCCGGGCTGGAGGTGGGCAGGGGCGGACACGTAGCGGTCGCTCGAAAATGACGGATCGGCCGCCCAGCGGGTCTGGTCCGGCGGGCGAGTCTCGGGTATGCTAGGACTGCGCACTGCAGCCCAGCCGCCGGGAGATTTCAGATGTTTCAACTCAACCTGAGAACTCGACTTGCAGCCGCCCTCCTGCTGGCCGCTCTGGCCGCGATCATCGCCCCGGCTTCGCACAGCGCCTTTGCCGCGCCCGAGCCCAGCGCCCGGCCGCCGCGCTGGGAACTGCACTTCGAGGTCGTGCACGATCTGCGGCTCATCGAGCTTGACGACCAGTGGTACTGGTTCATGACCTACCTCGTCACCAATCGCACCGGCGAGGATCAGGTCTTCGTGCCCAATGCGGTTCTCGCCACCGACGCGGGCGACATTGCCAAAGACGGCGAAGACGTGCCCTATGAGGTCACGCAGGAACTTCTCAAACTGATGAAGAATCCCCTGCTCGAATCGAAGAATCAGATCATCGGGCAGCTCAAGACCGGTAAGGAATACGCCCGCGAAGGACTGCTCGTGTGGAAAGCCGGCACGCTCGATGACGTGCGCGACGTGCGCGTGTTCTTCGGCGGGCTGAGCAGTGACACGCAGGTCGTCAAGAACCCCGTCACCGGCGACGATGCGGTGGTGCGCAAGCACCTCGCCAGGCTGTATGACTGCCCAGGCGACCCCACGGCCGACCCGGCCGACGCCGTGCAATTGCGCAAGCAGGAGTGGATCATGCGCTGAAGCGCGGCTACCCTTGCCGGCTTTTCCCGGGATTCCGGGATGGATTTGAATACACGGAGCATTCGTCATGGCACATAAAAAGGGACAAGGCTCGACCAAGAACGGCCGGGACTCCAACCCCCAATACCGCGGCGTGAAACTGTTCGGCGGCCAGCAGGCCCAGGCCGGCTCGATCATCGTCCGCCAGGTCGGCACGCCCTACAAAGCCGGGTACATGGTCAAGCGCGCCAAGGATGACACGCTGTTTGCCATGTGCGACGGCACGGTCCGCTTCCGCAACCGCACCGTGGACATCATCCCCGCCGACGATTCGATCCCGCGCTACACGGCCGTGGAGACCGCGACGAGCAACTGATCGCCCGATCGAGCATGAATGACCTGCAGGAGCGGCCGGATTGCGGCCGCTCCTGTTCGTTTTTGAATCGCGGCGCCACTCTGCGCCGGCTCCGCTTGCTGAGTGCGAATCGCGTAACGAATGCAGCTCACGCAGAGGCGCAGAGATCACAGAGGTACTCGGGTCAAGGACTCAGCTCTGCGCACTCCGCGGCTCTGCGTGAGATCCTGCCTTGACGCCCGTGGTGCGAGCGTGCATCAGATCGGTCAACAGCCGCGCGTGCTCGGGCACGCAGCCCTGCTTCGAGCGGATAACCTCCAGGCCCGCGGCCGCGACCTCCGCGCGCCGCTGCGGACTGCCGAGCAGTTCGCGCACCACATGGGGCAGTTGTGCGGCGGTGGTTTGAATCATCCCCCCGCCGTCGAGCAGCGCGCGGGCGACGCTTTCGAAGTTGCGCACATCCGGGCCGACGATGACGGGCTTGCCCAGCGCGATGGGCTCCATCATGTCGCTGCCGCGCTGGTTGGAAAACGTGCGGCCGACGATGATGAGATCGGCCAGGGCGTAGGCGGCGCGGAGTTCGCCGATCGAGTCGAGCAGGAAGCGGAAAACGTACCTGTCCCGTTTATTGTCCTGCGAGCGGCGCACGCACGGCGCGAGCACGCGCGCCGCTTCGTCGAAGTGCTCGGGCTTGCGCGGCGCGACGATCAGTTGCACGTCGTCGGGCACGGCGGCGTCGATCAGCCCTTCCTCACCCGGCCCCGTGGAGCCGGCCACGACGATCGGCCGCTTGCGATCGAGCCCAAACAGTTCCGCGAGCCGGCCCGCCGCCTCGTGCAAGCCCTCCTGCCCTTGCAGCGCATTGTCCCACTTCATCGTTCCCACCACGCGCACGCGCTCCGGCCGCGCGCCCACGGCGATGAAGCGCTCGGCGATCGCTTCATCCTGCGCCACCACCAGGCTCAGCCGGCGAAACGACGGGCGCACGAGCGGGCCGATGCGCCGGTAGCGCGGGAAACTTCGATCGGAGAGTCGGCCGTTGATCACGGCGACGGGGATCCCCCGCTGCTCGCACAGCCGCGTGAAGTTCGGCCAGACTTCGAGTTCGACCAGCGCGACAAGATCGGGCCGCGTCGCATCGAGGAATCGCCGCACCGCCCGACTGAAGTCCAGCGGGTAGCGCACCACGGCGTGCTCAGCGGCAAAGAGCGCGCGGGCCCGGGCCAGGCCAGTGTCCGTCGTGGTCGCGATGACGATCTCGAACTGCGGGGCCAGACGCGCAACCAGGCCGCGGATCGCGTTCACCTCGCCCACGCTCACGGCGTGAAAGAGGAGGCGCGGCCGGCGCGGCGGGGGAAGCGGGTCGACCTGGCCGAGGCGGGCCCGCAGATCGATGCGCGGCTTGCCGCGCAACGGCCGCACGATGAGCCACAGCGGCGCCGTGACGATCGCAGCCAGGAAATAGACAACATCCATCACCAGCGACATGGTCGGGATTCTAACGCCACGGGGCGGTTGCCGATTGGCGCCCCGTAAAATCCGCGCATGACCATCCTTTACATGCTGCTGGCGATTGCGTTCGAGACCGGCTGGGCGGTGGCGATGAAGGCTTCCATTGGGCTGAGCCGGCCGGTGCCGGCGGCCATCACCATCGTCTGCTACCTGCTGAGCGTGGTATTTCTGGCCCTGGCCGCCAAGCGGATGGAACTGGGAGCCGCGTACGCCATCTGGGCCGGGTCAGGGGCCGTGCTGATCGCTCTGGCGGGGGCGGCGGTGTTCGGCGAGGCCCTCTCGCCGGGTCGGGTGCTCTCGATCGGCCTGATCGTCGCCGGGATCGTGGGCATTCATCTCTCCGGCAGCCCGCCGCCGGCCGCCCAGACGGGCCGGCAGAGCGCTTCTTTGGCCGATTCGGGCTGAAGAGCCAAGGTCGCGGCGGCAATGAGCCAATATTTTCTCCCGGACGTGACGCCCAAAACCGGGTCGTGCGTCTACTGTTTGTGATCGACACACATGGCCCGCCGGGCGACCAACCCGGCTTATCAGACGCGTTCGAGACGGCGCAAGAGAGGGGTTGACCTCATGGCAACGTTGAGCATTCGGCACCACGCAGCAATCGCAGCCACCCTGGGCGTTCTCGCCCTGGCCCCGGCGGCCTCGGCCCAGCTGTTCGGCCGCACCACGCCCGGACCCGACGGCGACACGACCTACGTCCGTGCGGCGAACATCAAGTTCGAGAACGAAGAGCACGACTTCGGCGTCGTGGCCGACACGAACCAGATCGTCTGCAACTTCGAGTTCACCAACGTCGGCAACGACATGCTGATCATCTCCGAAGTGACCAGCGAATGCGGCTGCACGGTGCCCGAACTCAAGGTGCGCGACTACCTGCCCGGCGAGAGCGGCAGTATCGAAGTGCGCTTCGAGCCCAAGGACCGCCCCGGCAAGCAGCGCAAGGCCATCACCATCAAGTCCAACGACGTCAACTCGATCAACGGCGAGCGCAAGATCTACATCGACGTGGACGTGCACCAGGCCGTCAAGCTCTCCACCCCCTCGCTGAGCATCGGCCGGCTCATCTACGGCAAGGGCGGCGGCGGCGAGGTGACGCTCACCTCAAAGCGCGACATCTTCGAGATCGTCAAGACGGACGTGGCGGGGTCCAATCTCAAGGCCGAAATCGTGAAGAAGGAAGAAATCACGGAGGCCGACGGCACCAAAGCGCAGGCGATCACCGTCAAGTTCACGGTCGATCCGGCGGCCCCGATGGGCTACCTCGATAGGCAGATTATGTTCACCACGCGCCTGAGCAAGGAAGACAGCGCCGAGACCATTGAACACCTTGTGAGGTTCCACGTCAGCGCGCACATCGCCGGGCAGCTGCAGGCCACGCCCGAGCGGCTCACGTTCGGCACGCCCGCCGCGGGTGAGAAGTTCGAGCGCCAGGTGACGATCTACAACCTGGCCAACAATCCGTTCAAGATCACCAACCTCCGCGTCGAAGCGCCGGAGAATCTCAAACTGACCGTCACGCACGACACCGTGACCGTCAACGGCAAAGACGTGCCCCGCGTGCGCGTCGAGGGCTACGCTCCGGAAGAGCGCGGCAGCTTCAACGGCAAGATCTTCGTCTCGACCGACCTGCCCAACGAGAAGGACCTTGAGATCACGTTCTTCGGCAGCGTCCGCGCGAGCAACCGCGGCCCGATCGTGATTCCAAGCCAGAAGCCCGCCGGCGAAACCGATGGCGACAGCGACGGCAGCGCCACCGGCACCGGGCCGGCGACCAAGGGCAAGCCCCAGGCGGATGACGACGGCGCCGACCACTGATCGAGCGCGCCGCCAGGCGGCCTGAAGTTCAACGCAGGGAGCGCAACATGGCGTGCAATCCGGTGAAGTGCGCGGGCATGCAGATGATCGTGCTGACCGCCGTGGCGGCCGGAGCGGCGACGCTGCATTACTCTTCCGCCACGAAACAGCGCGCGTTGATGGAGGACTTCCTCAAGGCATCAGCCGGGGGTTCGAAGGCGACCGCGCCTTCGAATGGCGCGCACGCCGCAACGACCGACCCCGCATCCGCCCAAGGGCCCGGCGAGACGCCGGGCGGCGATGAGGGCGCGGCGAATTCGACGCAGACTCCGACGGACCCAGCGCTCGACAGCGGGCCGGCGATCCTGCGCGGCCTTGAGTCGTTGATCACAGTTGAGCAGGCGGTGGAAATCTACAATCTGCCCTACGTCGATCCGCAGGCGCCGCTGGTGTTCTTTCTTGATGCGCGCGAGCGTGATGAATATGAGAAGGGCCACATCCTCGACGCCTACAACGTGACGCCGCAGAGTTTTTTCAACGACACGCTGCCCGAAGAGATGGACCAGTGGCCCAGGGATTCGATCATCGTGGTCTACTGCTCGGGCGGCGACTGCGATGCCTCGCACCTCGTTGAGACGCGGCTGAGGCTCGAGAAACAGTTCACGCGCGTCTACGTGATGGGCGACGGCTATCCGGGGTGGACGCGTCTGAACCTGCCGACCGACATCGGGCCGCGCCCGTCGAACTGAACCTCCAGCGGAGCAAGCCGTGGCTTCAACGTGCAATGAGAATCCAACGCTGCCCGCCGGCGCGCGAGCGGGCCTGCTCGTGGCGCGCCTCGTCATGGGCGGCCTGTTTCTCTTCAGCGGAGCGGCCAAACTGGGCTGGGTCTCGACCCTGAAGTCCATCGGCCCGCTCGAAGGGCTCGGGAGACAGGGCATCGACCCGGCCGCCTTCGCCGGCACCATCAAGGGCTTTCGCATCCTGCACCCAGACCTGATTCCCGCGGCTGCGTTCGCTCTGCCGTGGCTGGAAGTGGTGTGCGCTGCGGCGCTGATCATCGGCCTGGGCACGCGCGGGGCGGCGCGCATCGTCATCGCGCTGCTGCTGATCTTCTGCGCCGCGATGATCAGCGTCATCGTGCGCGACATCGACGTCGACTGCACGTGCTTTGGCAAGTTCCTCGGCGGCGCGGTGGACTGGCTGAGCATCGCCCGCAACGTCGCCCTTATGGCCGTCATGTGGCCGGTGGCGAAATGGGGCGCGGGAACGCTGGCGCTCGAGCACACGCTGATGAGACGGCCGGCGCAGGCGTGATTGCGGATGGACATCCCGATCGAAGAGATTCGAACGAAGTGGCGTGCATTGGCGGAAGCCGGCACGTTCGCTGAACTGTTCACGAGCGCCGAGACGCCTGTCGCGATCATCAAACCGTCGCACATCTATCACTATCGAGTTGACGACGAACTCACTCTGGAACTCGCGTTGATGGTGGTCGTGCATCCCGGAACCGGCGGACAGGCGCTCACGGCCATTCCACTTGAGGGCGTGGGTGACATCCGACCGAGCGACTACGTACCGCCGCCGGGCTCGATGGCCGAGCAGGGCGACTTTCACTGTGAGATCACTTCCGACGCGGTCGAGCAGTTCTTTCGTGACCAGCAGCGACAAGATCCGACTCCGATCGATTCTGCGCCGCCGACGTGAGACGCGGCACGCGGCAGCCGCACTCGGGGCAGGTGATGTCGTGCTCGAGTGCAGCGGGCAGGTGGCCGTGCAGGTCATAGCCGCAGAACGGGCAGATCGATTCATCGAGATTCGCGAGCAGCTGGTAGACGGCCAGTCGATTGCGCCTCACATTCCAGAGGTGTTGCGCGGCGCCCATAACGACAAAGCCGAGCATCCCACCGGCCCAGAGAATGATGATCTCCAGCATCAGATACCGGCGCGGAGGCAGCAGAAGCGCCGCAAGCCGTCCGCCGAGCAGCATACCGATGACAAATGGCAGGATATACAGCATGAGAAATCGCCACAGCCGTCGCGACTGGCTCTCAGCAGGGGTGGCCACGACCGTCAACGCAAAGACCCGATCGCGAGGATCGGCCAGTCGGGCGAGTTCAGGGATCGACCATGTGTAGATCCACGCGAGGCCCGCGTACCACGCTCGGCCAGCCGCGCCCTCCACGCAGGTGTGCAGGCGATCGTACCAGCGGCCGTACATGATCAACGCTTGCCCGCGGCGCGCTCGGCCTCGGCTCGCGCGATGGCCTGCCGGGCCAGGGCCTGCACCTGCAGCCGCTCATCGGTCGTGTTGTGCGCCGCCCAGTCGAGCATGTTTGTTTCGCTGTTGTAACTGCGCTCCAGCGGGTCGGCGCCCGCATCGAGCAGCGTCTGCAGCGTGGCGGCGCGGCGATGGTGCGCCGCGATCGTCGCCAATGGCGGGCGGTTGCGAACATAGCGCAGGGTGTGATTGGGATCGGCGCCGGCGGCACAAAGCAGCGCGATCATGGCGGGATCATCCGCCTCGACCGCGGAATACAGCGGCGTCCACCGACCTTCCCCTTCGGCGTTGGGCGCTGATCCGGCTTCGAGCAGTCGCCGCGCGAAGTCCAAAGAGCCGAAGCGGCTCGCGGCCCAGATGAGCGGCGTGAACTCGTAACGATCGCGCGCGTGGATCGAGGCGGGATTCTCGCGCAGCATCTGCTCGAATGCTCCAACGTCCTGGCGGATGATCGCCTGTGTGAGCGGGGGAAACCCATCGAGGCTGCCGGGCCCCGCCGGGAACTCGCCGCGCATGTACATGTCATACACTGCGGAAAACATCGGCCCGAAGTCGTTCTGTTTCAGGTTCGCAACGAGTTGGGCTGTGATCCACTTTCGATCGGTTACAGGCAGGAGCAGCAGACTGACTGAGAGATCACCCGCCGCGTACAGGGGGACTGAGGGCCAGTCGAAACCGACGGCTTGATTTGGATCAGCGCCGAATTCAAGCAGCAGTTCAGTGAGGTCCACGCTGCGCGCGCTTGGGAGGGCTGCGTAGTAGAGCGGCGAGAGCGAATCCGCATACAGGTTCGGATCAGCGCCCCCTTCGAGTAGCGCCTCAACCATCTCGACGTACTCAAGTTCGATGGCGGTGACGAGAAAGGTGCGCGTCTTGACGACATCGAAGTCGCCGGCGAGCAGAATCCCAATGAGCTGGCTGCGCACGAAACTGAGATTCGGATCGGCGCCTTCATTGAGGAGTCTGGCAGCCAGCGCAACGTCGTTGGCGAGCACCGCGTCTCCCAGCCGGCCGCTGTTACAGCCGGCGCTGAGCAGAAGACACAGCGCGAGCGGAACCGCCATGGCAAGCCCCGTCGGTCGTTCCATGGATAACTCTAGCTGCAGTCACAGGAGTGGCGAGAACCCCTGCTCGACGCGGCCAGACCGATCATCAGCAGGCAGACGAAGAGGAGAATCGACTGCACGACCGTGATCGAAGGCGTGCTGAACGTGATCAGCGCCACAGCCAGAATGTAGAAGATCGAACGCAGAATCGGGTGGCTACGGACGGCCATGCAGAATGGTACCTGTCAGAATGTCCAGATCACCTCGATGAGCAGTTGGATGATGATCAGAAGCAACGGCAGCCCGACTCCAAGCCCAACGAAGAGAAGCAGGACCAGATTCACCGGCACGCGCAGACGCGCTGAATCAGGGGATCGAAACGTCCGGTCATCGCCGGGGTCGAATACGCGGCCGCACTCCGGGCAGCGGTGCTCGGCGAGATTCTGCAGGTCGTAGTTGCACGACAGGCAATGCACACCACATGATACAACACGATCGAGGTAAAGTATGATGCACGGGATCCCGACACAGGGGTAGGTCAGGTGAAACCTGACAGAACAGCGCGAACCGGAGCGGCGGCGAGCCTCGCGTGCTCATCGCTGCGCGCGGCCGCCGAAGTGTCAGGCTCTGGCGTGATCTACTGATTCGCCCGGCGGATGGCCACGCTGGCTCTTCACGGGGCCGAGGGGGGTCAGGAGCATTCCGCGCAGCGTGTCGGTGTCGGCGGCACTGTAGCCATCGAGGCCGAGTTCGATCTGCTGCACCTCATCGCGGACGCGGTACGTGCCGAACACGCGGTCCCACAGAGAGAAGATCGCCGAGTAGTTCGAGTCGGTTTCGGGCGCCCAGCGCGAATGGTGAACCCAGTGCATGCGCGGCGTGACGATGATCATGCGCAGCGCGCGGTCGAGAGGCGCCGGGATGTTCACGTTGGCGTGATGAAAGACGGAGGTCGTGAGCAGCAGGATCTTGAAGACGAGGATGTGCAGCACACTGACGCCGAGGATGGGAACAGCCAGCGCCAGGCCGAACATGGACATGATGATCTCGCCAGTGTGGAAGCGAAACGCCGTGGTCGAATCGACCTCGGCGTCGTGATGGTGCACGGCGTGAAAGCGCCACAGCAGCGGCGTCTTGTGCCAGAGGATGTGCAGGAGGTAGTGCCAGAAGTCGAGCAGCAGCAGAGCCGCGGCGAACGCGAGCAGCGGCGGCAGTTCAGGCGCGAGATGGAGCAGGCCGATGTGATGCTCGCGCGAGAGCAGCGCCAGCCAGAGAATCAGCGGCGGGAAGACCAGCGCGCACAGCAAGCCATTGGCGACTCCAAGGACGACGTTGCGCATCCCATGGGGCGTGCGGCTGCGGGGCCGGGCGATGAACGGCGCCCAGCCCTCGGCGACCCAGATGATCATCAGCGCGGCCGCCGCAGCGGCGGCGGGGCCGGTGCTGTCGAACATGTCTCTCCTCCACCCGGAGTATTCACCGCCGGGATTAAGCCTTGATGAGCGGGCAGCGGGGAAAGTCAGCGGTCAGGTCAGGTGAAACCCGACAGCAGCGCGAACCGGAGCGCCGGCGGGCCTCGTCCTGATCGCTCCGCAAGGCCGCCGATGGCCAGGCTCTGGCTTGCAAGGCGGCCGGCGGCGCTTGCAAGGCGGCCGGCGGCGGTGTAGCATCGCCTTGGCCTTGTTGCCGCGCTCCCGTGGGCCGTCCAACTGCGTGCCCGGGTCCGATGCGGCCGTCACACAACCGAGTCGAAGCTATCGGCGCCCAAGCGGCGCCTTGCCGTCGCGCGCCTGCCAGGGATGCAGGCCGCGCCGCATGGGCGCGCGTGCCCGGGCGCGGAAAGGAGCAGCACATGAACTGACCCTTCGCAATCGCCACAGACGCGTTGCGAGCCACGAAACACTTTCACATTTTCATTGAAGAGGAGTCCACCATGACAGACTGCAACCTGGCCGACATCACCCTGGTCATCGACCGCAGCGGCTCGATGAGCCACGTTCGCGCCGAAGCGGAATCGGGAGTGAACGCTTTCATCCGCGAGCAGGCCGCCGCCCGCGGACAGGCCAACCTGACGCTGGTCCAGTTCGACACCGAGTATGACTTTGTGCATCGCGGCATGCCCATCGGCGACGTGCCGCCGTACACGCTTGAGCCGCGCGGCTGCACGGCGTTGCTTGACGCCGTCGGACGCGCCATCACCGAAGCCGGCCAGCGGCTCGCGGCCCTGCCGGAAGAGGCCCGGCCCGGGCTGGTGGTGTTCGCCATCGTGACCGACGGCCACGAGAACAGCAGCCGCGAATTCACCAGGCAGCAGGTGCGCGACATGATCACGCACCAGCGGCAGGTCTACAACTGGCAGTTCGTATTTCTCTGCGTCGATGACAAGGCGTTCGACGAAGCGGTCGATATGGGCGTCGATCCGGCGGCGACGTCAAAGTACGAGCAAATCGACACGAGTCGTGCCTACAGCGTCCTGTCCCGCGCCGTGTCCCGAGGGCGAACCAGCGCGATGGCGCATGATCGCCAGTCGATCGAGATTCTGGATTCAGAGCGGCAGGAGTTGCAGCCGCAGCCGCCTTCGAAGTAGTGCTGAAGCAAGATCCATTTGAGTCCATCAGGCGCGCCCCGTCGGCTCAACCCGGCGGGGCGCTTTGGCTCGTACCCCGGCAATCAGCGCTGCGGATACTCCGCCGGCAGCGGGTCGGGTCGCCAGGTGCGGCGGTGAAGATCGTCTTCCTTGAGCAGGTCGGCCCCGCCGTCGGCGACGTGCTGGTCGCCGTACATGAAGTTCACCTGCTCGCTGTGGCGCGGCGACAGGTCCATGCCGCGCACCATGAGGCGATAGGGGCTGTCGGCGAAGATGAGATCGACGCCCGTGAGGCGCTCGGGCTTGACGCCGCGGAAGCGCCAGTTCAGGCCGTAACTCTGCTCGCTGGTCGGGATCGCCTGCGGGCAGGGGATGCGCCAACTGGGCGGCTGGGCTGGCGCGGCGGCCTCCGCGTCGAGCAGCTTCTTCGCAAAGTCCCTCGAACCCGGGGGCGGCTGCTGGCCGAAACCGAACGTGCCGCGATACCCGTAGTCCGATCGATCAGCGACCGTTTCGAACCGCACGGGCTGCAGGTCGTACGCCGACTCGGCCCAGCGGTCGAGGTCGAACGCCTGCTCGAAGTGCAGCAGGCCGAGTTCGTGCAGGTTGGAAGCGCAGGCCGTCGTGCGCGACGCGGTGCGGGCGCTGGCCAGAGCCGGAGCAAACAGCCCGACGAGCAGCGCGATGACGCCGACGACGATGAGCAGTTCGAGCAGCGTGAAGCCTCGGCGCATGATGACACCCTCCAGCCGGCGCCGCGATGGCGTGCGCTTCGGATGTCGTTGCATCGGAAGAGTTTGCCCGGCGTTGAAGGGGCAGGCGGCAATTCGGGGCGCACCGGCAGCGCCGCAGCTGATCTGGATCGAGCCTGCGGATCACACCGGCTGGGCGTTATCGGATCAGGCGGACTTGGGACGCGGACCAGAGGACAGACGCGCGGCCTTGAGCACCTCGTCGAGCAGTTGATCGATCTGGAACGGCTTGAAGAGCACGCACTGCAGGCCTTCCTGGCTGGCGCGGACGATCGAGTGGTGCGGGTCGTAGCCAAAGCCGGTCATCAGGATCACGGGCACACGTTCATCGAGCCGGCGTGCGGCGGCGAAGACCTGGTAGCCGTTCTGGTCGGGCATTGAAATGTCCGAGATCACCAGATCGACTTCGCCGGCCGACGAGCGGCCGAGCATGTCGATGGCCTCCTGCCCGCTCTGGCACACCGTCACGAGGCAGCCGCGCTTGCTGAGCACGGCGTGGATGGTCTCGCGGATGTTCGGCTCGTCATCAGCCACGAGCACGTGTTTGTTGAGCAGCAGCGGATCGATCTCCGAGTTCTCGATCGCCTCCTGGATGCCGAGAATGCTCTTGGGCCCCTTGGCGACGTCTTCGACCTTGCGCCGCACGAGGCTCACGAGTTTGAGCACGCGATCAATGTGCTTGAGCGCGACCGGATCGGTAATCACCTTCTCGCGCAGCGCTTCGGCCTCGGCGGTGATGTCGTTGAGCGGATGGCTGATCTCGCCGATCACGTTCACGGCCACGGTGCCGCTGGTCGTGACGCGCTCGACCACGAGCAGATCGAGGATGTTGAGCGCCAGCGCGATGTAGCGGCCGAAGATTTCAGCGATCTGCCGGTCGTCCTCGCTGAAGGCGCCGGGGCTGAGCGATTCGATGTTGAATACGCCGATGACCTGGTCGTGCAGGCGCAGCGGCACGCTCAGGCTGCTGGCCGCGTTGTCGAGGCCCGGCAGGTAGCGCGGATCGTTCTGGACGTCGTGGCAGATGTAGCTGCGCCCGGTTGCGGCGACGTAGCCCGAGATGCCGTTGCCCGTCGTCTCGGCCCGCAGGTCGTAGTCCGCCACCGACTGCGGCATGCCGACGGTCATGACCGGCAGCAGGCGCTTGCTCTCCTTTTCGAGCAGGTAGATATTGAAATGGTCAAAGTGCATCAACTCGCGCGTGAAGTTGATGATCTTCTCTTCGAGCAGCGTGAGGCGCTGGGCGGTGTTGAGCGACGAGACGGCTTCGGATTCGATGCGCACCAGTTCGCTGCCTGCCGCGTCGATCGCGTCGAGTTGCTGCTGCAGGCGGCGGCTCTTTGTCGTGTCCCACACGATCGCAAGGATGCGCAGCCCGTCGCCGTTGCCGCGGCTCGTGTCGATCACCGGCGAGGCGATCATCTCGTAGAAGCGATTGTCCTCGGTCTGGAACGCGAAGCGGCGGCTGGAGTCTTCGTTGAGTTCGACCTGCTCGGAGAAGAGCCGCGCCGTCTCCTGGCAGGTCCGCTCCACCTTGCGCGTGACGGATCCGTTGAACTGCTGGTACTTGCGGTTGGCCCAGACGAGATTGCCGGCCGAATCGCACAGGCACACGCCTTCGCCCAAGGCGCTGAGAAGCGTGCCCGTCTGCCCCTCGGCCAAGGCGCGCTCGAGAGGCATGAGGCTGGAAGGATCGGCAAGGACCAACGAGCCGCTCGCCGCTTCCTGAGCTGCCTCAGCGTCGCCGATGAAGCGCAGATCAAAGTGCTGGCACAGACCTGCAGCAATCCTCGAGTTCGGCTCGATCGCTCCGTCGAGAACGAGCAGACGCGGTCGCCCCTCGGTCTTGAGCGGCTCAGAGCCGTTCGGCTGGGCCTTGGCGCTCTCGGTGGAATGATTCGTCTCAGCCATACTACGGTCTGGTCCGCCCTCCGATGTCGGGCCGCGGGGCAACGAGCCGCACACGGCCGAGTGGCAGTGTAGAATCACCGCCGCGTCAGGCAATGATACGAGCGCGGCGGGACCGGCGGGTCGGATCGTCGTGCCGGTTCGCGGCGGCTCGTGCGTCCCGGGGAACTCCGAGCCCGGATCGCAGGCGGGCAACGGTGGTGGCCACTCCAGGTAAGCGAGGTTCCATGCATGATCGAGATTGATCATCTCACGAAGTGCTATGGCTCTTTTCGCGCGGTGGGCGACGTCACGCTGAGCATCCCCGACGGCCAGGTGCTCGGCCTGCTCGGCCCCAACGGCGCGGGAAAGACCACCATGATCCGCGTCATGACCGGCTATCTCCCCCCCACCAGCGGCCGGGCTTCCGTCGAGGGATTCGACAGCGTGACGCAGTCGCACGAAGTGCGCCGCCGCCTGGGTTACCTGCCTGAGTCCAACCCGCTCTACGGCGAGATGCGCGTCGTCGAGTACCTCGATTTCCGCGGCCGCATCTTCGGCCTGGCGCGCGAGGCGCGGCGCAAGGCCGTCGATCGCGTTGTCGAGCGCTGCTGGCTCAAGGAGATGCGCCGGCGGCAGATCGGACGTCTGAGCAAGGGCTACCGCCAGCGCGTCGGCCTCGCCGCGGCCATGCTTCACCAGCCGCCCGTGCTCGTGCTCGACGAGCCGACGTCCGGCCTCGATCCGATCCAGATCCGCGAGACGCGGCATCTCATCCGCGAACTGGCCGGCGACCACACCATGGTTCTGTCGAGCCACATCCTTCCCGAAGTCGAAGTGACCTGCGATCGGATCGTCATCATCGCGCGCGGCGGCATCCGGGCCGACGGCACCGTCGATCAACTCAAGCACAAGGCGGGTGATTCGCAGCACTACGTCCTCGAAGTCAAGCCCGCCGCAGGCGCAAACGGCTCGATCCGCGAAGCCATCGGACGGATTTCCGGCGTGTCTCGCGTGGATGAGACGAACATCGACGGCTGGACGCGGTACGAGATTACCGGCGGCGCGAGTGCGGTGGACCTGCGCGAGCCGCTGGGCCGGCTCGTGGCCGAGTCGGCCCTGCCCTGCCGCGAACTGCATCGCGAGTCCGGCTCGCTTGAGCAGTTGTTCGTCCGGATCACTTCGGAGGTGGATGCATCATGAGCCAGATGGTGGCCATCGCCCGCCGCGAGTTTCTCTCCTTCTTCAGCACGTCGGTGGGGTATGTCGTCCTCGCGCTGTACCTGCTCGTGAGCGGCCTGATCTTCGCGCTCTCGGTGCTGCACACGGGCGTCGAAGCGTCGATGCGGCCGTTCTTTGATCTCTCGCTCTTCCTGCTGCTGTTCATCGCCCCGGCGATCTCCATGCGGCTGCTCAGCGAAGAGATGCGTCTGGGCACGATCGAGTCGCTCATGACCTGCCCCGTCAGCGATGCGCAGGTCGTGGTGGGCAAGTGGATCGGAGCCGTAGGCTTCTTTCTGGCGATGCTGGCGCCCACGCTGCTCTACCCGCTGGTGCTCGAGTGGTACTCGGCGCCGGACTACGGCTCGATCTTCGCCGGCTACTTTGGCCTCATCCTCATCGGCTGCCTCTATCTCGCGCTGGGCACGCTGGCGTCGTCGATCTGGCCCAGTCAGATTCTGGCGTACCTGGTCGCGGTGTTCTTCTGGCTGCTGGTCGTCGGGCTGACGAGCTGGCTGCCGCGCTTCATCGGCGAGCCTTGGTCGTCCATCCTGTACAAAATGAGCATCGACCTGCGCTACAGCAACGACTTCTCAAAGGGAGTGATCGACACCTCGACGATCGTCTATTTCGTTTCGGGCATGGTGATCTTCCTGGTGGCGGCGGTCAAAATCGTGGAGTCGCGACGATGGCGGTAAGCAAGAACAAATCTCAGCAGGCGCCGCAGCAGGAGACGGCTTCGAGCCGGCGCCTTAAGTATGGCCTGAGCGTCGGCGTGCTGCTCCTGTCGCTGCTCATCATCCTTGGCGTGGTCAACTGGCTCGCCTCAGACGCGGCCTATCGCATGGACCTCACCGAGCGCGGCCGCTACTCCATCAGCCAGCAGACGCGCAACCTGCTCAAGTCGCTCGATGAGCATGTCACCATCACCCTGCTGTTCGCCGAGAGCGATCCGACGCTCAACACCGACGAGCAGCGGCTGGTTGCGTCGCAGCGGCGCGAGATCGAAGATGTGCTGCGCGAACTGCGCAACAAGAGCGACAAGATCGAAGTCGTGCGCATCGATCCCACCGACCATCGCACGATCACGCAATACGACGAACTCATCGCCCGGCTCAAGGAGATCTACGCCGAGGAATCCGCAGCGTACGAAGCGGCGGCAAGGGAAGGCCAGGCGGCGCTGGAGCAACTCGCCACGTTTGCCGCCCGGCAGGGCGAGGTGCTCATCGGCGCGATGGGTGAACTGCCCTCCGACCACGTCTCGCGCCGGGACTTCCAGACCATCACGCTCGTGCTCTCTTCCGTGATCCCGCGCGAGAGCCAGGCGGCGATCGAAGCGATCGACGAATCGCTCAAGGACTCGCCGATGACAGGCGCGCCGTTTCCCGATCTGGCAGGCGCGGTCTCGATCGTCCGGGCTGGCGCCGACCGGGCCGGCACGCTCAACCAGATCGCCGATTTCTTCGAACAGTCGATCGACGCCGGCACGCTGCCCGAATCGCTTGCGGGCAAACTCCAGCCGAACATCCAGGCGTACCGCGACATGGCGTCGTCGCTGCTCGATGAGCAGGAAAGGGTCGACGATCTCAAGCCGCTCGAACTGAGCAAGATCAACTCGGCTTTGCGCTCGCGCAACTGCGTGCTGCTGACCAGCCCGACGCGCGCCACGGTGCTGTCCTACAGCCGGCTCTTCCCGCCTCCGGGCGCGCAGCAGGCGGCCGAGGAGGCCACGGCCGGCGTGCGGCGCTTCGCGGGCGAGACGGTGCTTGCTTCGGGCATTCGCCAACTCATGCTCACCGATCGGCCCAAGGTGATCTTCTGCCACTCCGAGCAGGCGCCGACGATTCTCTCCGGCCGGCCCGATCGCCTTGATCTCGCCTCGGTCGCCAGCCACTTGCGCGACTTGGGCTTTGACGTACAGGAGTGGAATGTGAACTCGGGCCCGCGCCCGACGATCGAGCAGACGACTGGCCAGCCGGTGTGGGTCATCCTGCCGCCGGCGCCGACGGGCCAGCAGATGATGACCGGCGCTGAACTGGCCGATGCAGCCAAGCAACTCGTCGCCGAAGGCGCCAACGTGATGATGAACTTCTTTCCGGGCCTCGTGGCCGGTCTCGGGCAGCAGGACCCGTGGAACGGCGCGATCGAGCCGTTGGGCGTCACCGCCGACACCGGTCAGATCATCGTCGAGCAGATCCCCCTGCCAAATGGGCCGCCTCAGACGGACCCGACGCACGTCTTCGTCGACTTCCTCAGCGAGAATCCGATCGCCACGGCCGTGCGCGGTGAGCCGACCCAGTTGAGCCTTATGGTGCCGTTGCAGCTCGACTCCGACGATACCGCCGAAGACAAAGACCCGCCGGACGAGGATTCGCAGGGCGAATCGCCGCAGCAGCCGCCTGCGGATTCGAACGTCCACAAGACGCCTCTGCTGCAACTCAAGCCCAGCGAGCGCATCTGGGCGACAGACGTGATGAACCTGATGCAGGGTGGTCAGATCAATCCGCCCGCCGAGCGGCGCAAAGAGCCGTACACCGTGGCCGCCGCCGTAGAGCGGCGAGGTGACTTCGGCCTGCAGCGGGCGCTCATCATCGGCTCGGCCCAGTGGTGCTGGACGGCGCAGGTCGGGCAGTATGACCTTTCCATGGGTCTGCCGATGTACCCGGGCAACAGCGAGCTCTTCGCCTCCGGCGTGTGCTGGCTGGCCCATCTTGATGAACTCATCGCCCGCAGTCCGCGTGCCGAATCCGTCGCTCGCATCGAGAATCTCGGCTCCGGCGCGCAGATTTTCTGGCGCTGGGCATTGATCGGCGGCCTGCCGGTGTTGAGCCTTGTGGCGGGCATCTTCGTGGCCGTCAGCCGGCGAGGCTAGGCCGACGGCGCTTCAACTGGAGATCGAGGCATGAACATTCGTCTCACGCTCATCGTGCTCGTGCTCGCCGTCGTGGCCGGCGTCGTGGCGATTATCAAACTGCGCAATCCCGCCCCGCCATCCACGACTCAGCCCGCCGCGGGCACGCGCCTGCTCAGTCCCGATGAATTCAATCCTGACGACGTGACGCGCATCAGCGTGGAGAAGGGTGATGAGCACTACACCTTCGAACGGGACGGCGAGCAGTGGTGGCAGACCGAGCCCGTGCGATTCGAGATGGTGACCTGGTCGATCCGCATGCTCGCCACGTCGGCTGCGGACCTCACCATCTCCGAGACCATTGCCGCGCGCGATCTCAAGGGAGACCTCACGGCTGAAAAACTCGGCCTCGATCCGGCCATGGCAACCGTGACGCTTGACGCCGGCGACAAGCAGTTCAATCTCTACCTCGGTCGAATTGCCGCGGGCGGCAAGGCCTACGCGCGGCTCGCGCCCGAAGGCGAGGTGAGCATCGTGGAAGACACGCTCCACCGCCGCGTGTTCGACTCCTCGCCGCGCGAATGGCGCGTCAAGAACCTCTTCCACGGCGTCGGTGCGGATGCATCGCGCATCACCATCGAGCAGAGCGAGTCCGGCAAGACCACCAGCCTCGTCAGGACCGCCGGCAAGTGGCGCCTCACGCTGCCCATCGACACACCGGCCGACGAGACGGCGGTCTCGCGCCTCATCGGAACGCTCGGCTCGCTGCAGGTCGAGAGCTTCGTCGATGACAATCCCGCCGACCTTGCCGACTTCGGCCTCGACAACCCCTGGGCGACGATCACTGTTGAAACTGACAAGGTCGATTCCGACGGCAAGGTCACGACGAATCGCGAATCAGTGCTGCTGGGCAGCCCATTCGACCTGCAGGACGCCGCCCGCTACGCGAAGCTCGCCGACCAGCCGCCCGTCGTCAAGGTGCGCGCCAACGACATAAGGACGCTCACGCCCGATCCGGCGTCGCTGGCTTCCCGTGCCGTGGTGACGCTGCCGCGCCAGGATGTTCGCGCCTTGGTCATCGATGGCCAGGAGGGCCGCTTCCGCCTGGAGCGTAATCTCGACGCATGGACGATCACGCACGATGACGGCTCGACAGCGCCGGCGCGCACCGAAGCCGTGATCAGCCTGCTTGATCAGTTGACGCTGCCCTGCCAGGGTGTCGAGATCGCCGCCAGCGGCGCTGCGGTCGATGGCAGTTACCTCGGCAAGGTCGCGGTCGAAGGCTTCAGCAGCGGCACCGTCGCCGAGACGACGTGGTACCGGCGCCAGAAGGATGATGCGGCGCAGCTCGTCCTGGCCGACGGCTCGGGCGCGCTGCGCTGGCGATCAATGGTCAACGTCCCCGAACTCGTGGCCGAAACATTCGCAGCCGGCGCCGCCACCGGCGGCGGCGAAACCGGCGCCACCAACGAGCCCGAACCGATCAAGTGATCGAATCGCGCCCCTACGGCAGCGTCCACTGGCCGTCGCGGTAGACGGTGAGCGTCGTGTTGATCTCGTACCACCGGGGCAGCATGCTCAGGTCGAGCACCGGGCGGGCACGGGCCTGATCGACGGCCATGCGCGCCGACCACGACGCCTGCTCACCGGATTGCAGGGCGACCTCAAAGAGCAGCATCGAATCGAGGTCAGAGGGCGCGATGCGCTCGCCCGGCTCGCCGCCGCAGATGTTGCAGATGATGAACTGCTGTCCGCCGCACAGAGCGCACTGGCCCGGCGAAGCGCCGCCGTGGCACGAGGGGCACTTGATGATGCGCTCGTTGCGGCAGGTGGGACAGCGCGGGTAGTTGCGGCAGAAGGACATGATCTGGCCAATGGAGCCGAAACTCCGGCCGAACTCCTTGGCGAGCCGCTGCGTGGCGTCGTTGAGTTCGAGCGCGGCCAGCGCCTTCTGCCCGTCGCCCTGGCGATAGAAACCGAGCATCGAAGACAGCAGCGACGCGGCGCGGCGGAACTCGCTCTCCGCCTCTTTCAGGCCCAGCGCTTCAGGCGACTCGACTGTCTCCGAATCGGACAGCAGCGCCGCCAGCGAGCGCAGGTCCCGCTCCTCCATCGACCGGCCGCGGCGCTTCTCGATCTCGGCCATCGCGAGGCATGCGCTGCGGCCAAAGCGATCGCCGTCGAGCCGCGCCGCGAGCACGAACAGCCGCACCGCCAGGTCGAGTTGATTCTCGTCAATTGCCTCCTCGCCAAGCAGAAAGTACGCCTCAGGATCGGAAGGCGACAGCTGTTCGAGCCTGGCATCCATGCTCGGCGCGTCTTGGTTCGTCGGCGACGATTCCGCCGGCGCTGCCGCAGCCGGGGGCGACTCCTGGGCGAGAATCGGCCGGGGCGTCAGGAGCAGCAGACCGCAGAGCATCGTGATCAAAGCGCGTTGCATCAGAATCCACCTCCTCGCGCCGCCTGACCGAAGCGCACTTCCCACACCTTGGTCAGCGCCCGTTCGGCGATGAGCAGTTGCTCCATGGCGTTGCGGCTGGCGGCGAGTCGCTGCGTCGTCGATTCGAGCAGGGTGGAAAGCTCTTGCCGGGCGGCCGGCCGCTCCGAAGACGTGACGTAACACGCTGCTTCGAGCGTGGCCATCTGCCACGCGTGGAACCGGCCGATCGGGTCGTCGAGCACCGCGGCGCGGATCGCGGCGCGGTGCGTGATCTGGTGCAGCGTGGCCGGAAGCGGCGCGATGGGCTGCATCGGCCGGGCGACCTCGACCCACTGCTCGAAGCTCAACTTCGCCGCCTGCGCCGGATCGAGGCTCGATGGAGTGGTGCGCAGCAGACGATCGCCATACACCGCGGCCAGCAGGTCGGCCAGCGAGTCGATGACGGCGTTGGCATTCAGCGCGCCGCGCAGGTATGCCGCCCGTCGAAGCAGCGCCAACCGCGCCACGCGATACCACTGCTCGTCGCGCGGATCGGGGAGGTTCTCAGCGGTGATGCGCTCGATCGCGGCCGAGAGCGCGCCGTCGGAGCGGTCGGGGATCATCTTGTCCGCCAGCGCGAGCAGGACGTTGGGCCCCGACGCGTAGGAGCCTGCGATGGTGTCCAAGGCCACCTCGCGCATCTCGCGCGGCTGGCCGTTGAGCGCGATGTCGGCGAGCACCGCCGCGTTGATCGGCCCCAGTTCGCCGGCGATGTCGCTGGGCAGGCGCTCGATGAGTTGCTTCATGCCTTCCCGATCATTGTCTTTGGCGGCGCGGAAGTACTGCACGGCCCACTCGCCGTCGCCGCCGATGGGCGCTTCGGCCCGGCCGGGATTGTTCGCCGTCGCCAGACGCGCATCAGCCAGGCGCGATTCGGCGCCGGCCAGCAGCAGCGCCGCATCTTCTGGCCGGCCCGCCCAGACGAGCGCGGCGGCGCTGTTGTGAAAGGCCGTTTCGATTGTCTGCACGAGGATTTCGCCATGTGTGACGCGCACCGGCTCCACGAGCAGGCGATCGGCGCGCAGAATCCAGTCGTCGATCCCGGTGCGCGCCGGCGCGCCGCCAGCCGTCTGGCCCGCGGCGGTCCACGCTTCGGCCAGTCGCTGGCGCAGGTCCGCCCGCTGCTGGGCGCCCGCGTCGGTGGGCACGATGAACGAATCGTCGAGCCCCGGAATGGCGCCGGTCGAGACGATCCACGCTGAGACGACGGCGAGGTCGTCGGCCGAGACGCGCGGCTCATCCCACCATGCCAGCAGCGCGCTCCGCGCCGCCGCTGACGTGCTCCACCGCACCGCAGAAAAGAGCGCGGCGAGTACGCGGCCGGCGCTGTCCGAGGTGGCGACGTCGGGCCCTTCGATCAGCAGTTGCCGCGCCGACTCGAGCGCCAGGTCCTCGGCCTGATCTTTGTCGGAAACAGTCGTCACGCACTGAAGCCAGGCGATCCAGCTTTCCACGGCGCCGGATTCGATCGTCACGGCGCCCACCAGCGGCATGATCATCTCGCGCAGCGCAAAGCGGGCCGCGGCGTCGAAGTCGCCCGAGCGCGGCGGAGCGCCGGTGGGCACGTGCCGGCGCCAGTGCTGCTCGACCACGCTCCGCACCGGCGCGGGCAGGTCTGGCTCGCGCATAAGCACCGCGAGCATGCCCACGGACCAGGCGCGGCCGGTCAGCCCGTCGGGCGCCATCCATCGCGTCTGCTCGGGGTCGAGAAGCGACACGAGCGAAGCCGCGCTTGGCTGGTCACGGCCGAGCCGATAGATGGCCGAGACGAGCACATCGCGCAGGCGTTCGCGGCCGGCGCTGTCGAACACCATCCACTGCTTGCGGCCCTGTGTTGCTGCAGATGCGAAGAGATTCAACGTGGCCTGGTCGAGGGTCGAAGCAGCGGCCGAATCGCGATCGAGCTGTTCGAGCACGCCGGCAAAGGTCTGCGACATGGGGCTCACCGGCAGGCTGATGGTCTCGTTCTCGATGGCCGGCAGCGTCGGGGCGGCCGGGCGCTTGATCGGCGCAGCGGGCGCGTTGAGCGCAGCCGTCACTGCCGGGTCGGGCTTGGGACGCATGACGTTGATCTGAAAAAACACCCACACGGCGAACGGAACGACGATCGCCGCACAGGCCAGAAAGGCCATCATTGCCACAAAGAGATTGCGCTTGGCCGCCTCGTGCGCATCGCGATAGGACAGAACGTCGGAGACGTTGAGCGCCGGCGCGGCGTCGAGTCCGCCGGCAAACGCGGCGGGCGGCGGGCCGACCAGCGGTGTGTCGCGCGGCGTGGCCAGCGTGACGGGCATGGTGAGGATGGCGTCGAGCAGCGCTTCGCCCGACACGCCGTGTTGGGCGCCGGCGGCGATGATGCGGTGCCGCGCCTTGCCGTTCCACCCTCCGGCCGACACCCACGCGGCCAGCAGATCGCGCAGGAACGCGGGCGGGTAGTTCGGCGCGCCTGAGCCGGTGCGGGCCGAGCCGTTCGAAGCCGCGCGAGAAGCGGGCGCTACCGGCGCGGCCGACGCCGCCACACTCAGTCGCGCCTTGTGGTAGTCTGCGATGAGCGCCCGGCGAGCCTCGGCGTTAAGCAGCAGCGAGGCCGCGGCGCGGATCTCGCGGCGCAGCGCGTCGGCCGCCGCATCGTCCGAGCCCGCGCGGACGTTGATGCGAGCCAGCAGCGAATCGACCGCCGTCTGCACATGATGCGGCTCGCATCGATCGGGAGTCAGCCCGAGCAGTGCGAACGGGCCGATGCGGCCCGAGGTGGTGCCGAGAATCTCAAGCCGAAGCGCTTCGGGGGTCATTGATCGCCCCCCTGCCGCTTCATCTGCTCGTGCAACTCGCGGATCTTCGCGCCCCACGGCTCCGGGCCATAATCCGGATGCAGCAGGATGTGCTGGCTCATGACCTCGCGGGCCCGCGCGGGTTCGCTGCCATGGAGCAGGCGCATGAAGTGATAGCGCGCTTCGTACCACTCCGGCGCGGATTCAGGGGACCCGGTCATGGCCGTGCGCCAGTGCTGCAGCGCTTCGTCGGCGCGGCCGCGGCTCTCCGCAATGATCGCGGCGCCGCGCAGCACGCGAAAGTGACGCGGCTGAGCTTCGAGCAAGCTGGCGAACCAGGATTCGGCGAGTGGACGCAGTTCGGCGTCGGCGCCTTGGGTCATGGTGTCCAGGGTCAGCGCCGCGTCGGCGACGTTGAGCATGATCGCCGCTGACGCCGGTTCGGCAGCCGAAGGCGGATCGCCCGCCGACCGCAGCGCCCGCCGACCGTGCAGCACGACGCGGCGAAGCGTCTCCTCAAGGCGCGCGTCCTGTTTGAACGTCTGCCAGTCCTGCACCGCGTAGGTGTAAAGCGCCCGGCTGGCGGACTGGGCGAAGGCACTGTCTGGGTCGGACTTCCATAACTCTTCGCACCACCTGGCCGCTTCCTCGAAGCCGCCCGAGAGGATCTGCGCCTGGAATCGGCGGTAGTCGAGTTCGCCGGCAACCGCGGAGAGGTCGATGAGCCCCGCCGCACGGGCCGTTTCGAGGCGATCGAGAATCTGTCTCGCCTCGCTCACGCGCGCCACGCCGCGCGTGAGCAGCACGTCAAGCACGCGCCGGGCCCGCGTGAGATACTGCTCGCGGGCGGCGGCGTCGGCGCTGCCGATGAACGCGCGGCGTTCGTCGGCCTCAAGCAGCGGCATGGCCACCTCGAGATACTGCTGCGCCGCCTGGATCCGCCGGTCCGCCGGCGCGTCGCGAAACAGTAGAAAGAGCATGCGTTCGGCCTCGGCCCGTGCGGCGCCGTAGGCATCGCTGCTGGGTGGAATCGCCAGCAACTCCTCAACCGCCTGCGGAGACGGGGTCGCGTCCGCCGTGGCCTGGCGAAAACGCACGCGGCCGGCGCGGCTGCTGGACGGGAATCGCTTCACAAACTCCTGCAGGGCCCGGTCGAGGTCGGCGGCCCACTTTGGATCACTCTCATTGGCGGAGGCCAGGCGTTCGCGGCAGACGATGCTCATCCACATGGCGGACTCGGCTTCGTCGCCGGTGAGTTCACGCGACGTGTCTTCAAAGAGGCTCGCGGCTGGCGCAAGACGTCCCTGGAAGTACTGTGACCAGGCGACGAGCAGGCGCGCGTGCCGTGCTGCATCGGGCCACTGCCGCGCATCGCGCCGGTCGGCCGTCGTGGTCAGCAACCGTTCAGCCGCGGCGTAAAGCGCGATCATGTTCGGATCGGTGGCCGGCTCGTCGCCATGATGAGCCTCGCGCGCCGCTTCGTAGGCCTTTATCGCGGGCACGTAGGCGAGGATGAAACTGTCGCCGCCGAGCGAATCGAGTCGAAAGACATCGGCAATCTCGATGACCTGGTGCAGTTCGCCCATCTGCGCCAGCATATTGACGGCCTCCTCGCCCAGCCGGCGCGACTGCGCATCGCCGGTGGATTGCGATTGCTCAAGCGCGAGCACGGCAAAGAGGCGCACGAGCGTGGTCGTCAGGCGGCCTTCCGAGCGCCACTTGGCGATGGAGAGTTCGATCTCATCCCATTGACCCGCGGCGAAGAGCACCACGAGGCGATAGCCGGGCAGAATCGCCTGCACGCGCGGCGACTGCGGATTGGCCGCCTGCACGTTGTCGAGCCACGCAAGGCCGGTCTGCGCGCGTCCGGCCTGGGCGTGACACAGCGCGATGCCGATGGCGGCGCGGGCGGCGTGCTCGGGGCTGAGCATCGACTCGGGCACATCTTCAGGCTCGGGCGGCGCGCCGTCAAACTGCAGAATGTCGCCAAAGAGTTGGATCGCCTGGTCAAGGCCCGACGTGCCGCCGCCGAGCCACGCCTGGTAGTACCGCGCCCATCCGCCGTAGTAGGCCGCCTGCATGGCAAACGTGTCCAGTTCGGCCAGTTGGGCCTCGATCGTCTCTGAATCGACGTTTGACGTGCCGAAGTCGGTGCTCTCCAGGCGGCGGATGCGTTCGCGGAAACTGGCGTGGCTGTCTCCCATCGCGGCCGCCACTTCGCCCATCAGGCGCGCCGCGGTCTGCCGCTCTTCATCCGTCGCGCGGCGCAGCCGGTGGAGTTCGGCCAGGCGCTCGGCGCGGAGATAACTCGCCTTGTGGATCGTCAGGCGGAGCGTTTCCGTATTGGCCTTGGGCACGCGCTCGAGCATGTCGCGGCTCTTGCGCTCCCAGTGGGCCCGCTCGCGATCGTCGCCGGTCTCATCCAGCATGCGGCCGTAAAGCACCGCGAGACGCTCGGCCAGCGGAATGCGCTCCTCGCCCAAGGCCTCGCCGAAGCGGCTCTCGAGGCGCGCAATGACCAGATCCGTCAGCCCGTGCCGTTCGAGATACTCCACCACCGGGTCGTCATCGCGCGTCGGCGAAGCCTGCGCGCGAGCCAGAGAGGCGCCGGCGGCGATCACCACAGCGCTCATCAGCAGGCCGATCAGGCGTCGCAACGGACTATTTCGATTCGGGGACATACGTCACCTTCTCAAACCCGGCGTCGCGGCAGCACTGGATCGCGCCGACGGCAAAGCCCACCGGCACCGAATCTGATACGCGCACAAACACCCCGAGTTCGTGCGGCAGTTCGCGCAGCAGTTCGAGCAGTTCGCTGCGCGTCGCGATGACGCGCGAGCCGACGCGGTAACCCGGCTTGCCGTCAATCACCTCCACGGAGAGCACCTGCGGGCTGAAGTCGGTGCTGCGGCTGGCGCTGCTGACCTGCTGCGTCTGTATGTTGGGCGTCAGTTGCGACTCGGACGGCGTAATGATCGATGAAAACAGAAAGAAAATGAGCAGCAGAAAGACCACGTCGATCATGCTCGCGAGGTTGAGCGGCACGCGGCTGCGGTTGTCGGGCTTTTTGGACTTGAAGTTCATCAGCGGGCCGGCTCCGTCGCCAGTCGCCAGCGCCACACGCCGCGCTCGCGGAGGTAGGCGCCCAGGTCGTTGATCCACTTGCTTGCGCCGCGCTGGTCGGCGCGAATCACCACTTCGAATTCGCCCATCGTGCGGCCATCCTCGCGCAATCGCATGATTTCGCGATCGATGAGTTCCTTCACGGCGGCCTGTCCCATCTGGCGCTCGCCGACAATATACCGGTCCGGCCCTTCCACGAGGACGTTGACCACCAGCGGGGGCAGCGCCGCCCGCGCTTCGGCCTCGCCCTTCTCCTCAGGCAACTCGAGTTCGGCCCGGGCCCGCTCGACAAACTGCGCCGTGGTCATGAAGAAGATGATGAGGAGAAAAATGACGTCGATCATCGCGGTGAGATCGAGTTCAGGCAGGTGAACGCGCTGTTGGGCGGTGAACCTCACGTACCCACCCTCGCAGACGCAGCCGGGGGGGCGGCAGGCCGCGTCGGGCCGCTCGGAGCGGGCGCGGACATCGGGCGCGCCGGCGCCGCGGCCGCCGCACGGGCGGCGCCGGCCGGCGGAGCGCCGGTGGGCTCAAGCCCGACGGTGATTTCTTCGATGGTCTGAGCCGCCAGTGCGGCATAATGGTCGATGCGGTTGCGCAGATATGAGAACACCGCCATCGTCGGAATCGCCACGCACAGACCCATGAGCGTCGTAATCAGGGCTTTAGAGATGTCCGCGGCGAGCAGTTCGGGGCGCGCGCCGCTGCTTGAGATCGTGCTGAACGCGCCGACCATGCCGATGACGGTTCCGAGCAGGCCGAGCATCGGCGCGATCGAGCCGATCAGGCCCAGCGCATCGGTCTTGCGGTAGAGGCGGGCCACTTCTTCGGCGCCCGCTTCTTCGATGGCGTCCTTGAACTCGAACGGGCCGAACGCGCTGCGCTGGTAGCGGTTGAGCCCCTGCGCCAGGACGCGCGTGAGGAACGAATCGTTCTCCACGCGCTTGCAGACTTCGAGTGCGCCGACGACGTCGCGGTTGATGAGCAGGCCCTGCAGAGCTGCGACGAGGTGCGGCGGCACGAGGCGCTTCGGCTGAATCGCGATGATGTTCATCACCGCCAGCGTGGCCGCCACGAGACTCAGGAGGATGATGATGTATCCCGTCAGACCGCCATTGTTGATCTGCTCGAGCAGCGTCATGCCGCGGGGCTCCTCATCCTGCGCGAGCAGAAGCAGCGGCTGGAGCATCGTGGTAGCGAGAACGCCCATGGTCATTGCTTTTTCTCCGTGGCGGCGATGCGTGGCGCTGCTGCCGCGTCGTTGAGGGGGTGCGTCGGATAGTCGAGCTTGAGTTCAGCGCGGAGCGAGGCGGCGTCCTCCGAACGGCCGAGATCTTCGAGCGCATCGGCCGCGGCATCGAGGGCGAAGCCGGCGAGATAGGGCTGCGGGCCGCCGAACAGTGCAGGCACAGTCAACAGATCCACCAGCCCGCCGCGCTGCGTATCCACATCGCTCACCACCACGCGCGCCAGGCCGCGCGCGAAATACGCCCAGGGAGTCAGCGGGCCGGTTTCGCGATACAGCCGCGCGAACGTGCGGTCAACTTCGACGGGAAAGGGTTTGACTTTTTCCACGGCGGCGAGCACTGCGGTGACCATCAGCGCCGCGGGATCGCGCCGCCACTCTTCATCGAGGTGATAAAACAGCGCCGCATCCTGCACTCGAGCACCCAGCGCCAGTCGGGCGCCGCGGGCATACAACGCGGCGAGGCGCTCCGTCGCCGGCGCATCCACGACGTAATGGTCCAGATCCGAGAGCAGCTGCTCAACGCCCACGGTGCGCGTCCACAGCGGCGGCAGTTGCGGGCACACGCCGCTCGATGGATCGACAATCGGCGCCATGTCGAGGTACGCCGCCGGCTTGATGCCGCTGTTGAGCAGCCGGTGCATCTCAAGCCAGGGGATCACGGCAGCCGCGCGGGCGCTCCGCGCCAGGCGGCAGCGCAGCAGGCCCTCGGCGACGACCAGAGCCGTTGCGTCGGTCCGCCCCATCATCTCACTGAAAAGCGGATCGAGAATCGGCTCGGCTGCGGCGTAATCCTGCCGCTCCACGCGACTGCGGGCCCGCCAGAGTTTCTCGCTCAGATCGCGGAACTCGGCGAAGCGCTCCGCAAAACCTTCGCGATCGGTTTCGAGCAGTCGCACGCGGTCCCACGTGTAGAGCGTATCGATGCTGTCGCTGGCCCGCGCGACGCGAAAGAGCACGCCGGCGTCATCGACCTGCACGGCGCGACCTTCGACCGGATTCTGTGATCCGCGCGCAAAGAGGCGGTCGGCGCGGCACACCGGCGCGGCGAAAGCCAGAACGACCAGCCCGAACCAGGCAGAGCAAAGCCGCAGGCCGTCGCGATGGGAGTGCAGCCGCATCAGCCTCACGGTGGCCCTCCGCCGCCGCCCGGGTTGGGCACGCCGAAGTCGGGCACGTAGCGATACTCGCCGCCTGATTCCTTGGCGATCTGCCGCATGATCTCTTCGCCGCCGCGGGAGCCGAAGATAATGGTGTTGATCTTGGTCCGCCGGCCTCGCGTGTTGAGGGCCCGGACGAAGCCTGGCAGCACTTCGGTCTGCTGGCCGTCGGTCATGAAGTAGATGATGTCGGGTCGCGGTTTGAGTTTGAACGCTTCCTCAAACGCCGGGGCCGGCTCGGTGCCTCCCGCCGACACGAGGCGGCTGATCCACGCGCGTACCTTGAACTTGGTCTGCTCATCCGCCTTGTACCAGCGGTACTGATCGTTCATCGCAAAAGCATTGTCGCTGTAGGCAATGATCAGAAACGAAGCGTGCTCGGGAAGCGCGTTGATCGACTCGACAAGATTGCGCTGCAGCGTGCCGATGCGGTCAGCTTCGGACATCGAGCCGGAGACATCCACGATGTAGACGAAGCGGTTGCCGCGCGCTTCGATGCCGAAGAAGCTCGTTCCCGCGCCGCCGCCGCCGAGCATCTGCCCGGGGCTGAAGTCCTCCCCGGCGCCGCCCAGCGTGTCCACCGCTCCCGGGTCGGCCAGATCGACCGAGACGCTGGCTGGATCGGCTTCAAACAGTTCGGCCGGCGACTCGGCCGAGACGGTGAGACTCGGGTCCATCGGCGTGGGGATCGCATCGGAAGGGTCGTCGAGTTTGGTCAGTTCCTCCTCGGCGAGCGTGGCGAACTCGATCTGCACCTCGCCATCGCCTCGAATCGGCGGGTTGATCACCAGGATCGCGGCGATGAGCAGAAACAGCGCGTGGAGGAAGATCGACACCGCCGGAGCGATCACCTTCTCAGGCTTGCGGTACTGCGACGTGTGCCGCGACTCCTCCGCAAGCACTTCGTAGACATCGGGCTTGGGCGCCGCGGTCTCGTTGAGATTGCTCGTCGGCTCGTGGTTCATGCCTGCTCCTGCCCCTGCAGCGGCAGCTCTCCTGCGTCCGTTGCCTCGCCTCGACCCGGCTCGCGTGGCTGGCTGCCGGCCCGTGCGGTTCCGGCAGCGACTGGGCCGCATTGGTCTGTTCGGCTGCACCCCCGAAGCGGTTGCGGCCGAGAAAAACACTCGTGCGATTCCATCCTATCGGATGCGCGGCAATGCCCCGGCAATCACGAAACAATTATAGGACAACCATATCTTCCCATTCGGGCGTCGCTCGCGCTTGACCCTCACCGCCCCGCCGACTCCAATGCTCGAACCCGCTCACCCAGGAATCCTCATGCCCGAGTCGTCCCGCTATCGGAAAGTCCTGCTGAAAGTCTCCGGTGAGAGCCTGGCTCAGACCGGCGCCCTGGGCATCGATCCGGAGGCCCTCAACCTGCTGGCCCGCGAGATCATCGCCGCCATCGAGACTGGGACCTCCGTTGCCGTGGTCGTCGGCGGGGGCAACATCGTCCGCGGCGCTGCCTTGGCCAAGGCCGGGCTCATCCCGCAGGCCAGCGCCGACTACATGGGCATGCTCGGCACGATTATTAACGGCATCGCCCTCAAAGAGACGCTTGACCAACTCGGCCAGCCGGCGCGACTGCTCTCGGCCCTCAACATCACCTCCGTCGCAGAGCCGTTCATCCGCGGACGGGCCCTGCGGCACATGGAAAAGGGCAGGGTCATTATCCTCGGCGGCGGCACGGGCAACCCCTTCTGCACCACCGACACCGCCGCCGCCCTGCGCGCCACCGAACTCGAATGCGACATCATCCTCAAGGCCACCAAGGTGGATGGCGTCTACTCCTCCGACCCCAAGACCGATCCCAAGGCGAAGCGCTACGAGCGCCTGACGTTCGATGAAGCCATCGCCGCGCACCTCAAGATCATGGACCTCACAGCATTTTCCATGTGCATGGAGCAGAATCTGCCGATCGTGGTCTTTGACTTCAAAGTGCGCGGCAACATCAAGGCCGTCGTCGAGGGCCGGCCGATCGGGACGATGATTACGTCCAGAGGCGGGTGAGAAGTTCGCTGCGCAAAGGCCGAAGAAACGCTCCGCTGCGCAAAGCCCTCGCGTCGCGGCTAACTGAGTGCGCTTGTAGTAGTTGCTCGGTACCTCGATGCCTTGATGCCTTGATGCCTCGATGCCTTCCGCTTCCCTCCAATGACTCCACTCCAGGCTGCCATCCTCGGGCTCGTTGAAGGCATCACCGAATTCCTGCCCATCTCTTCGACGGGCCATCTCATTCTCACCTCGTGGCTGCTCGGTCTCGACACGCCGGAGATGAAGTCCAGCGTCGATGCGTTCAACGTTGTCATTCAGGGCGGCGCGATTCTGGCGGTGCTCGGGCTCTACTGGCCGCGCGTGCTGCAGATGCTGCGTGGCCTGATCGGCCGCGACGGGGCCGGGCTGAAACTCGCCATCAACCTCATCGTCGCGTTCCTGCCGGCGGCCGTACTGGGTCCGCTGCTCGCTGAGACGATTGAAACGTACCTGTTTCGTCCGGTGCCCGTCGTGGCGGCTCTGGCGACCGGCGGGGTGTGGATGATCGCCATCGATGTGTGGTACAAGCGCTGCCATTCCCACGCCGGCGGGAATCCACCCGGCGAACAACCGTCCGCCGACTCCCAACTCGCGTCCATCGGCACAACCATCGAAAGCATGACCGTCGCTCAGGCGATGCTCATCGGCCTGTTCCAATGCGTGGCGATGTGGCCCGGCACGAGCCGGTCGATGATGACCATCGCCGGCGCCATGATGCTCGGCCTCAAGCCCAAACACGCCGCCGAATTCTCCTTCCTGCTCGGCCTGCCCACACTCGCGGGCGCGTGCGTCTTCAAGGCAATGAAGAACACCGATGACCTGGCGCAACTCGGCGCCGTGCCGATCCTCGTTGGCGTTCTCGTCGCCACGATCTCGGCAGCGCTCGCCGTGAAGTGGCTCGTCGCGTTCCTCAACAAGCACGGCCTGACCGCGTTCGGCGTGTATCGACTGGTACTTGCTGCCGTCTTCGGCGGCTTGGTGTTCGGTGGCGTGGTAACGCTCGCGAACTGATCGTCGGTAGTCCCGCAGAACTACACTCGCAAAGCGCGTTCTGGCTTTCGCCCCGAAGGGGCGCTCGAATGTAGCCACGGGTGAAGCAAAGCGCGGGCGCAGCCCCGCAAGCGCAACCCGTGGAAATCGCACGCGTTTCTCTCTCCGCCCCGAAGGGGCACGCGAGATTCATCACACAGTGACAGGCAGGAATGACAAACGACGTCAACAATCCCACATGTCCGGCACTTATTCACAACTGCTGCTGCACATCGTCTTCTCCACAAAGCGCCGCCAGCCCTGGATCAACGAAGAACTCGCGCCGCACCTGCACGCATACCTCGGCGGCATCGTCCGATCCGAAAAAGGAACGGCCTACGAGATCGGCGGCGTCGAAGATCATGTCCACCTGCTTGTTCGCTGGCGACCCGACGAATCGATCTCCAACCTGCTCCGCAACATCAAAACACGATCATCCCGTTGGATTCACGAAACCCGCACGGATCTCAAGTCATTTGCGTGGCAGGAGGGCTACTCCGTCTTCTCCGTGAGCAAGTCGCAGGAGCAGGTAGTTAGAAACTACATCCAGCGACAGGTCGAGCATCATGCGCGCGAGGACTTCGCAACTGAACTGATTCGTCTGCTCAAAGCGCACGAGATCGAGTACGAAGAACGCTACGTAATTGACTGACGCTGCCGTGCCGGTTGAGTCGCGAGCCCCTTCGGGGCGAAGCGAATAAACTCGCATCTCTTCCACGGGTTGCGCTCACCGAGCTTCGCTCCACCCGTGGCTACACTCACGCGCCCCTCCGGGGCGAAAGCAGCTACACCTCCAACAAGACTTTAATCACCCCCGGCTGCGCTGCTGTCTGCAGCGCTTTCACCCCGTCATCAAGTTTGAACCGGCGCGAGATCAAACTCGCCACGTCCACCTGCTTGCGCAGCAGCGCATCGACCGCGTCGGGAATCGAGCCGCAGCGGCTGCCGATGATCTCTATCTCATTGATGACCACCGGCGAGAGGTCCGTCTTGCGCATCGTCGGCGCCACGGTCGTCTTGAGCAGCACCTTGCCGCGCGGGCGCACCAGTTGCAGCGCCAGCTCCAGCCCTTCGGCCGAGCCGGTGCAATCGACGACCACATCCTGATCCGCCCGGCGGCCGATGTCATCCACATGCCGGTGCTTGATGCCCCACTTCGTGCACAGGTTCATTTTGTCCGGATGCTTGCCGATCAATCGCACCGATGCGTTCAGTTGCGCCATCACTTGCACGCACAGCAAACCAAGCCGCCCGTCGCCGAGCACCGTGATGTACGGCTTACCCTCGACGTGCAACTGCCGCGCCGCGTGCAGCGCTGCCGCCAGCGGCTCGGCGAACACGGCCGTGTCGTTGTCGATCGATTCGGGCACTTCGACAAGATTGATCGCCGGCAGGGTGAAGCGATCCGCAAAACACCCGTCGCGGCCGAGAATCCCAAGCACCGTGCGATTGCGGCAGTGCGTGCTCAGCCCCGCCCGGCACATGTCGCACTTGAGGCAGACGGCGTTGATCCCCCCCACCACGCGCTTGCCGGTCAGCCGCCGCGTGTCCGGCCCGCTGATCGACTCGACCACGCCGACGAACTCGTGACCCAGCACGCCCGTGAAGCCCATGTAACCCCGGCAGATTTCCAGATCCGTCGAGCAGACGCCGAGTTTCAGCGGACGGATGACCGCTTCGCCTTCGGCCGGGGCCGGCTCGGCGCGGCGAACATCAAGCGAAAGCGATTTGCCGTCGAAGACGAGAGCGCGCATCGGCTTCACGATCCCGGCGCGGCGGCGGGCGCAGCGGACGCGGCATCGGGGTAACCCACCGGCACGCCAGGCTCTTCAAAGACCGGCCGGCCAAAGGGCGTGATCGTCTCGAGCAAAGTCTTGTCGCGCGTGTAGACGGGATACGTGTAGACGCCGCCCTTGGCGAAGGGTTCGGCGGCTTTGCGGCTCCAGTCGAGCCAGGCGACGGGATCGGTGCCGAAGTTCTCGCCTGTGAGGATGCGAAGCGACCGGCGCGCGTGCACGGCCACTCCCAGCGAGCGATCGTCGAGGCCGCGGATGAGCCCCTCGATGACGCGGCGCTCGCGGTACTGGCCCAGCGCGGTGGCGGCGGCCATGCGCACATCCACATCTTCATCTTCGACCATCGCCGCGATGAGCGGCGCGACCGCCTGATCGTTATGGATGCGCTGCAGGCCCTTGGCGGCCTCCCAGCGGACCAGTTGCGACGAGTCCTCGAGCGCCTTGGCCAGCAGCAGCGCATCGGCCGGCTGGCCGTTCAGACCGAGCGCATGAGCGCTGGCGGCGCGGACCATCGGATCGGTGTCGGCGACGGCCTCGCGGTAGACCTTGAGATAGGGCTCTTCGCCGCCGAAGGGCGCATTGCTGATGAGCGTGATGCCCAGGCGGCGCTTCTCGGCGTCGCGGTGGAACATCCACGCCGCCGCCTGGCTGGGCGAAGGGGTGTTGAACTTGAGCGCTTCGCCGATGTCCTGGCCCGCCGTCTCGCAGCCCGCCAGCGAGCCGAGCAGCGCTGCTCCCACTGCGAGAGCGGCCGCGATGCTCAGAGACCGCGCCTGTCGTGCGTATGCCATGGCCATGCCACCACTGAAAGAACGTGCACCCGAACCCATCGAGCCGGCCGATCGACCGAAGGCACATCATAGCAGGTTGGCGCAATAACCGCCTGCGGACCGTGCCTGCCAACCCTTCGGCTAGAATCGCCTTTGAGCCTCAATTGTGACCCGCCAGAGAGATGCCGCGATGCCCCACATCGAACGATTCGACCTCGCCTGCGGCATGCCGCTGCTCGTCGAGCGCCACGACACCGCCTCGTCGGTCGCACTGACCTGGCTGCTGCCGCTGGGCAGCGCCTCGGATGAGCCGGGCCGGATCGGCGCGAGCACCGTCCTGGCCGAGTGGCTCTGGCGGGGGGCGGGCGATCTCGATTCGCGCGGCCTCTCTGACGCTCTGGACCGCTGCGGCGTGCAGCGATCCAGCCACGTCGGCGGGCGGCACCTGTCCATTTCCGCCACGCTCATCGGTTCGCGCCTCGCCGAGGCCCTGCCGATCCTTGCCTCCGTCGTCACCCGGCCGCGCTTCGAAGACGCGTCCTTCGAAGCCGTGCGCGACCTGACGCTCCAGTCGATCGAAGGCCTGCACGATGAGCACCAGCAGCGCACCATGCTGCTGGCGCGCAGGCACTTCTTCCCCGAACCGTTCAACCGCTCGGGCTACGGCGAGGCGGACGATGTCAAGCAACTCGCGCCGGAGGCGGCGCGGCAGGCGTGGTCGCAGTGGGCCCGGCCCGGCGGTTCGATCCTCGCGCTCGCAGGCGATGTCGATGGCGCCGCAGTGGCGAAACAACTCGATGAACTCCTGAGCGGATGGAGTGGTGGAACGGTCGAACCGAAGCCGCAGGCGTGGCCGGCGCCGGGGATGCACCACGAACCCGAGACGATCGCGCAGGTGCATATCGCCGTCGCGGCCCCGGCGCCGCCTGAACCCGATGCCAACAACATGAAACAGCGCATCGCCACGGCGGTGCTCAGCGGCGGCATGAGCGGGCGGCTCTTCACCGAGGTGCGCGAGAAGCGGTCACTGTGCTACAGCGTGCACGCCTCGTATGCGGCCGGGCGCGACTTCGGCGCGATCTTCGCCTACTCGGGCACGACCGCCGAGCGAGCCCAGGAGACGCTCGATGTGCTGATTGCGGAACTCGAGCGCGTGCACAGCGGCGTGGATGAATCGGAATTCGCGCGTGCCGTAGTCGGCCTCAAGTCGCGCCTGGTCATGCAGGGCGAATCGACCAGCGCCCGGGCGTCGTCGCTGGCCCACGACCTCTACAACCGCGGCGCAGCGCGCACGCTGGATGAGGTGCGCGACCAGGTGGATGCGGTGACGCTGGAGGATGTGAACGCCTATCTCGCCGGCCGCAGCGCGGGCCCGTTCACGATTGTGACCTTGGGGCCGAAGGGTTTGACGCGACGGGAAGTCTGATTCTCACGCAGAGACGCGGAGTTCGCGGAGAGGTCAGCGGCGAGGAGAATGATCCGTTCCACACTCCGGGCAGCGGCCGCTGGTCGATCCGCGCAGATCATAACCGCACTTGCGGCAGCGCGGAATGCCATCCGGAGGCCTCAGGTCAAAAGCAGCAGCGAGATTCCATCCGGTCGGCAGCAGCCCCGCAAACAACCACATGCAGCCAAGCGAGGTGGCGGGAGTTTCTGTTGGGGAAGTGAAAACCACCGTATAAAGAGAAACCAACGTGACGTAGTACGCAATGGTGCCGACCGTGTGAATGCGCCACTTCCATACGCGTTGGTGGAAGGAGCGGGCCCGCAGCGCCCAGATGGCCCACGTGGTGCCGGGAGCGCCGACGAGAAAGAGCAGGCAAAGCACAAGCCCGGGTCCACCGATGTCCACTTGCAAACTCCTGAACGCGCCGACCGCCCCACACCGGCAACTATACGAACGGCGCGCCGCCGATGTCGCCGCCACCGCAGAACGATTCCATCCTCGGTTGTGATGCCAGGACCGAAGGCGTTCCCACGGGCACGACAAGTCCGAGTCTAGCGATCAGTTCTCAGGCTCAACATCTGGATCTTCATCGAGTTCGCCCATCACCAGGACTCGACGAACGTCCGCGTACTCCAGGGGGATCATCCGCTGCGCCGTCTCGGGGTCGGGGTAGTGCACGATGCGATGGCTCCAGAGTTGTTGCATGTCAGCCATGTCTCCATCGCACATCTCGCAGAAATACTGCAGCCGCTCGTCTTTGCCGTGCAGGAGGACCGCCCACGCTGTACCGTCGTCCGCGACGTCCACCACGGCCACAACTGCGTCGTCCGGCAGGTCGCCGAACTCGATCTCATCGCTCGCCTGAATCAGAGCGCAGACGAACTCCGGCGATGTCATCATGTCGTCGATCCACTTGTCGCCAAACAGGAGGGTGCACCCGGGAAGCGCGACGAGCGAAACAATCAGCACCAGTACGACTGCACGAGACTCCGTCATGATCCGGCCCTTTCCGGTGCAACTCTGCGCGCAGGCTCGCCTGCAATCGCGACGTCGGCGCGTCTGATCCCATTCCCTCGATTCACCGGTATTCTTTCAGATCATCGGCGCCGGACGCTGCGGAGAGTTCATCACCCTTCCCACATCCGCAACCCCACAAACAACGCGCAACCGATCACGCCGCCAACCGCGCCGAGGACGCACAGGCGCCTGCCCAGCAGGTGCGGGTTGCGGTCGATGTGGCGCCAGCCCATCACCGCCACGACGATCGCCGCCAGCGACAGCGGCACAAAGACCAGCCCGTCGATCGGCGCTGCCAGGCCAAGCATTCCCGCCACCAGCGCATAAGGACTGCGCGCTTCGACAAACTCGCGGCCCCACTGGGCGCGCTGGGCTTTGCCCGGCATGTCACGACCAAACAGCACCGTTACCGGCTCCGCGAACTGATCGCCTTGCTGATGGGCATGAGCAGGTGCGGAATGACCCGGTCGTGCGCGATTTCCTCGGCTGTCGCCGCGAGCATTTCAAAGATTCTCGGCAGTTCTTCGATGTGCTCAATCGGGCCGATGCGGCGCAGGCTCAGGAACACGCTGATCGGCTCATCGCCGCCGCCCGAGTCGGCCGGGGGCGGGCTGTCCTCGCTCGCCTCGGATTCGCCGCTGCGCGTCTTGACTTCGAAATTCACCTGCACCTGGCGCTCGGGATCGAGCGCGAAGGTGAGGAACGGCTGCACATCCATCGCGATGAGCCGGTCGGCATCGACCACGCGGCCCAGCGGCGTGTCGGCCAGCAGCGCCTCGTACACGATGTCATCGTGGTTGCCCGGCGCTTCGAGATCGAAGCCGAACATGAGTTCGAGGTAGTCCACATCCAGCGGGCTGATGCTCAGGTAGAACGGCGCCACCTCAAGCAGCATGCGATGGAGCTGGTACGCCTGCGCGAGGCTTTCAGGGTTGACCGTGCCGCTGCGCGCGGCGGTCTGGCGCAGGGCGACCCAGTCGTACTGCCCGGCGCTGGAGGTCGATTCAAGAGCCAGTTCGCCTTCGAAGCGCCGGAAGCGGTTCATGGTGGGGCGAAACTTGCGGATGCGGTCAAAGAGGTCCAGGACGGTCTCCCGCCCGGTCGGCAGGTCCATCTTCAGCGCCAGTTTCTGGTTGATGTAGAAGTCGGTGCACAGGGCGCTGAAGCTCGTGGCCATCGCCGATCACCCCCTTTCGAGAGGCAGAAAGTCACTCAAGCGGTTGCGGGAAGGGCGTTTTTCAGCCCTCGCAGCCATTCCGGCCGCGCCGATCCGTAAACAATACGCGGCAGAGAGGGCTTTGGTTGGGTTCAAGAGGAATTTGGCCCTGATACCTGAACGCCGCAATGCACTTCTCGATGCCTCGGCGCCCTGATGCCTGGATGCCTCATTTCAGTCCCGATCGTCGCCCAGCCCCCACATCTCGCGCTTGACCTTCAGCAGATCGGCCATCTCCGTCTCGCTCAGGCGGCGCATCTTCCCCAGCAGGCTCAGCTCGATCACCAGACGGCAGTAGGATTCGAGCATCTCCAGCCGGGCCAAGGCGGTCTCGAGCGAATCGCCCAGCGTCACCGTGCCGTGGTTGCCCAGCAGCATCGCGGCGGTGTGGGACGTGAGCGCTTCGGCCGTCGCCTCGGCGAGCAGGCCGGTGCCGGGCGTGACGTAGGGCACGATGGGAATGCGGCCCAGCAGCAGTTCCGCCTCGGGATGAACCGCTTCGGGCAACGGCTCACCCGTGCATGCCCACGCCGTGCTCCGCGGCGCGTGCGAGTGGATCACGGCTTCGACGTCGTGGCGGGCGCGGTAGACAGCCAGGTGCACCGCCCGCTCGCTGCTGGGATGCGGGCCGTGGATGAGCGAGCCGTCCTCGACGCGCACGACGCACATGCTGTCAGAGCGCATGTCGCCTTTGCTCACTCCGCTGGGGGTGATGATGATGAGGTCATCGTCGAGGCGCGCCGAGATGTTGCCATCGCTGCCGGCGCAGAAGCCCTGCCGCCACATCCGCTCGCCGACGCGGCAGATCTCGCTGCTGATCGAGTCGTACAGGTCGATGGGAAACGGCAGCCCCATGCGGCAAGTGTACTCGACCCCGCCGGTGGCTCAAGCAACCGAACCCAGAGCCAGCCGGTTGACAAGCGGCGCCGGGCGTTGTATTATATGATAACAGCGGCAAGGAGAGGCGAATGCCCTGGCTGGAAGTGATCTGGATTGACGGGCCAAAGGGCAACGTCCAGCACATTGCTTTGCACGGAATCTCTCCCGCGGAAGTTGAAGCGGTGTTGCAGAACCCGCTCGACGGCGATGTCAGCGAATCATCGGGTCGCCCGATCGCTTTCGGACGGACGCCCAGCGGACGATTCCTGGCGGTGGTCTACGAGCCGATCGATGAGATCACGGTTTATCCCATTACCGCATTTGACGTAGAGGAGTAATGACATGCCTCAACCCATTCGCAGGTCATCCAAAAAACTTCCGTCCCACCGCGTCCGCGAACTGAATCGCCTTGCTGAGCAGATCGACCGCGACGAGGGGGACTCGATCAGGCGACGAGGCCGCGCCGTCCGGGCCCGGCACGACGCCCTGCGCGACATCGTACAACTCCTCAAGGCCGAGCGGCAGCGCCTGGGACTGAGCCTGACCGACGTGGGCGAACGGTCCGGGATCGGCAAGGCCAACCTGTCTCGGCTCGAAAACGACCCCGATCCGAATCCGACCATCGACACGCTCATGCGCTACGCCGACGCACTGAACAAGGAGATTCGGATCGACATCACGGACCCGCCGCCGCAGCGCCGATCGGCATAGCGGCCAAGCAGCAGACAGATGCTGATTCGCGATGCGATGCTGCTTGACGAATGCCTGCCCAGGCGAGGGGGCGGTACCGTGCCGGCCCATCGTCGCCATCACCGGCAACTGCCCCTCAACCCCGCCGCCGCCTCGTCTACAATTCACCTATGACCACAATTGCCAAGCCCGGGCGCGGGGTGCTCGACCCCGCGTGGACCATCGACGACGCCGTTGACCTCTACGACATCGAAGCGTGGGGCAAGGGCTATTTCAGCATCAACAGTTCGGGCCACGTCGTGGTCCGACCGACGCGCGACGCCAAGGCCGAGATCGACCTCACCGAGGTCATCGACGGCCTCAAAGAGCGCGATATCCACTCTCCGGTGCTGCTGCGCTTCAACGGCATCCTCCAGACCCGCCTGCAGGACATCGCCGGGGCCTTCCGCACCGCCATGGCCGAGAACGAATACCGCGGCGCCTACCGCGCTGTCTATCCCGTCAAGGTCAACCAGCAGCGCCTCGTCGTCGAAGAGGTCTACCGCTTCGGCAAGGAATTCGAGTTCGGCCTCGAGGTCGGCTCCAAGCCCGAACTGCTCGCCGTGCTCGGCATGACGCCCGACGCCAATGGCCGGCTGATCGTCTGCAACGGCTTCAAGGATGACAAGTACATCGAGGCCGTCATCCTCGCCACCAAACTCGGGCGCAACATCATCCCCGTGGTCGAGAGTTTCCACGAACTGCTGCTCATCGCCAAGTACGCGCAGAAGTACGACGTGCGGCCGAAGATCGGCGTGCGCGTCAAGCTCGCCAGTCAGGGCGTGGGGCGGTGGAAGACCTCGGCGGGAGCGCGATCGAAGTTCGGCCTGTTCGTGAGCGAAATCCTCCGCATGGTCGATTTCCTCAAGGAAAGGGACATGGCTGACTGCCTGCAACTGCTCCATTGCCACATCGGCAGCCAGATCTACGACATCCGCCACGTCAAGACCGCCGTCAACGAACTCGCCCACGTCTACGTCGAACTCGTCAAGCTCGGCGCCGGCCTCAAGTACATGGACGTCGGCGGCGGCATGGGCGTCGATTACGACGGCTCGCAGACCAACTTCGAATCGTCGATGAACTACACCCTCGTCGAATACGCCAGCGACGTCGTCTATCGCATCAAGACCGTCTGCGAAGACCACGACGTCGAGCACCCCACGATCGTCACCGAGTGCGGCCGGGCCATGGTCGCTTACCACAGCATTCTCGTGTTCAACGTGCTTGGCAGCAGCGGCCTCGACCGATTTCCCATTCCGCAGTCGATGGACGAGGCCGGCGCGCCCGAAGAGGAGATTCCCCAGCCGATCTACGACCTCTTCGAAGCGTATAACAGCGTCGGCCCGCGCCGTCTCGTCGAGGCCTACCACGACGCCATGCAGGCCCGCGACGAAGCGATGAACCTCTTCAACCTCGGCTACATGACGCTGCGCATGCGCGGCATGGCCGAGCGGCTCTTCTGGGGCGTGTGCGCCAAGGTGCGCGATGTCTGCCGCGGCCTCGAATCCGTGCCCGAAGAATTCGAAGACCTCGAGGTCATCCTCAGCGACACCTACTTCTGCAACTTCTCGCTGTTCCAGTCGCTGCCTGACTCGTGGGCCGTCGATCAGATCTTCCCCGTCATCCCCCTGCAGCGCCTCAACGAGCGGCCCACGCGACAGGGCGTGCTCGCCGACATCACCTGCGACAGCGACGGCAAGATCGACCGCTTCGTCGATCGCCGCGACATCCGCAAAACGCTGGAACTGCACGAAGTCGCTCCGGGTGAGGAGTATTACCTCGGCGCGTTTCTCGTGGGCGCCTACCAGGAGACGCTGGGCGACCTGCACAACCTCTTCGGCGACACGCACGTCGTGCACCTGAGCATGGATGACAGCGGCGACTGGTCCATCGATGAACTCATCGAGGGCGACAAGGTTCGCTCCGTGCTCGGCTACGTCCAGTACGACGTAGACAAACTCGAACAGACCCTCCGCCGCGACTGCGAGCAGGCCGTCAAGAACAAGCGCTTCACCGTGCGCGAGAGCCAGTTGCTGCTGCGTTTCTACAAGGACGGCCTTGAGAGTTACACCTATCTCGAACCCGGCAGCACCGCCGGCCCCAAGAACGCCGACTGACCGCCTTTCCAATCGCCTTGCTGAGCTGATCGAGAGCGACGATGGCCTACCACCACCAGCCGCGCAACCCCGGCTTCCTCGACCTGCCTGCCGAGATGCGCGATCCGCTGCACTCGCGCTTTGCCGTGCTCCCCGTGCCCTACGACGAGACGAGCAGTTGGCAGAAGGGCGCCGACAAGGGCCCGGCCGCGATCATCGACGCCTCGGCCACGGTCGAATGGTACGACATCCAGACCAACTCCGAGCCCTGCCGGCGCGGCATCACGACGCTGCCGGCCATCGAGTGGAAGGGTTCTTCGAAGGAGCTCGCCGAGCGCGTTGAGGCGGCCGTCGATGCGATCTTCGATCGCGAACAGCTGCCCATCATCCTCGGCGGCGAGCACAGCGTGTCCATCGGCGCCATCCGCGCCGCCGCCCGCCGCGTCAAGGGCCTGAGCGTCCTTCAGATCGATGCGCACGGCGACACGCGCGAGGAGTACGAGGGCAACACCTACAGCCACGCCTGCGTCATGGCGTGGGCCCGGCAGTGGTGTCCGATCGTGCAGGTTGGCATCCGCGCCATCGACGCCGCGGAGGCGGAGACGATGGAGCCCGATCGGGTCTTCTTCGCGCACCACATCGTGCAGAGCGCCGATGCGTCGTGGATGGATCGCGCCATCGACCTGCTCAGCGATGATGTCTACCTCACCATCGACCTCGATGCGTTCGATCCGAGTCTCATCCCCGCGACCGGCACGCCCGAGCCCGGCGGGCTGTCGTGGAATGAAGTCGATCGCTTTCTCAGTCGCGTTGTGGCCAAACGGCGCATCGCGGCGTTCGACGTGGTCGAACTGCTCCCCATGCCCGGCCACCACGCCAGCGCCTTCGCCGCCGCCAAACTCGTCTACCGCCTCATCAGCATGATCGTCGCCCGCGAACCGACGTGAGCCAAAAGTCGGCAACGCTCTGAATGTCTGGAGCACCAACGGTGCGCCCCATGACAGCCCGCATCGGGGCTGAACTGCGTCGCCCATCAAATCCGCACTCGCACACTCTCTCCACGGGTCGCGCTCTCCCGCGCTGCGTCGAAGATCTCGACTACGCGCAACGACTGCCGGGCCGTGACCAGCAGGGGTTGCCCGTCGCGCACCGCCTCGAGAAAGTTGCGGTGCAGATCGGCCGGCGGTGGCGTCTGCGTGATGATCTGCTCAGCCTCGTCCGTGTTTCGCGCCGTCGCCGACTCCCAGTGGCCGATCAGCGAGCCGCGCTCGCCTACCACGATCCACTTGCATGCCGGGCCGATGGGCGCGACATCGCTCTTGCCCACCAGCGCCCGCGAGCCATCTTCGAAGAGCAGATCGATCATGAAGTGATCATCGGCATCGCCGTAGTGCACGTGCCGCACTTCGCCGAGCACCATGACGACGGAGCCGGCGTCATGCATGAGCGTGAGGACCTGGTCGAGCAGGTGCGGCCCCCAGTCGAGCATCGTGCCGCCGCCCAGCGCCGCGGTGATGCGCCACTGCTGGTGGAACTCGGGCGCTCCGAAGCGCGTCGCCGGCTCGCGCTCGAAGAGGCGATTCTCGACGCGCAGCGGCCGGCCGATGAACCCACTCTGCACGATCTGCCGCACGCGAAGAAAGTCCGCGTCCCAGCGCCGGTTGTGATAGACGCTGCACAGTACGCCGCAGCGCTCGCAGAACTCGCAGATGCGCTGCCCCTCGGCGGCCGTCATCGCCAGCGGCTTTTCGATGAGCACGTGAATGCCGCGTTCGGCCAGCGGCTCCACCACGCTCAGCCGCACGCTCGAATGCGGCGCCACCAGCGCCGCCTGCACGCCGCTGGAAGCGAACTCATCCATGTCGCTGCAGACCTGCGGCACACCCAGCGCCCTGGCCGCCTCGCGCCGCGCGGGCGTGACGTCGAGCACCGCCTGCACCTGCCAGCCCGCCTGTCGCAGCGGCGGCAGGTGATACAACTCCGCCATGCGGCCGAAGCCGACGATGCCGATCTTCACCGGCTCACCGGTCCCGTTGCCCCCTGCCATGCCAGTAGCCATGCCTGCCTCACCCGCGCCCGCCGCATCACGGCTCGTGCCGGTTCAGGTACGCCGTCCACTTCTTTACGTCCGACGATCGGATCGCATACGTGCTGTAGAGCACATCGGCCGGCTGCGCCGCATACACGACGACATCGCGCACCACCTTCGACTCGGGGCCGGGCAGATCCTCGATGTAGCGGATCAACTGCCAGCGCTGCTCGATGGTGATGCTGTCATCATTCATCCGCTCGCGCAGCGTGCGCGTGATGCGCGACTTCACGGCCCGCGTGTCGCAGGCCGCGGCGATGCGGCCCTGCAGATCGAAGATGAGCACACCCAGCAGCCGCATGCCTGTCTCGGGCATCGCGTCAGCGAGCATGTTGCGGAACTTCAGCGCCGGCTGGTTGAGCAGTTCCACCTGCTTGTCGTCAAAGTGAATCGCATCCCACCGCCGCTGGAGTTCGGCACGCACTTCGGCGTTGCGGCCGGCATCCAGCGCCAGCCGCTCGAGCGCTTCGTGCGACTGCGTATCCGCCGAAGCGCAGCGAAGCAGGCGCGGCAGGTTGCCGATGAGCCGCTCGTAGGCATCGCCGTCCATCGCGCCCCAGTTGGCGTCGAAACTGAGCAATTGCCAGCGGATGTACCCGTCCACCGCCGCGTCTTCCCGATCCTGCACGGCGGCGACGGCGTCGTGCAAGTCGCGCGGCCGAACGAAGTATTCGAACGATTGGGCGAAGTCCGCCTCCTGACGCGGCAGATTGCCGGTGGCGCGAAACTGCCGCCCCTCTTCTCGCAGTCGTTCGATGGCGATGTGCAGCGCCGTATCGGGCGCGACGAACGCCGGCTTGTCATTGCCCGGCGAAGCGGTCGCCGGCGCCTGTGGTTGAGGTTGAGGTTGAGCGGGCTGCGCGGGCGCGGGTTGCTGGGCGGGTGATCCCCCAGCGCCGGGCGACTGAGCCAGCGCGACACCGGTCGTCGCCAGCACCGCCGCCGTCACTGCGCTCTGGATGGCTCGCCACGTGTGCATACCGCTCCCGTCCATCCACCGAGCCATCTTACTGGCAACCCGGCCTGCGAGCAACAGGGACATTCCACCGGGCCGGCGCCCCCACCCAGAAACGAACAGCCGCAGACTGTCGCCTGCGGCTGCCGGTGTCATTTGTTTGTCGCGAGGAACTCAGAACGCGAAGTGAGCAAACGCCTTGTTCGCATCCGCCATGCGGTGCGTGTTCTCGCGGGTCGTCATCGCTTTGCCTTCGCCCTTGGCGGCGTCGTACAACTCGCGGGCGAGGCGGTCGCACATCGGCTTGCCCTTCTCGCCGCGCGAGGCTTCGAGAATCCAGCGGAACGCGAGGCTCTGCTGCCGCTTGCGGTTCACCTGCACGGGCACCTGGTAGTTGGCGCCGCCGACGCGCTTAGATCGAACCTCCACCTGCGGGCGGACGTTGTTGATCGCCCGCTCGAAGATCTCGATCGCCGAGCGCGGCAGGTCCTGGTTCTTGTCCTTCTCGAGCCGGTCGGCGATGCGTTCGAGCGCATCATACACGACGCGCTCGGCGACCGATTTCTTGCCGTCTTTCATCACGCAGTTGATGAAGCGGGCGAGCGTGGTGTTCTGAAACTTCGGGTCCGGCCGCAACTGCTTGTCTGACTTGGTGATCCGTCCTGCCATTGCAAACTCCTGTCTGGCTCATCCGGTCGATCATGCGATCGACCCGTCTGTTCACCGCGCCGGCTGGCGAGGCCGGGAGCGATTACTTGCCGTTTGGTTGTGCCGCGCTCACTGCGAGCGCGGGTAAGGTGCGTTGATGCTCAACCGGTTGCGACGGCGCTCGCTGAGCGATGACCGGCGGCGCTTACTTGCCGCGCTTGGCGCCGTACTTCGATCGGCCCTGCTTGCGGCCGTCCACGCCGAGGCAGTCCAGCGCCCCGCGGACCACGTGGTAGCGCACGCCGGGCAGATCGCGGACGCGGCCGCCGCGGACGAGCACGATCGAGTGTTCCTGGAGGTTGTGCCCTTCGCCGCCGATGTACGCGGTGATTTCCTTGCCGTTGCTCAGGCGGACGCGGCAGACCTTGCGAAGCGCCGAGTTGGGCTTCTTGGGCGTGACCGTCTTGACCTGCAGGCACACGCCGCGCTTCTGCGGGCAGGCGGCAAGGTCCTTGACCTTGCTCTTGGGCTTGGGCGAGACGCGGGGATTGCGAACCAATTGATTAATCGTCGGCATACCGACCGGGCTCCGTATCTGTCAGCGTTGTCGAAAGGGGCGTCCCACCAGGGAAGTCGATCCCGCATTCCGAGACGGCAATCGTAGCCCCGGCCCGGCGGCGGTCCAGAGGAGTGATTGGGTGAGTGGGGTGAGGGGTGAAGGGGTGAAGGGGTGAGCGGCGCCAGCCGTCGTCGGCTTGCCATGAGCGAGGCCGCGAGTCGATTGGAAGCCGATGGTCACCCAGCGAGCCCAAATCGGCATCGAAGCGACGAGGAGTGGCCGCGAAGAGGCACAGAAGGCGCAAACGGGAGTGCGGGTGTGGGAGAAAGCATCGGGGCACTGAGGGATCTGGGCATCGAGGCAGCGAGGCGATGAACAACGCCCGGGCATAGCCATGCCTGGGCCGCCGTCGCGCCAGGTTGGGAGACGCGTCTGGAAAATCGACGGAGAGCGCCGGGCTGGTCGCGGCGAGACATGCGGGATGGTAAGTAGGTCGGGACAAGGCTCGGCGCAGGCCCGGCGGTCGGGCGGCCGATGCGCGAGGCACATCGAGCCTGTGATACACGCAAAGCCCCCGCCCGGGATCCCGTTCGATCGCCCTCACGGCAAGCAGAACAGCGGCCCCTACGCGACTCGATCACGAGGCGTGCCGCATTCGGGACACACGGGGTGGGCAGCGCCGCGAAGGTCGTAGCCGCAGGCGGTGCAGCGCCCGGCGCGGCGGCGGAGGTGGTGGCGCGTGATTGGCACGAGTGTGAACGGAACGAAGAGGACGGCGACATAGAGAAGAGTGTTAATGATCGCGCCGGGCCAGATGATGCGCAGCGGGATGACGCGCGGGGTAATGGTCCGTGACGACTGCATGTTCTCGACGACCAGACCATCTTCCACTTCAAACTCCCCGCGATCCGGCCATGGCCAACGCCCAAAATAGGACGCACTGCGCCACGGCCAACCACAACCGACTTCGATCCCGATTGAGAGCGATGGCGCCTGCACACCAGACGGAAACGGGCGCGGCGCGACCTTCTCGGGTCGTAGCCACGATGGCGGTCTGGCTGGCAGATAAGTCGTCGGAATACCTGAACTCTGACCCCAGATGACTTCCTGCCACTCGAGCCGCTTCCAATCGGGCCAGACCTGATAGTCGCTCACATCCTGCAGGTCTGACCCCACCGCGACCGAGAAAACAAGGCCTAGCACATCTTTGCCCGGCGCGCGCCTGCAATCGACTTCGAGACGGAGGCTTCGATCCCCTTCCTGCGCGGTGGCTGCGAGCAACCTCTTTCGAATGGTCGGGGACTTGACCACACCGAAGCCCACGGCGACGAGGTACTGAACGACCGCGCCCAAGAGGAGGCAGAGGACGGCGCGTCTGGCGAGTCGGCGGAAGGCGCCGGGTTGGTCGCGGCGGGGCATTGGGGGATGCTATGTAGGTCGGGACAAGGCTCTGCGCCGGCCCGGCGGTGGGGCGGCCGATGCGCGAGGCACATCGAGTCTGTGATACACTCAAAGCCCCCGCCCGGGATCCCGTTCGATCGCCCTCACGGCAAGCAGAACAGCGGCCCCTACACGACTCGATCATGAGGAGTGCCGCATTCGGGACAGACGGGGTGTACGGCGCCGCGGAGGTCGTAGCCGCAGGCGATGCATCGGCCGGCGCGACGGCGGAGGTGGTGGCACGGCTGCTTTTGCAGGTTTCCGATAATCTGCGGGTTTTTCCTTGACAGCGACGCCCGATTCCCTCATGCTCTACGGACAGAGCGCCTGACCCGTTGACCGGGCGCGGCGAACGCCTCCCTACCTGACCGCCCAGCACAGCGGACGAAGAGGAGCCCCATCATGTTGTTTTGCACGAAGTCGATGTTCGGTGCGCTCGCGCTGGGCGCGGTCCTTTCACTTGGATCACTCTCCGTCGGGCAGACGACGTACTACGTCAACGGCTCGTGCGGGAACGATGCATGGACGGGACTCTCACCGGTGTGCGAAGCGCCGGATGGCCCGAAATCCACGATCCAGGCCGGGATCAACGCGGCAAGTGATCTGGACACGGTTCGGGTGGCGGATGGTGTGTACGCCGGCGAGGGGAACAAGAATCTCACGTTCTTCCAGAACGAGGTGATCCTTCAGTCGGTCGGCGGGGCCGAGAACTGCATCATCGACTGTGAAGGCGACGGGCGCGCAATCAACCTGGACTCGGGCGAACCCCAATTCATCACGATCCAGGGATTCACCGTGCGCAACGGCATGGCGCCCGGAGGCGGAGGGATCTTCATCGCCGGCGTGGATGCGAGGGTGATCGAATGCGTGATTGACAATTGCACCTCGGCAGGTTCGTCTCTGGGCGGCGGAGGGATTCTGGTCAACAGCGACTCGAACTTTGTAACGATCGCGCGGACCAGCTTTCGCTCCAACCTCGCCTATCTCGACATCGGCGCGGGCCAGGGCGGAGGAATGACGATCGCCGGCACAGCGATTGTCGACATCCAGAAGTGCACGTTCAGCGACAACGGTGCGACGGGATTGGAAGGACGCGGGGGCGCGCTGGCAACCAACGGGAGACCTGAGGTGAGCGTCACGGACTGCTCGTTCACGGGCAGCAGCGCCGTAGGTGAAACGCCGGGCCGCGGCTTTGGCGGAGCGATTTACAACGAAGCATCTTTGCTGGCCTTCATCCGTTGCCGCATCACCAGCAACGTTGCAACGGGGTGGAACCAGCAGGGCTTTGGCGGCGGCATCTACAACGCTGGCATCTTCAGCGCCAGCGACTGTCGCATTGAAGACAACGAAGCATGGGACGGCGGAGGCGTGTATGGCCGCCAGTGCACGCTGACGGACTCTTCAATCCGTGACAATCGGGCGTTTGGAACTGGTGGTGGGATCTGGACCTCTCACTGCTTGATAGAGCGCTGCGACATCATTGGCAACGAAGCGGCGGTCGACGGCGGAGGAATCGCCAAGTCCGGTCCCATTTTCGAGCTTCGTCAGTGCAATGTACGCCACAACACCGCCGGGCGCGACGGCGGTGGATTATGCGAAGTTGAGTCTTATTCTGGAATGTCGGTGTGGCAGTCGCTTTTCGCGGACAATTCCGCGGGCCGCAGCGGCGGTGCCATCTGCGGAGATTCACTCGACTTTGGCGATGTCAGGGAAACCACCGTCACCCACAACAGCGCTGGTGCAGAGGGCGGCGGATTCTATCTCAACAGTCAGGGGAGCGGCAAGATCTACAGCGTTCTGATCTGGGGCAACACCCCCGACTCCCTGGTGATTGCCGCGGGCGATGGCGACCCCCACTATTGCAACATCGAGGGCGGCTGGGCTGGCAGGGGCGATTTCGAAGCGCCGCCGCGCTTTGTCAATCCGGAGCAAGGCGATTACCGCCTGAGCGCCGGATCGCCCTGCATCGACGCGGGAGACGGGCGCAATGGGCGCGGCGAGTTTGATCTCGACGGACTCCCTCGCGGCATCGATGATCCGGGCATGCCAGATGCCGGCACGGGTCCGCTCGACATCGGCTGCTATGAGTTCCAGGGTACGACTGACGAATTCGTGGTCATTCGCCCGCTTCCGGGCGCGGCAGGAAGGCCTAACACGGTGAACGCGGCTGGAGCGCAGCCAGGCCACCTGGTTCGATTTGTCTACGGATTTCGTGCAGGCCTGACGGAGATTCCGGGCTGCCCGGGAGTGACCCTCGACATCGTCGAGCCGCGCTTTGCCGCGCAAGCCACCGCGGATGTCGAAGGACGCGCTTCGGTGACAATGCAAGTGCCCTGGCGTGCTGTCGCAAAGCAGATTATCCTGCAAGCGGTCGATCTGGAAGCATGCGAGGTGAGTTCGTACGTGTGGTATCAGTTCCACTAGGCGGCGTTTGCATGGATCGAACACCGCGCGCTGTCGCGTGCGGCTCGTTGATCCCATTCCTCGCTCACACTTCGGGCTCGCTTTGGGGCCGTTGATCGCCGTCTGTTTGGCTACAGTCTCGCCATGGCCAAGGTCCGCCGATCGTTTGTGTGCAATCAGTGCGGCTCCGTGTCGCCCAAGTGGGTTGGCAAGTGCGGCGAGTGCGGGGCGTGGGACTCGCTCGAGGAGTTCACGCCCAGTGCGGCGGGCGGGTCGGAGAAGAAGGACCCGCAGCGCGGGCTGGCCGAGGCGTGGGCGGCCGAGGGGGAGATCGCGGCGGGGAATCCTGAGGCCAGGCGGCTGGATGAGATCGAGCCGCTCGACGTGCCCCGGCTGGCCACGGGCATCGGCGAGCTGGACCGGGTGCTGGGCGGCGGACTTGTGCCGGGCTCGACGGTGCTCATCGGCGGCGAGCCGGGCATCGGCAAATCGACGCTGCTATTGCAGGCGGCGGCGCGCATCGCACGGATGGGCCAGCGCGTTCTGTATGTGACGAGCGAAGAGAGCAGCCAGCAGATCCAGATGCGGGCGATGCGATTGGATGTCAACGGGCGAGACGCCCGCTCCACCGGGGACGCCCGTTCCACCAGTCCCGCGGATCTGTTTGTTCTCGCCGACACGAACCTTGCGCGGATTTTTGCGCAGGCAGGCAAGGTCCGGCCGGCGGTGATGGTCATTGACTCGGTGCAGATGATCTACAACGCGTCGCTGGACGCCTCGCCGGGCTCGATGACGCAACTGCGGCGCTGCTGCATGGAACTGGTCTACCTGGCGAAGGCGACGCAGATGGCCATCGTGCTCGTGGGCCACGTGACCAAGGACGGCCAGGTCGCCGGGCCGCGGCTGCTCGAACATCTTGTCGATGCGGTGCTGTACTTTGAAGGCGATCGCTACCACGCGCACCGGATCGTGCGCGGCGTGAAGAACCGCTTCGGGACCACATTAGAGATCGGCCTGTTCGAGATGGGTGAGTTCGGGCTGGCCGAGGTGGTTGACCCATCGGGCGTGCTGAGCAGCGAGGCGGGTAGCGGCGTGGGCAAGCCGGGCTGCGTGATCGTGCCGGCGATGCAGGGCAGCCGGTGCTTCATGGTGGAGGTGCAGGCGCTGACGGCCAGCGGCATTCTCGGTGCGGCCAGGCGGCGCGTGTCGGGATTGGATGCCAATCGCTTGAGCATGATTCTGGCCGTACTGGAGCAGCACGCGGGCTTGCGCCTGGCGGACCAGGATGTGTTTGCCAGCGTGGTGGGCGGGATGAAGGTGGCCGAGCCGGCAGCGGACCTCGGCCTGGCGCTGGCGATCGCCGGCAGCCACCTGCGCAAGGCGGGGGCGGCGGGGACCGTCGCACTGGGCGAAGTGGGTCTGAGCGGCGAGGTGCGGCGGGTGAGCCAGATGGAGCAGCGACTGCGAGAGGCGGCGCGGCTGGGCTTCAAGCGGGCCCTCGTGCCGGCCGGGGCCGCGGCGGACAAGGGACCCGCAAAGAGCAAGGGCGCCAACTCAATTGAAATCGTGCCGGTGCGATCCGTAAGCAGCGCGTTGGAACGCTGGCGTTAGAATGAGCCCGGAGCAACGCAGCCGTGGCACTGATCGAGCAGGAATTCGGGCAGGCGTATCAGGCGGAACTCGCGACGCTGATGCGGCGGCGGTTTCGGCTGTTGTGCGCGGTGTGGTCGGGCATACTCATCATCCTGCTCATTGCCGACCTGGCGGACTGGTGGGGGCAGTGGTGGCGCTTCGGGGCCCAGATCGGCGCGCACGGGCTGCAACTGGTGGTCATCGGCGCGATGTGGCGGCGGCACGAGGCGCCGGCAGTGCGGCGCGACGAACTCCTTCGCCTCTCCTTCTGGATGGTTGTGCTCAACGCGGCGATCGCCAGCGTGGTGTTTCACCTGGCGGTGGGCGAGGGCGGCGTCGGGCTTCTGCGCGTGGGAGTGGGCTACCTGCTGGCGTGCCTGATCCTGCCGTGGACGCCGAGGCAGGCGCTGCTGCCGGGCGCGGCGGTGTGGCTCGTGTGGGTGCTGGCGCAACTCGGCCTGGCGCGGGTGGAGTTCGGCATCGGGCTGCTGGCGATGGATGTGCTGGCCGGGGCGCTGGTCGTGCCGGCTGGTTTGCTCGAGTGCTGGATCCGCACGCGGGCCATCGGGCGGCGCGTCGAGTCGGATTCGCTGCGGCAGCATTATGAAGAGTTCCACCGCGAACTGTTCGACGCGCGCAAAATGCACGAGGCGATCTTTCCCAAGCCGCGCACGAGCGGGCCGATCCGCTTTGCGTTTCGCGATGCGCCGCGGCTGGGCATCGGCGGCGATCTGCTCGCGGCACACGAGTCGCCAGACGGCTCGCTGAATCTCATCCTGCTCGACGTGGCAGGCGATGGCATCGCGGCGGCGCTGACGGTGCACCGGCTGCATGGTGAGATCGAGCGGCTCTTTGCCGAGTCGGCGTACCTGCGGCCGCGCGAGGTGATTGCGGCGCTGGATCGATACGCACATCTCACGCTGGCGCCGCACGGCGTGTTCGCGACTGGATTTGCCATGCGCTTTGAGGCCAGCGGGGCAGTGCGCTGGTGCGGCGCGGGGCATGCGCCGGCGTTTATCCGGCGCGGCGACGGGTCGGTAACCAGGCTCATCTCGACGACCTGGCCGCTGGGGGCGTCGGACCGCCTGTGCGAGGAGTGCGAGGAGCGCATCGAGGCGATGGAGCGCGATGATGCGCTCATCGCCCACTCCGACGGCGCGTGCGACTGGCGCAACCGCAAGGGGCAGTGGCTGGGCTACGGCGGGGTCGAGGCGATCGTGCGCACCACGCGCGTGGATGATGCGCTGCAGTGGCCCGAGGCGTTTCTGCGGCAACTCAATACCTTTCGCGGCTGGCACGGCGAGCCGGATGAGGATGTGTTGATCGTGGCGGTAAGCGTCGGCCCGGCCGCGGCGTCGCGCACGTCGCTGCGCACGAGCCGGTTCTTCTTTTCGCGCGAGGCGAGCGCGGCGACGGTCGAGGCGGCGACATGAGGCCGATCGCACCGCCGGTGGTGTCGGCATCGACTTTTGAAAGCGAGATCGCGCGCCTGCTGCGGCTGCGCTTCACGTGGCTGGTGTCGCTGTGGCTGGCGTTGGTGGTGGTGCAGTACGCCATGGCGCTGGCGATCCAGACGTGGCTGCCGACCACCGGCGTGGAGCCGCCGGTGCGCTGGCTGGAGAGCCCGATTCTCATGTCGCTGGCGGCGGCGCGGCTGGCGACGCTGGGCGTGGCACTGGTGCTGGTGCGATCGGTCATCACCTCGGGCGCGGGGGTGCTGCGCTTGGCGTACTGGGTGCTCGTGCTGACGGGGTTGTGCTCGATCGGCGCGGCGGTGGGCGAGCAGATCGCGATGCCCGAGGCGTCGATGAGCATGGGCGCGATGGCCTGGCCGATTGTGGGCATTGCGATCTCGCACTTCTTTGCCTGCGCGCTGCTGCCGTGGACGCCGGGGCAGGGCGTCAAGCCGCTGCTGGTGCTCTACCCGGCGTGGATCATCATCACGGCGCTGGTCGAGCGGTTCTCCGTGCTGCACGTGGCGACGGGGGTGTTCATCGCGCCGTCGATCAACGGGGCCGGGCTGCTGCTGTGCTGGTGGCGCATCAGCCGGCTGCGGCATACGGTGGAAATCACGCAGCTGCGCCGGCAGTTCAGGCGCTCGCGGCGCGACCTTATTGACGCGAGGAAGATCCACGAACTGCGCTTTCCGCGGCCGGTGCGCGGCGGGCCGATCCAGTTCAACTATTCCTATGAACCCATGCGCCAGGTGGGCGGCGACTTTCTGCACGCGCACCTCGACGAGCGAGGCTGCCTGCACGCAGCGCTCATCGACGTGACCGGCCACGGCATTCCCGCGGCGCTGACCGTCAACCGCGTCGATGGCGAGGTGCAGCGCTACTACGCCGAGCATCCCGATGCTTCGCCGGGCGAGGTGGCGCGGGCGTTGAACCGCTATTTTCACCTCGTCATGTTCCGCCACGGCATCTTCGCCACGGCGTTTATCTTCCGCATCAGCCCGGACGGCGCGATGGAGTGGGTCAACGCGGGCCACCCCCCCGCTTTCATCCGCCGCCGCGACGGCTCGCTCGAGGCGCTCGAATCCACGACGTTCATGCTCGGCGCGGCGCCTGACGAGGCGTTCGAGCCTGAGATGCAGACAGCGCGGGTGAATGAGGATGAACTCGTGGTCATCTACACCGACGGCGCGACCGAGGCGGTGGATGAGCGCGGCCGGCAGTTCGGCGTCATGGGCGTTCGGCAGGTTGTTGAAAGGTGGCAGCCGGAGATGCATCTGGATCTGAGCGACCTGCTGCCCCAGGCCGTGTGCCGGTACCGCGATGGGGCGACGCGCGATGACGTGCTCATCACCACGGTGCGGCTGGCGTCGGCCGCGGCTGTGGAGACGATTGCGGCAGGCGCGGCGGCGGCTTCAGCTCCTGCGGAGGTGGCGCGGGGCGCGGTGGTCGGCGCGACAATGCCGGGCTGACCATTCCTACAATGCGGTGCGCAGAAGTTTGTCAGTAGTTCGACTCATGAAGACGCGTCATCTGTTCAACCTGATCGCCCTGCTCGCGCTGCTGGCCGGCGGCGCGGCGCGGGCGCAGGGTCTTGATGAGCAACTGGACCAGGACCAGTTCCTCAAGGGCCTGGCGGAGTACGGTCTGGATGATCTGCTCGACTACGTGCTCGAATCGAGCAGCGCCGGAGATGCGGCGCTGACCGAACTGGTCGAGATCGCCCACCTGCAGGCCTCGCTGGCGGATGAAGAGCTTGACAGCGAGGCGCGGAGCCTGACGATCGAGCGCCTCGTCGGCGCGCGGCGAAAACTGATCGACGCCCACCCGAACGATCCGCGAATGCCGCTGTGGCAGGCGGATCTCGCGTTCAACCTGCTCTTTCTCAAGACAGCGCAGAGCGCGCTCGATCTGACCATCGAGTTCGGCATCGCCAGCGAAGCGCAGTGGGAGCAGATGCGAGCCGCGGCGAGTGAAGCGCTGCGCCTCGTGGATGATGCGACGGTGGGTCTGTCTGATGAGATTCTCGATCTCGAGGAGGATGAGGACTTTGCCGGCAGCGCGGCAATGCAGCAGCGGCATCGGTATCTGCTGCAGGTGGAGCAGCGCCAGCGGCTGCCGTTTCTCAATGCCGCGGCGGCGTACTACAGCGCGCTCGCCGGCGCGGGCGCGGATGACGATCTGTGTAAACTCGTGGCCGAAACGCTCACGCCGCTGCTGGGCGAACTCACCGAGCCGTGGCTCAGCCGCGGCCGATCGATGGCGGCGATGAGTCTCGTGCGGCTGGGGCGCTACGACGAAGCGCGGCTGCACTTTGACACGCTGCTTGGCGCGAGCGGCGCGGACGCCGTCGCGCTGCTGCGGGCGCGACTGGGAATGGTCGAACTGCTGCGCCGCTCCGAGGGAACTGCGGCGGCGGCCGCGGCCCTGGACAAACTCGCCGCCGCGGCCGAGATCCGGCGCGATCCGTTTACGTTCCTTCTCATCTGCGACCAGCGATTTCTCGACGCGGTGCGCGGCGCGGCCGACGGCGACACGCCCATCGACCTGCGTGCGACGACGGGGCAGGCCGCACAGCGGCAGGTGGATGACGCCGTGCGCGTGTACCGCGCCTATCTCGACAACGACCTGCTGCCGCTCAACGCGGCGCAGCGGCAGGAAGTGGTGGCGGGTCGCTGGCGCTCGATTCTGCCCGACTCGATTCCGCTCTCGGATCTGCCGCCCGAGATGGCGCTGGCGCAGGCCGAGCGCATGGCGGGTGATCCGCAGCGGCAGAACGAAGCGACAGCACTGCTCGAATCGCTGCTGACGCGGCACGGCGATGATCCGCAGATCACGCCGCGCGTCATGCTGGCGCTGGCCAGCGCCCACGCAGCGCGCGGCCAGGCGCCCGAAGCGGCGCGCCTGCGCATGGACGCCGCAGCGCGCTTTCCGCTCAGTCCGCGGGCCCAGCAGTCGGCCGAGCAGGCGGCGGCGCTGCTTTCGGCCGCGGTGCTCGATCAACCGGACTCGCCTGAACTGCAGGCGCTCTACGAGGAAGCCCTGGCGCTCGTCGTCGAGCGCTTTCCGCAGGCGAGCCTGTTCGACCGCTGGGCGTACGAGCGCGGCCTGCTGCTTTCGCGCCAGCAGCGCTACGGCCAGGCGGCGCACAATTTCAGCCTCGTAGCGTCGGAGTCGGACCTGTATCCCGATGCCGCGTTCCAAGCCGTGCAGATGAAGTGGAACGAAGCGCAGGCGACAGGCGGCGCCGACCGCGAGGTCCTGCTGCGCGAGATGATCGGCGGCGCCGAGCGCGTGGTGCGCCTGCTCGATGCGGCGCTGGCCGGCCCGGGCGTGAGCGACTCGCGGCGGCAGGATCTGCGCTACTACCGCGTCGCCGCGGCGGTGCGGGCCGCGCAGGCCCAGCGCGATCTGGGCGAGCATGATGCGGCTCTCAAACGGCTTGAAGGGCTCGAAGAGGGCGAGGGCATCGACAACGTGCTGGCGGCGGAGGTCATCGACGCGCGCATCTCGGTACTCGAAGCGCTGCAGCGGACCGAACAGATCGAAGCGGATCTCAAGGAACTGGCGCAGCGCTCGCCGCAGCGGGCCTTGAGCATCATCACGCGCATCGGCAACCAGCGACTGGCTGAAGCGCGCCGCCTGATCGACGCGGGCGATGAGCAGGCTGGGGCAACCATGGCGCGCGAGCGGATCGTGCCGATCTCCAGCCTCGGCTGGTCGATCGCCGGGCCGCTCGATCATTCAAGCGAAGCGTGGGCGGCGGCGGGGCTGTGCCAGGCCGAGGCGCTCCGCCTGGCGGGTGATTGCGATGAAGCGCTTGGCGTGTACGAGCAGGTGCTCGTGTGGCGCGAAAACTCCGCGGAAGCGACGCTGGGCCGGTCGGAGTGTCTCTTTGCGATCGATCGGCTGGGCGAAGCGCTGCCGGGCTTTCAGCGGATTGCAGCGGCGTCGGCGGAGCGGCGCGATGCGAACTTCTGGCTCGCCGAACTCCGCATCCTGCAGATCTTCGACCAGGCCGGCCGCAATCTCGAACGCATCTACCCGCGCATTCAGCGCCTGCGGCTCATCGACGGCCAGCTCGGCGGCCCGCGCTTGCGCCGGGAGTTCGCGGTGCTGGAAGATCGGCACGCACCGTAAGAACATGCGGGCCATCCGCGACGGCGCTGCGCCTTTGTCGCGGCTGCCGTCAGCGCGAGGACTCTCGCGCGAGTACGAGATTCACGTCGCGGGTGTAGCCAGTGATCTGGATGGGCTGCCAGTCGAAGTCGTAGGCGGCGACGCAATCCAGTTCGCTTTCTTCGAGCAGGCCGAGCCACTGCGACAGGTTGTACGAGCGCAGGTCGTAGTGCGACTCGTGAGTCGATCGCCCAGAGGGCTTGTCCACGATGAGGTGGTTGATGATGCGCTCGCGGCGGCGGGGGCGATCGGGCGGGACGTTGAACATGACGTGCCGCACCCTGCAGCGGCCGCGCCGCGCGATCCACACCTCTTCGCCTGGCTGCGGATCGTCATAATCGACCAGATCGATGCCCAGTACGTACACACCGCCGCGCTTGAGCGAGCGGGCGATGCAGTTCAGATGCGACAGCGCCTCGAGCGGATCGAGGAGGTGGCGGAAGGTGTTGATGAGATTGAACGCGATGTCAAACGTGCGCGGCCGCACGAAGGTGGCCATGTCACCGAGGCAGAGTTGGGCGCTGAGGCCGCGCGCCTTCAGGCGCCGCCGGGCGTAGTCGAGCATGATGGGGCTGGCGTCGTAGCCAAGAGCGTTGCAGCCGCGGGAGGCGAGGACGCGCAGAAATCGGCCGGTGCCGCAGGCGGGTTCGAGCCAGCGCCGCCCGCCGGTGCCGTGCCTTTCGTTGATGCGCTGCAGCTGGGTGACTTCGGCGGCGGTGCCGGCTTCGTGCACGATGTCGTACCACTGCGGGCAGTCGTAGAGCGAGAGCGGCTGGGCCGGCTTGTCGCGCGACTCGGTCGCGCGGCGGGCGGTCTTACGAGCCATCCGCGCTGCCGAACTCGACGGTGACGGACTCCGTAAAGGAAACCGTGGGCACGCGCACGCCGGTGTCGAAGAGCACCTCGCCGAGTTGCCCGGGCGCGATGTAGGAGAGTTTGCCCGAGACGACCAGCGCGTGCACGCCGGCGAGCGGACCTCCGGCGGCGCCGGCGGGAATGACCACGGGCAGGACGATGCTCTGGGTGCCGAGGCGGCGCAGGGTGGCCTGCGCGGCGCGGCGGGTCTCGATGAGGCGATGCCCGTCGAGGGAGGCGGAGTAGTTGAATTCGACGAGCGGGACAGGATCCGGATTGTCGTTGGTCAGTTCGAGCGTCAGTTCGACCAGCGAAGCCTCGGGCCGCTGCTCGACGACGCGGGCGCTGACCAGGTCGATGCGCGGCGCTTTGGTCGTGTCGCAGCCCGCGGCGAGCAATGCCAACAGCGCAAGAACGAACGCACCGGTGACGCGAAATGAATGGCTTGAGATCATGCACCGCTAGGGTAGCGGCGCGGAGACGACCCGTCGATTGTGGAACAGCAGCCACTGATCGCTCTGCTGAGCCTCGCCGATGGTGACCGTGTTGTTGAAGGCGCCCATTTCCTGGGTGTACACCGCCCAGCGGACCGTGAGCATGATGAGAATGCTCGCGGCGATCCACGCGGCGATTTCGCCCTGCCGCCGGTGCCGAACCACGAGGATTGTGGAGATGCAGGCCGAGATTGAGCCGACTTTGAAGAGGACCAGCGCGAAGGGATTCTGCTGGCGGATGATGAACGCCGCAAACGGGTTGACTTCCTGCATGCCGAACGAGTTGAGAAACGTCCAGGTGACGAGCAGATCGCCCAGGCTCAGCATGGCGATAAGGACCACGAGCAGACACACCCGCCGGCACCGGGCCTGCGCAACCGGGGAGGTCACATCCACCTTGAACCGAGATTCGATGTACCGTTCCAGCACTGGCTCGCCCTCTCCGACCTTGTCTGACTGTCGGACCGACTCAACAAAAGTTCATCCCGAAAGATGGAAATTCCCTTCGTCGTGACGCCACGCACTCCCCGATCGGTATAGTCTTTCACCGCCAGGATTCCGATGCTCAAGCCTACGTCCGATCACCGTCTTTGCAAACGAAAAACACCCGGTTTCGCCCTGATTCTTGCGATCATCGGCCTCTGCTGCCCCCTTGCCGCTGGCCAGACCGTGGCGCCGACGCCCGTGTTCATCGATGACTCGCCCGAAGCGAGTCAGTGGTTCGATCAGGCCCACGACCAGGTGCGGATCGGCAACACCGCCGAGGCCCTCCGTTTATACCAGCGGCTGCTGGACCAGTTCCCCTATCGCCTTCTCAGGGCTGCCGACCAGGAATTCGCGTTCGTTTCGGTGCGCCAAGGGGTCCAGGAAGTGCTCCTCGGCCAGCCCGATCTGCTGGCCGCGTACGTGGAGGTCAACGAGCCGGTCGCTCATCGATTGCTTGAAGAGGGCCGGGCGGACGAGGTTTTCATCAGCCGCTTCCTCACGCCGGCGGGGCTTACGGCCGCGCTGGACGTCGCCGAGTCGATGATGGTGCGGGCGAGGTTCGACTTTGCCGCCGACGTGCTGACGGAGTGTCGGCAGCACCCTCGACTTGCGGGCGAAGCGCAAAGCCGGTGGGGCATGCTGTCGGTGCTCACGGGCGTCTATGGCGGCCGGCCGGGTCTGGTTTCGCAGGCAATTGAGGCCATCGCGGATCGGCCCGAATCGAAGCGACTGCGTGAACTGGCCGAGCGGATCAGCGGGACGTTCGAGCAGCCGCCGCCCAGCGACGCCGAGAGTTCGGCAGCGCTGGATCGCGCCACGCTGGCGCAAATGGGTAAGTCGCCGACCTGGCGCCACGACCTCGAGAATTTCCGCTCGATTCCGATGCGCACGCGGCGCGGCGGCATTCCCGAGCCGGCGCAGCGCAGCGACGAGGAGACGGCAAGGCTGCTTTCCATCATCCCGACTGTCACCAGTGACTTTGTCTTTATTCACAACGGCGTCACGCTCACCGCGCTCGACCGCTTCGATGGACGCGAGCGCTGGGAGGCCGATTACGGCCTGACGGCATCGTCCGACGACGGTCGCTTCCCGAGCATGCTCGATTCCACCTCGATTCAGAATGATCCGACCATCGCGGCGGTGGACAAGGATCGCGTCGTGGCGATCGTGATGCGTCCTGCGAGCGACCCCGATCTGCACACCCTGGTCATCTGCCACGACGCCAACACCGGCGAGCGGCTGTGGACGACGACGCCCGGCGGCATCAGCGACGAATTGAGCGGCGCTTCGTTCATCGGTATGCCGATCGTGCACGACGGACTCGTGATTGTGACCGTGCGCAAGCAGACGCTGCGACTGGCGTCGGACTACCTGGCGGGGGTGGACCTGGCGACGGGACGGCGCGTGTGGCACCAGCATCTGGCGAGTTCGGCGATCTTCGGCTATTACGCGGTGCTGCCTTCGACGCGCCCGCTGCTGGCCGACGGCACGATCTACTTCTCCACGCCGCTGGGCGCGATGACGGCGATCGATGCGCGAAGCGGGCTGGTGCGCTGGCTGCGCGTGCACGAACCATTCGGCGCGCGGATGCGCGGCGACCTCACGCCGCCGAGCACGTACGACACCATGCTCATGACGCCCATCGGCGTCATCGGCTTCACGCCCAGCAGGCGCGGCATCGTTGTGCTCGATCCGCTCACCGGCGCGCAGCGCTCGTTCCATGCCGCCACATCCTGGGGCGACCCGCTCTATCTCGCTCACGGCGACAATGCACTGCTGGCGATCGGCCCGCCGCTCCCGGGCCAGTCGATCACGCGCATCGCCCTGGACGGCCTCGATCACCCGGCGGGAAACTGGATTCCGCTGCGCCCGGACGAGTTCATCAACGGCCGCGTGACCACCGGCCCCGGGCGCGTGCTCGTGCCGACGAATCAGCGGCTGCGCATCTTTGACGCCAGCGGCAAGGAACTCGAGTCCGTCGAGATCAATCAACTGGCCGTGCCGGTGATGGTGGGCGGCGAGGTATTGCTGGCGTCGGCCGAGCGGCTCGAGTCGTTCATCCCTTATGAAATCGGCGAGCCGCATCTGAGGGCGCGGCTCGAGGCCAACCCCCACGACCCGAACCCGGCGATCAGTCTGGCGCGGCTGGCGTTTCAGCATCGCCGGCTCGAGACGCTGATGACTTCGATCGACCGCGCCATCGACATTATCAACGCCGACCCGCTCAGCGAGATCAACAGCACGGCCCAGGAGCGCCTCTTCGCGGGTCTGCTGGACATGGCCCCTCACTCGGTGCTGCCTGATGAACTGTCCGACGCGATCTACTACCGGCTCGAGTTGCTGGCCGCAACGCCCCAGCAGCGCCTGGCGTTTCTGCTCAGCCACGCGGGAAGCCTGGCCCAGGCGGGGGACGCGGCCGGGGCGATCGATTCATATGAAGCAGTGCTGACGACTCCAGCGCTCATCGACGAGCCGTGGACTGAGCAGGGCTCGACGCGCCGCGCCGGCGACGTGGCGCGATTCCGGTTGACGGCGGTGGTCGCCGACGGCCATCGCGACCTATACCGGCCGTATGAGGACACGGCGCAGCGCGAGTTCCAGTCCGCTCGCTCGCAGGGCAGCGCCGATGAACTGCTCCGGGTAGCGCGGCGCTATCCGCTGGCCGAAGTCGCCTCGAGCGCCTGCATCGCCGCTTCGCACCAGTTGCGGCTGGAGGGGCGCACGGATGCAGCCGAGGCGGCGCTGCGCTTCGGCCTGAGTCTCCAGCCGGTGCAGCCGGCGCTGGGCCGCGTCCGCTCTGAACTGCTGCAGATATACGAGGCCACCGGCCAGTGGTTCGAGGGCATGCAATTGCTTCGAACCGTGGAGCGCGGCGACGCGACGGCAACCGTGCCGCTTGTCGAGGGCCGGCCGCTCTCGATCGACGAATGGCGGCAGCGCTTTGCATCACTGCTCCCGCCCGGCGAGCGCCTTGCGGCGATCGGGCCGCTGGGACAACTTGCCGACATCAAAGAAGGCCAGACGCTGCTCACTCCGGCGGTCGGTTCGCCGTCGTCGCAGTACGCGCTGGTGCGCGACAACCGGAATCTCATCGGCTACGACTCGAGCAACCGCGCGCAGTTCATCGAGATACTCGACTCACCCACCAAGGAACTGCTCGCGGTGGACGGCAGCGTGGCGCTGCTGGGCGTGCTCGCCAGCCGCGGCGACCGCATCGTCGAAGCGTACGACATGGCCCAGAAGCGCACGCTGTGGCGCTCGGGTGATTTTGACGGGTGGTTCGAGCGCAACGACGGTTCGCGCCCCAGCGGCAGGCTGTTTCCCGCCGTGACTGCCGATTCCGTCATCCTGGCCGAAGAGACCGGGCGCATTGGATGCCTCGATCGGCGCACGGGTGAGGTCCGGTGGGCCATCACGGCGGACATCGACGCCGTCAAGTCCGTCAGCGCTTCCGACTCGCTGCTGCTCGTGGCGGGGGCGACACAGAGCGGCGGGCGGCGCGGCCGGCGCGAAGTCGAATCCAATCACGTCCTGCTGCTGCGACCGCAGACCGGCGCGACGGTCGTCGACATCGAGACGGATCGCTTCGTGCCGCTGGACTTCGCCGTACTCAGTCCGCGCGGCGAGGTCGTCTATGCGACGCAGGGACGGATCTTCTGCTTCGACTCGCTGCGGCGCCAGCAGCGCTGGGCCATCAGCGATGAATCGCTGGCCGATCCGAAGTGGGCGGGACTGACGGGCTCGAGCCTGCTCGTGTTCCGCGGCGACGGCCAGGCCGTGAGTATCGATCTCGATACTGCAGCCATCACCGCCCAACCGATGATCGCCCCGATCGACAGCGGCGAATCCGATCCGCGCATCGTTCGCCACATGGACCGCTTCGTGCTCAAGGCGCACAACGGCGTGTACGTGATCGAAAGCGACGGGTCGATCTCCGGTCTCATGGCCGGTTCGGGCCGCGTGAACGCCACGGTGCAAGGCGTTGCGTGCGCCGCTGACCGCATCATTGTCGTTGTCACGGTGGACAATGCCGCCCGGGGCCTGCCGCGCTCCGTCGAGATGCACACGCTCGATCTCACCGGCCGCCGCATTGATCAGCCTTACGAACTCGACGATCGAACGGAACTGCCCGGGCCCAACGGCATCCAGGCGCTCGACGGGCTGGTGGTGGTGGATGCGGGGCGTGATATCGTGTTCATGCCCGCGCCGGTGGGCTTGGGGCCGTGAGCGCTGAGGCGCGCGGTGGGACGCGGTCGCGCTCCGCGGCGCAGAGCCTCCGCGTCGCCGCTCACTGACATCCTCGGCGCCTTGTTGCCTCGATGCCTCGATGCCATCGCCCACGCTACACTTGCCGCGTCATGACGAACTACGAAACCACGAGCCTTCACGCGATCCGCATGTGGTGCGAAGCCAACGGATACTGGCCCGGACATGTGGCCGGGGACAAGACTCGCATCCGCATCGGCGGCGGCACTTTTGCCCCGCCCGAAGAACTCGAACTCATGGACTGGGAAGACTGGTACGAACAGTTCAGCAAGCGTCAACTCAAGTTCGTCTACGATCCCACGCAGGGCTGGTACGACCTGCAGTCGCGGAACGTGAAGCCGGATTGAAGGGCCCTTCGATTGGAGATCCCGCATCGCGCCGGGGGTCAGGGCCCGCCTGCGTGGAAGTGTCGTACTTTTTCTCGCCAGACCCGCCAGGTGAACCAACGTTGATGCCATGCAGGGGTTTTTCCTTGACAGGCGGTCAGAAATCCGGACAATGAATGGCGTGTATTGAGATTTCGCCGGAGAGGGCTCATCCCGGGAGTTTGGCTGTGGGCAAGGTCTACCTCTTCGCGGGGGCGTCGACTATCCCAGCACCGAACAGGATGCAGAGGCCTACGCCAAGTTCGTCTTCGATGGCGAGGCGACAGGCGACAAGTTCGGCCAGGCCCTGGCGTCGGGAGGAAACATCAACGGCGATGGTGTTAACGACATCTTGATCAGCAGCAACCTCTACGACGTCACCGAACAGAGCCCCCAGACCGATGTCGGCCGAGTCTACGTCTTTCCGCTTCCTGATTACGCGACCAATGGGTGGCCCGAGGAGCAAATCGACTGTCTTGCTTCGAACGAACGACTATCGCCCTACTTGGGTCGATCCATCATTTTGCGGGTGATGTAGATGGTGCATCGCCGCACAACGATGATCTCATGATCGGCTGTCCTGGGTGGGACGCGGTGTTGGCACCGAACAAAGACGACCGAGGCGGTGTGTACTACCGAGACTTCTAATGGTGTTTTGTGTCGGATGCAGAATCCGATCCGACACACCCCGCAAACTAACGGGACGAATCGAGGACGCACGTTTGCGTGGAATGGGAGTCGAAGATGGTCATTCGGTCACTTGGTCTTAGCGTGCTTGGCACCATGACTGGACTCGCCGCCGCTGCGGGTGCTCCGACCAATCTCCCGCCCTGTCCACCAATGCAGCTCGAACAGCTAACCGCACCTTCGTGCACCGAATTCCAGACGTTTGGTCGGCGACTGGCGGTGTTCGATGGACGACTCGCGGAGGGGCACTACGAGCAAAGTGGCGGCAAGGTGCGGACGTATGTGCTTTCGGGTCCATCGCAATGGACGTTCGAATCAGAGTTGAGCCCGCCCGGCTTGCACCCCATCGACAACTTCGGAGCCTCCATTGAGCTCGCCACGCCAGACCTGTTAGCGGTCGGACGATCGCAGGAAAGTGGCGATGTGTACACGGCTGGAGTCGTCGATCTGTTCAGTTTTGATCACCAGATGGGGCAGTGGGCTTACATCCAAATGCTGACTGCGCAACCCCGAGTGGCCAATTCTTGGTTCGGTCATGAAGTGACTTGGGCAAGAACCGGTGAACGTTCCGTGTGCGTTGTTGGCGCGCCGGGGTCAGATGGACATGGTCTAATCGGTGCCGTACATGGGTTCACAGCAGATGTGCAGGGTGTCTGGAGTCAAGCGTGGAGCATTGAAGCCCCTGATCAAGCGCCCGAAGATGCCTATGGCTTTGCACTCGATCACATTGAGGGAAACGGCGTAAGTGTTCTGGCGGTGGGAGCGCCAGGCCATGCGTATGTTGCTCGTCAGTTGCCCGGCACCGTCTACTTCTATCGGTTTGATGCAGTCAACGATGAGTGGATCGTCGAAGCGCAGTTCCAGGCTCCCGTTCCTTACGACCAGGATTTCTTCGGCTATGACGTCGCAATTGGTCTCGTAAACGATGTACCGGGCGTCACCCATCGCGTGGCCGTCGGTCGACCACACGAAGGCGGCAATGGGGCACCCACGGGACGAGGCGCGGTTTATGTGTATGACCGGCAAGACGACGGCTCATGGACGCTTGAGGCGCACATCACGCCGCCGACTCCAAACCCCGGTCAGATACGCTTCGGTTGGTCGGTGGACCTGAACAAGGATGGAGCGAACCGTCTTATCGTCGGCGCCCCAGTGGACTCAGCGTTCGGTGGTGGATCGGGATCGGCGTACGTACTTGAGCGCGACAGTCGAACTGGCGAATGGGTTGCGGTTCAAGGCTTGAACGGACACGACAGCACCGCCAACGATCTGTTCGGCTCCGAACTTGTTCTCGGCAACGGTGAGTCAGAAGGTCAGGCCATTGTCGGCGCCGAGCAGTGGAACTGCCCAGATCGCGGCGATGAGTTCACGGTCGGCGCGGCGTACATCTTCGACCTCAAGCCCGGGCAGCCCGGCAGCTGTCCGCCGCCGGTGCTTACCTTGCAGAAGGTTCCCGACTGCTTCAGCGGGCCGGGTGGGGAGATTGAAGTCCGCTGGTTTCAGGCCACGCCCGACCAGCGGGCCCGCATCGCCATCCTCTACGCCAAGCGCACCGGCGGCTTCGTCATCCCCAACGGCAACCCCTGCGCCGGCACATCGCTGGGCCTTGGCTCGCTGGAACTGCAAGTCGCCTTTACCGGCTCGGCCGGCCAGTTCGGCGCCGGCCGCGTCAAGACCAGCATCCCCCGAGCCGCCTGCGGCGGCTACCTCCAACTCCTCGACGTCACCCGCTGCAGCCTGAGCAATGTCGTGAGGATTGAATAGCGAAGCGATTGGGAAAGAGAGATCAACTCGCGTGCCTATTTTCATCCAAAGCATTCTGATCGCGGCGTCGAGTGTGCTGTGGACGTCAGCAGCGCTCGCGCAGTCGCTGTCGTGCCCGCCGGAGCAGTTGCAGCAATTGACGGCGCCCTCATGTGACGGGTTCCAAACGTTTGGTCGAAGACTCACCGTATTAGATCACCGAATGGCTGAAGGACACTTTGAGAGCGGCGGCGGTCAAGTGAGGACGTATCTTCTTGAAGGACCGCGCCACTGGGAGTTCGAGGCTGTTCTTCGTCCAGGCGATTTGACTGCGTTCGATGCGTTTGGCAGTGCTGTCGCTTTCCTTCGTGACGAGCAGGGAAACGAACCATTGCTTGCTTGCGGCAGTCAGAGCAAAAGTGATCTTGCGCCAAGCGCGGGCAAGTCGTACGTATTCGCACTGAACGGATCTGGTGAGTGGATCGAGCAAGCGGCAGTGCTGCCCGATGTGATGGTTGAATACGGGTGGTTCGGCCGGGCGCTGGCGTGGGCAACAGCCAGTCAGCGCACATTCGTCATTGTCGGGGCGCCAGGCTCCGATGGGCACGGCGTGCTCGGGTCGGTCTATGCCTTCCGCCAAGATGGTCAGGGGAATTGGAATCAGGCCGCGCACCTTCAGGCGCCGGACGGCACTTCTGACAACTCGTTTGGACTGACCCTCGATGCTGTCGAAGGAAACGGACAGACACTGCTTGCGGTCGGCGCACCGGGTCAGGGATATGTCGGTAATCGTCAGCCAGGTACCGCCTACTTCTATCGGTTCGATCCTGTCAATGAACAGTGGACGCTTGAGGCGCAATTCGAAGCGCCTCAACCCGTCGATCAGGACTTCTTTGCTTACGACGTTGCACTTGGTCTGGTGAACGATATCCCCGGTGTGACCCATCGTGCGGCAGTAGGTCGCCCGCATGAAGGCGGCGGCGGCGCGCCGACCGGCTCGGGGGCGGTCTACATCTATGATCGTCACGAAGATGGCACATGGACGCTCCAAGCCCACCTTACTCCTCCCGTCGCGAACCCCGGACCAATCCGCTTCGGTTGGGCCTTGGATATCGAAGAGGTTGGGGCTCATCGCCTCATTGTCGGAGCGCCGGTGGATTCCGCATTTGGGAGCGCATCCGGCTCGGGTTTCGTGTTCGAGCGAGATGGCGGCACGGGAGCGTGGAATCCAGTCCAGGTTCTCTTCGGTCACGATACCGATGGCAACGACCTCTTTGGCTCAGAGTTGATTCTGGGCAATGGCGCTTCGGCCGGTCAGGCCATTGTCGGAGCCGAGCAGTGGAACTGCCGAGATCGCGGAGATGAGTTTACCGTCGGCGCCGTCTACTCATTCGACCTCGACCCCGGCAGCGGCGGCGCCTGTCCGCCGCCGGTGCTCACGTTGCAGAAAGTCCCCGACTGCTCCAGCGGGCTGGGCGGTGAACTCGAGGTCCGCTGGTTCCAGGCCACGCCTGACCGCAGCGCCCGCGTCGCCATCCTCTTCGGCCGGCGCACCGGCGGCTTCGTCATCCCCAACGGCAACCCCTGCGCCGGCACGCCGCTGGGCCTTGGCTCGCTGGAACTGCAAGTCGCATTCACCGGATCATCCGGCCAGTTCGGCGCCGGTCGCGTCAAGACCAGCATCCCCCGAGCCGCCTGCGGCGGCTACCTCCAACTCCTCGACGTCACCCGATGCGCCACCAGCAACGTCGTGAGGATTGAGTAGGAAGGGATCAAGGGCTTAACTTTGCGATCTGGCCGCGACGCAGGTATGAGCGAGCATCGGGGCCTCTCTGGATGCCCGCCTGCGCGGGCATGACGAGGAAAACGCGATCGCAGCCTGCGTGGCGCCGTGCCGTCGTCCCGCCATCCGGCCGTCACCACGGACGCGAAAGCCCTATGATCGGCGCCATGTTCCCATGGGGCTCGGCTGACATTCCACTGCTGCTCGTTCTGCCCGTCGCGGTAGTTTTCAGCGCTGCGTTCAGCGGGACGGAAACGGCGCTGTTCGGCCTGCGGGCCCACGAGCGCCGCGACCTGGCCGAGCAGAACGACGCCGTCTCCCGCGCCGCCGCGGCCTTGCTGGCCAACCCGCGCATGCTCCTCATCACGCTGCTGCTGGGCAACATGACCGTCAACGTCACCTACTTCGTCGTCTCCTCGGTGCTGCTGCTGCGCATCGACGACACGACCGCGGGCCAGGCGGAGGCGGTGCTCGCCTCGGTGGTCATGCTTGCGGCGATCATCCTCTTCGGCGAGGTGCTGCCCAAGCTGCTCGCCGCCGCGCACAGCCGGCTGTGGGTGCGCTGGACGGCGGTGCCGCTGCTGGCCCTGCACGGCTTTCTGGCGCCGGTTCGGCTGCCGCTGAGCCGCTTTATCATCGAGCCGCTCATTCGCCTGGGAGTCTCGCCCGGCCGCCTCGCCGCCATCAGCCACGACGAACTCGACTCGCTGCTGGAAATCTCCCGCGATGCGCACGTCATCGACCGCGATGAGTACGAACTGCTCAGCGACATCGTGCGCCTGAGCCGGCAGACGACGCGCGACATCATGACGCCGCGCGTGCGCATGGGCGCGTTTCCGATTGACGTGGAGCGTGGCCAGCTGCTCGACGAGGTTCGCCGGTCGCGCCTGGCGCGCGTGCCGATCTTCGAAGGCAGCCTGGACACGATCGTGGGGGTGCTCAACATGCGCCGGTTTCTGCTGGACGAGTCGCTCACGGTGCCCGCAGCCATGGAGCCGCCTACGTTCATTCCCGAACTGGCCACGCTCGACCGCCTGCTCGAGCACTTCCGCACGACGCAGACGCGCCTGGCGCTGGTGGTCGATGAGTTCGGGCAGACGACGGGGATGGTGACGCTCGACGACGTGATGGGCGAGTTGTACGGCCGGGCCGCCGAGCACGCCTCTGACCGGCACCTGGTCATGCTCATCGGCCTGGGCCGATGGATCATCGACGGCGATCTGAACATTCACGACTTTGCCGACGCATTCGCGATCGACATCGAGTCGCCGCGCATCTCCACCGTGGCCGGGCTCGTCTCGCAGGAACTGCAGCGCGTGCCGAAGCTGGGCGATTCGGTGGTGGTCGGCGCGTATCGGCTGATGGTGCGCGCCGTGCGCCGTTCGCGGGCGGTGTCGGTCGAAGTGGAGGTGATCGAATGAGCGTCCTGACGATCGCCTCGGCCCCCGCTGCGGCGCCGGCGCCCGAGTGGTGGTGGTGGCTCGTGTATGCGGTGCTGTTCGCGGCGGGCCTGCTCGGCTCGGCATTGTTTTCCGGGCTTGAAACGGCCATCTACTCGATGAGCCGGCTGCGACTGATCGTTCGCCAGAGCCGGGGCGAACGGGCCGCCGCCACGCTGCGCGGCGAGACTGCCGATGCGCAGCGCATGATTTCGACGCTGCTCATCTCCAACAACATCTGCAATTTCGTCGTGTCGTTTGCCATCACGGCCATTCTGACGGCCGGGCTGCGATGGGGCGAAGCGAAGTCGATTATCGTGCAGGCTCTGCTGCTCACGCCGGTGCTGTTCATTTTCGGCGAGACGATCCCCAAGGAGATCGGCCGGGCCCGCGCCGACGTCGTGGCATATCCGCTGGCGCCAATGCTGCGGTTCGTCCGTCGCATCTATTCGTGGACGGGCATCCTGTGGTTCTTTCAGAGCGCGAGCCGGCTGCTCTCGCAACTCGTGGGCGGCAGCATGACCGGCGCGGTGCTCAGCGCGCGGGCCCGCATTGCGGCGCTCATCGAAGAGGGCGTGGGGCACGGCACACTTTCGGCCCGGCAGACGGACATCGTGGACCGCGCGCTGTCGCTGCGGCAGATCACGGCCGGCAGCCGCATGGTGCCGTGGAAGCGCGTGCAGGCGCTCGATGCGCAGGACACGCTCGAGAGTCTGCGGCGGCGGCACGCGACGCTGGGCTATGCGCGCTATCCGGTGGTCGATCGCGGCGGCCGGGTGGTCGGCGTGATCGAACTCATTGACCTCATCGCCGCCGGACCAGGCGCGACGGCGGGCGAGGTCTGCCGGCCGGCGCCGTTCGCAGGGGAGTCGATGGATGCGCGCGCGGCGATCGCGATGCTGCGCAAGCTCGGCGCCGTGATGGGTGTGGTCGGCACGCCCCAACAGCCGCGCGGCATCATCACCCTGCGCGGCCTCGTCGAACCATTGATGGCCGAAGAGGAAGGTGAGTGATGCCTTGAGCCGAGAGCCCCGACCGGGCACCACGCTCATCTACGTTCCGGTCATTCAACGATCGCCACATTGCTCGGCCTACACGACTCCACATCGAACAGCTGTATGGAGCCTCCGCATGCTCCTGCGCCGTGATCAACCACCATCTCACCACGCCCGGTCAAGTCGGAGAAGCCGGAATCGACGATGCGGAGGTACGCTCGCTCGAGGCCAAGCACCGTACCGGCGCATGGCCCACTGGGAAGAGTGAAATTTCCAGGTCCCGCAGCATAGAGCAAATGCACCTCTCCTCCGGGCGTAGCGCAGGCCCAAGCCACGGCTCCATCGCCACCGCCCGGGCAACCGGAATAGAGGCTTCTCATGTGGATGGTCCCGGAGCAGCCATGGAATGCCCATGTATCCGCAAACACCTGCCGGGAGGCTTCGCCGCCGAAGAGGAGCATTTCGCCCCGTGCCCTGTCGAACGCCATAGCATGGGCCGATTGAGCATCCGGGCCGGAAAGTGAAATCCGAGTCCAGCGCTGGCCGTCCCACTCCCAAGTGTCGCCGAAAACTTCGGGACTGTCGTAGCCTCCGTAGAGGACCGACACTCCGCGAACGCTGTCGTACGCCATGGTGGCTTTATGGCGGCGCGATGGCCCTTCCTCTGACCTCAATGTCCAGGCGATTCCATCCCAGGCGTAGGTACTCCCTCCAGCGAAGAGAACGGTCTCGTTCCTCATCTCGTCGAAATCCATCACATGGAAATAGGACACCGTCGGTCCATCATTGTCAATAAGAGTCCATTCCTGCCCGTTCCATTCCCATGTGTCCTTTCGCCGAAGCGTCCCGCTGTACCCGCCATAGAGCACGGCGACATGTCGAGCGCTGTCGTACGCCATGGCGGTCCCGAATCTTTTTGAAGGTCCCGTGTCGGCGACCTGTGTCCACTGGGCTCCGTTCCATTCCCATGTGTCATCATAAACGTCGCCATACTGGAGGCGTCCGCCGAACATGAGCACGACACCACGTTCGCTGTCGTAGACCATCGAGTGCTCGGCTCGCGGCGACGGACCGTCCTCCGCGACCAGCCTCCACTCAGTGCCATCCCACTCCCAGGTGTCTCCGAAATCCCCGCCGAAATGCGAGCTTGAACCCCCGAAGAGAACGACGACCTCTCGATCGCTGTCATATGCCATCGCGGCGTCGATTCGCGCCGCCGGGCCAAGTCGAGACCGAAGTTCCCACTCGCCGCAACACTGAGCGCGCACAGCCGCAGCGGGACACAAAACACCGAAGAACATGGCGAGACTCGTGATGAGGGCGAGTCCGATTCTGCGCAGAGCAACCGGTTTCATCGTTCACTCCTCCATAAGGGCTGGGGTCTTTGCGGTCCATGAAGGACTGCGATTTGGCGCACTCTAACAGAAAGTCCACCGGACTGTCAAGCGGCGTCTTTGAGGAAAGAGCCGCACGACGACCGTACCGACCCTCAGGCCCACAACCGAAGCAGAACCGGAACTCCGTCGGGTGGCGCAGCGGAAAAAAGCGCAGGCAAGGCATTCCTGCGTGAGCAGCCGTCGCGCGAAGTCAGGCCCCCACGCCCACGCCGGCGTCGACCGGCAGCGTTTCGAGGATGTTCTGCAGCACCGAATCGGTGCTCAGGCCTTCGGCTTCGCCTTCAAAGTTGAGCAGGCAGCGGTGGCGCATGGCGGGGAGCGCAGCGCGCTTGATGTCGTCGACGGCGACGTTGGCCCGGCTGTCGAGCAGCGCGAAGACCTTGCCGGCGAGGACCAGCGCCTGGGCGGCGCGGGGCGAGGCGCCGAAGCGCAGGAACTGGTTGACCATCGGCGTGGCGTACTGTTCGTTGGGGTGCGTCGAGAGCACCGCGCGCACCGCGTAATCCTGCACGTGCGGCGCGACGATCACCTGCCGCACCAGCCTCTGATAGTTGACGATCGAGGGCCCGTCGAGCACTGACTGAATCTCGGGCGACTCGCTGCGCGTGGTGCGGTTGAGGATCTCGGAGAGTTCGTTGCGCTTCGAGTAGCCGACGTTGAGCTTGAAGAAGAAGCGGTCGAGCTGGGCCTCGGGGAGCGGGTAGGTGCCTTCCTGCTCGATGGGGTTCTGCGTGGCCATGACGAAGAAGGGCTGGTCGAGCATGTGCGTCTCGCCGCCGACGGTCACGCTCTTTTCCTGCATGGCTTCGAGGAGGGCGGACTGGGTCTTGGGCGTGGCGCGGTTGATTTCGTCGGCCAGCACCATCTGGGCGAAGATGGGCCCCTTCTGGAAACGGAACTCGCGGCCGTGTTCGGTCTCGACGACGATCGTCGTGCCGGTCACGTCGGCGGGCATGAGGTCGGGCGTGAACTGGATGCGCGAGAAATCCAGCTGCAGGGCCTGGCTGAGGGAGCGGATGAGCAGCGTCTTGCCCAGGCCGGGCACGCCTTCGAGCAGGCAGTGGCCGCCGACGAAGAGGCAGACGAGCACGCCGTCGATGATCTCCTCGTGGCCCACGATCATCTTCTGGACCTGCGACTTGACCTTCTGGTAGTCCTCGCGGAACTTCTGCGCCTGGGCTTCAACGGCTGCTGGATTGCCTGTGGCCATGCGAATCCTCCTCGTGTGGGCGATGATAGGCGGACAGCAGCCTCGCCGGGGACGGCCCTGCGGCCCGCTAGTCGATGGCGTACTCCAGCGTGACCACGGCCTTGGTCACCTTGCGCAAACTCTCGGTGTCGTTCATTCCCGTCGAACTCACCTCGGTCGAGTAAGCGGGGGTAATCTGGAAGACGCCCTGGCTGGCGCCGCGCAGCGCGCCGACGTGATTGCCGCTGCCCGTGACGAGGCGCGCCGCGCGCTCGCGGCCGTTGGCGGTGGCTTCGGCCAGCAGTTCGAGTTTGAGGTCGTCGAGTTTCGTGTAGAGGTACTGCGGGGCGTTGGCCTGCAGTTCCACGCCGCGCCCGATGAGGGCGCTGGCGTCGCGCGCAGCCTCGGCCACCGTCTCAACCTGGGGTGATTCGATCGACAGACGCTGGGTGAGGACGTACGACTCGATGGCGTTGGTGGCGTTGCCGCGCTCGTCATGCGCGTGCAGCGTGTCGATCTCCACGGGCGCCAGCGCCACGCCGGCGGCGCTGAAGCCCTTTGACTCAAGGTAGGCGAGCAGTTGTGACCGGTTCTCTTCAAGGCGCGCGTACGCCGCGACGAGTTCCGGCTCGCGACTGACCAGGCGGGCCGACCACGTGGCGAGGTCGGAAGTGATGTCGCGCTCGGCATATCCCTTGACGGTGATCGTCTGGCCGCGGATGCGGACGCGCTCGAAGCTCCGCCTCGCCAGTTGCGTGGAGATGACGACGCTGAGGGGCAGCGTGAGGCCGAAGATGATGAGCCAGAAGAGATTGAGGCGCGACGATGACATGACCGACTCCTGTGGGCGGCGCGAACGGCAGAATTGAAATGGAGAAGCAGCCGTCTATCGACGCAATGGGCGCGAGAGCCGCAATCGATAACTGCGGACGTGGAGATCGCCGGGGAGCAACGGTTGTCGTTGACCGGACGTTGATACCCGCCTGCGCGGGTATGACGACGCCCTGTCTCGCTCACGCGTACGCGTGCAGCCCCGGCAGGAGGAGGTTCACGCCGAAGTAGGTCCAGAGCATGATGAAGAAGCCGACGATGCTCAGCCACGCGGTCGTCAGGCCGCGGTTGGGCGCGGCGAAGCGCACGTGGATCACGATGAGATAGACGATCCAGGTGATCAGCGCCCAGGTCTCCTTGGGGTCAAAAGCCCACCATCGGCCCCAGCTGTGATCAGCCCACCATGCGCCCAGCAGGATGCCCACGCCGAGGATCCAGAACGCGAGTTGGAGGATGACCATCTGCGCGTGGTCGAGGTCGCTGAGCAGGCGCTGGCGGCCGACGTTGACGGGCCCCCCGCCGTCGCCGGCGCTGACGGTCACGGTGCCGACCCCGGCCGCGGCAAGCTGGACCGTGGCGGCGCTGCGGCCGGCGAGGTAGTGCACGAGCAGGTACACGATACTGACGATGAACCCCAGCGCGATCATGCCATAGCTGAACAGCACGATGTTCACGTGGTAGAAGAGGATGTAACTCGTGTTGAGGATCGCCGCCTCGCGGCCGATGTCGGCGCCCGGAATACCCTTGAGCGTCGCGGCCATGAGCGCCAGGAAGCCCACCCCCGCCGCGGCGACGCCGAAGATCGGCTGGCGGCGCACGAACATGGTGATGGTCGCAAAAAGGCAGGCGCCCAGGCTCAGGCCCCACATGGACTCAAACTGATTCTGAATCGGAATGCGCTCAGCCAGCACCCAGCGGATGACAAAGCCCGTGAGGTGGATGGCCAGGCCGGCCAGCAGCAGGCCCACGCCGAGGCGCTGGAGCGTGATGCGGCCGGTGCCGAAGGCGATGAGCAGCGCGACCAGCGCGAGGAAGTAGAACGTGTAGCCGAAGATGAAGTTGTTGCCGCCGTTGTAGAGGCGCTCGAGTTGCCCGCGCCAGGCGGGGGGATAGTGCTCGGCGTTGATGGCCGGCACGATCACGGCGATGTCGCGCACAAGCGTGTTGACCTTCTGCGCGTCGCGGGCCCGCCAGGCGTTGCCGAGCTGGACGAACTTCGAGTTGAGTTCGGCGTTGCGCGAGACGTGCATCCAGTCGCCGTCCTCGCTGGCCGGGGCGATGAGCAGCAGCGTGGCGTGCGGGTCGCTGAAGCGGTTGAAGGAGGTGAGCAGTTGCGACATGCCGCGCGCAAAGGTGAGATCAGCGCGGAACGGGCCGTTGATGAGTTCGGCCTGGCTGATGATGATGTTGGGGGAGAGGCGCGTGGCTTTCATCCACCGCTCCTGCGTGCCCGGGTCCTTGGGAAACGCGGTCTCGACGATGCCTCGTCGCATCGGCAGGTACTCGACGCTGATGATCGGCTTGTCGAGGTAATACGGCTGGTCGGCCATCAGATCGAGGTAGGTGAACAGCGCCGCATACTTGAGTTTGTGCGGCGAGGAATCGCCGCTGCTCTGCACGACGTCGTGGTAGTAGCTGTGGCCGGTGATCTCGCTGATCGTGTCGCGCGCGACGGTGTCAAGAATGGCCACGCGGCTGTTGTGCATCACCGCCAGTCCGGCCAGGGGCGAAAGGTCAACGCTACGGGCAAAATCGTACTTCTGAGCCGGGCTCGAGTCAGACTTGAACCGCTGCGGCGAGGCGGCCAGCGGGTTGCTCATCGCGGCGTTGAACATCTCGGTCGGATGCGCGTTGCCCGCCGGGCCGCGCTGCGGCGCTGCCGCGGCGCCTTCGCTCTGGCTGCCCAGACCGGCGTGCGGGTCGGGCGCCGCGTCGTCCTGCGCCAAAGCGCCCGCGGGCGCGAGCAGCGAGGCCGTGGCGGCTGCGAAGACGGCCATGATTCGGGCGGCGGCGGTGATACTCATGCGTTGGCTCCCACCAGTTCTTCAGAAGGCGTTGCGGCGCTTTGGCGCGCGGGTCGGGGGTACTGGCCCTTTTCGAGCTGCTCCTGGATGACTCTCTTGCGCCGGCGATTGAGCGCGGGCTTGATGTAGAACGCCCACGGGATGCCCACGCCAATGAGAATCGCCCCCACTGCAATCACGTAGATGCCCGGGTTGTTGCCCACGCCCAGCACGGTGAATCGCTGATTCACCGGGTCCCATCCCGCCTGGCTGAACTTGTACTGCTCGGGCACCACGAAATTGCCCAGCCACGCGAGGCTGTTGGCGGCGAAGTTGCGCTCGTCATTCCACTCGAACGGCCGGCGGTAGATGTAGGGGCGATTCAGTTTGGTGATGTGCTCAGAGCCCTCGCGGTCGTCGGGTCCGCTGTAGACCTGCACGGTCGAGATGTAGTCGCGCGGCGTCTCGGTGCCGGGATAGGGCACCATCTCGAAATCCTTGAGCGCCAGGGCGAAGCTCGGCAGGGCGCGGCGAAGCCGGCCGAACGCGAGGTTCACCAGCCCCACCTCCGGCACATCCACGCGCTCGATGCGCAGAAACTCGTAGTCGGAATCGAGATACTGGTTGAACGGCAGCCAGCGCTGCATCGTCGTCTTGGTGCCGTCGGCGCGGCGGACGGAAATCTCGACGTCGAGAAAGGCGTGGAAGTACGTGCCGCGCGCGCTGCGGTCCTGCTCCTCGGCGGGCACGGAGATGACGTCGAGGCGCTGCGTGGTGCGGGCCCAGAAGTCGTCGAATCGGAAGCGCATTTTCGTGCCTTCGAGTTCGCCGACGATCGAGTCGCCGTCGGACACCGCAAACTCCTGCACCTGCCCGCCGGGCACGCGCTCGATGACGCGGTACTCGGGCTTCTGTGCGTCCTCCTGCACGACCCAGAGATACGTCTGGCTCGCGTCGAGATAGACCACTTCGATGGCAGGATCCGGCGGCACGCGCCGGGGCTGCTGGCCCGCAGCGCCGGGCAGGAAGTCCTGCGAGAGTTCGGGGTACTGGTGCAGCACGCTGCGGGTGAACGTGCGGCCGTCGGGGGCGGTGAGTTGAAAATTGAGCCTCGCCGATGAAGCGCCGCGGTACCCGGCCGACACCAGGGCGAGACCTTCGCTGGGCGCCTGCATCTGCTGCATGTCAATCTTCCAGCCCGTGTCGCCGACGTCGATGTGCTGGCCTGGGCGGATGGTGTAGGTCTGCTCGAATTCGGGACCCGGCAGCCGCACGATGATGGCGTGATCGCCCTCGCCGGGGAAAGGCGTGGTGAGGTCGGCCAGTCGCTTTGCGGTTGGCTCGACGAGATGCTCGACGGTGAGGCCGGGCAGATGGGCCGCGCCGGAGGCGCGGCTCTGGGGCATGCCGCCGATGAGGCGCTGGTTCCAGTTGAAGTTTCGGCCGTCGCTGCCTTCGAGTTCGAGGTGCACATCCAGAGACGGGTTGATGGCGCCGTCGCCGTTCACCCAGGTTGGATGCTGCACGCCGTAAGGGATCACGCCGACCACGTCGATCTCCAGCGAAGGCGGGAAGAGCTCGGCGAAGTGTTCCTGCGCGTGCATGGCGATGTCCGGCGCGTACTCCGAGCCCGCGGGGGCGTCGTTGTAGCGGGCCAGGCCCTTGAGCGGGTGCACGAAGAGGCGCGCATCGCCCTGCCGCCACGCGTACACGGCCGGGACAATGGCGTCGTAGAAGACACTCTTGGGCGGGCTGTTGCGCACGAGCCGGATGTCACCCTCGACCTTGCCACGCTCGTAGAAGATGCTGCCCAGCGCGATGAGCACGATGCCGGTGTGCACGGTGAGAACGCCGATGTTGAGGAAGGTGAACTCAATGCGGCGGATGGTCGCGGTGACCATGTTGAGAACAAAGGTGACGAGCACGAGTTTGAAGGGCCACCAGGCGTAGAACTCGATCTCGCTCATTTCCCACGAGGGCAACTGGCGGAGCACCGTGCCTCGGTACTGCTCGACGAAGTCGGCAAAGAAGCGCACGCCGCGCGCCGGATGGCCGGTGGCTGCGACGGCCGGCTCGTAGCGGATCAGCGGCCAGAGGGTGACGTACCACAGTTCAAAGGCCGCCAGCGCCACGCCCAGGCCGAGGACGAAACGGAGCGCAAACCTCCACTCGCGGCTCAGTCCCTGGCCGATGACCACACCCAGGCACCACTGCGTGCCGCCGACGGCGACGACGACGAACAGCAGCAGGGTGAAAAGTTCGAAGAGTTTGGTGGGGATCATCGCCCACAGCCCGATCGGGACGCTGGCCAGTGAGCCGTAGAGGGCGATGAGCACGAGCAGGATCACCGCAAGGGTGATCGAGCTGAAGGCGGTGAGGATCCACCGCACCGGGGTCAGCGCGCCGGTCAGGTGCTGCTGGTCCCACGATTTGACTCGCCGCCACTTTGCGCTCATTGAACTCGATCCACCGGGAGGTTTCGCCGCGCCTGGGCGACGGGCCCAGAACTATAGTGCGCGCCGGGGGCGATCAGGGCGCAAAAAGGCCGTGATCGGGGCTCGACCCCAGCCAATCACCACGCTTGCACCACCCACTCGATCGGCCCGGGCTCATGGAGCACCTGTACGAGCGCATCAGCCGGGTCGTTCGGATCGAACTCGACGGCGATGAGCCCCGCGCAGGGGCCGGGCTGGAGGGTGACCAAATCCCAGTCGAATCCAAGCGACGCCGCGCCGCCAATCGTCGCACACGCAAGCAGAGCCACTGCGCCTATCCGATCGCGGCGGTGCAGCAGTGACACTTCATCAAGAATCGAGATGCGGTCGGTGCGGTCGAGATTGATCGCCGAGTCCGTACCCAGCGCGAAGCGACGCCACACTGGTTCGGGCGGGAAGCGGTAGGGAGCACGTCCAAAATAGGCGGTGGCGCGAGGACAATGCACGATCGACATTCCCCGCAGTTCAGGAAGAAACTGCAGGCGCTGGTCAACGTCTACGTGGTTCATGTGAACGGCCAGCCATCGCACCGGCCTGATGAATAGGCCGGCGATCGCTTCGAGGGGATGTTTGCCCAGCGGCTCAATGGACTCATCCCATCGGTCGATGCGCCGCAGGAAATCGGCGAAGGGCCCGGTCGCAGTGCGCGCGAACTCGATTTCGGCTTCCGTCTCGGCGAGGTGGGTCGAGAACGGCACGCCTCGTGACTCCGTCAGGCGAATCGCGGCCTTGTACACGTTCAGTCCCGCGCTGTACGGTGCGTGAGGCTGAAGACCGAGTTGGACGCGGTGATTCCGGTCCACTGGAAACTCGGTGCACGTGCGCTCCATCGCCTCAATCGCCTGCTGCTGGCGGCTGCCGAGGCCGAAGAACTCGACGAAACTCACGCCGTGGAGCCGGCCGTCGGCGCGGAGCGTCTCAAGAGGCACGGTCGAACCGACGCCGGCAATGTCGCCGATGATCGCCGTGCCCCCGGCGATGCTCTTTTCGATTCCCAGCCGCACCGCCGCCTTGATCGCCTCGCGTCCGATCGGCCGGCTGGCCATGACCATTTGGATCCACTCGATGAAGTCGCCGCAGTACGGCATCGGGCCGATGCCGGTCAGATCGAGATGGGCGTGGGCGTTGACGAGGCCGGGCAGGATGAGATGGCCCGGCCGCTCGATCACGGTCGCGCCGCCCGGGCACGGGACGGCCTCGGGCGGGCCGAAGGCGATGATCCGCCCGTCACGCCAGTGGATGGCGCCGGGGCGGGCTGGCGGGCCGATGGCGTCCTGAATGGCTCCGGCGAGGATGTAGAGGTCGTTTTTGACGCTGGACATGCGACTTGGCCGATGCAGAGCGGCGCGGGAGAGTTTCTCGCCAGACCCCCGTACGATACACTCCATCGCGGTCGCGGCGACGCTTTCGCTGCCGCTGATGCCCCCCACGAGGAAGGATGGACCACCATGAGGTTTCTCACCGCGACGCTGAGCCTGGCCGCATTGATCGGCGCTTCGAGCCTGACCGGCTGCACCCAGGGCACCGTGGATGATCTGCGCAACGCTAACCGCGTGCAGGCGGCGCGGATCGCCGAACTTGAGCAGAATGTCGAGTCGCTCAACTCGACGACGCAGGCGCTTCGGCAGCAGGTCAAGCAGGCCGACTCCAGCGCCCTCGAGGCGGAACGCCGCCGCGCCGAGGCGGCGTCGCAACTGCAGTCTGCCATGGCGATGTACGCCGATCTCGAAGAGCGCCTCAACAGCATCGACCCGGTTATGCTGCCGCCCGAACTCGACGAGGCCCTGCGCCAGCTCGCCGCGGCCCATCCCGAGCTCATGGTGTATGACCCGAAGCGCGGCATGGTGCAACTGACCAGCGATCTCACCTTTGACCTTGGCAGCGCCGATCTCAAGGGTGAAGCGCAGAGTTCGCTGCAGCAACTGGCTGACGTGCTCAAGGGCGCTTCGGCCTCGACCTATGAAGTGCGCATCGTTGGCCACACCGACAACGTGCCCATTCGCAACGTCGGCACGCGCGCCAAGCATCCCACCAACGTGCACCTTTCCGTCCACCGCGCCATCAGCGTGCGCGATGCGATCGTCGGCGCCGGCGTCGCGCCGGGACGATGCAGCGTCGCGGGCTGGGGCGAGTTCCGCCCGGTGGTGGCCAATCCGGCGGCCGGCGGCGCGCGGGCCAACCGGCGCGTCGAGATCTTCCTCGTACCCTCCACATACACGGGCGGGGGAAGCGAAGGCACGCCTGAAGCCGCGCCCAGCGCCGAGCCGGTTTCCGCCGAACCCGAGCCGCTGAAGTAACCCATCCCATCCAGTAGTCCGATCTCTTACGGCTCATCCCTGCGGAGCGGTCTAGAGTTGCCATTCAAAGTGGCAAGTTTGACCAAACCGACAGGGGAAAGCAATGTACAGGCAGCAACTCTTCGCGCTGACGACGGCGATCGCGCTGAGCGCTTCATCGGGGCTGATCGGATGCTCGTACAACGATCATGATGCAGAGCCGAGCCAGGCGTGGATGGGCATCCACCGCGCCACCGCCGCCGTCCAGCCGACGGAGGGCAGCACGGTCTCGGGCGTCGTCACGTTCGAAGACGTCAGCGGCGGCGTGCGCGTGCACGCGGAGATCACGGGCCTGACGCCCAATTCCAAGCACGGCTTCCACATCCACCAGTACGGCTACTGCGGCTCGACCGATGCGCTGTGCACCGGCGGGCACTTCGACCCCGCGAACACGAATCACCACGCCATGCCCGGCGCCGGCGAACGTCATCACGCCGGCGACATGGGTAACCTCGAGGCCGACGCCAACGGCAAGGCCGTATATGACGCGGTGATCAAGGGCTTGTCCGTGGCGGGCAGGCACGGCGTGCTCGGCCGGGCCGTGATCATCCACGCCAACCCGGATGACGGCGGACAACCGACGGGCAACGCCGGCGGCCGAATCGGCGTGGCCACCATCGGCATCGCCCAGCCGGGCCAGTGAGTTGCTGTCTGTCCCGGCCCGGAGTGCCGGGGCTTTTCGCCCCGACTATGCCCAGGACACTCATTCCGCCGGCTGCACTTCGAACTTCGACACCTTCTGCTGGCGGGCGAACTCGCCGGTGATCTTCATTTCGCCCGATTCGGGCTCGCGGCCGTGGGCGCTGAGCCAGCGCTGGCCCTCGGCGAACATGACGCCGAAGTCGTCGCCGGACATCTCCGCGGCCGAGTACTCCGCCCGCGCGATGGGGATCAGGCGAAACAGGGGCTCGCCCTCCTTGATCACGACGCGGTCGATCGGCGAATCTTCGATGCGCGGCAGTTCGATCACGCCGTGCCACGGATGGGCCGGGTAGTACCAGTCGCACTCGATGATCGCCTCGATGACCGACCACCGCCGGGGCGGCGAGATCGCGTGCGTCGCGGGCACGGCCTTGATGAGCAGCATCTCGTCGGGCTCCGTGCGCAGGTACAGAAACGTGCTGACCTTCACCTGGTGGCGAATCTGCGCGTACACCTCATCGGTGATCACGTGCGGCCGCTGCTGGGAGCGCTCCCAGAACCACGCGTTGAGTTGAGGATGCGGCGTGACGCCGTCATCGAACTCGACGTCGGATTCGACTTCGACCGCTTCTTCAATGTCCCAGTTGCCTTTCTTGTCGCGCAGAAACGTCATGGTGAACGGGTTGATGACGTCCCAGCCAAAGGCGTTGGCGGCGCGGATGGGCGGGCAGTGCTCCGGCCAGCCGCTGCCCTTGCCGCGCTTGATGTACGCGGGCTTGGCGGGACGCGGGTGGGGCAGATCGGCGTGGAAGCGGAAGTATTCGAGCATGCGGCGATTGTAGTGTGGCGGCGGCTCACGTTGCGCGCATGAAGAGGCCCACGTTCAGCGAACGTGGGCCCCTGTAAAAGCGAAACTGGCGACTTGATTCAGAGCTGGATCTTGTCGGTGCCGAGGGCGCCGTGGTCGTCCATGCCGCCGCGCATCGGGCCGCCGGGCTGCACGTGGTCGCGATGCTTGGGCTGGCCGGGTTCGGGCTGGCCCGTGCTGTCGCCCCACTGGGCGCGCTTGAGAGAGAGGCCGATCTTGCGATCGTCGGTATCGACGCGGAGAATCTTGACCTCGACCTCTTCACCCTGCTTGACGACATCCTGCGGATTCTCGACCTTCTGGTCGGAGAGTTCGGAGATGTGCAGCAAACCTTCGAGGTCTTCCTCGAGTTCGACGAAGACGCCGAAGTTGGTGATCTTGGTGACCTTGCCCTTGACGACCATGCCCGGCTGGTAGGCGCCGGGGATGGCGGTGATCCACGGGTCTTCGGTCAGCTGCTTCATGCCCAGCGCGACGCGCTGCTTTTCCTGGTCCACTTCGAGGACGACGCACTTGACGGTGTCGCCCTTCTTGAAGATCTCGTTGGGGTGCGCGATCTTCTTGGTCCAGGAGATGTCCGAGACGTGCAGCAGGCCGTCGATGCCCGGCTCGATCTCGATGAACGCGCCGTAGTTGGCGAGGTTGCGCACCTTGCCCTCGACGATCGTGCCCACCGGGTACTTCTGGCTCATGATCTCCCAGGGGTTGACCTGGAGCTGCTTGATGCCCAGCGAGATCTCCTGCTTGTTCTTGTTGATGTTGAGAACGACCACATCGATCTCTTCGCCGACCGAAAGCAGTTCGCTCGGGTGGTTGATGCGCTTGGTCCAGGACATTTCGGAGATGTGCACGAGGCCCTCGATGCCGTCTTCGAGCTTGACGAAAGCCCCGTAAGAGACGATGTTGACGACCGTGCCTTTGACCTTGCTGTTGATCGGATAGCGATCCTCGATGTCATCCCAGGGCGAGGGCTGCATCTGCTTGAGGCCCAGGGCGATCTTTTCCTTTTCGCGATCGATGGAAAGAACCTTGACTTCGAGTTGCTGGTCGATGGAGACGACTTCGCTGGGGTGGTTGATGCGGCCCCAGGACATGTCGGTGATGTGGAGCAGGCCGTCGATGCCGCCCAGGTCGATGAACACGCCGAAGTCGGCGATGTTCTTGACGATGCCCTTGACGACGTCGCCTTCGGTCAGGCCGGCGAGCAGGCGGTCGCGCGCCTCGCCGCGCTCTTCTTCGATGAGTTTGCGGCGGCTGATGACGATGTTGCGCCGCTGCTCGTCGATCTTGAGCACCTTGGCGCGGATGGTCTTGCCGAGGAAGTCCTTGATGTCGTTGGGACGGCGCACGTCCACCTGCGACGCGGGCAGGAAGACCGGCACGCCGATGTCGACAAGTAGGCCGCCCTTGATCTGCCGAAGCACCTTGCCCTCGACGATGTCGCCCTCGTTGCACTTCTCGAGGATGGTCTCCCAGCCCCTGATGCGGTCGGCCTTGCGCTTGGAGAGCATGACCAGGCCGTCTTCGCCCTCGATGGCTTCGAGCAGAACTTCGACTTCTTTGCCAACTTCGATTTCCGACGGGTCATCGAACTCGGTCTTGGAGACGAGGCCCTCGGACTTGAGGCCGATCTCGACGACGACGTTGTCGCCGGCCATGCCCACGATGCGTCCCTTGAGAATGGAGCCGGGAGTGAGGTCCGAGAACTGCTCGGCGAGGAGCGAGTCCATGTCAAAGGTCTCAGCACTCGGGCCGAACGCGCGTTCGAGCAGGGCTTTGGCGTCGCTGTCCGAGACGGACAGATCGCCAATCAAGTTGTGATCTACCATGGAGTTACCACTTCTGCGATATGCAAAAACAACAGAGTTGCCCCGAACAGAAGCGGCCCGGCTTCCAAAACCGGGTGAAACCGCATTCGAAGGGCATTCGAATAGGATAGCGCCGCCGGCCGAGTTCGTCCTCGATTCCGGGAGCTGGTTCGGGCAGCGGCACGGGGCAGCGTTGCGAGAGTCCGGCAGGCCGTATCGGGCCAAAGTCCTCGTATTTGTTCAGAGCGGGGGAATCGAGGCGCAGTTTTTGCTAAATCGGGTGAAATCCACTTTCATTTCGCCATCTTCGGCGCATAATGTTGCCCGAGGGGATCATCTCGCGCTTCGGCGGTCCTCATGTCGTACCGCCCGTTCGCATCTGCCAGGAGCCGATTCAGGCCGAGGCACACATTCGCGAGCGACCGGGTGCACCGTAGCGCGGGTTCGGGAGAGATAGCCTTGACAGGCTTTGGGTCGATTCAACTTTCCGCTGCGGTGGCGGCTGCCGCGTGTCTGCTCTGTCCGCTTGCCGGGCGCCTGATCATCAAGTGGCAGGCGCCGGATGGCTGGCGCCGGCCGCTGCATCCTGCGCTGCTGTTTCTGGCTTTGTGCCTGCTGGGCGGCGCGACGATGGTGGTCGGCTGGGCGGACACCTTCACCCGCGCCGACGCCGTCATGCTCGCCGTCATCAGCCTGGCCATCGGCTTTGGGCTGACGGGTGAGCGCTTCCTCGCCCGCCGCGCCGTCAAGGTGACAGCCCAGTTTGTACTCGCCTGCATGATCGCCCTCGTCGGCGTGCACCTGCCGGTAACCGCCGGCGCGTATCCCGTCATCGACGGCCTGTGCACGGTGCTGCTCATCGTGGGGCTGCTCAATCTGCTGGTCGTCATCAACTTCCTTGACGGCCTGACTTCGCTGGTCGTCTTTCTGCTCTCATCGTGCTCGGCGATCATCCTCAACCTGAGCATGGGCACCGGCCAGCTGGGCGATCCGGCGGGGGTGGTGTTTGCCTTGTCGCTGTGCGGATTGAGCCTGTGGTTCTTCATCTACTCGCGGCCGAGTTCAAAAGCGTACGTCGGCGACTACGGCACGATGATGCTCAACATCGGCCTGGGCCTGCTGCTCATCCGCATCGCCGTGGTGCGCGATGAAGTGCTTTCGGGCGCGGTGTTCAACAGCCCCGCTCTGCTGCTTCCCCTGCTGCTCACCATTCCGCTGCTGCTGGCAAGCGTGCACCGCGAGCAGAAGGCGTTCTTCCGCCGCTCGCGCCTGGCGCTGATCCTCATTCTGCTGGGCCACCTGCCCTACCTGCTGCCCCTGCTGACGGATTCGCCCAACCGCGTGATCATGACCGCGAGCCTGATGATCGGCTCGGTCATTCTGTGGACCGGCGTGGTCACGCAGGGCCGGATGCTGCGCGGCTGGTCGATGCGGTGCATGGCCGAACCGATCGCCGACACGATCTGGATCGCCGCGCGCATGCTCATCGTGAGCCTGGTCGTGGCGTGGCTGTTTGGCATCAGCGCGTGGGTGGTGGTCGGCTCGGTCGTGGCGACCAGCGGCCTGCTCATGCTCCAGGTCGCCTTCTGGCGCCGGAACATAGACGCGGAGGAACTGCCCGAAGTGGTCATCTTCGGCCGGCACGAGGATTACCGCAAGGCCCAGTTCATCTTCCTCAACTGCGAAGACCTGTTCGGCCGGCGGCGGGCCCGGCGATCGCGCATCGGGCTCAACTCCAAGCACCTGCGCAGCGAGGTCATGGCCGAACTCAAGGCCGGGCACACCTGCCTCATCCTCGCGCGCACAGCCCGAGCGTCGCTGCTGGGCCTGCAAAGCTACGAGGATCTTATCTTCGCCGGCGACTGCCTGCTGCTGCGCCACCTTGACGAGACGATTCGGCCGCGGCGCATCCCGCACGTCGTCGATTTCATGCAGGACGCCACTCACCGGTTGGCCGCGCTCATCGGCATCCTCTTCTTCGCGCCGGTGTGCCTCGCGGTCGCGGCGGCGATCCGGCTCGAAGACGGCGGGCCGATCTTCTTCCGCCAGCGGCGCCTCGGCCAGAGCGGCAGGCGCTTCACGCTCTACAAGTTCCGCTCCATGCGAGTCGATGCGCCACGCTACGGCGAGAGCCCGACGACCAGCGCCGACGCCCGCGTCACCCGCGTCGGCCGCATCATCCGCAAACTGAGCATCGACGAACTGCCCCAACTCATCAACGTGCTGCGGGGCGACATGCGGCTGGTCGGTCCGCGGCCCGAAATGCCCTTCATCTGCTCGCGCTACACGCCGCATCAGCGCCAGCGCCTGCTCGTTCCCGCCGGCGTGACCGGCCTTTGGCAGATCAGCCCGCATCGCAACGCGCCGATCCACGATCACGTCGAATATGACCTCGCCTACGCGCAGGCGCGCGGGCCGGTTCTCGACGCGGCTGTGATCATCGCCACGCTGCTCAGCGCGCTCAAGAGCGGGTTCTGATTTACATTCCAACCGCCTCCCACCTGGATCGCCGCCTGCAGGCGGTCGCTGGCACCCGCCCCGCCGCCGGTGTACCGTTTCGCTTTGTCCGAACCTGCGGCGGAAGGAACCGAAATGACCAGTGCCGTCGATCGCACCCACGTGCTGCGCGAGCAAACCTATGACTCGATCCTCGGCGTGATCGGCAATACGCCAATGATCCGCCTGAACCACCTGGCGCCCGAAGGCGGTGCGACGGTGTATCTCAAACTCGAGTTCCTCAACCCGCTGGCGAGCGTAAAAGACCGCATCGGTCTGGCGATGATCGAAGCGGGCGAGCGCGATGGTCGAATCAATGCCCAGACGCACATCATCGAACCCACCAGCGGCAACACCGGCATCGCCCTCGCGTTCGTCTGTGCCGCCCGCGGCTACCGGCTGACGCTGACGATGCCCGAGTCGATGAGCCTCGAACGACGCGCGATGCTGCGGCACCTGGGAGCGACCATCGTGCTCACGCCGGCGGCCCAGGGCATGGGCGGCGCCATTGAGCGGGCCCGCGATCTTGTCGCCGCCGACTCCAATGCGTTCATGCCTCAGCAGTTTGACAATCCGGCCAACCCGGCAATTCACGAGATGACGACGGGGCCGGAGATCTGGGAGGATTCCGGCCGCGACATCGACGCCATCGTGGCCGGCGTGGGAACGGGCGGGACCATCACGGGCGTGACGCGTTTCATCCGCCGGCACAATGCGGACTTCAAGGCGATCGCCGTGGAGCCGGCGGACTCGCCGGTGATCTCGGGCGGCAAGCCGGGCCTGCACAAGATCCAGGGCATCGGGGCCGGATTCATCCCGCGGAACCTCGACACGACGCTTCTCAACGAGACCGTCACGGTGACCAACGACGAGGCGTTCGAGTGGAGTCGGCGGCTGGCGCGGCACGAGGGCATTCTGGGCGGCATCAGCACCGGCGCCAACGTGTGCGCAGCGCTGCGCGTGGCCGCGCGTCCTGAGTATCGCGGCCGGAAGATCGTGACGATTGCATGCAGTTTCGGCGAGCGCTACCTGAGCACGCCGCTGTTTGCCGGCGAGACCGATCCGCGGCCGTAGCGGCGCAGAAAACGAACGGCGCCCCGAACGGGGGTCGGGGCGCCGCGAGTGTCGATCCTCCAACAACCGGCCCGCATGGACAGGCCGCGATCGCTGTGCATCAGTCGTACAGAGCGCTGACGGTCGGCATGGTGTCCGATTCGAGTTGGAGGCTCGTATCAATCCGGAAGTTCGACTCGGTGCGGTGGCGTTCGGCGAAGAAGAAGTCCAGAGTGCAGGCCTGGCCGTCGGTCAGGTCGAGACGATCGAGTTCGACCACCTGGTTGACCTTGCCGTGGACGCCGCCGATGTCAATGACAAGTTCGCCATTGATGAACACCCACACGTCGTCGTCGCCGTAGAAGGAGAACACCTGGCCGGCGCCTTCCTTGTAGGTGAACTTTGTGTGCAGCTCCATGGTGAAGTGGAAGTTGTGGTCCGGCGAGCCGCCCGAGTTGCCGTACAGCTGGTGGTCGATCGGGAAGAACGAAGTGTTCTGATAGGTGTAGATGGGCATCTCTTCCGTGCCGCCCGACTTGGTCAGGGTGACGGTGATGGGCTGGCTGAGATTCAGGCCCGGCACGTCGCGGTACCACTGGGCGAAGGATTCGGCGGACGTGATGCCGCCCTTGTCTACGGCCGAACCGAGGCTGCCGGCGGTGTCGCCCATCGAATGGTCGTAGAGCGCGGGCAGGATGGCCTGGCCGGCCGCGTTGCGCCACTGGCTGAGCACCTTGTGGCCGCCGCCAACAAAGACGGGCTTACGCTCTTCATCGAGCACCGATGAGATGTTGCCCATGTAGTGGCCGTAGCCGCCTGCGGGCACCGCTTCGAAGTCGGGATGGCCGCCGTTCTTGGTGCGCTCGATGAAGTCGCGGACGACGCCGGACAGTTCGAGCGTCTCCGGCGGACCTTCTTGCGCCAGCAGTGCGCCCGTTGGCGCGAGAAGGCCCATTCCCACGATCGCGAACAAGGCTTGGTTGCGTTTCATCATTGCTTCCTTCCATCAACAGATCAGACTGCAAGGCTTTGACAAGGCCTTCTCAATCCAACACCCTCCAATGTACAATTCATTGCCGCGCCTTGCCGGGCGTGAAGATCAGAAAGCCGGCGAATGGCGTGAAGCCGTAACGCCTGTGCCGCCTGGCGAAACTTCCCGCGATTCCTGCAGCCGCAGAGGCCTCCCGGACGATGCAATGGCGTTCGGACGCGATAGGATGTGCACGGCCAGGCGAACTGAGCGGGGCGATTATGGATACCTTTGTCATCGAAGGCGGGCGACGCCTCAAGGGGCGACTGACGGTCAGCGGGTCCAAGAACGCGACCCTGCCGATCATGGCGGCCGCGCTGCTCACGGATCAGCCGCTCACGCTGCGCGATGTGCCCGACCTGCGCGATCTGAGCAACATGCGGGGATTGCTCACCGAGCTCGGCTGCGACGTTCAGCAGGACGGCAACCTCACCCGGCTCCACGTCGTCGATGAGACCGCCAGCCACGCCCGATACGAAATCGTCCGCACCATGCGCGCGAGCATCTGCATTCTCGGACCGCTGCTGGCCCGCCGCAAAAAGGTCCGCGTCTCGATGCCCGGCGGCTGCGCCATCGGTGACCGGCCGGTCGATCTGCACCTGCGCGGCCTGCGCGCGCTCGGGGCCGATATCCACCTCGAAGGCGGCGACATCGTCGCCACCGCCGAGGAACTCACCGGCGCGACGATCTTCCTCGGCGGGCCGGCGGGCTCGACGGTTCTCGGAACCGCCAACGTCATGTCCGCCGCCACGCTCGCCAGGGGCACCACCACAATAGAGTGCGCCGCGTGCGAGCCGGAGATCGTCAACCTCGCCGACACGCTCATCGCCATGGGCGCCCGCATCGAAGGCGCCGGCACGCCGCGCATCACGATTCATGGCGTCGATGAACTCGGACCCGCCGAGATGCGCATCATGCCCGATCGCATCGAAGCCGGCACGTACATGATCGCCTCGGCCATCACCAACGGCCAGGTCACCATCGACAACTGCCCGCTCGATGCGCTGCTCGCGGTGCTCGACCGGCTCGAGGAGATCGGCGTGTCGGTGACCCGCCTCGACCCAGCTCAGCCGGCCAGCCGCTGCAGCGTGATGGTCGAGACGAGCCGGCGTCTCAACCCCGTGCAGGTGACGACCCAGCCTCATCCGGGCTTCCCGACGGACCTGCAGGCCCAGACGATGGCGCTGCTGTGCCTGGCGGACGGCAACAGCATCGTGACCGAGCGCATCTACGAGCAGCGCTTTCTGCACGTGGCGGAGTTGAGCCGCATGGGCGCGAGCCTTCACCGCCAGGGTTCGACCGTGGTGGTTTCAGGCGTGCCGCACCTCATCGGAGCGCCTGTGATGGCCAGCGATCTGCGCGCCTCGGCTTCGCTGGTTCTGGCCGGTCTCGCGGCCCGCGGCCGCACCGTCATCTACCGCGTCTACCACCTCGACCGCGGCTACCAGCGGATGGAAGAGCGCCTGCGGGCGCTGGGCGCTTCCATCGAGCGCGTGCCCGAAGACCAGGTGCCCAGCGACGTGGCGCACGCCGCCGGCGCCGCCGGCTGATCGCCAGCAGGCGCCACCACCCGACGGATCGCAATTGGCAGCGGCGTCTCGGCTGATGCAGGGGTAACATTGCCCCACAATCTGGCCTGAGCTGCTCAGCACTGTCACCCAAAGACCCTGGATGGATTTTGCGATGACGACGGCGCCGAAGATGGATATGCCCGCACTGCCCCGACCTGCCGCTCAATCCGATCTGACGCGGACGCGGATCCACGATCTGCCCGTCGTTGTCTGGCTCGGCCTGCCGCTGGCTCTTGTGGCGCTGCGACTTCTCTCACCGATGCTCGGGCTGGAACGCTGGGAGATGATCATGTCCGACGAATTCGGGCTTGTCGAACTGTGCACCGCGGCGGTGCTTGTGTTCGGCATCATCATCGCCTGCATGATCATGCGACGCCGTCGCTCGCTGCCCCGGCTGGCAAGCGTGGCGATGGCGCTGGGCGGATTGAGCGTGCACTACTTTCTGGGTGAGGAGATCAGTTGGGGACAGCACTATCTCGGTTATGCCACGCCCGAGAGCATCGCAAGCCTGAACTCGCAGGAAGAGTTCAATCTGCACAATCTTGATCTGCCGGTCGATCTCTTCGACAACATTCCCCGGCAGATCATGCTCATCGCCACGTTTATTGGAGGCGTCTTCCTGCCTCTGCTTTGGCGCCAGCGCCTGGAGCGGCCCGAGGCGCGCCAGACGCTCGAATACTGGATCGTTCCCAACTATCGACTGGTTCCGATCTCCCTGCTCGCCGTGTTCTCCAACATTCCCGCCAAGTTGATTGGCGAAGACGCGTCCGGAGCGTTTGCCGAGGGGTCATACCTGTCCATGGTGTTCCTCCTCGACATCGGCGAAACCAAGGAACTTGCCTTCGCGGGCGTGATGACGCTCTATCTCTTGTCCGTTCTGCTGCGCGTCCGATCACTTCCCTCGCAACAAGCGACAGACGCTTCGACATCCTGACCTGAGGCAGCCGGCCGGATCCATCGGCTCCCTCCAACGGCCAGAGCCTCTCACCCGCTCGCCCCGTCACGCGCTCACCTCCGCGGCTTACTCTTCGTCAAAACCTCGCTCGACGAGTTCGATGAGCGCCTTCAGGGCCTCGCGGCAGTCTTGCCCGCTCACTTCGATGGTCAATTCCGTGCCTTTGGTGGCGGCGAGCATCATCATCTGCATGATCGACTTGCCATCGACCTTTTGCGCATCGCGGCGGACGCAGACGTCGGACTTGAAGTTGCTGGCGGTTTCGACAAAGGACATCGCCGGACGGGCGTGGAGTCCGAGCCGGTTGCGGATGATCACTTTGGCCGTGGCGTTGGACAAGCGCCGAAACCTCCGGGGGAGACTGCATCTCGGCCGGCAGACACGAGCCGGCCGCTCGGGATGGCGTGCGATGATCACCTGACTCGGCGCGGCCGCTCAGCCCAGTTGCTGGTTATCCGCTTCGCGAATCAGGGTAATGATGTCGTCCACGCTCGAAACCTGGCGCAGGAATCGACGGAACGTATCCTGGCTGAGGTTCTGGAAGATGATCTCCATGGCCCGCAGGTGATCTTCGGGCTGATCACCCGGGCTCAGCAGCAGCACCACGGAGTAGACCGGCTGACGGTCGAGGGCGTTGAAATCGACGCCCTTGCTGCTCACGCCGATCGTGGCGGCCATGCGCTTGACCGACGCGTGCTTGACGTGAGGGACGGCGACGCCCTTGCCGAATCCCGTCGAGCCGCGCCGCTCGCGCTCGAGGATGGCCTCGATGAGTTCGTCGCGGTGACCTTTCTCAACGACGCCGGCGGCCAGCAGGGCGTCCACCAACTCCGCCACCACCTCGTCGCGGGTGACCGCCGCGAGAGACGGCACCAGAGCCGACTCGACCATGATCTCGTGCAATTTCATTGGCGATTGTACCCCGATTCCCAGCCCCGCATCAGCCCGGATGCTTGCGGTTGCGCGTCATCTCCTTGTACTCCGCCAGCTGCCGGCTCAACTTATCGACGACGGAGTCCAGGCAGGCATGATAGTCCATGCCGTGCTCGCGACCGATGAACGGATCATGCCGGTCCACGTGGGCGATGACTTCGATCTCGAATTCGCGGCCGGGCTTGTCGATGACGACATCCACCTGCTGGATGCGATCGTAATAGCGGGTGAGCCGGTCGCACTTCTTGGAGGCGTAATCCTCCATGGCGGCACTGACGTCGAGATGCTTTCCCGTCACAGTGATCTGCATGTCTGAATCCTTAGCACCGGATTAGCGGGTTTGTCAACACGGTTGAGTCTCTGCTTTGCGAACCCCTTCAGGCCGGGCTGCCCTGATCAGGCGTCTGGACCGGGGCCTTGGCCGGCCCGGCCGACCGCTTCGCCGGCGCTGCCTGCGCCACCGCAAGCACCTGGCGATCGGGGATCAGCACGCCGCCGCTGACAGTGAATCGAAGCGCTTCCTCCACGGTAATGTTCAGTTCGCAGATCTCGCTGCGCGGCAGAGTGATGGTGTAGCCCGTAAATGGCGTGGGCGAACTCGGGATGAAGACGGTGACGAGCTCGCCTGGCTGGGCTTGGGCCATCGGCGCCATGTCGATCATCGCGGGTCCGGTCAGGAAACCCAGCGACCAGATGCCTTTGCGCGGATACTCGACGATGACGACCCGGTTGAACTCGACCTTCGTCTCGCCGAGCATGAAATCGACGAGTTGCTTGACGTACGGGTACACCTGCTTGAAGATGGGAACGCTCGAGACGATGCGCTCCAGCCGGGCGGCGATGCGCCGGCCGACGAACCCGCCGAACACGCGGCCGGCGAGATAGAACAGCAGCACGGCCACGATCAGGCCGATGGCATTGAGCCAGATGTGCTGGTCCCACCACGTCTTGAGGTCGTTGCGACGGACCTCCGCCTTGAGCGCCTCGCCTTCGAGCCGGGGCAGCTTCTGCACGTTGCGGCGATCGATCTCCGCCTGGACCTCTTCATCCGTAACGTGGTACCACGCCGGATAGTGAGCCGCCGCCCAGGCCGGATCGTCGCCCGGCCCGCGGATGATCAGCGGCGTGGTCTTGATGATCGCCAGGCGCGTGACCGAGTTGATCGGCTCGGCGATGCGGGTGCTGACGAACTGGTAGGCGTAAACGACGATCCAGATGGTGAGCACGGATGGGAGCAGAATCGCCAGCCCACGCAGGAAGAACACCTTGAAATCGCTCGAGAACGATCGTTTGGGCGACTTCATCGTCGTCAGCAGGCCCCCTGGTGCGGACGCCGCGCAGGCGCCCATGCCACGACAAGTGTAGGAGAGCGGCCTGAACCTTCAATGCAGCCGCTCAGGACGCGAGCGCATCGTCGCAAAAACGCAGCACCGTGACGAGAAAGTCGCGCAGTTGCGGCGATGGCTCGCCATTTATTGGGAATGGGTTGGGCGTGTTGAACACGTGATCGCCGTCCTGGATCAGTCCCAGCCGGTGCTCGACTGCGTCATCCGCCATGGCGGCGATCTCCGAGGCGTCGCGCGGCGGGACGGTGGGGTCGGCCGTGCCGTGCACGACCAGCAGCGGGCATTCGATGGCCCGCACGTGGCGCGCGATATCGTGCCCCGCCGGGTCTGCCTCCTGCTCATCAAGGAACGCCCGGCCGATGCGCAGGTCCTGGCCTGTGCGGCCGCTCTTGACGGCCAGATAGCCGCGCTCGAGGATCTCGCGCCTCTGCGACTCGGCGAATCGCCACGGCCGGCTCGGCGCCGAGGCGGAGATGACCGCCGCCGGCAGCGGCTCGCGATGCTCGAGATACCGTCGCCCGGCCGCAAGCAGCACGCCGACGCCGCCGCGGCTGTGGCCCATGAGCACCAGCGGCCGGTTCGCGCCCTCCAGCGTGCCGTCGCGCACGGCGTCGATCACGGCGTCGATGTCGATGACGTTGTTGTTCCACGTGCCGAGTTCGAACAGGTCCGGCCGCTCGAAGGTCGCGAAATTGTTCGTGATGCCCGAGGTGGTGAGATTGAAGCGGTGCGCGAGAAAGCCGGCCCGGGCGAACTGATCGGCGACGAACGGGAACAGGCCGTAGTCCTTGTACCCCATGAAGCCGTGCACGAGCAGCACCACTCCGCGCGCAAAGTCCACGTCTGGGACGTGCGTGTTGCCGTAAATCGGCAGGTCGCGCCAGCCGGAAATGGTCCAGTCGTTTATCGCGGGCATGTTGCAGGATAGGCGAGCGTCAGTGCATCACCACACTGGCGATTCCCAACGCGCCAACGAGGCAACTGATCACGCCGTTTAGCGTGAAGAAGGCGAGTTGGATGCGGCCCGTCGCGCCCCCGGCCGTCACCGCGTGCTCGACGATGAGCAGCACGACGACCACGGCGACACCGATGGCAAACAGCGAGCCGAAGCGTGGATCAATGACGACGATCGCCGTGAGCGAACCGGCGCTGATTGCGTGCAGCAGCCTGCTGATCCACAGCGCCGGCCCGACGCCGAGGCGACTAGGCAGGCTGTGCAGCCGCTGCTGCCGATCGACCTGCACATCCTGCAGGGCGTAGACGACGTCAAAGCCGGCCACCCAGCAGAGCACGTTCAGACTCAGCAACCACAGCGCCGGCTGGGCCGCGAGAGCCGCAGGCTCGATGGCCAGCGCGGCGGCGAGCGGCGAGATCGCCAGCGACGAACCCAAAAAGACATGGCACATCCACGTCCATCGCTTCATCCAGCCGTACGAGCCAATCCACGCAAGCACGGGGATTGACAGCACCGTCGGCCACCAGTTGTCAAACACGAAGCCGAATGCGACGCAGCAGACGATGAACACGCCCGCCGACCAGAGCAGCGCCATGCGCGCGTGGCGCAGCGCCACGCGGCCGCTGGGCAGCGCCCGCCCGCTGGTGCGCGGGTTGAGCGCGTCGATGTCGCGATCGATGATGCGGTTGGCGAGCATGGCGAACGTGCGGGCGCTGACCATGCAGACGACAATCAACGCCATCTGCCCGGCAAAGCGGGACCAGGCGCCGCCCGCCGGCCGGGCCATGAATGCGGCGAGCAGCGCAAAGGGCAGAGCGAAAAGACTGTGGCTGAGTTTGATATCTGCCGCCAGCGCCTTGAGCGACGCACCCGGACCCGGGGAATCGGCAAGCGAGGTGGCTGGAGCCGCGGAAGCCATCGCTTGAATCGTAGCCCATGAGCGCCGCGCCGCCGTTCACCTACCATCGGAGGTGAGCACGCTCGCGCCCAATCTGCGGCAGCGGCATCGCGAGCCGGAGTGGATGGACCAGCCGGATCTCGATCCGTCGCTGCACGATCGGGCTCTCACGGCGCTGGCGCGACTGAACCGCTGGGCCGGCAGCGCGCGGATCGTCTGGCCGGCGATCCGAAGCGTTGCAAGAAGCATGCCCGACGAGACCTGCCGCGTGCTCGACATCGCCACCGGCGCCGCAGACGTGCCCCTCGCCCTGTCGGAACGCGCCGCCGGCGCCGATCTCGACGTCCAGTTCACCGCGATCGATGTCAGCGCGCACGCCATAGCGCACGGCCGAAAGCGCGCCGACGCGTCCGGCGAGACGATCGATTTTCGCCGCTGCGATGTGCTGCGCGACCCATGGCCCGCGGGAGAGTTCGACGTCGTCATGTGCTCGCTTTTCCTGCACCACCTCGACGAGGCGCAGGCGATTCAACTGCTCGAGATGATGCACGCGGCGGCGCGGCGGCTGGTGGTCGTCAGCGATCTGCGGCGCTGCTCGTGCGGCCTGTGGCTCACGCAGATCGCAGCACACGCGCTCACGCGCTGCCCCGTCGTGCGCGCCGACGGGCCGCGATCGGTGCGCGCCGCGTTCACGATTGATGAAGCCGCTCAACTGGCCCGGCAGGCCGGGTGGAAGGGCGCCCAGGCGCAGCGGGCCTGGCCGTTTCGATTCCTGCTTACCTGCAAGAAGGACGAGCAATGATGCCCGGCGCGATCGAAGGAAGCATCACGGCGGAAGACGCAGCCCGATCGACCTGGGATGCGATCATCATCGGCGCCGGGCCGGCCGGGTGCGTGACGGCAACGCTGCTCGCCCGCGGCGGGTTTGACGTGCTGCTCGTCGATCGAGCGGCGTTTCCTCGCGACAAGACGTGCGGGTGCTGCGTCGCCGCGTCCGCCATAGCCGCACTGTCGAGGCTCGATCTTGAGCAGGTGCTGGACCGCTGTCACGCCGCGCCGATGGATCGCTTCGATCTGCGCTCGGCGGACCAGGCCCTCGAGGCGCCGCTCCCGCCCGGGCGCGTGCTGTCGCGGCGGCAATTCGACGCGGCGCTGGTTGACGAGTCGTTGTCCGCAGGGGCAGCATTTCTGCCGCACTGCCTCGCAAGCACTGCCGATTCGGAAGAGTCGTATCGCCACGTGCGGCTGACTGCAGATGGAAACAATGTCGATGCGAAGGCGAGACTCGTGATCGCCGCGGGAGGGCTCGGCTTCTCCTTCGACGTCGACCCGCGACATGCCCGCGCGCGCAGTCGCCCCTGGCGCCGCTCGCGACTGGGCGCTGCGACCCTGGTTTCAGCACACGGTATCGACCTGCCGCACGGCACGGTGCGCATGCTGGTGGGCAGCCGCGGCTACGTCGGGATGGCGCGAATCGAGGACGGTCGTATCGCCATCGCCGGCGCGCTTGACCCGACGCGGGTGCGCACGTGCGGCGGACTGGCGGCGGCCGCACTGGAAGTGTTCGAGCAATGCGCGCACGCGCCTCCCGATGATCTCGCGGCAGCGCACTGGATGGGCGCGCCTGAACTGACCCGGCGCCCGCGGCGCATCGCCGGGCAGCGCGTGCTGGCCGTCGGCGATGCAGCCGGCTTCGTCGAGCCGTTTACGGGTGAAGGCATCGCCTGGGCCATCGAAAGCGCGTCGGCCGCCGCCGGGCTGGCCGCAGAGTTTCTCGCTCGCAGCCAGGCGCCGTGGAGCCAGACCCTGGAATCGCGGTGGTCGCGAGCGCACGCTGCGCTCCTCGCCGCGCGGCAGGTGCGCTGCCGCGTCATCGCCGAAGCGCTGCGTCATCGCCTGGTGCAGTCGGGCTGCATGCGGCTCGGCCGGGCGCTGCCTGCACTGTCGCGGTTCATTGTCAACCGCTTGCACGCCCCGATGCCGGCGATGGGAAACAGCAATCGGCTGGCGCGAGGCGGCACGTGACTCCGCGCCTGACGGGCATCGGGCTGGCCACGCCCCCGGGCGGGCTCGACCAAGCCGAGGCGCTGCGCCTCGCCGAGCAGTGCTGCGCCGCCTCGTCTGATGAAGCCGATCGCCTGCGGCGCCTTTTTGAGCACTGCGGCGTGCAGAGGCGCCAGTTCGTCGTCGCGCCCGAGCTGGCGCAGACGGAGAGCGCGATGCGCCGCAACGGCCACGGCGCCAGTCAGACGGATGAACCCGTGGTGCCGTTCTTCCCGCCGCGACTCCATGACGAAGATCTCGGGCCGAGCACCGCCCAGCGCCTGGCCGTGTATGACCTCTGGGCGAGCCGACTGGCGGGCCAGGCCGCGGCGGCGGCGCTGGCGCAGGCCGGCTGTGCCGCGGCGCGCATCACGCACCTGATCACCGTCTCGTGCACCGGCATGCATGCGCCTGGCGTGGACATCGCGCTCATCGACGAGCTCGATCTTCCCCGGAGCGTCAGGCGCGCCAACATCGGCTTCATGGGATGCCACGCGGCGATCAACGCCCTGCGCCTCGCGGCCGATGCCTGCCGGGTCCAGACCGACTCGGTCGTGCTGGTGGTGTGCGTTGAACTGTGCAGCGTGCACTTTCAGTATCGCGGCGATGGCGACCGCCTGCTGGCCAACGCGCTCTTTGCCGACGGCGCCGCTGCGGCGGTGGTGTCGAATGACCCTTCGCGCCCGGGTCAGTCGCCGCTCGCGATGGGCGACTTCGCATCGGTCGTCGTGCCGGATTCGCGCGAGTGCATGTCGTGGAGCATCGGCGATCACGGCTTTGAGATGCGACTGTCGCTCGATGTGCCGGCGCGGATTCGCGAATGCGCGAAGCCTTGGATGGAGCAGTGGCTGGCGCGGCGGGGCCTGGCGATCAGCGACGTGGGATCGTGGGCGGTGCATCCCGGCGGGCCGCGCATCCTTGACGCCTTCGCGGCCGCGCTGGACCTGCCCCCGGCGGCGCTGCAGGCCTCGCGCGATGTGCTGGGGCGGTTGGGCAACATGTCTTCGCCGACGGTGCTGTTCATACTCGATGAGCTGTTGCGCCGCCGGGCGCCGCGGCCGGCCGTGGCGATCGCGTTCGGCCCGGGTCTGACGATCGAAGCGGCCCTGCTGGAGTAGGGTTGGAGTCGGAGCCGGTTGCACGCCGGCGCTTGTCTTCGCAGAGCCTTCGGGGCGCGGCCAGACGGTTGTGATTTGCTTCGCCAGGCGCACCGAGACCACATATCCTTTCGCATGAGCAGCACGCCAATCAGCGATTTCATCCGAACCCACTACCGCCACTTCAACGCCGCGGCCCTCGTCGATGCAGCCGAGGCGTATCGAAAGCACCTCGACGGCGGCGGCAGGATGTTCGTCACGCTCGCCGGGGCGATGAGCACGGCCGAACTGGGCGTGTCCCTGGCGGAGATGATCCGCCAGGACAAGGTGCACGGAATCTGCTGCACAGGGGCCAACCTCGAAGAGGACATCTTCAATCTCGTGGCGCACGAGCACTACGTCCGCATCCCCCACTACCGCCAGCTCACCCCGGCCGACGAGCAGAGGCTGCTCGAGAAGCACCTCAATCGAGTCACCGACACGTGCATTCCTGAAGAGGAAGCGATCCGCCGGCTTGAAGGCGCGGTGCTCGATCACTGGCTGAAGTCGGACAAGGCTGGGCGACGGATGTTCCCGCACGAGTTCTTTTTCGAGGTGCTGCTCAGCGGCGCGCTCGAAGAGCACTACCAGATCGACCCGAAGGATTCGTGGCTGCTGGCGGCAGCGCAAAAGAACCTGCCCGTCTTCGTGCCCGGCTGGGAAGACTCGACGCTTGGCAACATCTTCGCCTCGCACGTCATCACCGGCGAGATCAAGAACTCGACGACGATGCGCGGCGGCATCGACTACATGATCGAACTGGCGAAGTGGTACACCGAGCTGACGGGCAAGCACTCGCTGGGCTTCTTCCAGATCGGCGGAGGCATCGCGGGCGACTTTCCCATCTGCGTCGTGCCGATGCTCCACCAGGATCTCGGCCGCACCGGCGTGCCGCTGTGGGGCTACTTCTGCCAGATCAGCGATTCAACGACGAGTTACGGCTCGTACAGCGGCGCCGTGCCCAACGAAAAAATCACCTGGGGCAAACTCGCCGAAAAAACGCCCAAGTTCGTCATCGAGTCCGACGCAACCATCGTCGCGCCGCTCATCTTCGCGTACGTCCTGGGGTGGTGAGCCGCTTGCGGCTTCGCGTCACGCAGCGCACTTCATCGCGCGGTCAAAATCGCGCAGCAGTTCGAGCGGCAGGCGCTGGCGGCGCTGGATGTCGCCGAGCATCTTGCGCAGCACGTGCGGCTTCCAGAGCAGTGCCTCATGCACGAGCGGCAACTGCTCGAAGCGGAACCAGCGGAGATCGCGAATCTCGCGCCCGTCGAAGCGCGGCCGGCCGCCGACGATCGAGGCGCTGAAGCAGAACCGGGCCCGCGGGCGCCCTGAATTGCCAGTGTATGAGTAGACGCCGACGAAGCCGTCAATCTCGACCTCAAGCCCCGTCTCTTCGAGCGTCTCGCGAATCGCAGCCCGGGCAAGCGTCTCGCCCGCGTCCAGCCGGCCGCCGGGCAGCGTCCAGCAGCCCGCCGACGGGCCGCGCCCCTGCTGGACGAGCAGGATGTGGTCGTGGCGGACGATCGCAGCGCACGCCGTGATCTTGCGATCGCTGCGCAGGCGCGGAACGGAAACAGCGGTGGCGCGGAGGCTGGTCTGGGTCATGTTCACTCCGAGGTTCGGCAATGATGCCGTAGCCGTGTTTCCTCGGCGCTTCGGATGAGTGAGTTGAGCGCGAGCATCGCGCGCGAGGCGACGCTGGGGCGCAAGACCTGCGCGGCGTCAGCCGGCGATGATGAGTTTGAGCACCGCCATGCGAATCGCCACGCCGTGCGTCACCTGGCGCAGGATGATCGAGCGCGGCCCGTCGGCGACTTCGCTGTCGAGTTCGAGGCCGCGATTGATCGGCCCGGGGTGCATGACCACGGCATGCTCAGGGAGCAGGCGCGTGCGCCGCTCGGTGAGCGCGTAGCCGTCGCGATATTCCTGGATGGAGGCAAACGCCTGGCCGCCGAGACGCTCGAACTGCACGCGCAGCATCATCACCACATCCACCTGAGGCAGCACGGTCTCGAGATCGTGCGCCACTTCCACGCCCAGCGTGCTCAGCGACGCCGGGGCCAGTGCCGGCGGGCCGACGACGATCACGTGTGCTCCGAGCGTGCGCAGGCCGAAGATGTTGGACCGCACCACGCGTGAATTGATGATGTCGCCGACGATGGCGATGCGCCTTCCCGCGAGGTCCGGCCCGAAGTGGCGCTGGAGGGTGAAGATGTCGAGCAGGCCCTGGGTGGGGTGCTCGTGGCGGCCGTCGCCGGCGTTGATCACGCCGCAGTCGACGTTGTCGGCGATGTTGACGGGTACGCCCGCGCTGGAGTGGCGCACGACGATCGCGTCCACGCCCATGGCTTCGATGTTGCGCGCCGTATCGACCTCGGTCTCGCCCTTGCTGGTGCTCGAACCTTCGCCGCTGACCTGGATCACGTCAGCCGAGAGGAGTTGAGCCGCGCGGGTGAAACTGTTGCGCGTGCGGGTGGAGTCTTCAAAGAAGATGTTGGCGACGCAGCGGTGGAGCAGGTCATCGGACTTGCGGCCCGGCTCCATCACCAGCGGCAGGTAGCGCTCCGCCGTGGCGAAAACCTGCTGCATCTCCTCGGCCGCGACGCCTTCAAGCGACAGCAGATGGCGGCGGGTCCAGGATGAGGCCGGCGGGGCAGCGGGCGCAGTCGCCTGTTTCATGCGGGGAAGTGTAGGGAGCGGAAATGTGGCCGAGCAACGATCCGGGGCGGCGCGGAGCCGGGTCGCAGTGGTCTCTTACAACTTCTTCAACGCCGCGATGAGTCGGTCGATATGTTCGCGCTCGTGGGCGGCGGAGATCTGCACGCGCAGCCGGGCGTGGCCCTCGGGCACAACCGGATAGCCGAAGCCGATGACGAAGACGCCCAGTTCGAGCAGGCGCTTACTCATGGCGATCGCCTTGGCGGTGTCGTGGACGATGATGGGGCAGATCGCCGTGGGGCTGTCGAGGACGTCAAAGCCCGCGGCCTTGATGCCCTTGCGCGCGTACTGGACGTTCTCGCGCAGTTTCGCGACGCGCTCGGGTTCGCGGGCCAGAACTTCAATCGCCTTGTTGGCGCTGCAGGCGACGGAGACGGGCAGGGCGTTGGAGAACAGCGTGGGCCGGCCGCGCTGCACGAGCAGTTCGATGCCGCGCTTCGTGCCGGCGACGTAGCCGCCCGCGGCGCCGCCCAGGGCCTTGCCCAGTGTGCCGGTGTAGAAGTCGATCGCCTTGCCCGGCAGGCCCCAGTGCTCGTGCGTACCGCGCCCCGTCTGGCCCATGACCCCGGTGCCGTGCGAGTCATCAACAACAAGAATGGCGCCGAACTCATCGCACGCCTTGCGCATCGCGGCGAGATCGGCAATGTCACCCTCCATGGAAAACACGCCGTCAGTCACGACCCAGATGGCGCCGGTTACTTCGGGATTCTTCTTCGCCGCCGCGAGCGTCTCACGCAGTGCTTCGATCGTGTTGTGCGTGTAGACGGTTTTGAGCACGCCTTTCTTGATGACGCTGGTCAGTCGGATGGAGTCGATGATCGAGGCGTGGTTGAGTTCATCGGAGATGATGAGATCGCCGGGCTCGCACAGTGTGGGGAAGATGGCCTCGTTGGCGTTCCAGCAGGAGACGAAGGTGTAGGCCGCCTCGACGCCGAGGAAGCGCGCGATGGTGGTTTCCAGTGTCTCGTGAGGCGTGAAGGTGCCGCAGATGAAGCGCACCGACGCCGTGCCGGCCCCCCACTTCTTCAGCCCTTCGACGCCGGCGGCGACCACCTCGGGGTGGTTCGCCAGGCCGAGGTAGTTGTTCGAGCAGAACACGGCACATGCGCCGTAGCCGCGGATCGTCGTCACCGCGTCCATCGGGCCTTCGAGCATCTGGAGGTGCTTGTACTGCCCCGTGTCGCGCAGCATGGTGAGCACTTCATCAGCGCGCTTCGTAAACCGATCCAGACTCGCGTTCATGGCATCTCCTCCCGATGGAATTTGCGGCGCCGCCGCACCCGCTCCTTTTTAGCAGGCTCGATCGCTGCAGTCATTCAGGGGCGAGACCGCGAAGTCCGCCAGCGGCCCTCACTTCTTCCCGGGACCGTTGCGAGCGGGATCGTGGTCGCGGTAGAGGTCAAGGTAGAAGTCCAGAATACGCTCGCCGCGCACCGTGCGGGTGCGGTTCAACTGGAAACTGAACCGCTCGAAGAGCGTGATGGCGCGTTCGGCGGTCACGCGCGCGTCGAGCACGACTTTGAGGTAGTTCTTCTCGCGACAGAATGACACGGCGTGCTCGATGAGCCGCGTGCCCACGCCCCGCCGCTGGTGGGCCGGCTCGACGCGCAGGCGGCGGATCACGGCCGTGTTCGCGTCTTCGCACTGCACGCCGACCATGCCGATGATCAGCCCTTCGGCCCGGCGCGCCCGCTCCTTCAGGTTGAGTTCGGCCACCCAGAAACACGAGCGGCCTTCGTCGTTGCAGTACGCCTCGTGAAAGTTGTGCACGTCAGCGCCGGTGTCGTTGTCCATCCAGTCCCCGCCGTCCAGCCCGGCCTCGAACAGCGCCACGATCGACGGCAGGTCGCGCTCGACCTCGGCCGTGCGGATGCGCAGCCGCTGGCCGTACGCATCGCGCGGCGACGGAGCAGCCTCGGGTGTCTCAGATTCGTTGGACACGGCCAGCCTTTCATCCGTGGCGCGCGGCGTGGGCTTGGACGGGGATCACGTCAAGCCGTCCGGCGCAGGGCTCCAGCCTTACCACAGTATAACGAGCCGCGCGGAAAAGTGCGCCTGGATTGATCAGCCGCGTCGCACCCGCCAGCTCATCGCGGAAAACGTGCGTGTGGCCGTGGAAGAAGTAGTCAGCGCCCGCCTCGACGGCCTGGCGCTCGTGGGCAGGGTCGTCGCCGTGGGCATACGTGAGCGTTCGTTCACCCACCACCATCCGGCCGCAGGGGTGGTCGATGTGCAGCCCCAGCGAAGAGCCGTACTCGCCCAGACGCCGCCAGTCCCAGTCGCAATTCCCGAACACGACGTGCGCCGGCGTCCCCGCCAGGGCGTCAAGAACCGTATCGGCGCACACATCGCCAAGATGGATGAGCACTTCGGCCCCGGCCTCGAGCAGGCATTCGACGGCGAGCCGGGTCGTGTCCGCCCGGCCGTGGCTGTCGGCCAGCAGACCCAGCACCGTCCCGGCGCCGTAGTGGTGCTCATTCATCGGCCGTCGCTTCGGACGGTAGGGGTGATCGGGCTGCGGCCCTGGAGCATCCGCTGGCGCGCGCCCGAGGCGACGATCATGCCGACAAACGAGCGGTACTCGCGATCGACCGCGTCGAGGTCGTCGTTGAAATAGACCTCAAAGAGCGCGGTGTTGCCGTCGTCGCTGACGGCGTGCTCGCCCGCCCTGGCTCGCTTGCGCATGGTGGCGCTGACGCGCTGGCGGATCTGGCCCTTGCTCGCGTCGAGCAGCATTGTCTGCAACCGCTCGTGGTACTTGCCCTTCTCGCCTTCATTGAGGAAGTGCACGAGCGCCCAGACCTGCGAGTAGTAGTTGAGCACGTCGGTGTTGCGGCCGCCGAGCATGTCTTCGGGCCGCAACTTGAGCAACTCGCTCAGCGGATTCAACTGATCGCGGTAGTACGCCCGGCGCAACTGGTCGAACCGCTCGGGATTCGACCACGGCAGGAATTCGGGCGTGCGGCCGCGCCAGCGGTGCCCCTCCATGAACGTGCCCAAGCCCTCCTCGAGCCAGACCGGCAGCGAGTCCTTGAACGTCCGCTGGGTGTACTGGTGCCAGCCCTCGTGTGCGGCGATGGCCATGGTGTCGAACAGGCCGATGTCCCAGAACACCGCCCGCCCGCCCGTGGAGTAGCCGCCGCGGCGGATCTGCTCGTACTGCGAAGACCGGTCGCCCATGAGTTGCTTGGTAAACGCGATCCACTGCTGGCGGTTGGCGAAGACGAACGAATCGAGCCGCCGCTCGGGCGCCGGAAGTTCGACGATGACGGAGCGATAGTGCTGCAGCGCCGCTTCGACGAAGTCGGGAAAGCGCAGCGCCATTTCGTTGCTCTCGGCCGTGGTGTGGATGCGGTAATTGGGCGTGCGGGTGATCGTGCCGGGGATGCCGGCGAACTCCCAGGTCTCGACGCCGGTGTCTTCTTCGCCGGATGCGAGCACGGTGGGGCGGGCCGCCTGGCCGCTCGTGCAGCCGCCGACCACGCCCAGACTCAGCAGTGCACCCACCAGCGCCAGCGCGAGCCCCTGATTTCGAATCCGCTCCGACGCCATGTCCGATCCCCGATCAGGAGCCAAGCCGTTCCAGCGCCTGGATGATACTGTCCAACTCGGCCTGCGCTTCAGCCAATTGTTGCTTTGTCTCTTCAACGAGTTTCGGCGGGGCCTTTTCGATGTAGCCCTTGTTTGCCAGGCGGCCCTCAAGGCCCTTGATCTTTTTCTGCACCTCGGCCTGTTGCCGCGTCAGGCGGTCGCGCTCGGCGGAGAGGTCGATGGCGTCGGTCAGGTCCGTGAGCTGATGCTCGACGTTGCCGAAGAGGAACGTCACGCCCCCTCTGGCGCCTGCAGCATCGCGACTGACTTTGCCCAGGCCCGCCAGCGCCTCGACGACGCCGTCGGCCCGCCTGATCAGTTCCATCGTCGCGTCATCGCTCACGTGCAGCGTGATCTGGCGGCGGTCGTGAACCTTCTGCACGCTGCGCACCTCGCGAATGATCGTGACCAGTTCCTGCAGGCGCGCAAACTGCGCCTCCACGGCGTCATCCACGTAGAGCGACGGCACACTCGGCCACGGGGCCGTCGCCGCCAGACCGCCTGGCCGCAGGTCGACGTCTTCGAGCGGCTTGACGGGCAGGGCTTCGATCGACGCGTGCAGCGACTCGGTGACGAAGGGCATGATCGGGTGAAACATGCGGTGCACCGCGCCAAGAGCCGTGCGCAGCACGCGCTGCTGCGTGGCGTCGTGCCGCACCGTCGGCTTGATCGCTTCGAGGTACCAGTCGCACAGGTCGCGCCAGAACAGATCGTACATCTGCTGGGCGTACACGCTGAAGTCATACTGGCGCATGGCCGTCGAGACGGCGTCGAGCGTGCGCGCCAGCCGCGACAGGATCCAGCGATCGATGAGGCGCGTCGGCACGCCGGAAGGTGGAACGGGCGTCTCGCCCGTTGAATTGCTAAGAATGCCGATGGCAAAGCGCGTCGCGTTCCAGATTTTGTTGGACAGCCGCCGGCCAAGTTCGAACTTCGGGCTCGTGTTGGCGCCGATGGTCTCGTCGTACTCGACGGGCATGCGGACATCCTGCGTCTGCGTGGTCATCTGCACGAGCGTGAAGCGCATCGCGTCGGCGCCCTTGGAGCGGATGATGTCGCGCGGATCGACGCCATTGCCCAACGACTTGCTCATCTTGCGGCCTTCGCCGTCCTGGATCATCGCGTGGATGAAGACATCGCGGAACGGCAGGCGCTGTCCCTTCTCCGTATCTTGCGTGAAGTAGAGGTTGAACATCGCCATGCGCGAGACCCAGAGGGTGATGATCTCGCGGGCGGTGCAGAGCACGCTGGTGGGGTTGAAGAAGTCGAGCAGGTTCGGCGCGCCGTTGTCGCCGCGCGTTTCGTCGTAACTCTCGGGGTCGGGCCAACCCATCGTCGAAAGCGGCCAAAGCGCGGAGGAGAACCAGGTGTCGAGGACGTCGGGGTCTTGGGCGAATCCTCGCTGTTCAAGCAGGTGAACGATCCAGCCGTGCTCCGCTGGAAGCACGCAAACATGAACCAGGTTGCCATCCACGTCCGATTCAACGAATGGAATCTCCTGCCCGTTGATGTTGGTGAGCAACACTCCGGAGTCGGATCGGCGAACAGTCTGAAACAAGTCGACTGATGCGTCACGGCTACCGGTCCACACCGGTATCCGGTGCCCCCACCAGAGTTGTCGCGAGATGCACCAGTCACGGATGTTCTCGTGCCAGTTCTCAAACGTCTTCGCGTAGCGGTCGGGGTGGAAATGCAGCTGGCCGTGCCAGGAGCGGTCATCCAACGCCGCTTCCTCACCCTTCGATGAGCTCAGAGTCTGCAGACAGTCGCGGCTCGTCTCGGCGCTGCGCTTCTCGTTGCTGCGCTGATCCGGCGCCATCGCGCGCAGCGCGTTGCCGCGCATGCGATCATCCGTCACCTTCACGTACCACTGGTCGCTCAAGTACGGCTCGATGATCGCCTTGCTCCGATCCGAGTGCGACACGCTGTGTCGATACGGTTTGCGCTCGGCGAGCACGCCCGTCTCTTCGAAGCGCCGGACGATCGCCTTGCGCGCATCGAAGCGGTCGAGTCCGAGCAGGAACCCGGCGTCGCCGATGTCGCTCCAGCCGTGCTTGTCCGAGACGCTGGCGTCGGGGGCGAAAATGTTGACGGCTTCGAGACTGTGCCGCTGACCGATTTCCCAGTCGTTGGGATCGTGCGCAGGCGTGACCTTCAGGAAGCCGGTCGCGAACTGCGCCTTGGGGTCCTTCTCGTCGCCGCCCATCGACACGGGCAGCACGACGTAATCATCGACGACGATCGGAATCTCGCGGCCCACCAGCGGCAGCTTCACTTTGCGACCGGCGAGCGCCGCAGCACGCGGGTCTTTCGGGTTCACTGCCACGCCCGTGTCGCCCAGCATCGTCTCCGGCCGTGTGGTGGCGACGGTGATGTGATCGATCGGGCTGCCGTCGGGCAGTTTCACCGGCTCACCGATCAGCGGGTACCGCAGGTAGTAAAACTGCCCCTCGATCTCCTCGTCGTAGCACTCATCGTCAGCAACCGCGGTCTGCAGCACCGGATCCCAGTTCACCAGCCGCTTGCCGCGATAGATCAGCCCGTCCTTGAACAGGCGAAAGAAGGCTTCGCGCACGGCACGCGCGCACATCTCATCCATCGTGAAGCGCGTGCGCTCCCAGTCGCACGAGCAGCCCATCATCTTGAGTTGCTCGATGATGGTCGCCTCGTACTCGTCCTTCCACGCCTGGGTGATGGCGACGAACTTCTCGCGCGCTTTATCGAGATCGGGATCGAGGTCTTTGCGGCGCTTGCCCTGGTCTTCCCAGATGCGCTTTTCAATGACGGCCTGGGTGGCGATGCCGGCGTGGTCGGTGCCGGGCATCCACAGCGTCGGCCGGCCCTGGGCGCGGTGGTAGCGAATGAGCACGTCCTGGAGCGTGTTATTGAGCGCGTGGCCGAGGTGCAGCGCCGCCGTCACGTTGGGCGGCGGGATGAGGATGCAGTACGGCGGCGGGCCATAGACATCGGCCGAGGCTTCGGCATGAAAGGGCTTGGCCGCATCCCACTTGGCGCGAACCTTGGGTTCTTCGACCGCTGGGTCATAGGATTTCGCCAGTTCGCCCGGGTTGGTCATCGATTGGCCCATAAGAGCCGATTGTAGCCGAGTTGCCGAAAACGGCCGATGAATCAGAGGCTGGCATGAGTTCTGATCGACGCACCATCTTCACCCTCGCGCTGCTCGCCGTCGTGCTGCTCGTGGGCTCGGGTCTTGGCGTGTGGCTGCTGGGCCGCCCGGTGCTCAACGATCCGCAGCGGGCCGCGGCCACGACGACCGAGCGCCTCGCGGCGCTTCAGGCCGGGCTCGAAGCCGCAGCGCAGTACGTGAACACCGAGCACGATGAGCAGGCCGCGACGATCCTCGAAAAACTCGCCAAGGAGTTCCCCGACGAGCCGCAGGTCTGGCAGCAACTGGCCGAGGTGCGCCTGCACCAGGGCCGGCAGGAAGACGCGTACGCCATCTACACGAAGGTCATCGACCTCGGCGTGGACAGCCGCGACATCCGCTTCAACGCCGGGCTGATCGCGGCCCGGCTCGACAGGATGGACGAGGCGATCATTCACCTTGAGCAGGCGCGGCGGCTATCGCCCACGGATGTGCAGGCGCCGCTCTACCTCGCCAGCCTCTATCGCAAAACGAACGAAATCGCCAGGGCTCAAGCCGAACTGCTGCACGTGATCGACATCGACAAAGACATTCACGAAGCCTGGGGCGGGCTGGCGCAGATCGCGTTTATCGAAAACAAACTCGAACTCGCCGAGCAGCACCTGGCCAAGGCGCGCCAACTGGCGCCGCAGTTTACGACCTGGCAGGTGCTCGAGGCGAAGATTCTCCGCCGCCGCGCCAAGCCGGAGGCCGCGATCACGCTGCTCTCAGCTCTGCCCGAGCAGGCGCGCTACCAGCAGGAAGTGGTCGATGAGATCGCCCAGTGCTGGGGCATGCTGCTCATGCCGCGCAAGGCCGCCGAAACGCACGTGGAGTATCTCAACCGCTGGCCCGAATCGCTCAGCAGCGCCGTCGCCGCAGCCCGGTTCTTTGAACTCGCGGGCGATCACGACGAGGCGCTGTCGTGGCTGGCGTTTGCCCAGCGGCTCGATGCGGCGGCGCCGGAAGTGGAGGCTTTGGCCAGGCAACTGGGCGCCGAGCCGGCCGCGCCAGAGCCAGCGGGCAACCCGGCCGTTGACCCGGCCGACGACGGGCCCTGAAGCAGCGCGCCGCAGCCTCAACGGCTATCATCCCGATCTGTACAACACAATGGCCCTGAAGATCGCTATTGATCGGGAGAAACCTGCGCCATGGCCAGCAAAGCCTATGAAAAGCTCGTCACCCTCCAGCGGCAGACCGCCCTGCTGGGCAGCGTCGATGAACTCGTCCACTGGGACCAGGAGACGCTCATGCCCTCCGGCGGAGCCAAACTCCGCTCCGAACAGTGCGCCCTGCTTTCAGGCCTCATCCACGAGCGCGCCACGAGCAAGGAAGTCGGCGAACTGCTCGAGCAGTGCGCCGGCGAAGAGATCCCGAAGGATTCCGTCGAGTTCGCCAACGTGCGCGAATGGAAGCGCGACTTCGACCGGGCCCGCAAACTGCCAAAGGAACACGTCGAGGAACTCAGCCGCTCGCGCTCGCTGGCGCAGCAGGCGTGGCAGAAGGCCCGCAAGGAATCGGACTTCTCGATCTTTGCGTCGCATCTCGAGAAGATGATCGACTTGACGCGCAAGAGCGCCAAGTACTACGGCTGGCCCGAGGGCGGCGAACCCTACGACGCGCTGCTCGAAGGCTACGAGCCCGGCGCAACCGCGGCGCAGATCGAGAAGATCTTCGCCCCGCTGCGCACGCGGCTCACGGCGCTGATCCATGACATCGCCAACAGCGGCCCGCAGCCCGACAACACCATCCACACGACCGACGTGCCCCGCGCCCAGCAGGAGGCGTTCGTGCGCTTCGTCGCCTCCGGAATCGGCTTCCGCTTCGAAGACGGCCGGCTTGATGTGTCGGCTCACCCGTTCTGCTCGGGACTCGGGCCGGGCGACTGCCGCATGACCACGCGCTTCCACGCCAACAACGTGATGGATGCGCTGAGTTCGACGATGCACGAATCGGGCCACGGCATCTACGAGCAGAACCTGCCCAAAGAGGCGTTCGGCACGCCATGCGGCAGCGCGGTCAGCCTCGGTATTCACGAGAGCCAGTCGCGCGGCTGGGAGAATCTCGTCGGCCGCAGCCGAGCCTTCTGGGAGTGGTGCCTGCCGCACGCCAAGAACCTCATGCCTGAACTCATGGAAGGGCAGACGGTCGATTCCGTGTACGCGGCTCAGAACATCGTCCAGCCCAGTTACATCCGCGTCGAGGCCGATGAAGCCACCTACAACCTGCACATCATGCTGCGCTTCGAACTCGAGCGGGCGCTGATCAAAGGCGAACTGAGCAGCAAGGACGTGCCGCGCGAGTGGAACAGGCGCTTCAAGGACTACCTCGGCATCGAAGTAGACAAGGACAGCAACGGCTGCCTGCAGGATGTGCACTGGTCGTTCGGCCTGATCGGCTACTTCCCGACCTACACGCTGGGCAACCTCTATGCGTGCCAGTTCTTCGAAGCCGCGCGCGAGCAACTCGGCGACCTCGACGCGATGTATCGCGAGGGCGAGTTCGAGCCGCTGCGGCAGTGGCTCACCGACAACATCCACCAGCACGGCCGGCGCTACTCGGCGAGCGAACTGTGCCAGCGCATCACGGGCAAGCCGCTCAGCGCCGACCCGCTCATGCGGCACCTCGAAGGCAAACTGCGCCCGCTCTATGGACTGGCGTGAACGGGTTGCGGCGCCGCGCCGGACGCGCCGGTCGCGGCTGCACCACCCGGGGAGTATGATTGCGCGATGCACACGGCGTGGATGAGTCTGATGCGATCGGGGATGGCGGCGCTGACTGCCGTTCTCACTTCCGGCTGCGTCGAGCGCACCATCCGCATCACCTCCGAACCCGAGGGCGCGCTGGTGTACGTCAACGATGAAGAAGTCGGCCGCACGCCCTGCGAGACCGCGTTTCTGCACTACGGCACCTATGACGTCCGCGTGATCAAGGACGGCTACGAGCCCTACATGGGCCCGGCCGAGGCTTCTCCGCCGCTCTACGACCTGCCCGGCCCCGATCTGGTAGCCGACCTGCTGCCCGTGCGCTTGCGAAGCCAGGTCGACTGGCACTTTACGCTGCTGCCGGTGCAGGATGACGAAGCGGCGATGATCGACCGGGCCCGACAACTGCGCTCGCGCATGCACCAGGAGATGGGGCCGCCAGCCGAGGCGTCGCAGCCGGCAGAGGCATCCCAGCCGGCGTCCGCCCCACCCGAAGCGGCGCCCGAAGAGAGCGGCGGCTGAGGCGTAACGCCGCATTTTCTGCCAAAGCGCCGCCGGCCTGCAAAAAGCCGAATATCCACGCCTTTCGAGTCGTCTAGTCTTTGGAGAGCGGCCGGCCCGTCCAGCGGGCCCGGACGCCTTGGGCGAGAACGCGCACTGCGAGGAGCACGACCATGACGTTGCAGGGAATCAAGAGGATGTTGGCGCTGAGCATCGCAGGGGCGCTGGCCGCCGCGGCCATTGCCGGCGCGCAGGAGCCGGTCGAATCGCCGCCGCCGCCTGTCGAGGTGACCGCCAAGCGGGCGATTGAGGAACTCATCGACATCAACGCCAAGCTCGCCGCCGAGAATCAGCGGCTCGTCGCCGAAAACCAGCGCCTCGCCGCCGAAGTCGCGCGAGTCAAACTCGACACCGCCCGCATCGAAAAGCAGCGCGATGAACTGCAGAACTTCATCCGCGATCACGAGGAGTACGCCGAGAACTACGAGCAGTACACCTTCTTCCGCGAAAAGGCCGAGCGCGAGGAGCGGGCCCGTCAGGCCGCCGAGGCCCAGGCCCGGCGCGAGGCCGAAAAACTCCGCCAGCAGCAGGAGCGCGAAGAGCGACTGCGCCAGCGCAGCGGCGCCACTTCGGAAGAAGACACCGTGCTCGCCAAGCGCATCGACGTCCTCCGGCGGGCCGGTTACACGCGCGTGGGCGATCGCGTCTTCGTCGGCGAGATGGGCTACTCCTACCGGACCGAAACGCGCGAAGAAATCCGCTACAGCCCGCTCATCGACTTCTGGTATGTCGATCGCGATGAGGAAATCCTCTACAACGAGATGACGGTCTCGGGCAGCGTCATCCACGCCGGAACGGAAGAGCGCAATCTCTCCGTGGCGCTGGCCTTCTACGACGCAACCGGGGCGCAGATCGGCACCACAACGGTCCGCGTCGATGGCGCCAAGCCGGGCACGCCCTATCCGTTCACCTCGGTCGTGACCATGGCGGCCAATCGCCCGTTCAAGCGCTACTCAGCGTGGGTGCTCTACGACGATCCCACGTCGCCGCCGCCTGATGTGCCGCCGGCCGAAGCGCAGCCGATGCAGCCCAACTCGCCGCCTCCCGCGGATGGCTGAGCCGGCGCCAGTCTATTTGCGCGCGATGGCGATGATGTCGCGGTAGATGCCCGTGATCTGCGCGCGGTTAGCGATGCGCATGACTGTGACGGCCTCGATCTGCCGTTCGAGTTCGGCCATGGTGTATTCCGTGACGTGATAGGTCGGATCGGAGCAGCCGCCGAACTGCCACGCCGGCGTCGAGACGATAAGGTGCCCGCCGGGCTTGATGATCCGCGCCGCTTCGCGCAACACCGCGGTCGGATTGGGCAGGTGCTCGATAACGTCGAGCATGAACAGCGTCTGCGCCGCGGCGTCGGCCAGCGGAAGCGGGCCGGCGCTGATCCGCTCGAAGCGGGGCCGAGCGCCGGGATACGTCTGCGCCGCCGTGGCCTGATGCGCCTGGTCAATCGCGCTGGCCTCGGGGTCCAGACCGATGACTTCGACGCCCTGTTTTGCGAGCAGGTGGGCATACAGCCCGTCGCCGCAACCGAGATCGACGGCCGGGCCGGTGGGCGTGAGGCTGCAGATGATCTTCACGAGGTGATCGGCCCGCTGGCGGAAGGGTTCGACCTCGGCATAACTCTTCCAGTGCAGGGCCGGTCGCTGGTCGTACTTTTCAAACGGAAGCGCCGCCCCCCACCACCGCGGATTCCATAGCAATCCAGTGCCGGCGTAGCGCTGCCGGACCACGTCGAGATCGGGCGAGCGCCGATCGAACCCCCAGCGCCGGGCGAACTCCGCGTCGTGTGCAGACTGGTTCGGCAGGGTCGCCGGATCTTCAACGATCACATCGGGCACACAGAGGCAGCGCCGGCCTATCTTGCGAATGCGCAATGAAAGATCGAGCAGGGCGAGTTCGCCCAGCGAGTGGTCGAGTCCGCCGACCGCGTTCCATAGATCGCGCTCCACGGCGACCAATCCGGCGGCGATGGCATCGACTTCTTCCGGAAACCGGAAGGCATCAGCGGACAGGCCGTGTCCAAGGCTGTGACAACCCTTGGGATGAATGATGAACTCACCCATCGACACGAGTTGGCGATCAGCGCGGATGCGCTTGGCGCCGACGATGCCAAGATGAGGCAGGTCGCGCAGATACATCGCGAATCGATCGCGCCAGTCGTGTGGAGTGATCGCAGATTCGTCGAAGCCGGCGCGGCTGATGACGACCGCGCGCCAAGCCGGATCAACGTCGATCTGCCAGCACAAGGCAGCAGGTTGGGTGGCGTGAGCGGCTGCGAGCGAGGCGGTAGACATAGCACCGCTATCGGCTGCGCATCGCGAGACTCATGAACCGCGCGTGACTTGTTGCGAATGCGACACAAGGAGCGGACGCGCCGGGCCGGCCGCGGTAGAGTCGATGACACAGCCCTTGAGAATGCGCGCTATGCGGCCTTGGCGAACACGAACGACCGCCCCTGATAGTCGATTTCGACCTGGTCGCCGGGGCCGAATTCGCCGGCGAGCAGGCGCGACGCCAGGGCGTTTTCGATCTGCTGCTGGATCACGCGCTTGAGCGGGCGGGCGCCGTACACCGGGTCGTAGCCGAGGTCGGCAATCGCGTCGATCGCCGCATCCGTGAGTTCAACGTGGATCTCGCGTTCGGCCAGGCGCCTGCGGAGCAGGTTGACCTGGATGTGCACGATCTCTCTGATCTCTTCCCTGGTCAGTTGGTGGAAGACAATCGTCTCGTCGATGCGGTTGAGCAGCTCCGGCCGGAGCGTGCGCTTGAGTTCATCCTTGACGGCGGCCTCGATCTCCCATTCGGGAGCCTGGCGCGAGGCGAGTTCCTGAAGATGCTGACTGCCGATGTTGCTCGTCATTACCACGATGGTGTTCTTGAAGTCCACCGTGCGGCCATGGCCGTCGGTCAGTCGGCCATCATCGAGCACCTGCAGCAGCACGTTGTACACGTCGGGGTGCGCCTTCTCGATCTCGTCGAGCAGGATGACGCAATACGGCCGGCGGCGCACGGCCTCGGTGAGGCGGCCGCCCTCTTCGTAGCCCACGTATCCGGGCGGCGCGCCGATGAGGCGGGCCACGGAGTGCTTCTCCATGAACTCGCTCATGTCGATGCGCACCATCGCGTCTTCGGTATCGAAGAGATACTCAGCGAGGACCTTGCACAGTTCGGTCTTGCCCACGCCCGTCGGGCCGAGGAAGAGGAATGAGCCGATGGGCCGGCGCGGATCGCCCAGGCCAGCGCGGCTGCGGCGCACGGCGTCGCTCACGGCACGAACCGCTTCGTCCTGGCCCACCATGCGGCGGCCGAGGTACTCCTCCATGTGAACGAGTTTTTCCTTCTCGCCCTGCACGAGTTTGGAAACGGGAATGCCCGTCCACTTGCTCACGATCTCGGCGATGTGCTCGGGCGTGACTTCTTCGCTCACCATCATCGCGCCCGATGCCTGGCGCTTGCGCAACTCGGCCTCGGCGACTTGCACGTTCTTCTCAAGCTCGCGCAGTTCGCCGTACTGAATGCGGGCGGCACGCTCGAGATCGCCGAGGCGCTGGGCCTGTTCGAGTTCGGTGTGCTTGGCCTCGATCTTTTCTTTCATCGCCTTGACGGTGTCGAGTTCCTTCTTCTGTGCTTCCCACTGGGCGAAGAGCGAAGAACTCTTCTCGCTCAGTTCGGCCAGTTCCTTCTGCACCGCGTCGAGTTGTTTGCGCGAGGCTTCGTCGGACTCCTGCTTGAGCGCTTCGCGTTCGATTTCCAGGCGCATGATCTCGCGGCGGAGTTCGTCGAGTTCGCTGGGCATCGAGTCGTTTTCGATGCGCAGGCGAGCCGAGGCTTCGTCGAGCAGGTCGATGGCCTTGTCGGGCAGGAAGCGGTCGGCGATGTAACGGTGGCTGAGCGTGGCCGTGGAGATGAGCGCCGGGTCGGTGATGCGCACGCCGTGGTGGGCTTCGTAACGCGACTTGAGGCCGCGCAGGATGGCGATGGTGTCTTCGAGGCTCGGCTCGCCGACGAATACGGGCTGGAAGCGGCGCTCGAAGGCGGCATCCTTCTCGATGTACTTGCGGTACTCATCAAGAGTCGTGGCGCCGATGCAGCGGAGTTCGCCCCGCGCCAGCGCGGGCTTGAGCATGTTCCCGGCCGAGACAGCGCCTTCGGCGGCACCGGCGCCGACGATGGTGTGCAGTTCGTCGATGAAGAGAATGATCTGCCCGTTGCTCGCCGCAACTTCGCGCAGGACCGCTTTGAGGCGCTCCTCGAACTCGCCGCGGTACTTCGCCCCGGCAAGGAGCGCGCCGACGTCGAGCGCGACAATGCGCGACTGCTTGAGCGACGCGGGGCAGTCGCCGTTGACGATGCGCTGGGCCAGGCCCTCTGCGATGGCCGTCTTGCCCACGCCCGGCTCGCCGATGAGCACCGGATTGTTCTTGGTGCGGCGGCTGAGCACCTGCATGCAGCGGCGGATCTCCTCGTCGCGCCCGATGACGGGATCGAGCTTGCCTTCCTGGGCCTTTTCGTTGAGGTCGATGGCGTACTTCTTGAGCGCTTCGTACTGGCTCTCAGCGCCAGGGTCGTGGACGTTGGACACGCCCGAGGCCTGCCGCATCGCCTTGATGGCCTTGAGCAGGACATCGCGCTTGACGGCGTTGACGGAGAGCACTTCCTTGGCGTCGGACTTGACGTCGGCCAGCGCCAGCAGCAGGTGCTCGGTGGAGACGTAGGAGTCGCCCAGCGCCTTGGCTTCGGCGTCGGCCTTGTTGAGCACGGCGATGGTGTCCGAGGCGGCCGAAGGCTGGGCGCCCGAGACCGTCGGCAGGCGGCGCAGTTCGCCGCGCGCGATCTCCGCAATCCGGTCCGGGTCGGCGGCCGTACGTTCGATAATGGAGTGGGCGATGGACCGGCCGCTCTGGCCATCGGTCTCAAGCATCGCGGCCAGCAGGTGCAGCGGGCGGAGTTCGGCGTGCTGCATGCTCAACGCCAGTTGCTGGGCATCGGCAAGCACCTGCTGGGCCAACACGGTAAATCGATCCATCCTCATGTGCAACTCCCTCATGCGCGGCGGACGTCGTCGCCCCAAAGATCTAAGCAAGTCCGGGACCGGGCGGAAGTCGGGTAAAGGCCGCTTTTCAGGGAGCCGACGGGGCTTTCCCGGCCGCTGGCTGCAGATTGGACGCACCGGCCGAGTAAGGCTGTCGAACTGGCAGGCTGGCGCTGCAGGCAGACTCGGCCGGCTGGGTGACCGGGCACGCAAGAATTAACGCAGAAAGAGACATAGAAAACGGAAACTCCGCAGCACTCACGCCGGTCTGACGTATTCTGTATCCTGCAGCGTCGGGGGCGCGCTGGCGGCGAGCGGATCGTGGTGGAACAATGGAAAGGACGGGCGTCATGAAGTGGGGTCTGACATCGCTTTTTTGCCGATTTGAGGCCACGGCTGCGGCATCGCTGTTGGTCGCAGCGGGTGCTTCGTTCGCGGACCGACCCAACATCATCTTTATTCTGGCTGATGATGTGGGCACCGAAGCCATCGAGGGCCCGCACTGGGACAATGCCCTCAACTGCCACACGCCCAACCTCGCCCAGTGGGCGGCCAATGGGCGGTCGTTCACCAGCGCCCGCTCCTACCCCAACTGCTCGCCCACCCGGGCGGCGCTGATGAGCGGCCGCGAGGCGCTTCGCACGGGTGTTGTCGGTGTGATCTGGCCGGAGACGACGCCATCTATTCGCCAGGCGCTTTCTCTGCAGCCTCAGGAGACCACCCTCGCCGAGGCCCTCCGGGCTGAGAGTTACAACACGATTCTGATCGACAAATGGCACCTCGGCTGGGACCAGGGCGTGGGCATTCTGCCGCAGGAACAGGGCTTCGACGTGTTCTACCACTACGAGGACACGCTGCTGCTCGACGACCCGCTGGAAGTCGGCGACGAACATATCAGCCTCTCGGTCGATCAGGCGGTGGATGCCGTGCTGCATCGGGCGCGTCCCGACGATCCGTACGCCCTGTTCTTCTGGTCGATCGACGCGCACCAGCGAGAGGACCCCTCAGGGCGCGAGCCGAGGCCGTGGTGGAAGACCGATGAGCGGCTGCTGCCCAGCGGTGAACGCTACTACGACAATGACACCGACCGCAACCGCTACCGGGCCGTGGTTGAAGCACTCGACACGGAGTTGCTGCGCCTGCTTCAGGAACTTGATGTCGTAGACAGTCGCGGCCGCTATCGCGAGAGCAGCAACACCGTTGTTTTCTTCATGGGCGACAACGGCACGCCCCCCCCGGTATCTGTGCACGGCCAGCGGGCCAAGGGCAGCCTGTACGAACCCGGCATCCGTGTGCCGCTCTTCGTGTTCGGTGAAGATGTTTCGCACGACGGCCGGGCGGAGGACCGCCCCGTCAGCGCTTCGGACCTCTTCGAGACGATTGCCGACGTCGCAGACGTGTCGCTGGGCGCGCGCGGCGACGCGCCGCGCGACAGCCGGAGCTTTGCCGACCGCATCGGGTATTCGCCCACCGGCCCGGCTCGTACGCTGAGCATGTCGTTCGACGGCCAGCCGGATGACCCATCGCGGTCCCGCGTGGCGCTGACCAACGGCCGGTACAAACTCATCGCGCGCGGCGGCGGGCCGGCCCTGGCCCCGCTTTCGACCGACGAGTTCTACGACCTCGATGCCGATCCAGACGAGCGCGACAACCTCGTCCGCTCTGGCATGAACGGGAGCGAGCGCGCCGAGTACCTCGCCATGCGCGATCAACTCGTGGACTATTGGCCCTGCGCCATGAGCGAGCGGCTGTCCACGCAGGTTGACATCCCCGTCAAGGACGTCATGTGGATCGACGAGGAGAATAACCGGGGCACCTCCACGCTGACTCTGGGCACCTACCACCCCGAGCAGAGCGATGCCCGCGAATCGCGCGTGCTCATCAAGTTCCATATCGAGCGGCTCGAGTCGTTGCTGCCGCAGGGCAAGTCGGTCGATGACATCATCTCGGCGCAGATCGCCTTCGGCTTTGCGCGCGAATCGACCGAGCCGGATGAGACCGACACGGGCGTGATCCGCATCTATCCGATGACGGGGTCGTGGTCGTCGTCGGGGCAGACCAGTTGGTCCGACATCAACGAAGCGTTTGACTCGCAAACGGAATTGGGCCTGGTGGACCTGCCGCCGCACATCATTCCCAATCCGCCAGGCAGCAAGCAGTTTGGCGTGCCGCTGACACTCGGCACTCCGCTGAGCCTCGGCCGCAGCGAAGCGCTGGTCAATCAGGTTCGCTCCTGGCACGCCGGACCATCGAGCAATGATGGCGTGGTCCTCATCGCCGACGTCGTTCCCGGCCTGCACGGCGACCAGCGCGTCTTCCTGATGAACATCGCGGCGATCCGTGTGACACTGCGGTAGTTGCAGCAGATCGGAGCAGAAAATAAGTCCTGCGAGCTCAAGTAAATCCGAAACTTGACCTCGCAGGACTTTGTGCGTACATACAGACTCGTGCCGCAGGTCCTATTCGACTCGGGCGGTGTTGCTGACACGGCAGGTCGCCAGATCAAGCAACTGCAGATAACCGCCGCAGGCCTCCGCGGTCGTGTTCGAGAACAGCGTGCGGCTGCCATCCGCTCCCGACCCGAATGAAGTCCCATGGACCAGGTGGATGCCCTGCCAGCCAAGGCCCAGCCGCGTGCCTTCGCACGCATAGCCGTTGGGAATCACAAAAGCTCCGGTCGCGACGGCAAAGAGGATGGCCACCTGGCTGTTTGGCGTGGCGTTCTCCCAACTCACGCGGATCGGTCCACCGTCCGGACACGTGGCGTCCACGGTCAACGTCGGATTGCAGTCTCCGATCTCGTTGACATACACCATCCCCCGGCCGGAATCATGACGGGGAGAACCGACGGCGACTACGTCTGCCGAAATATCCGTCGAATTGCCGTAGAGGTCCTCCGGGGCACTGTCGGATGCGTGCAGTTTACCGTTGAACAACCACACCCCACCTGACCGGCTGAACAGGTACGCCGCCCCCGCCTGCGTGCCCAGTTCATTATCCCCGCGAGCACCAATGACGAGGTTGTCGCCATCGAGGCCCAGGTCGACGCCGAACAGTTGCTCGGCCTCGCCGTCAAATGGCAACAACTTCTGCGTTTGCACCCACGCCTGTCCGTTGTACTCAAAGACATACGCTGATCCGGAGTTCGCACCATTGGCGGCGTCGTGCCACTTTCCGATGAGAGCGCGATCACCTTGCACATCGACGGCGTTGCCGAAATCTTCGAAGTCCAGGAGGTCTGTGGAGCGGAGCTTCTGCTCAAAGGTCCACACGCCGTTGACGCGCCGGTGCACAAAGACCACGCCATGGTTGCCGGGCTGGCCGGGGTCCTCGACCTGGGGGGCGCCGAGCATGGCGACGTGTCCATCGAGGGCCACGGCATAGCCGACCTGATCGCCGCCCTCACCGCCGAACTCTGATCCGAGCTTCGCCTCCTGAGACCATGCGTTGCCTTCTCGCCGGAAGACATACGCGGCTCCGTGCTGCAAGTTCTCCTTGGGAGCGCCCACGAGAATCCCATCGCCGTCAATGGCGACGGACGAACCAAACTGAGCAAACTCCTCCGGATCACCCGCGAACAGTCGGGCCTCCTGCACCCAGTCAGAGTTGTTGCGACGGAAGACGTACACGGCTCCTGATTGCGTGCCGAACTCGCTGTCATCACGCGCGCCTACGACAATCAGATCGCCGCTGATGTCAACTGACCAGCCGAACCGATCTCCGTCGTGCGGGCTGTTGGCGATCAACTTGTCTTCATAAACCCAGTTGTTGCCGCTTCGCACGTAGACGTACGCCGCTCCGGCGTCAACAAACCCGGAGTGATCGTCGAGCTGTGCTCCGACGACCATGCGATTGCCTTCAATCCGGATGTCGTTGCCCAGTCGATCATCTGCGGCTCCATCGGGCGCCTGCAGGCGGACTCGCTCGCACTGGGCCAGGGCCACCTGGCCAAAGCCCACGCAGGCGAGCATTGCCGTCGCTCCCAACGTGCACCAACGGATCCGTCCTTGCTCAGCGACTGATGACTTGCGTTCAACCATTCCTGTGTGGCTCTTCATTCGGCACCTTCCCCTTCTGTTGAGGTGGACTTCAGTGAAGGGTCGCCCGTCAAAAGTTGAAACGAGCAACACCCGCTCGTGGAGTATGACGCATTTGCGGAGAGCTGTCCATCCCCAATCCCGAGAATTCCCACTCGAACCGGGGGGAAATCATCGCGATTTTCTCCACAAGGTCTTGCGATGTAAAATGTTGCGCCAGTTCTTCAGGCGGCAAAACCGGTGTCAAATCCCCATGGGCGACGCGCGGTGCGCCGCTCCTTGATCAGGAGATCAACGCTGGCCACGACGGCCGCCGAGCAGATTTCCACGCCGAATGCGGCCGCCGCTGAGGGGCGGAGCACTTGCTTGAAAGTTCGCTCCGGCCCCACCTGCCCCGGCCTACTGTACTTGTCCAACTGACCGATCTGGCCGATGCGGACCCAGAAAAGAGCGCCGGCCGCCGCCAGTCCGCCTCATTGGAGCCACACCGTGGATCTCCTGGACCTGGTGCAGGAACGGCACGATCGCCCGTGGACGAACGACGGGGTGGTGCTCATCGCCGAAGTTGTGCCCAACCTCGGGGGAGATCAGCGGGTGTTCCTGATGAACATCGCGGCTCTGCGCCTGACGATTGACTGAGCCGACCGGCGAAGCCGTGGCCGAAGCGAAACCGAGCCGCATGCACGCGCGGCCCGGGCGGACGAGCCGTCCGCCGATGAGGGGCTGCATCAGACGTTGGCGCCGGCCGATTGCGTGTGGTGCCGCCGCTGAGCCTCGATTCGCAGCGCCTCGCCGCGCCCCGTGAGGAGTCGCCGCAGATGCCGCGCCAGCACCAGCCGGTCAATCACCGGCCCGATCAGCCAGACCGGCGCAGCGAAATCGAGCACATCGATCATGAGCGTCCCGCCCTCGATGGCGTCAAACTGGTGGAGGTGGTCGAACGAACGGAATGGCCCGCGAACCTGGCGATCACGAAAGAGCCGCGGCGGATCGAACTCGGTAATGCGCACCGTGAGGCGCTGACGAATGCCCAAGTGCCGCGCTTCCCAAGTGACGGCCTCTCCCATCCCGATGAGGCCCGAAGTGACACCGCCGACCGCGCGCTCACCAGTATCGCCCATCGAGGCGAGGTGAAAGTCGATGTCGCGCGCCAGGTCGAAGCACACTTCGCGCGGAGCGTCGATTATTGTCCTGACCTCAATTCGCACGGAGACCTCAACCGCGTGGGAGCAGAACCCTAGGCGGCGCGGCGAAGACGGCTCGCGGGAGTCCCGCCGGGGACTTGGTCGAGGCCCGGCCTCACCCGATCGCGGCGTCGGCCGCCTACTGTTGTCAATCGCGAACTGCTTCCGCCCGATGTTGAACGGGCTCGCTGAGATCTGCGCGGCCGAATGTTGCGCCACAGGCTGCATGAATCGCGTTCCGTCACTGCCATCCGGAGCCACACCGTGTCGATCTCGAAGATGAAACGCATTCTCATCACCGGCGGAGCCGGGTTTCTCGGCTCGCACCTGTGCGACCGGCTCGTCGCCCAGGGCCACGACGTCATCTGTCTCGACAACTTCTTCACCAGCCAGAAGATCAACATCTCCCATCTGCTGGGCAAGCCCAACTTCGAACTCATCCGCCACGACGTCACCCACCCCATCTGGCTTGAGGTCGATGAGATCTACAACATGGCCTGCCCGGCCAGCCCGATCCACTACCAGTGGAACCCGATCAAGACAATGAAGACCAGCGTGATCGGGATCATCAACGTGCTGGGCATGGCCAAGCGCACCCGCGCCAAGGTGCTGCACGCTTCGACGAGCGAGGTCTACGGCGACCCGGAGGTGCACCCGCAGCCCGAGTCGTATCGCGGCAACGTCAATCCCATCGGGCCGCGCGCCTGCTACGACGAAGGCAAGCGCGCCGCCGAAACGCTCTGCTTCGATTACCACCGATCCAACGGCCTGAACATCCGCGTCATCCGCATCTTCAATACATACGGGCCGCGCATGCATCCCTATGACGGCCGCGTGGTGTCCAACTTCATCCGCCAGGCGCTCACCGGCGAGGACATCACCATCTACGGCGACGGAAGCCAGACGCGGTCGTTCTGCTACGTCGATGACCTCGTCGAGGGCATCATCCGCATGATGAACGGGCCGGATGATTTCATCGGCCCGGTCAACCTCGGCAACCCAAACGAGTTCACCATCAAACAACTCGCCGAGATGGTGGTCGAGATGACGGGCACGCGCTCGAAGATCATCTACGAGGACCTGCCTGCGGATGACCCGACGCAGCGTCAGCCGGTGATCGATCTGGCGAAGGACAAGCTTGGCTGGGAGCCAAAGATTCAGTTGCGCGAAGGACTCGGCAAAACCATCGAGTACTTCAAGGGCGTGGACCTGGCGCAGTTCCGCGTGCCGACGCCCAACGGGTGAGGGCGAGCCGGCAGTGAAGGTCGGGGGCCCATTGCGCAGGCCGCCGCACGACGCATCGTTCAACGAGCCGAAGGCAAGCGCAGCACCGCGCCCGCGCCCGCAGCGGCTTCATCGACGTGCCCTGCAACCGTCCGCCCGTCAATGTCGACAACGGCGTGCAGATGCACTGCGGTGGCGTGGTGCGTCATGACGCCGGCTGCGTCGGGCGCGTAGAAGCCGACGATGACCGCCCGCCCCGGCGCCGGGCTCGACCAGACCCACGGCTGGGCGTCGATCGTCGCCGGATCAACCGCGCTGGGGCAATAGCCGTTGACGACGTGCAGATCGACGCGGATCGCATCGCCTTCGATCACAAACGGAAACGGCTTGCTCGTGTCGATTCCCATGTCGCGCGCCGCGGCTTTGATGGACGACTCGAGCGCGGCTCCTTCGATGGTCGTTGTCACTGGAACCGACTCCCAGCTGGCAATATGCGCCAGCGTCAGAAGCGTGGCCTGATCGTGTGCGAGCGGCGCCGGCCCGCTCACATCCACGCCTTCATGCGCCACCCGGGCGACCCAGACCGATCCATCCACGATCGTGACTTCGCCCGTCAGGCCTTCCAGCGCGCCCACGCCATAGGCATGCGGCGCGGCGACGGCATCCGTCAGGCGGATGCGAGGCTCGGTCTGTCCTTCGCGCATGACCTGCCGCATGGCGCCGTATTGCGCCACGCTGGTGGTGCGGGTCGTGCAGCCGCCAGGCACGGCCGCGGCTGCGAGGATGCAGACAGCACTGCAAAACCGGAAGAGCAAAAGCGAAGGCGAGGGAGCGCTGGAGGCGAGATTGTTCATGCGTGTCATACTCCGCTGAAACCATCCACGTTGCACGATCGCGCGAAGATCCTGCTGCGCGCCGTCACACCAGATCCGGCCGGGGATGCGGGTGCATCCAGCGCTGCCAGAACATCTTCAGGGCTGGATCGTCGAGGCCTTGGAACGGCACGATCGTGTGCCCCTCCGGCCCGACGAGTTCGGCGGCGACCATGTCGTTGAGGCCGACGCGCATTGAGTAGATGTAGACGGTGGAGTCGAGAATGCTCCAGCGCCGACCCTTCCAGTCGGAGTAGACACCCATGCCCAGCACGGGCGCCCGCGCTTCGGAAACATGCACGCCGTGGGCTCGGAGAAGTTGCACGCCAAACGCCGCCACCCCGACGGCCAGGCAGGCCGTGACGATGAAGTCGCCGCGCATGGCGCTACTGATCATCAACCACAGAAAGAACAAGACGAATACAACCTGGATCCAGTATTGCCGAGACCGGCGCGACATGCCGCCGAGCATCCGCTCCGGCTCGACAAAGGCGTCGTCCAGCGGAATCGCCTGGACCGGGTTGCTCACCTCGTGTTGGAGAATGACCAGCGCCGGCGGGAGGCCGGCGCTTCGCAGCAGTTCCTGGAACCGATGCCGCCAGCGCTGATCGGCGCGGCCGGTGAGCCAGTGGTACCGGCACAGCCCGCCGACTTCCAGCAGCGCCCCGCGCACCACGGATGAGCGATCATCAGGGTCGAGCGGCGTCTGGGTGTGAATGCGCCAATCCTCGCGCCATTGGCGGCGGCGCCGGATCATGCCGGGAATCACGAGCAGTGCAAAAAAGGCGGACTGCGCGACAATGATCCCAACCACGCTCGGAGTGATGCCGGAGCCGCGCACCCAGTGCACCAGCATCACGCCTCCGGTCATTCCGGCGAGCACGAAGCCAGCCATGCGGATGCCGCCGACGAGGTTGTTGGAGTAAGCGAGCGTCGTGGAACCGGACTGGGACTTGACGACGACGACCGGCGGCGGGGCTGCAGGTGCCGCGTCGGCCGCCACGCCAGTGTGCCGGGCAAGCGCTTCAGTCATCGTGGGCGATTGTACCCCGGCGCCTCGGCGCGCCGCCCGCTTCGGCTTCACAAACCTATTCGCCGCGCCTCACCGGATCGTTGCCACGCTGCTCGTCGTGCACGTGGCGGCGTCTAACAACTGCAGGTAGCCGCCGCACGCGCTCGGTCCGACGCTGGCGCTAATCGTCCGCGTGCCGCGCGGTCCGGCGGCGCCGCGATAGGCCACGCGCAGTTGCGATGCGCCCAGACCCAGAACTGTGCCGGCGCACGGGCTGCCGGGCCGGATGACGTATGACCCGAGTTCCGCGGCGAAGATGAGCCCGACCTGCGCGTTGGGCGTGGCGCCGCACCAGGTGATCATCATCGCGCCGCCATCGGGGCAAGTGGCGTCCACCGCCAGCGCCAGCTGCGGCACCTGCAGCAGCACGGAGATCGAGGGTGTGTCACCAAAGTTGCGGCAGGTGATGAGCAGGTCGTCGAAGCCATCTTCATTCAGATCCGCCGCGACGATGCCCGTCGGCTGCGGGCCGGCGGCAAACTCGACGCGCGGCATGAGCGCGCCGCTGCCGTCGCCGGCGTTGAGGAACACCTCCGCCCCGGTGCTGTCGCCGGTGGCGACGCAGACATCGATGTACCCGTCGCGGTTGAGATCGGTCGCCGCGACGCCCGACACCGTGCCGCCGGTGGCGTAAGGCGTGTTGCTCGAGAAGCCGTTTACGCCGTTGCTGATGCACACGATGATGCGGTTGTTGTACTGCTCGGCCGTGACGACGTCATCGATCCCGTCGCCGTTGATGTCGCCGGCTGCGACGGCATGTTTGAGCGCCGAGCCGCCGGTGCTCGCGTACACGGTGAACTGGCCGGCGCCGTCACCCTGCAGCACCGTCACGCCGGAGTAGTGCGAGATGGCCAGATCTGCCTTGCCGTCGCGGTTGAAATCTCCCTTGCACATGTCAGTGGCGAGCAGGCCGGCCGCGGCGGGAATGTGCGCCGCGGGCTCGAAGGTGCCGTCGCCGTGGCCGAGAAAGACCGTGGCGCCGTGCGTGACGTTGTTGGCAATGACGAGGTCATCCATGCCATCGCCGTTCCAGTCTCCGGCAACGGCAGCGACGGGAAAGCGGCCGGCGGTGAGGCTGGCCATCAACGCGAACGCGCCGCCGCCGCTGCCGCGATAGACGTGCACCGCTGTATCCGCGTTGCCCCCGACGGTGCCGACGATGTCGCGATGCTGGTCGCGATTAAAATCGCCCGAGGCCAGACCCCACCAGTGGAGCGTGTTACCGAAGTCGGTGTTATCGACGAGCGCGCCCGATCCATCGCCGAAGAGAACGGTGATGAGGCCCGGGCTGCTGTCGGTGCCCCACATCGACACGACGGCGTCGAGATGTCCGTCGCGATTGAAGTCATCGCTCTGGATGCGGCGCGGCTCGCTGTTGGAGGCCTCGTACGAAACCATCGGCTCGAACGAGATGTGCGGCGTCTGTCCGAGCGCCGGCGCGGCAATCAGCAGCAGGCAAGCGACGAGATGCACGGGCTCGTGGTTGATCGCGGCGAATGGAATCGGTTTGCGGATCATGGCGTTCACTCCACAGCAGCCGGCGCGCAACGCAGCACCATCTGCCGGAATGTTAACGCCGCGATTGCCGCCGCCTTGCATCGCCGCACGCCGGCGCCTCTCAATCAGCGCATGGCGCGGCCATGCAGCGCCGAAACGGGGCGGTTTCCCTGATCAATCCGGGGCGGCGATCAGCCTTTGAGCGCATCGGGATTGAGCCCCTTGAGATCATCTGCGATAAACAGGCCGTCCTTGCGGATCACCTCGCCGTCGAAGGCAATCGTGCCGCCGCCGTAATCGGGCCGCTGGATCATCACCATGTCCCAGTGGATCTCCGACGAGTTGCCGTTGCTCGCTTCGTCGTAGCACCGGCCGGGCGTGAGGTGGATCGAGCCGGAGATCTTCTCATCAAAGAGAATGTCCTTCATTGGATGCATGATGTACGGGTTGAAGCCGATGGCGAATTCCCCGACGTATCGCGCGCCGTCATCGGTGTCGAGGATCGAATTCAGCTTGGCGGTCTTGTCGCGGGCCCTGGCGTCGACCACCTTGCCCTTCTCGAAAGTGAGGCGGATGTTGTCGAACGTCAGGCCGTTGTAGAGCGTGGCGCAGTTGTACTGGATGACGCCGTTGATGCTATCGCGCACCGGCGCGGTGAAGCACTCGCCGTCCGGAATGTTGCGCCGGCCGCAGCAGGGAATGGCGGGAATGTCCTTGATCGAGAACTTCAGATCCGTCTCGCCCGGCCCCTTGAGATGGACCTTGTCAGTTCGGTTCATGCGGTCGCGCAGCTTCAGGCAGGCCGATTCCATGCGCGAATAGTCGAGCGTACACACGTCGAAATAGAAGTCTTCAAACTGCTCCGTGCTCATCTGGGCAAGTTGCGCCATGCTCGGCGTGGGCCAGCGGAGCACGCACCAGCGCGTGTGGTTGACGCGCTGCTCAAAGTGCACGGGCTTGGCGTACAGCCTGCCGACCTTCTTCATCTGGTCGTCGTCGATGTCGGAGGCTTCGCTGACGTTCTGCGAGCCTCGCAGGCCGAGATACGCCGCCATCTTCTCCATGCGGTTGCGGTCGTAGCCGGCCCAGGTTGTGAGCTGTTCGTCGCCGGCCGTGCGGTTGAGTTCGCGCATGATGCGGCCGTTGCGGATGGCCACGTGCGGGTGCCCGCCGCGCCGCCGGGCGGCGCGGATGGACGCGATGATCATCTCCTCGGGCAGGTCGAAGGCCTCGATGAGGATGTGCTCGCCCTTGTGCAGGTCGGTCGAGAAGTTGATGAGCAGGTCGGCGAGTCGGGTGTAGCGAGGGTCGGCGAGCATGGCTTTTCTCCCTTGATAAGCGGCGAGCGCGGCGAGGGCTGTCGAAGCGTCAGGATATGCGCGCTGTTTAGCCGCGACCCAAAGGCTCTGCGCAGGGGATCGCGTCCGGCGAATCGGAGGCTACCAGACTCGCCGGGCCTAGGATTGGCCATGGTCGATTTGCCCGCAGCCTTTCCGCGAATCGTCTCGGACCCTGCCGTGCTCCGCGGCAAGCCCTGCATCCGTGGAACGCGCCTCAGTGTCGAGTTCATTCTCGAATTGATCGCGAGCGGCGCCGGTCGAGAGGATGTGGTTCGCGCTTACCCGCAGCTCACCGTGGATGACGTAAGCGAAGCGGTGCTCTACGCGGCGAGGTTCCTGGAAAACGAAGTCGTCACTCAGTCCGCCGCCAAGGCGTCGTGATGCTCCGACGATTCAGCTGCTCGCAGACGAGAACATCCATTCCGAAGTTGTGGCGTTCCTGCGCGACGGCGGCTTCGATGTGCTGACGGTCTTCGACGATGAGTCGCTCAGGAGTGCCGGCGATGACATCATACTTCAGCGCGCGTTCGAAGAGAACCGCGTAGTGCTCACGCATGACGCCGACTTCGGCACGATCGCCGTAGCAGGTTTCCGTCCGGTCGTGGGCATCGTGTTTCTACGACCGGGGCACATCGATCCAAAAAGTACCATCGAAACGCTGCGGTTCATACTTGCCGGTGATTTCGAACTGCAGCCACCGTTCGTACTGGTTGCGGTTCGCCAAGCGGAGAGTGTTCGCGTTCGCGTGAGAAGGCTCGGCTGAGCCCAACGCCGCACGCGGCTTTACACCGCCGAGGCGATGAGCAGGTGCCGCGCGGCGAGGCGCTGCCACTCGGCCCGCAGGCCCGCGGCGCCGACGGGGACGTTGCCCAGTTGCCGCGACTCGATCGACGCGGCGAGGCTGCCGAGATAACCCGCCTGCACGAGATCACCACCGGCGCACAGCGCCAGCGTCGCCGTCGAGAGCATCGCATCGCCGCAACCGAGCGGATCGATGCCGATGGGACCGAGGCCGGGAATGTGATCGCTCTTGAGCCGCGCGGGCAGATCAGCCAGGCGCGGCTGGCCGGCGCTGCGACGCGAAAACGCGATCACGCCCTCAGCCCCCATCGTCACCAGCGCCGACTGCACGTTCGTGCGCTCAAGCCAGCGCCACACGACGGCGCCCAGGCCGTCGGCAAAATCGCTCATCGCTTCGCGCAGTTCATCTTCCGTCGGGCACACCAGATCCATCTGCTGCAGGCGCAGCAGGCTGGCGCGCTTGCCCGACACGTCGCCGGCCATGATGCGCACGCGCGGGCGCAGTTGCTGAATCAGCCGGTCAAGCGTCGCAGGCGTGAGTAGCCCCTGACCGAAGTCGGCGAAGATGACGCCATCGACGCCGCCATCCTGTGTCGCCGCTTCTAGCGCGAGCCGGACGAACTGCGATCGGCCGCGCTCGTCGATGGTCATGGGCCGGCCGAGGTCCACCTTCATGACCTTCTGCGCGCCGACGAGGTAGCGCTGCTTTTCGGTGATGCTCTGATCGCTCTCGATGCTGCGCACGGCGATGCCCTGGGCCCGGAGCCGCTCGACGAAGAGCACAGCCGCATCATCGCGGTGCGGAAGCGCAGTAACCAGTTCCGCCTGCCCGCCGAGCGAAGCGATGTGCCGGCAGATGATCGCCGCCCCGCCGTCGAATGTCTGGCTCTGCAGCGGCCGCAGCGTCATTACCGGGCTCTCCGACGCCACCTCCGGCCGCTCGCAGTGGACATAGCGGTCGATGATCGGCTCGCCGATGACCACGATGCGCTTGCCCGAGAACTGGTCCACAATTCCTTCGAGCGTCGACGGCCGCAGGTCGTTGACTTCGCTGAGTTGCTCCAGGGCTCGATCGATCGGATCGTGGTTGTTCGTCAGTGCTGCGATGAGCGCGCTCGAACTGAAGACGATGTCGCCGCTCGAGAAGACGACGCGCCCGCCGTGGCTCTCGACGGCCTCGCGCTCAGCCAAGAAGCGCGGGTCGCGGTTGCTCTCGTACTCGCGCCCTTTGAGATAAACATCGGGCTTGACCTGGTTGATCACTTCCAGCGCGGTCGGATGCGGATCGATGTAGACCCAGTCGACGCAGTTGAGCGCGGCGAGATTCTCAGCGCGGAGGCGTTCGGGGATCAGCGGCCGGCCGGTGCCCTTGTCGATCATCCCGTCGCCGGAGATGGTGACGAGGAGGATGTCGCCGAGCCGGGCGGCGAACTCGAGGTGCCGCACGTGCCCGGGGTGGACGAGATCGAAACAGCCGTGGCAGTGGACGATCTGCCGGCCCTGTTCGCGCGCTTCGCGGCAGCGGGCCAGCAGCGTGGGCAGGCTGAGGACTTTGCTCTGAGACGAGGCGGACGGGGCCATTGCCGTCTGTTATCGGCCCGCGCCGGGCGGAGGATGCAGTTTCGCAGACCCGCCGCTTGCGGCTTCGCGCGCGGCGCGCTCAAGTCGCCAATGGAATTCGCATGTCCGCCCTGGCAATAGCCGATAACACCGCACGGGCGGAGAACGACTTTCCCGCTCGCAAGCACCAGACGATTCTGCAGATTCGGAGCCTCACATGACGCGCATTCTCGTTACCGGAGCCGGCGGCTTCATCGGGCACTACCTCGTCACTTTCCTCCGCGAACAGGGGCACTGGGTGCGCGGGGCCGACCTCAAGTACCCGGAGTTCAGCCGTACCGACGCGGATGACTTCCAGATCTGCGACCTGCGCCGGTGGGATGACTGCCTCAAGGCCACGCGCGACGTCGATGAGGTCTACGCGCTGGCGGCCGACATGGGCGGCATGGGCTTCATCTCCTGCCACCACGCCGAAATCCTCAGCAACAACCTGCTCATCAACCTGCACACCATCGAGGCCGCGCGGGCCAATGGCGTGTCGCGCTACTTCTACACCTCGTCCGCGTGCGTCTACCCGGAGTATCGCCAGACCGAGACGAACGTCACGCCGCTGGCCGAAGAGCACGCCTACCCCGCACAGCCGCAGGACGCCTACGGCTGGGAGAAGTTGACCACCGAAAAACTCTGCGAGCACTACACCGGCGACTACGGCCTGCCGACGCGCGTGGCCCGCTTCCACAACATCTACGGCCCGCTGGGCACGTGGGAAGGCGGCCGCGAAAAAGCCCCCGCCGCGCTGAGCCGCAAGATCGCGATTGCCAAGCTCACCGGCAACCACGAAATCGAACTCTGGGGCGACGGCGAGCAGACGCGATCGTTCTGCTACATCGACGACTGCGTGGAAGGCATCTATCGCATCATGCAGTCAGACTGCGGCGAGCCGCTCAACCTCGGCTCGGATCGGCTCATTTCCATCAACGACCTCGCGCTGCTCATCGCGTCGATCGCGGGCATCGACATCCGCATCAGGCACATCGACGGACCGATGGGCGTGCGCGGCCGCAACTCGGACAACTCGAAACTTCGCCGCGTGCTCCACTGGGAGCCGACGATCGACCTCGAAGAAGGCCTCGCAAAGACCTACGAGTGGATCGAAGGCGAAGTGGCCAAGTCTATGAAAATCGCCGGTGTCCGCACCGCGGCAGCGTAGAACTCACACCTCGGCGCCAGGACAGCTACGCCACCTGCAGTGACGCCGCGTTGACTTTGACGTCCAGCAGCACACCCGGTTCGCGCGGGCCGATGCCGATGGCGATGTAGTCGGCGCTTTCACGCAGCGTGGGGTCGCTGATGCAGCGCCAGCAGTCGATAATCCGGCGCCGCTGGCCCGCGCCTGCGAGCATGGCCCGATTGATCGCCGCATACTCCGGCCACGGCGTGGCGATCACCAGCACGTCGGCGGCGGCGAGGCACTCGTGCAGCGCATCGACGAAGCGCACCGCGTCTCCAAGCGCCGCCCGGGCGTTGGGCAGCGCCGCGGGATCGTGCGCAATCACCGGCACACCCTCGGCCGCGAGCATCTGCGTGAGCAGCAACCCCTGCGACTGCTCGATGACTTCGGTGTGCGGCTTGTACGACAGGCCCAGCACGCCAACGGTGTGCTGCGAATCGGTCAGGTGAGTGCGAACGAGATCGGCCAGGCGGCGCACTTCGGCCCGGTTCGTCTGATCGACGCTGCGCGCCAGGTCAGCCCCCGCAGCGGCCAGTTCGGCAGCGCGCGCCAAAGCGACGTTGTCGCGCGGGAAGCACGGCCCGCCGTAGCCCACCGCGCCCTTGAGGTATTTGCGGCCGATGCGGCTGTCGCAGCCCAGCGCGCCCGTCACCACATCCACATCGGCACCTGGCAGGTTCTGGCAGATGCCCGCGATCATGTTCGCAAACGTGATTTTGGTCGTGATGTACGAATTGACCGCGATCTTGGTCAGTTCGGCATTGATGAAACCCATCCGCTGCACGACTGGCTCGTTGCGGCACACCCTGCGGTAGAGGCGCTCGAGCGCCGCCCCGGCCCGCGGATCCGATTGCCCGATGAGCACCATGTCGGGATGGAGGTAGTCGCGGATGACGCTGCCCAGCGCGATGAACTCGGGGCTGTAGCACAGGCCCAGGGCGTCGCCGACGCGCTGGCCGGAGGTGAGTTCGAGCACTTCGCGGATCTCGCCTCCGGTGGCGCCGGGCATGACGGTGGAGCAGATGCTCACGAGGTGGTAGCCGCGCCGGCTGCGCAGAGCCCGGCCAATCGAACGGATCGCGCCGAGGACAAACTTGAGTGAGAACCGGCCATCCGGATCGCTGGGCGTAGGCACCATGACCAGTGTTGCATCCGCCTGCCCCACGGCGCGGTCGATCTCCGTCGTCGCGCTGAGGCGGCCTCCGCTGCGGCCGATCATGGCTTCAAGATCAGTTTCGTTGACGGGCGCACGGCCGGCGTTGATCGCTTCGACCTTGGCCGGGTCGGTGTCCACGCCGATGACGGTGTAGCCGGCGGCGGCGAGGCAGGCGGCGATCGGCGAGCCGAGTTTGCCCAGCCCAATGACCGCGATGCTGTTGATGGTCGGTTCGTGCATGAGGGGTCCTTCCCGTTCCGTGGCCGCGCGCGATCCGTGCGCGCAGCATCACCGTCCGGCTTCATCGTCGAAGCGGCGTCCCCGACTGCAAAAACTGGCGTCCCAGTGGCGGGTGCCTTCGGCCGGAGCGCTCCGCTGCGCAGAGCCTCCGCGTCGCGGCTAACTGGATGCCTTGGTGCCTCGATGCCCCGGTGCGTTTCACTCACCCCACCGCGCGGCGGTACGACCAGATGCCGCCGCCGAGCGCGGCATCAAACTGGCGTCGCTCGAGCCCCGCCGGCGTGAGCACGTGCGTGCTGTCCCAGATGGTCAGGGAGAGTTCGCGACCGCCGGCGAGTCGGAAGTTCTCCTTCGCCTCGGGTCCGCTGCGGGCGCCCTTGGCGCCGCCGCGCGCGTGCCCGTAGTCGTGGTTCTGGTGCACGGCGGTGACGCAGGCGGTCGCGTCGATCACCGGCACCTGCAGTTGTCGCGCCCGGTGAATGAGCCAGTTGTCCCACGAGAATCGGCCGATGGCAAAGGGCGGCACCCGCCCCCAGATGTCGCGGTGATAGAGAAAGTAGTCAATGCCCGTGGGCCGGTGCAGCACGCCGCGTTCGGCTGCGGCGCGGCGCAGCGGCGCTTCCCAGTCGCCGTCGAAGTCGATCGGATCGCGCTGGTCAAAGTCGGTGCGCTGCCCAACCATGAGCAGGCGCTTCTTGGCGCGTATCGCCCGGCGGGCCGCCTCAGCAAAGTCGGACATCAGAATGACGTCGGCGTTCACGTAGCACAGGTGCGTCGTGTCGGCCGCGGCCCGCGCCTGCGCAAAGAGATCGTCCAACAGCGGCGTGCCGTACTCGTTGCGCTTCACGCGCGGCACATGCGCGATGCCAGACTCGCGCGCCGCCTCGGCCGTGCCCTCGTCATCGCCGAAGAGCACGACGCGCACATCATCTCCCAGCAGCGTCCACGATCGGATCGCGTTGCGCTGAATCACGTCGATGTGATCGCGGAACGGCTTGGGAATGGAGAACAGCGTCAGCATGATTCAGGCGGCGGTCAGAGACCTGGCGGAGTGGGGCGCAGCGCCGGCGCGGCCGGGCGAAACCTCCGGCAAGCGCTCGTTGAGCAGACCCCAGTTGGCGTCGTTGAGGATGATTGGCTTGCCCGTGCGGCGCATCTCGATGGCCCACTTGTGAAACTCGGCGTGGCTGAGCTGGGGAATGCCCGCCCTGGCCAGTCGCGCGTCGAGCGCCGCCTGGCCTTCGGGCGTGAAACCGGACCCCGTGCCGTGCTCGATGTGAAACATGCTCAGCGGATCGCGCCAGACGTGTTCGCAGGCGCCGGCAAAGTGAGCCGCGGTGCACAGCACCGAATCGAGGTGCATCGAATAGATCTGCAGTTCGGCGTAGCCGCGCACGTCGAACCATCGCTGCCGGTGCATCAGGGTGAAGTCACCGCACGCGTTGAGATGCAGCCGCTTGCGCGTGACCGTCGGCACGGCGCCCCAGTCCTGCAGGGCTTCGAGCAGCCGCACGCGCCACGTCGGCTCCCAATAGATGCGGTGGAACTGCCCGGATCTCAGATCGCGCGTTCCATCGCGCGCTTCGAGGCGGATGCAGTGCGCTCGGCACCACGCCAGCCTCTCATCAACACTCGCGTGCACCGGCACGTTCGGATCGACATCCCAGCGGTCAAGGCGGTACATCCGATCGTGGCGCAACTGCTGCTGCGCGATGTGGGCGACGAGTTCGTTGGATAGGAGAATGTCGATGTTGGTAGCCAGCACGAACGAGCCGCGGGCCCGGCGGATGCCGACGTTCTTGCCGATCATCTGAAAGAGCGGCAGCTGCTCGGCATGCTCGTACGTTCGATGCAGCGCCGGCGGAACCTCGATGATCCGCACGTCGGTGTGCGCACTTTGCCGCGACCAGTCGAGCGCTTCTACGAGGCGCGGTCGATCCACCGGCGGATTCCACTCCACGAGAATGAGTTCGCTCGGCAGGCGATAGCGCTCGCACTGCGCGAGCAGGCCATCGACGAACAGTTGCATGCGCCGCAGCAGATCCCCACCGTGATTGTCGTTGCGCGCCGTGGCGACAATGCTGAGATACGGGCTCGACCGATCAGCGCTCATCGAACCTCTCCTGCGTCAAACGGTCGATCGTTGCGCACTGCCAGCAGGATCCAGCTCGGTTCGATCCAGAACCAGTCGCTGCAATTCCGCCTGATCGCCGGTGCGAGTCGGCTGATCGCTTCGACCACGCCGCAAATCGACGCGCACGTCTCCTGCGCCAGGGGATCGGGGCAGTAATCGTGCCAGAGCAGCAGGCCGCCGGAGCGGACGAGCCGCAGCGCGTTGAGCGTGTCGCTGGTCACGACTTCCGCCGTGTGCCCGCCGTCGATGAGCGCGCTGTCGAAGAAGCCGTCGGGAAGGTTCGAAGCGTCCCATTGCCGGCTGTCACAATAGACCTGGCACAGGCGATGGCCGAGACCCGCTTCGTGCACGAGGTGGCCGATGGCGCCGAGCGCATCGGTGCGGACGACCGTGCGGCCGTTGCGCGCGGTGCGGGTGACGAGCGATTCATCTCGCGCGATGCCCGATTCGTCCAGCCAGGCGTCGTACGCCCAGCGTCCCTGCTCGTCCGCCTCTCCCTCGCGCAGGTTGATGGTCCACACGGTGGCCTCGCACTCCTGTAGACACGCCAGCGCGCTGCGCCCCTCCCACGTGCCAAACTCAAGGTGCCGGCGAGGCCGCGCGTGGCGGTAGAGATACCGCAGGATCGGCTCGTCATTCTCCTCCATGCGCCACTCGTGCAAGGAACGCGTTCGACTCTGGGATGTCGGAGCAAACGCCACCGGGAACTGCAGACGCTCATGCAGCCGATCGACGGGCTGCGATGGCGCAAGCGATCTCGAACGATCGTCGCCATGTGCTTGTGGTTTGGCTTGTGCGGTCTTCATCGCTCTTGCTGCTGCACTCACGCTCGCCGCACGAGATCGAACCAGTTGAAATCATCGTTGTGGAAATCGAACGCGAGCACGACTTCGAACTGAGCCGGCGCCAGGGCGGCTGCCAACTTCTCCATGTCGTACCACTCGACCCACGGCGTGCCCTCGCCGTCCGTCTTCTCACCCCACTGCTCGAACGGCAACCGTCCTTCGCGCTCCCAGCGCTGCTTCGGATACGCCAATTCGATCCAGCGGCCGCCGATGGGCAGATGCTCGAGCAGCGCCCCCACTTCAGCGCGAATGAAATCAAACGGCGCGTTGATGAGCGAGCCCTGGCACCAGATGACGTCAAAGTGGCGCGGCAGGGCTTTGAGCGAATCGAGGTCTTCCATCAGGAATGACTGGCAATTCGACACTCCCAGCAGGCGTGCGAGCCGCTTCGTGTTGGCCACGTTGGAAGGGACGATGTCCAGCAGCGTCATTTCCGCGCCGTGCTGCGCGAACGTCAGGCCGTCGATGCCCATGCCGGCGCCGACGTCGAGCACGCGCTTGCCGCGGAGGACGTCTTTGTAGAGTTCGTGGTACCAGCCGCGCACGGAGTGGTTGTCGCCCGTCGTGCTCACCTGCACCTGCTGCTGCCAGTAGCGAATAAGTTGGGAATCCGTCATCGAGGCCAGGTCGGCAGTGCTCACGCGCCCGTCGGCTGCGGCGGGCACCGTCTGCCACTTGTTGCGCAATGCCTCGAGCGATTGTTTGTCGCGCGGATTCCAGCGGTGCGGGGCGTCGCGATCCTGAAAGACGGCTCCATCGGCTCTGGTGATCATGAATCAGCCTCCATGCTGATCGGCTTATGCACTCTGCTTCAGTTCGACCGGCGTCGTGCCATACGTCGCCCGGCTACGGGCGGCTTCGACGAGCGCCTCGGCGGACTGGCTCGCGCGCTCTTCCGGCTGGGTCGCCTCGCTCTGCGGCGGGCTGATGCACCCCCACGCCGCGCGCGACGGCGAGCGGGCGATCTCCACGTACGCCAGCCGCTCCATCTGCTTGAAGAGTTGCCGGAACTTCTCCTCAGGCACGTCCGCATACACGCGGCAGTTGTTCACTTCGCCGATGCGCCGCCACTCCTGCGGATCATCCGTATTGATCACGCCCTCGGCGCGCAGCTTGTCATAGTCCGGGCTGCCCGGCAGCGGCACGTACCAGTTCACGCCGATGCTCGGCGGCTGGGTGCGGCGAAGAAAGTCAAACGACGCCTCAATGTCTTCCTCGCGCTCGCCGGGGTATCCCAGCAGCATGCTCGCGTGATAGGGAAACTGCAACCTGTTGTGCAACTCAGCAGCTTCGTAGTTTGCCTCGACCGGGCACTTCTTGACCATGAGATCGAGCACGCGCTGACTGCCGGACTCGAAACCATAGAAAAGGTACCGGCAGCCGGCGGCCCACATGAGTTTGAGCGACTCTTCGCTGACCTGGTTGGGCCGGATGTTGGCGTACCACTCGACGCGCTTGTGCGTGCCGCGCTGCAGCATCAGTTCGCACATGGCGCGGATGAGCTTGCGGTTGTTGCCGATTGTCGAGTCGGTGAAGTACACGGCGGTGTTGCCGAATTCTTTGTGCATGTACTCCATCTGCTCGACGAGATACTCGGCGCTGTAGAAGCGCACCGCCGAGAGCGCGTTGTAGGCGCAGAAGGCGCATTTGTAGACGCAGCCTCGTCCCATGATCATGTCCAGGCTGCTCGTCTTGCGGATGCTCATGCGCGCGTACGTCGGGTGCGCGTAAAACTGATAGTCGCACAGCGACCAGTCGGGGAACGGCAGGTCATCGAGGGGCTTGACCTCATCGCCGGCCGAGGGCATGAGCGAGGTCTTGCCCACCACGCCGCGCACGGTGATGGGCGCTGCCCCGTCGGCGAGTTCGACGATGCCCAGGTCCGCCTCGCCCTTGAACGAGTAGTCGAAGCCGAGTTCGCTGATCGTCTTCTGCGGCTCGGTCGAAGCGTGAATGCCCCCGGCGATGAACAGCGGCTTGAGACCGATCTCCGCGCACGCGGCCCGCGCCGCCGCGACCGCCTTCTTCACCTCAAAGTAGTGAATCGAAAAGAACCCGAAGCCGATCATGTCGGGCTTGAACTCGTGGATCTGCGTCCTGAGGTTGTTGAGGCAGGCATCGACCTGCCCGCGGCAGACGACGAGATCGCGAATCATGTCCACGATGCGCACGTCGTGGCCGTGCTTGCGCAACTGCGTCGCCAGCAGGAGCAGCGAATACGGCCCGTTGCGCCACTGCCGCGACAGGTCGTGATCGCGCACGCCTTCGTCGTGGTAGTTCCAGGGCTGGACGAGCATGACTCGGGTCATCGACGACTCTCCGCGGTCCGGGCGCAGGATCAGCGCAGGCCAAAGCAGCCTCGCCGTGCTTTTATCGGATCACGCGGCGTCGGACCTGAACAAACCCGGTTGATCGGGGCTGGATTCCGCCGCGGCGTTGAGCAGCTGCGGCTGCCAGAGGGTGAGGATCGGCCCGTCGAAGCGACCGGAGAGTTCATCAGCGCGGCGCTGCACCTGTGCGGGGTTGACATTGGCCAACACCACGCCGTCGGGCTCCAGGGCCGCCGCGCGCGAGGTATCCACGACGCGCAGGCCCCGATACGTGATGTCGGCAAAGGCCGGGTGATCATCGGCAATGGCCAGAATGGTCAAACCCGCCTCCCGGCAGCCGCGCCAGGTGGCCAGCAGGTTCTTGGCGCAATCGGCGATGACGACGCGGCGCACGCGATGACCCCGTGCCCATTCGGCGATGCGCCGGGCCTGCCCGTCGAAGCCGAACGCAGACTCGAACGCGGCCGGGCTCAGCGGCTGGCGACGGTCCCGCAGATCGCGCACCGACTGCCACCTCGCCCCCGCCCGCCCCGCCAGCGCTGCAAGTGAACAGCGGGCGTGCCGGGCCAGCGCGGTGTACCGCTGCGCCCAGTCCGCTCGGATCGCCCGCCGCCAGGGCGCGGGGATATACCGATCGACCACCACGAGGTTGTTGCGCATGTCCAGGCGATGGATGAGAGCTGACGCCCGATTGCCGGCGACCTTGTCGTGCCGAAAGATCAGGTCTTCGAAGCGGTCGATCCGCCAGCCCGCGTTCCAGATGCGCAAACTCAGGTCGTACTCCTCGGCCTGGCGGAAGAAGTCGGTCGGAAAGCCGCCGACCTCGTCGATGACCGCTTTGCGCAGCACGACCGCGCCGTTGGCGACCACGGTTGGCAAGGCGCTGGCCTCGAGCCGCCCATCGGGCAGCACGACCCGCCCCACCACCGCCCCGACGCACTGCTCGCGATCGAGATGGGCCATGCTGCGCGTCGCCGCGTCGCCGATCGGATAACTGTCATCATCAATGAGCAGAATGTACTGACCTTTGGCGACCTCGAAGGCGTGGTTGCGCGCCCAGACGCCTTCGTTGCGCGTCCGGGTGATGCAGGTGATGTCGAGATCATCGCGGCTCGCCTCTTGGCGCGTGCCGTCCGTCGAGCCGTTGTCCACGACGATCACTTCCATCGAGCCGTGCGGAAGCGACGGGTTCTGAGCCAACTGGTCCAGCGTGTGACGCAGAGCGGCGCGGCGGTTGCACGTGACGATGACGACGCTCAGGCGCATGGCGCCGTCTCTCTTTTCGCCCGGGGAATCTCGCGGCCCGCTTCTTCCTGCAGCAGCGCGTGGATCCGCCGCAGCACGCGGCTGAGCCCGGCCGAATAGGTCAGGTGCTGCTCGACGTAGCGTCGCTGCCTCTGCGCGATCGCACGGCGCGCCGATTCATCGCCTGCGAACCGTTCGAGGAATGCATCGAGTTGCCCGCCGTCGGCGAAGCGAACCTGATCGAGATCCGCGGGAGATTCGTAGATGTAATCGCGCCCTTCGCGCCGGTGGGCGCGGTAGAGCGCCACGGGGTCCGTGCCGCGATGGTCGTCGTAGCGCCGACGGCGGTCGAGCAACTCGCGCCACTGCTGTTGCGCCTCACCCCGCAGGGCCGCCTCGGCCTGGGCGGCTGTTTCAATCGACTCGTCGAGATGCTCCTCGATGAACGTTGCAATCTTCGGCGCCAGCGTGTCCATCGGATGCGCTCGCACGAGAAAGAACCCGCCCGCGGCAATGCCGTCGAGCCACCGCTGATGCAGGAACATGTAGGGCACGACCTGCAGGTTGATCATCGCGCTGCGCGTGAGCGATTGGAGATCGCTCCCGTACTGCACGGGCCCGCGCGCGAAGGGGCCCAGCGTCGGATGATTTTCCCAGCCGGCGCCGTAGAGACCCAGGCTCAGCCCCAGCCGCGCGCACGCCGCGGCGGCCCATCCCATTGCCTGCTGGCGATAGAGCGCGTTGTTGACCGAGGCGAACAGGCGCATCGCCAGCCGCGCCGGTCCGACGCCGCCCGCCAGGTCCAGTGCCATCTCCGCCGCGCAGCCGCGAACGATCGCATCCACTTCGCCGACGGTGCACAGGCTCTGGCCGCGCGCGTAACACGCCGCGATCGCCTCGCAGCAGGCGCGGACCAGCCGGGCCAGTTCGGGCTGGCTGCCGCACTCGGCGACGAGTTCATCCGCCAGCGCGCCGGCCGTCGCCGAAGCGTTGGAGACGTAGACGACGTCGTCCGCTTGCCGCGTCGGGATGGCGTCGAGGTCGGGCAGGCGCGTGGCCTTGGGCATGTAGATGCACTGCCGCGCGGGATAGCCGTAGTCGTGCTCGTAGACCGCGGCGGTGGTGGTGAGGACAAAGTCGCGCGGGCCGATCGCCGCGCCGGCGTCGCGCTTCATGAGGTTGGGCAGATCGTCCTGGATCCAGCAGACGAAGGGCAACTGGGGCGGGAATGCACCGCGATGTTCGTGGCGAAGATGGTCGATCTGCACGACGAGATCGGGCTGGAAGTCCGCGAGATGTCGCAGCAGATTGCGCCGCGAATTGCGGTGATAGGCAGTGGGTTCGATTGGAATTCGCGTCGCCCAGCCCAGTTGCTCGAACGCGGCCGCGAGATCACGCGTGGAATGCTGCAGGACGGTCGAGAAGCGCGTCGTCAGCAGCAGCACGCGGGGCTGACGCGGAGGACTGTCTCCGAACATCGACGCGATCTGACCGCAGACGACTCGCGCGTAGAGGCGCATGGCCCGGTCGGCGAGGCGCTGTTCACCGTGCTGGATCATCTCGATGATCTGGCGCAAAGCCGCGACAGACTCCTCCGCCGCCACTCCCTGCTGCACCGGCCGCTCGGGCAGCGGCAGATAGGCGTCGGCTTCGAGCGCTGCATGCAGCGCCGAAGCCCAGTCCCGCCCAACCCACCACTGGAAGCGAGGATCCTCGATCGGCCCTGTTGAGCCGGTCCAGTCGTGAATCATCAGCGTCGCGAGAAGCACATCTGGATGCGGCTCAATGATGTGAACGCATTGCTGCTGGCCAAGCACAAGTTGAGCCGGCTCGGCTGCGAGGCGGGTAAGCACGTACCCGTCTCCCACGCCGCACAGCGCCAGGCACCGGCCGCGCTTGAGGTCGTCAGCGAGGGCGTCGATGATCGCCGCAGCCGCCGCGCTCGGCTGACCGCCCGGGGAAAGGACAACCGGTTCGCACCCCGCGGCGGCTTGGACAATCGTCGCCTCGCCTCCGGCTGTCAGTGCCGGCCGCGCGGTAGACGTCGCGCCGGCAAAGGACGCAAGGAGCCGATGCAGCGCCGGATGGCGGCGCTGAATCGCCGCGAGATTCCGGCTGAGCAAACCGGGTTGGAGCGCGCGTTCGCCAGGTTTGTCCGAGTCTGAGATCACCGCTCCTCATCCTCAATTCCGCGTCTACACAGCCGGTTATCGGGCAACCAGCCGGATGCGAACCAGAAAAGAAAGAAGGCCCGCGCGCCTGCGCAGGTCTTGCGTGTGTCTGATGAGACGTGGCCAACCCTACGGCTGGATCCGCACCGAAACCTTGTTGGTCAGGTGTGGATTGCCGCCCGTGATCGCCCCCTGCAGATGCACGATCCGCGCGGCGAAGCTGCGCGCTCGGCTGGCTCGCCGACGTGGCTCCTGCAGGCTAATCCGTCAATGTACCACAAGCCGGGCCCGATTGCAAGCCCCATTCGCAGGGGCGGATTCCCCGATTCTCTCGACCGCCGCCATTTGCGCAATTGCCTTGCCAGCCCTTGATACCGCTCTTTCTGAGCGCACAATTACAGCGTGACCAGCGCCCGGGCTGACCCCCGGGGCCAGTTTCATTCAACGAGAAGAGGAAGAAAGAACATGACCAGGCCAATCAGCAAAGCGTTCATCATTCCGTTGCTTGCCGCAGCCGCAACCTCGGGAGCCGCGCTGGGGCAGACCAGCGAACTCTACCTGACCAGTTGGGATACGCCGCAGACATTCGTCGTTCAGAACGGCGCCATCGTTCGCCAGTTCAACCGCTCCTCGACCTCCGATGGCCCCGGCCTCGTCGTCCAGAGCAGCGTCAAGTGCATTGGTCAGGACGCAGGCGCCATCGGCCGGGAGTATGACCTCAACGGCGCACCGCTCTCGGGAACCTACACCAACCCATCGTACTCCAGCCTCTATGACGGCGCGACCGACGGCGTGCACAACTGGAGCATCGCCCACAACGACTTCAACACCAACTTTGCCGTCGTGCAGGGCGACGCCGACTGGCAGAATCTCCAGGTGCTTTTCGTACCCGTCAATCGAAGCAGCGGCATCACCTATGACTCGAGCCGCAACAGTCTCTGGATCAGCAACAACATCGGCGGCAGTGACCGCGTGCAGCAGTTCGACCTCAACGGCAACCTGCTGTCGGAGTTCCCGGTGTCGCTCCAGGGCGGTGGCGGCTACGGCATCGCTTGGGATCCCGCCGACGACACGCTCTGGCTGACAGGGGCATTTGGTGACGCCGGCAGGATCTATCAGTATTCCACCAGCGGTGCCGCGCTTCAGACGCTGGCGATCCCGGGAATCGCGCCCAACATCCTCGGCGCTGAGTTCCAGGCGGGCGGCGGTCAGCCGCGCTACACGCTGCGCATTTCCGGCGCGTGCCCGGGTACGCTGACCGTTTCCTGGAGCAACGCCACGCCCAGCCGCCAGCAGGGAATCGTCTTCGGCAATAACCTGGGCAGCACCATCATCCCCGGCGGCCCGTGTGCGGGAACCATGCTCGGCATCGCCGGCAACGTGCGGCTAGTCAACACCGTCGGCACCGGCAACGGCTCGGGCAGCGTCAACGGTCAGGCCGGCACCTCCGCCTGCGGGCACTACCTGCAACTCGTCGAGTCCGGATCGTGCAACACGAGCAACGTGGCGCAGATTCCGTAACGTCGCGTGCAACGCGTTTGGTCCACTCGAAGCCCAGGCAGCCTTGCCTGGGCTTTTCCAATGGCTACAACAACGAACCGATGAACCGCAGCCAGTCGCGCAACGCGTGGGCCTTTCTTGCCTTTCCGCTGGCGATCATCGCCCTGTTCGTCGCGCTGCCTTCGCTCGCCGGGATCGTGCTGTCGTTTTTCGAGTGGTCCGGCGGCGGCTCGCCCCGCTTCATCGGCATGGAGAACTACCGCGCCCTGGCCGCGTCGGGCCCGTTTGCTCCGGCTCTACGCAATACGCTCATCTTCGCGCTGGTGACGGTGCCGATCACGACGGGCGGGGCGTTTCTCATTGCCGCGGCCCTCAACGCCGAGTGGTTTCGCGGTCGCACGACGCTGCGCACCGTGCTGTTCATCCCCACCATCGTCTCGATCGTGGCGATCGGATTCATCTGGCGCTGGGTGCTCGACCCTTCGCCAGCCGGGCTGCTCAACCACGCCCTCGAGTGGTTCGGCCTGGAGCGCAGCGGTTTGCCCGACTGGCTCGGCCACGGGCCGTGGGGCCTGGTCACCATCATGGGCGTGTCGATCTGGCGCAGCCTGGGCTTTGCGGTGGTGCTCTACCTCGCGGCGCTGGGCGGCGTGCCTCGCTCGATGTACGACGCCGCCGCCGTGGACGGCGCCACGTCGTGGCAGACGCTCTGGCACATCACCTGGCCCGGCGTGCGGCCGATGACCTTCTTCCTGCTCATCACCGGGATGATCGGCGCGCTGCAGGTCTTTGACATCGTGCTCGTCATGATCGGCACCAGCGCCACCGGCTGGACCGATGTGCTCAACCTCTATCTCTACCGCGAGTTCACGCTCAACCGGCTCGGTTACTCGTCAGCCCTCGGGGTGATCATCCTGCTGCTCACCATCATCATCACCGCCATCCAGTGGCGCTCGCTGGGCGGCGCGGAGGCGGGCGCATGAGCGAGCGGCACGCCATCCTGCGACCACCTGCGCTGAGCCGATGGCTCATTCATGCGGCCGTCTACGCCATCGCGCTGACCATGCTCATTCCCTTCGCGTGGATGATCGCCACGTCGCTCAAGACGCGCGGCGAGGCGATCAGTTCGACGCCGACGCTGCTGCCGCCGGGCTGGCCGTGGCAGTGGCAATGGGCCAACTACAGCCAGGCGTGGGAGACGGCCAACCTCGGGCGCTACTACATCAACAGCGCGGTCGTGGCGATCGTGGTGACGCTGCTGGCCGGCGTGCACAACGCGCTGGCGGGCTTCGCGCTGGCCAAGATGCGCTTTACCGGCCGAAAGGTCACGTTCACCGTGCTGCTGCTGGTCATGATGCTGCCCGTGCAGGTGTCGTTCATCTTCGCCTACGTCATCTGCGGCTGGCTGGGCTACGTGGACAACTACCAGGCGCTTATCGTGCCCTTCCTCGCCAGCGCCTTCGGCATCTTCTACATGCGGCAGGCGATCACCTCGGTGCCCGATGACCTGCTCGACGCCGGTCGCATCGACGGCTTCAGCGATTTTGAGATCTTCGTGTACATCATCGTGCCGTCGATCAAGCCGGCCGTGGCGGCCCTGGCGATCTTCACGTTCATCGCCTCGTGGAACTCGTTCTTTTGGCCGCTGATCGTGATCGACAGCAACGACATGGCGACGCTGCCGCTGGCCGTGGCGTCGCTGTCGAGCCAGTACTACACCGACTCGTGGCCGGTGCAGATGGCCGCGGCGACGATTATCACCGTGCCGCTGATTCTGGTGTTTCTGCTCTTCCAGCGCGCCTTCGTCGAAGGCATCACACTCACAGGCATCAAGGGCTGATGCCGCAGCGAGAATGAACGACGAACATTCAACACAAGGACGTCGAAGGCACAAAGAAACACAAGAGAAATACGATTCAAGCCAACACCTCAACACCTCAACGCCTTGATGCCTTGATGCCGCGATGCCTCTTGCGTCTTCATGCCTTTGTGCCTTTGTGACTTTCTGTCTTTGTGCTAACCGCTGGCCTTCCGACTGCGCCAATGAAATGAAACTCTCCATCGCCCTTATCCTCGCGATCATCATCAGCACGCTGGTGGTGCTCATTCCCCCCGCGGCGCTGCCGGTGCAGAGCGAGACGCTCACCATGGCGGTCTGGGGCATGCCTTTCGAAGACCGCCTCTTTCGCGATGGCTACGCGCGCGGCTTCGAAGATCTCCATCCCGGCTGGAAGATCAACTACCAGCGCCAGACCCAGATCGTCGAAAAGTACAACGCCTGGCACGTGCAGCAGCGCGGCGCCGATGTCATGCGCGTCGGCATCGACTACTACCACGCCTTCGTCGACAAGGGCATGCTCACGCCGCTCAACCAGTTCATCACCGATCCGCAAGTCGGCCTGAGCGAAGCCGAGATCGCCGACTACTTCCCGCAGATCTGGCGGCAACTGCAACTCGGCGGCGAGATCTACGCCCTGCCATCCGACAACGCGCAGTACGGCCTCTACTACAACCGAACGATCTTCGACGCATGGAACGACGCACATCCTGATGAGCCGATCGACTATCCCACCAGCGAGTGGACGTGGGACGATCTCGCGCGAGCCGCGCGATTGCTGACAACAAAGGACGATCGCCGCCGCACCGTGCAGTACGGCATCATGTTCGACCTCTGGGCCTGGCCGTTCATGGCGTTCCTCCACCAGGCCGGCGGCACGTGCTGGGACCAGGCCGGCACGACGACGATCATCAACTCAACCGAGGGTGTCGAGGCACTGACGTATCTCGTCTCCATCATTCCTGAAGACGCGCCGATCAAGGCCATCGGTTTGGCCGACTCGGCGGCGAGCCCGGCGCAGCTCTTCAAGATCGGCTCGCTGGCGATGCTGCTCGACGGCTCGTGGCGGGCGCCAAATCTCGAACTGGACAACCCGGATCTCGATTACGCCGTCGCGCCGCTGCCGCATGGCAGGGAGCGGGCCGTGGTCAGCGGCAGCGTGCTGTGGGCCATCAGCAGCCACAGCGAAAGCCCGCGCAAGGCGTGGGAGATGATCAAGTGGATGACCAGCGAGCAGCAGTCGCTGCGCTACTGGGACGCGCTGCGCGTGGCGCCGCCGGCGCGGATCAGTGTCGTGCAGTCCGAGGTGTTTCGCTCAACGCCGGGTCTGGTGACGGAGGATGGTGTGGTCCGCGTGCCGCCGATGAGTCGCGAGCAGTATCCTCTGCGGGCCCGGTGGCTGGAATACGCGATCACGCCGGATCCTCAAACGGGCGATCGCCCGGGGTTCGTCGAGGCTTCGCGCTACCAGATGGACCTGCAGAGCGCGATCACCAACGCGCTGGTGTCGGCCGTGCGCGATGGTGTTGATCCGCAGGCGGCCCTCGACAAGGCCGCCGCGGATGTGCACGCGATCATTGATCGTGATCGCGCGGCCAAGGGCTTGCCGGCGATCGTGCGCAAGTGAACTACGACACGCCACCAGGCCGAAGCGCCAGCGAGGTTTGGACTGCGCTCTGCGAGAAGATCGGAAACCTCGCTCCCGCTTCGGACTGGTTATTCATCGCCCAATCACAACTCCGGTCGCGGATGCGGATGATTCCATCGCTGCCACAAGGCAGCGAGCAGGTGTGGCGTTGCAAAATGGGGGGGCAATCTCAGTCTTCCCGCTGGTCCTGTCACTACCATGGCCGGCAACCCCCCTCCGTATCCTTGCACGAACAACGTTGCCTCACCGGCGATCCAACGACGTCCGCGCTGATCATCCAGCGCCCCCATCGACGCGATAAGAGGCACTGATGTCATGTCAACCGCACCCAGGTCCTCGGGTTCGAGAAAATGCTCGATCAAATGAGTTTCAGATGACAGCCTGGACGCGATCGCACTGTCAAGAACCGTTGCTGGACAGTCGAGTCCACGCGACTCCATCCACTGACTGAACTCGGACCAATTCAACCGCCGCCGATGAGGTGCGAGACCACCGAGTTGGAAGATCCGATGAACCACCAGGTAGTCTTCGACGGCGCGAGACACGGCATCTTGGCCGTCTCCCACAATGCCGACCCGCGCTCTTTCGTTCAGTGCATGCCGTCGAGAACGCAAAGCGAGCCAAACAAAGAGCGCGGCCAGGACCGCGGAGATGCCTGCTATAACAGACAGGGGAACAGTGCTCTCCACTACCACGATCGCAGCCCATACAGCGCCGCCGGTAAATGTGAGTAGCATTGCCGCAGGAATGCAGAATCGCAATGGCATTGGATCGACTGGCCAACTGATGGTGATGATCACCGGACGCATCATGAGTTGCCCTCACTCTAACAAGCGGCGGAGATAGCTGACGTCGAGTGTGCTCGCGCACGATGTGTGGCTCGCCCCGATCAGTCGCTCAAGCAGATACCGCCCCGCCGGGTCGCTGTGGTCGAGACTGCTCACCGTCAGGACTCCCTTGCCGACGCGCGTGTGAAAGAGCATGTCAAACACGCGCGGCCGGCGCTGGTCGTGCGTGTACACGCAGCGCACGAGCGGATCGATGAACTCGACCAGGCCAAGACCCTCGACGGGAATGAGTCGGGCGTACGTGCGCGTCAGGTCCATGCCGAGCAGATCGACGATCCACTCGCTGTCGCCCTTCGACAGCGGCGACTCCTCGATGACCAACGGACATTGACCAAAGAGCCACTCGTAATTCGTACCGAGTCCGCCGCGCGTCTTTGAGGCGAGCAGCACTACTCGACCGCCGGCATGCAGAAAGTCCAGCAGCGGCGCGGTGAGCTTGTGCGTGAGGATCGTCTGCGCATCGGTTGGAATCGGTCGATCATGGCGCCACGGCCGCAGCTCAGGCATGAGCCGCGCGGGATCGGGCAGGCGATTCACCCATCGCTTTACCGGCAGTCCAAAGCCGCGCGAGTAGCCTCGTTCGAGCACATCCGGCTGGGCGTCTTCAGCGGCAAACGGCGGGCCGTCGAGTCGGTAAACGCCGGTCGGCGCCGCGGCAGCAGGCGGCACTATCCACACATCCCAGACGTTTGGCTGCAGCCCCTGGGCCCTCGCTTCGACGCGCACGCGACGTGGCCGATCCGCCTCACCCGGCCACTGCACGTCGATCGCCGCCGTCGCCACCTCACCCTGTGGGCAGCGCAGGTTCGCGGCACCGACTTCGCGGCCGTCCAACGAAAGTATGACCTCGCCATCGAACGCCGCGCCGCCGAAGTTCGACAGCAGCACCTCGACACGTTCGCTCGTACCGGCAACAAACGACCGCCGGTGCTCGGGGGTGCGCAGGATAAGCGGCGCATCGGCGAGCCAGCCGCGCATCTGCCCCGGCGTGAAGCGCCAGCGATCGAGATCATCTTTGAAGCCGCACATGCACACCGCGACGTCGCGCAGGTGGTTCATCACGATTCCGCCATGATTCGGGTACTCGCGGAACCGTTCGATCTGGAACTTGCGGCCCAGCAGGTGATGCCGATCGCTCTGCATGCGGAATCGTTCGACAGTCTCGGCGCCGTAGCGATGCCGCAGCGCGCGCTCGGATTGCCGGCCGCTTTCGAACATCCCGGGCAGCCACCACGGCCGCTCGCCGCCGAGGCGCTGCGCCAGCGCCTCGAAGTCCGGCCAGGACGAAAACGCGATGGTCTCGCCCATGACAAACGGCTTGATCGCCATCGTCGCCAGCGTGTCCTGCAGATCGGCAAGGTAATTCACCCAGCGGTTGTTGTTGTCGTAGGTGTGTTCATCATGCAGGTCGGTGCGCTCGTGGTCCGCCCATGCAAAGCTGGCCGTCTGCACCTGAAGCAGTGCGCCTGGCAGCATGGCCCGCGCCGTCTCCCACCACCACTTCGCCAGCTCCGGATGGAAACACGGATGCTCGCACGTCGCGCTGACGATGACCACACTCGGGTGATTGCGGTCGCGGCGCATGAACGCTTCGTAGAGCCGCCGGTATTCGGGCAGGTGCTCATCATCCATCGGCGCGTGCCAGTTGGGGTGCTCCTGCCAGATGAGCATGCCCATCTCGTCAGCAAGGTCAAAGTACCAGCGCGGCGGATACCACATGCACAGGCACACGCAGTTGAAGCCCATCGCCAGCAGCACTTCGAACTCTTCGCGGGCTTGCTCGCGCGTGGGCGCCGGCGCCATGTGCTGCGGCTCGTGGCCCCAGTGCAGCACGCCGCGAATGTGCAGCGGTGAGCCGTTGAGAATGATGCGCGTGCCCTCGACGTGCAGGTCACGAAAGCCAAAGGCAGCGCGATGCGACTCGACCTGCCTGGCGGCGTCGATGAGTTCGACCTCCAGCGCATACATCGCGGGATCAGCCGGCGACCACAGGCGCGGCGAGGGCACGCGCAACGTTCCCGAAACCTCCGTCGCACCTGCGGCGACGGGAATCTCGATCGCCTGGCTGCCGATGCGCGCGCGAGCGGCGCCGGCGCTGGCCGCCGGGCCGTCGAGTTCGATGGTGAAGCGCACCTGCCCGCTCGCCGCGTCGGCAACGACGGCCACGCCATCCGGCCGCGCGTGCAGGCCACCGCAGCCGATGAGCCGCAAGGGCTGCCAGATGCCGCCGTGGTGCAGGCTGAGCATGTCGTGAAAGCCCTTGGTGATGTGGCCGGGTCTTTCATCGACGCGGATGAGAATGTCCAGCGCCGCGGCGGGGGCGGCGTGTTTCGAAAGATCGAGTTCAAACGGCACGTAGTCGCCGCAGTGCGAGCCGATGCGCTGCCCGTTCACCCACACCGTCGCCTCAGTCGCCACGGCCTCAAACTGCAGCAGTGTGCGGGTCCAGCTCCACGCTTCTGGCAGCGTCACCTGGCGCCGATACCACGCGAAGGAGTGGAAGTGCACGCCCAGGTCGCGCTGCCACGCCGCGGGAACCTGCACGGCTTTCCACGGCGGCTCGAGCAGCGGCTCACTCCACCACATCTCCGCAAGGCCGACGTTGCCGGGATCGGGCCGAATGTAGCAAGAGCCGCACAGGTCGATCCGCGCGGCGGCAGGCGGGGGGCGCGTTGCATCTGCAGCATGGGACACGGGCATGATCCGATCAGCAAGGAAGTTGCCGCAAAGCGTAGTCGCTCCACGCATCTGAACCGAAACCGTCCGGCCGCTGGCCAAACCTTTCACCACTGGGCGCTGAGATCTGGTCATCCTCGCGCGACCTCCACCGCGGGAGATCCTCGCCGCAGGTCTTCACGGGGCGAGCAGCGAAACCGCGGCGGGAAAGTTGCCCTGATTTCAAGACATTTCCGGCAAGCGCGGCGAACCCGGTACGGCGGTTGCACGTTGCCAAGGTGGCGTGCCGCCCGGCCCGCATCGATTCGCTTTCTTTTTCCAATACCGAGGAATGCCATGTCTGCTCGATTCACTTCTCGATTCTCGCTCGCCTGCGCCGCTTCACTTCTTCTCGCCTGGACCGCCGGCGCCCAAGCCGATCTCCAACCCGCCTGGATTTCGCGGCTGCCTATCGGTTTCTCGCTCAGCGCCGGCCTTGGCGGCATGGTCGTCGATAGCGCCGGCGTTACCTACATGACCGGCACCGGCGGCTCATCGAGCAACGTTGACATCATCACCACCGCGTTCGGGCCGGACGGAGCCGAACTCTGGACGAGCACGTTCAACGGCACCTACAACTGGCACGACCAGGGGCGCGGCATCACCATCGGAGTCGACGGCTCGCTCTGGGTGTGCGGGAACACGCCCGCGGCCGACAGTCGCGCCAAGGTCCTGGCACTCAAATACGACCGCGCAACAGGCGCGCTGCTCCAGCGCATCGAGTACACGAGCGATCCCTTCTACGCGGAGCATGCCCAATCCATCGCCGTGGATGCGGCGGGCAACGTCTACGTCGGCGGAGGCACGAATGGCGACGGCTCAGACGTCTACGTTCTCAGTTTCAATCCGGCCGGGAACCTGCGTTGGCGGAAGACCTGGGACGGGCTCGCCTTCGGCCCGTTTTCGCAGGATCACCTCCAGCAACTGGCGCTTGCGCCGGATGGCAACCTCGTAGCGATGATCGACGGCGTGGCCGCCAACAACCACGCAGACTACGTCCTCATCAAGTACAACGCCGGCACGGGCGCCACGATCTGGGAAACGCACTGGGGCCTCGGCGGCGATGACTTTCCCAACGAGATGATCATCGACACCGATAGTGACATCTACGTATGCGGCATCGCCCTGGCCCTCGAAGGCAATGACCGCTATGGCACGATCCGCGTGCGCGGCGGCGACGGAGCGATCATGTGGGAGAACTACGCCGGACGCGACTACCACAACGCGCAGCGCGGCTTCTCCATCGACGGGCGCGGTGGCGTGTACGTCACCGGGAGCGTCGATCCGGACGGCGACCGGAGCAACGCCAACGACAACTTCTACTCCGTCAAACTCGACGCTGACACCGGCTCGCAACTCTGGTCGCATTCCTACGGCGCCAACTGCCTGTATTGCTCGGACATTCCCGGCGACATCGTCGCCGACAGCGCCGGCAATGTGCTCCTCGCCGGCACGTCGCTCAGTGCACCCTACTCGGGCCACATGCTGCTGTTCGTGCTCGACTCCGGCACTGGCATCGAAACTGATCGCGGCGTTCTCGCTCCAACACAGAACGAGGGCTACGGAATCGGTTCGCTCGTGCTCGATGCGCAGGAGAACCTGCTCATCGGCGGCGGCACCGTCAACGTCAATACCGGCGAGAAGAACTACCTGCTCATCAAGTACGACTCTCTCAGCGGCGGCTCGTACGCGCTGACGGTGCAGAACCTCGTGGGCGGCTCCGACGCCGCGTTCACGATCATCAACGCCACGCCCAGTGTCAACCAGTACATCGTCTACAGCCTGCGCGGGCTCGGCTCGACGTTTGTGCCG